>NZ_LMGS01000009.1:1428838-1554439 GCF_001427505.1 Lysobacter sp. Root604 | reverse complement strand
CCTCGGCTCCAACCGCACCCTGGTGCTGGTCAACGGCCGTCGTTGGGTCGGCGGCACCGGTCTCGGTGGTGCGGTCGACCTCAACACCATCCCGACCGCCGCGGTCGAGCGCATCGAAGTCCTGAAGGACGGCGCCTCGACGATCTACGGTTCGGACGCCATCGCCGGCGTGGTCAACGTGATCCTGCGCCAGAACTTCGAAGGCGCCGAAGCCAACGCCTACCTGGGCGCCTTCGACAAGGGCGACGGTTTCCGTCAAGCCTACGACTTCACCATCGGCGCGACCTCCGACCGCTTCAGCGCGATGCTCGGCTTCGGTTACGTCAAGGAAGAGCCGGTCATGGCCGGCGACCGTTACATTTCCAAGGAGCCGAAGATCGGCACCGGCACCGGCTTCGGCTCGGGCACCAGCCCGGGCGGCCGCTTCGCCCTGTGCCCCGGTGGCTACAGCAATGGCGCGTGCACCGGTGGCCAGACCAACTTCAACGGCGGCCCCGGCACCTTCACCTACAATGCGGGCGGCAACAGCGCCCCGCGTCCGTTCGTGGCGCCCGGCGACATCTACAACTTCGCGCCCGAGAACTACCTGCTGACTCCGCAGGAACGCCGTTCGGTGTTCGCGTCCGGCACCCTGGACATCACCGATAGCCTGCGCTTCAAGACCACCATCACCTACAACCAGCGCGAGTCCGAGCAGCTGCTCGCCTCGATGCCGATCGTGCTGGGCACCGCCCCGGGCGCCACGGTGCCGGGCCAGCAGATCTTCATCAGCCGCAACAGCATCTACAACCCGTTCGGCCAGGACATCTCGCGCATCAACCGCCGCATCACCGAGTCGGGCGGTCGTTCGTTCAACCAGGACGTGCGCACGTTCGCGATGAACGCCGGCCTGGAAGGCACGCTGACCGTCGGCGAGAAGTACTTCGACTGGGAAGCCGGTTACTTCCGCGGCGAGAACAAGGCCAATAACACGACCTACGGCCTGTTCAACATGATCGCCCTGCAGCAGGCGCTGGGCCCCTCGTTCCGCGACGCACGCGGCGCGGCGCGCTGCGGCACCCCCACCGCCACCATCAACGGCTGCGTGCCGCTGAACCTGCTCGGCGGCGTCGGCAGCATCACCCCGGACATGTTGAACTTCGTCTCGTTCACCGCGCACGACGAGTACAACTATCTCCAGAACAGCTACTACGCCAACATCGGCGGCGACCTGTTCAACCTGCCGGGCGGCCCGCTGGGCTTCTCGTTCGGCATCGAGCACCGTTCCGAGTCCGGCTACGACTCGCCGGACGCGCTGATCAACTCGGGCAACACCACCGGCAACAGCCGCGCCTCCACCAGCGGCTCCTACTGGACGAGGCCTACCTCGAACTCGCGATCCCGGTGCTGTCGGATGTGCCGTTCGCCAAGCTGCTCGACTTCTCGGTCGCGACCCGCTACTCCGACTACAGCAACTTCGGCGACACGCTGAACAGCAAGTTCGGTTTCCGCTGGAAGCCGATCGACGACCTCATGGTCCGCGGCAACTGGTCGCAGGGCTTCCGCGCGCCCTCGATCTCCGAGCTGTTCTCCGGCATCGCCGACTCGTTCCCGCTCCTCAGCGACCCCTGCAACAATGCCAACTTCGGCAATCAGACCCCGTCCGCTCGGGCGCGCTGCGTCGCCGAGGGCGTGCCGAACGGCGGTTACCAGCAGGACAACCGGCAGATCCGCATCTCGGTCGGTGGCGATCCGAACCTGAAGGCCGAGCGCGCCGAGACCACCACCCTGGGTCTGGTCTACAGCCCCAGCTGGATCGAAGGCCTGGACATCAATCTGGACTGGTGGAACATCAAGATCGAGGACGCCCTCACCACCCGCGGCGGCGCCAACATCATCCAGCAGTGCTTGGACAGCGCCGGCACCGGCCTGACCTGCGGCCTGTATACCCGCCGTTCCGACGGCAACATCCAGACCCTGCTCAACGCCACCACCAACATCGGCGGCACCGAGGTCGAGGGTTACGACCTGACGGTCAACTACCGTCTGCCGGAAACCGCCTGGGGCAAGTTCAGCTTCGTCTGGGATACCACCTACCTGGCCAGCCAGAAGGACGATCTCAACGGCAACGGCATCTACGGCGAAAACGAGCAGGACGTGCCGGTGATCGGCCAGAAGCTGCGCTTCAACGAAGGCGGCAACCAGGTCGGCGAGTACGACGGCCCGGGCCAGTCCAACGCCTGGCGCATCCGCTCCAACCTGGCCACGCGCTGGGAGAAGGGCGACATCGGCGCGACCTGGAACATCCGCTACTACTCGTCGCAGACCGAAAACTGCCAGGCCCTGGAAGACTACGGCTACGCCTTCCTGTGCAGCGACCCGGACCGCATCGTCGCCATCCCCACCGACGCCAACGCCAACGGCGTCTGGGACGGCGTGGCCGGCGGCGACAGCTTCACCCAGCGCAACGCGGCCGAGCGCCATATCGGTGCCACCACGTACCACGACGCGAGCTTCTTCTGGAACGCTCCGTGGAACGCGAAGGTCACCATCGGCGTGAACAACATCTTCGACAAGAACCCGCCGGTGTCGGCTACCACCTTCGCCAACTCGTTCGATCCGCAGTACGAAGTCCCAGGCCGTTTCGTCTACTTCCGCTACGCGCAGAAGTTCTGATCGGCTCCAAATCCGGTAGTACCCCGATACGGCCCCATACGGGGCCGTATCTTTTTGTGTGCCATCTCATCAACTCTCGAGACTGCCCCTAGTCAGTTAACGACACTTTAATTACTCACGGGGGGCGGCTAGTATCGGCCCAGCCTTGCCGACTTAGGCCACTCGTTTTGCGCCACCCGGCAGGCTCCCATGGGACACCAAGACTGACTTGGAGAGAGAGATGACCTTGAAGACCACCCAGCTCCGCGAGGCGATTACCTTCGCCCTCGCAGTGGGCGCCACCGCTGCCACAGGCACCGGCGTCGCCTTTGCACAGGAAACCGAGAAAGAAGCCACCACCCTTGACCGCATCGAGGTGACCGGTTCGCGCATCAAGCGTGCCGATATCGAGACCTCGCAGCCGATCTTCTCGCTCAGCCGCGAAGACATCACCGCGCAGGGCCTGACCTCGGTCGGCGACGTGATCCAGAACATCACGGCCAACGGCTCGACNTCGCAGCCGATCTTCTCGCTCAGCCGCGAAGACATCACCGCGCAGGGCCTGACCTCGGTCGGCGACGTGATCCAGAACATCACGGCCAACGGCTCGACGCTCAACAGCTCGTTCAACAACGGCGGCAACGGCGAAACCCGCGTCAGCCTGCGCAACCTCGGCTCCAACCGCACCCTGGTGCTGGTCAACGGCCGTCGTTGGGTCGGCGGCACCGGTCTCGGTGGCGCAGTCGACCTCAACACCATCCCGACCGCCGCGGTCGAGCGCATCGAAGTCCTGAAGGACGGCGCCTCGACGATCTACGGYTCSGACGCCATCGCCGGCGTGGTCAACGTGATCCTGCGCCAGAACTTCGAAGGCGCCGAAGCCAACGCCTACCTGGGCGCCTTCGACAAGGGCGACGGTTTCCGTCANCATCGCCGGCGTGGTCAACGTGATCCTGCGCCAGAACTTCGAAGGCGCCGAAGCCAACGCCTACCTGGGCGCCTTCGACAAGGGCGACGGTTTCCGTCAGGCCTACGACTTCACCATCGGCACGACCTCGGACCGCTTCAGCGCCATGCTGGGCTTCGGTTACGTGAAGGAAGAGCCGGTCATGGCCGGCGATCGCAAGATCTCCAAGGAGCCGATCGTCGGCACCGGCAACGCGTTCGGTTCGGGCACCAGCCCGGGCGGCCGCTTCGCTCTGTGTCCGGGCGGCTACGTCAACGGCGCCTGCACCGGCGGTCAGACCAACTTCAACGGCGGCCCCGGCACCTTCACCTACAATGCGGGCGGCAACAGCGCCCCGCGTCCGTACGTGGCTCCGGGCGACGTCTACAACTTCGCGCCTGAGAACTACCTGCTGACCCCGCAGGAACGCCGCTCGGTCTTCGCCGCCGGCACCGTCGACATCACCGACAACCTGCGCTTCAAGACCACCATCACCTACAACCAGCGCGAGTCCGAGCAGCTGCTCGCCTCGATGCCGGTGGTGCTGGGCACCGCCCCGGGCGCTACGCCGCAGGGCCAGCAGATCTTCATCAGCCGCAACAGCATCTACAACCCGTTCGGCCAGGACATCTCGCGCATCAACCGCCGCATCACCGAGTCCGGCGGCCGTTCGTTCAACCAGGACGTGCGTACGTTCGCGATGAACGCCGGCCTGGAAGGCACGCTGACCGTCGGCGAGAAGTACTACGACTGGGAAGCCGGTTACTTCCGCGGCGAGAACAAGGCCAATAACACCACCTACGGCCTGTTCAACATGATCGCCCTGCAGCAGGCGCTGGGCCCCTCGTTCCGCGACGGCCAGGGCGTGGCCCGTTGCGGCACCGCCACCGCCATCATCAACGGCTGCGTGCCGCTGAACCTGCTCGGCGGCGTCGGCAGCATCACGCCGGAAATGATGAACTTCGTCTCGTTCACCGCGCACGACGAGTACAACTACGTCCAGAACAGCTACTACGCCAACATCGGCGGCGACCTGTTCAGCCTGCCGGGCGGCCCGCTGGGCTTCTCGTTCGGCCTCGAGCACCGCACCGAGTCCGGCTACGACTCGCCGGACGCGCTGATCAACTCGGGCAACACCACCGGCAACAGCCGTACCGCCACCAACGGTTCCTACTCGCTGGACGAGGCCTACCTCGAACTCGCGATCCCGGTGCTGTCGGATGTGCCGTTCGCCAAGCTGCTCGACTTCTCGGTCGCGACCCGCTACTCCGACTACAGCAACTTCGGCGACACGCTGAACAGCAAGTTCGGTTTCCGCTGGAAGCCGATCGACGACCTGATGATCCGCGGCAACTGGTNCCCGCTACTCCGACTACAGCAACTTCGGCGACACGCTGAACAGCAAGTTCGGTTTCCGCTGGAAGCCGATCGACGACCTGATGATCCGCGGCAACTGGTCCGAGGGCTTCCGCGCTCCGTCGATCTCCGAGCTGTTCGCCGGTCAGGCCGACTCGTTCCCGACCCTCAGCGATCCCTGCAACAACGCCAACTTCGGTAACCAGAACCCGTCCGCTCAGGCGCGCTGCGTCGCCGAAGGCGTGCCGAACGGCGGCTACCAGCAGGACAACCAGCAGATCCGCATCACGGTCGGCGGTAATCCGAACCTGAAGCCGGAACGCGCCGAGACCAAGACCCTGGGTCTGGTCTACAGCCCGAGCTGGATCGAAGGCCTGGATATCAATCTGGACTGGTGGAACATCAAGATCGAGGACGCGATCACCACCATCGGCGGCGCCGGCATCATCCAGCAGTGCCTCGACTCCTCCGGCACTGGTCCGACCTGCGCCCTGTACACCCGTCGTGCCGACGGCAACATCCAGACCCTGCTCAACACCACCACCAACATCGGTGGTACGGAAGTCGAAGGTTACGACCTGACGGTCAACTACCGTCTGCCGGAAACCTCGTGGGGCCGCTTCAGCTTCGTTTGGGATACGACCTACCTGGCCAGCCAGGAAGACGACCTGAACGGTAACGGCATCTACGGCGAAGACGAGCAGGACGTGCCGGCCATCGGCCAGAAACTGCGCTTCAACGAAGGCGGCAACCAGGTCGGCGAATACGACGGCCCGAACCAGTCCAACGCCTGGCGTATCCGCTCCAACCTGGCCACGCGCTGGGAGAAGGGCGACATCGGCGCGACCTGGAACATCCGTTACTACTCGTCGCAGACCGAAAACTGCCAGGCCCTGGAAGACTACGGCTACGCGTTCCTCTGCACCGACGCCGATCGCATCGTCGCGATCCCGACCGACTCCAACAACAATGGCGTCTGGGACGGCGTGGGCGGCGGCGACAGCTTCACGCAGCGTAACGCAGCAGAACGCCACATCGGTGCGACCACGTACCACGACGCGAGCTTCTTCTGGAACGCGCCGTGGAACGCCAAGATCACCGTCGGCGTGAACAACATCTTCGACAAGAACCCGCCGGTGTCGGTCACCACCTTCGCCAACTCGTTCGATCCGCAGTACGAAGTCCCGGGCCGTTTCGTGTACTTCCGCTACGCGCAGAAGTTCTGATCGACCCGTTACCAGCGTCACCCGCTACGGCCCCGAAAGGGGCCGTAGTTTTTTGCGGGCCCGGCCCTCGCCCGCCCCGCGCCGCCCCCTCTCGTGTCGCGCTACACTCCCGACGCGGCCGCGCGCGCGGCCTCCGATCCCGGAACCGCACCATGCCCTTCGAGCTCTACCCCGCCTTCTCGGTCCCGTTCGCGCAGGATGTCCTGCCCAACCACCAGGCGATCAACGCCGAGCTCAAGGCCTTGCTGCTGGCGCGCGAGGCGCAGGGCTCGCGCTACGCCAATCCCAACCCGTCGCTGGCGCTGCAACAGGGCGTGTTCGAGAGCGAGTTCGTGCTGTTTTCCTGGCCGGAGACGAGCGTGCAGTTGCTGCGCCAGTTCTGCTGGAACACCCTGGGCCGCGCGATTCAGGAGCTCAACGGCTACAACGCCGCGGAGATGGCGCGCCTGCAGATCTTCTCCCACACCTGGTACCACATCACCCGCCACGGCGGCTTCACCATCACCCACACCCATCCGATGGCGTCCTGGTCGGGGGTGTACTGCGTGGACCCGGGCGAGACGCCCGAGGACCGCCCGGAATCGGGGGTGCTGCGCTTCCACAACCCGCACTTCTACAGCAACCAGTTCGTCGATCCCGGCAACCAGCGCCTGCAGACGCCGTTCCATCACGGCACCTGGAACGTCCGCTTCTCGCCCGGGCAGCTGATCCTGTTCCCGTCCTGGCTGCCGCACGAGGTGCTGCCGTTCTACGGCCGCGACGAGCGCATCACCATCGCCTTCAATTGCTGGTTCTCGATGAAAGACGCCGCCTGAGCGGCGGCGTCGTTCGTTAAGCCCGGGCGCGCCGGCTCAATCGAGCTGCAGGGTCGCGTCGCCGGAGAAGGTCTCCATGTGGATCTCGCCGCTGCCGCTGCCGTAGCGGTGCTCGAAGTTCGAGCCTGGGCCGTGCTTGGGCTTGACGATCTGTGCGTCCGGCGCCGACAGGTCGCCGCTGAAGCTCTGGCCGTGCACGGTCGCCGACAGATTGCGCGGCAGCACCAGGTGGACGTCGCCGCTGACCGTCTCGACCGCGATTTCGCCGCTGGCGGCCAGCGCGGTGCTCAGGCGGAAGTCGCCGGACACCGAGTTGCCGTTGAAGCGGCGCAGCGCCGATTCGCGCACGCTCACGTCGACCCGGCCGGACACCGTTTCCACCTCGACCTCGCCGTCCAGGCGGCCGCGCAGCTGCAGGTCGCCGCTGACCGTCTCGGCGCTGACCTTGCTGCTGTTGAGGGTCAGGGTGAGGTCGCCGCTGACGCTGTCGATGCTGGCCTCGCGCGGGGCCGCGGCCACCGTCACGTCGCCGCTGACGCTGTCGATCGACAGCATCGAGGAGGCCACGCCGGTCACGTCGATGTCGGCCGAGACGCCGTCGATCTCGACGTCGGCGCGCAGCGGCAGGGTCACCTTGAGGTCGGTGGGCTCGCTCTTGTCGCCGCGGACCAAAAAGCCCATGCCGCTGCCGCGGTTGGGGTATTTGACCTTGATCGACAGACGCTCGCCGTTGCCTTCGATCTCCAGCTTCTCGACGCCGTTGCCGAGGCTGCCTTCGATCTTCACTTCCGGGCGGTCCCAGGCGCGCACGTCGATGCGGCCTTTGACGTTCTCGATCTCGACCCGTCCGCGCGGATCCAGCGGGCGGGTCTGGTTGATGGGGGTGGCCGCAAACGCCGGGGCGGCGGCCAGATAGGCCAGTCCGAGGGCGAGTCCGAGCTGGCTTGCTTTGTGGGATGCGCGGGTCATGGTCGTCCTCCGGGTTTCAGGTATAGGCCACGCGCTGGGCGAGCGCGAGGCGTCGAGCGTAGGTGCGGCGCAGCTGCTCCAGCAGCAGGCGCGAGTCGGGGTCGTGGGCCAGCGCGTCCAGGATCAGCGCGGCGTTGCGGTCCAGTTCCTCGAACGCGGGTTGCAGGGCGGTCGCGTTCGGGGCCGGCGCGGCGCGCTGCATTTCCTGCATCGCAGCCTGGTACTGCAGGGTCATGCCGGCGGCCTCGCGCTGCAGCAGCGATTCGCTGCGCGCCTGCGGGGCGTCGTTGGCGGCCTGGTCGCCGCGCCAGACGCCGGTGAAGCCGATCGCCAGCACCAGGGTCGCGGCCACCGCGAACGGCGCCAGCCAGCGCGGCCGCGGCGTGCGCACCGGCGCAGCCACCTGCGGCTGCAGGCGCGCGGCGATCCCGGGCCACAAGTCGTTGGCCGGCGGCTGGTCGCGGCGCAGCGCGCGCAGCTGCCAACGCAGGGCGTCGGGCAGTTCGCCGTCCGACGCGGGCTCTCGATGTTCGGTGTTCATGCCTGTCCTCCTAGCCGTTCGCGCAGCAATCCGCGCGCGCGGTGCAATTGCGCCTTGCTGCTGCCGACCGCCATGCCGAGTTCGGCGGCGATCTCCTCATGCTTCCAGCCTTCCACGTCGTACAGCACCAGCACCGCGCGGGCGCGTGGCGGCAGGCTGGCGACCGCGCGCTCCAGGTCCATCGACAGCGCGGTCACGTGCCCGGCCGAGTCGGCGCTGCCGACCAGCTCGAACGCGTCCTCGTCGCCGTCCTCCTGCGGCTTGCTGCGCCGGCTGCGCAGTTCCATCAGCGCGGTATTGACCGCCAGCCGGTGCAACCAGGTGCTGAAAGCGGACTCGAACCGGAACGCCGGCAGCGCCTGCCAGGCGCGCACGAAGGCCTCCTGGGTGAGGTCCTCGGCGCGTGCGCCGTGGTGGCCGACCAGGCGCGCGATCACGCCGTGGACGCGGCCGGCGTGGCGGCGGTACAGGGTCTCGAAGGCCGCGGTCTCGCCGCGCGCCGCCGCCCCGACCAGGTCGCGGTCGTCGGCCGGTGTCGCTTCGTCTGGCAGGGATTCGGTCACGGCGGTCAGCATAGTCATTCCGATGCCCCGCCATCCGGAAAGGTTTAAGCCGCCGCCGCGTCGGGGCGCGGCCGGCTCAGCCCAGCGCGCCCAGTCCGTGGATCAGCGGCTGCAGCTGGGCCTCGTACGGCGCCCAGGCCGAGTTGCGGTTCTTGATGATGCCGCCGCGCATCTGCGGGCTGCTGGCGGTGGCCACCGCGCCCGCGCGATCCAGGGTGGTGGCGGCGGCATCCCAAGGCAGGCCCAGGAAGTCCAGGACCTCGCGCATCACGCCTTCGGGGTCGGCCACCAGGGCGTCGTAGCGCACGTCCATGATCCGGCCCGGCATGACCTCGTGCCAGTGCGCCATCAGGCGCTGGTACTGGCCGAACCACTCCACCAGCTCGTGCTGGTCGTAGGAGAAGGTGTTCACGTCCGAGAACATGGTGCGCAGGTTGGAGAAGCAGGTGTCGACCGGGTCGCGCACCATGTGCAGGATGCGCGCCTGCGGCAGCGAACGGCCGATGAAGCCCACGTTGAGGAAGTTCGAGGGCAGCTTCTCGGTCAGGTAGGGCCGGTCCTTGGCGCGCCAGGCGCTGCGCTCGAGGAAGCGCTGGCCGACCTGGGCGTAGTCGACCTTGGCCGCGCGCCGCGCCAGCTCGGCGTCGAGCACGGCCTTGTTGCGGTAATCGGCGCCGTAGCGCATCTGGGTGGTGAAGGCGTAGGTCTCGCCGCCGTCGGACACCATCGGATGCCCGCCCAGCAACTGCTCCAGCAGGGTGCTGCCGGAGCGGTGCATGCCCAGGATGAACACCGGCACGTAAGGGCCGGGTTCCTGGGTGACCGGGCGCACGAACTCGGCGTCGCACAGTCGGGCCAGGCCCTCGAACATGCGCCGCGCGTCGAGGCGGTCGTGCGGGGTGAGCTGACGCTTGATCCGGCAACCGCGGTCCAGGGCCTGCCAGGATTCTTCGTAGCGGCCCAGGTCGTGCAGCTCGTTGTGCAGGGCGAAGGCCAGGTAGGCCTCGCTCTCGCTGGCCGGCTTGGCGGCGCGGATCTGGGTGAGCATGCGATCGACGTGGTTGGCGTCGGCGGTCTGCTTGCGCAGGCGCGACAGCACCCAATGCGCCTGCGCCATATTGGGCTGGCGCGCGATCGCCAGCTCCAGTTCACGCTCGGCTTCTTCCATCTCGCCGAAGAACATCTGCACCACGCCGCGGAAATAGCGCATCGGCGCGTGGCGCGGATCGCGCATCGCCGCCACGTCGAGGATCTGCAGGGCCAGAGCGTTGTCGCCGATGGTGCTGACCAGCATCGCCAATTCGGTCAGCCATTCCACCGAGCGGCGTTCGCGCCAACGCGAATGCTCCACGCATTCCAGCAGCGCGCCGGGCTCGTTGAACATGCGCAGCGCGCGCGCCAGGGTCAGCACCGCCTCGTCCGAGCTAGGACGCCGCGCCAGCGCGCGCATCGCATAGTCGTGGCCGAGCCGGTAGCGCCCCACCATCAGCGCCAGCCGCGAAGCGCGCAGCAAGGCCTGGACGTGGTTGGGGTCGGCCGCGAGCAGGTTTTCGAAGGCTTCCAGCGCGGCGTTGACCTGGCCCTGTCGCGCGTGGTCCTCGCCCTGTCGCCAGAGCTTCTGCACTTGGTCCTGGCTCATGCCGTCGGACCCACTGCCACGCGTTCGAACTTGATCGCGAAGGTGTAGCGCGGCGCGTAGCAGATCCGGTTCGGCGGGCGCCCGGCGTGCTTGATCGCGCCGTCGAAGATCACCAGCCGGCCCGGTCGCGGCGTGAGCGCGCAGGCCACTTCGTCGGCGGCGTCGTAGAACATGGTCTCGCCGCCCCACTCCAGGTCCCAGTGCTCGCACAGGTACCACAACGCGGTCAGATCGCGCTGGTCGGGCAGGCAGTCGGTGTGGGTGAACAGCATGTCGCCGAAGCTGGCGACGTTGGTGTAGGCGCGATACGGCTTGTAGCCGTAGCCCGTGCCGGTGAAGCCCAGCACCGCGCGCCGGGTCAGGTCGAAGATCGGCTGCTGCACCAGGGCCTCGAGCTTCACCTCGGTGGCCCAGTGCTTGTAGTCGTTGGTCTCCGGCCGCGCGACCTCGGTGCGCGTGAACGGCGCACGCGCCAGGCTGCGCACGTAGTCGCCGACGTTGGACAGCAGGCCGTCGTACACCCGCAGCGGGCGGCCGTCGATCAGGAGTTCACGACTGGCCGCGATCGCGGCGGGGTTTGCGACGGACATGCAGGTCTCAGCGGGCCAGTGCGGCGGCGATGCGTTGCTGTTCGTCCTTCAGCGCCTGCGGCATACGCGGACCGTACTCGTCCAGGTAACCGCCGATACTGTCGAACTCGGCGCTCCAGCCGGCATGGTCGAAGCCGAACAGCTTGGCCCGCGCTTCGTCGGACAGGCTGACGCCGTCGAGATTGAGATCGCCCGGCGCCGGCAAATGGCCGATCGGCGTTTCCACCGCGCCGGCCTCGCCCTTGACGCGTCCGATCATCCACTCCAGCACGCGCAGGTTGTCGCCGAAGCCCGGCCACAGGAACTTGCCGTCGTCGCCCTTGCGGAACCAATTGACGTGGAAAACCTTGGGCAGCTGGGCCTGGGCGCCGCCGAACGACAGCCAATGGCTGAAGTAATCGGCGAAGTTGTAGCCGCAGAACGGCTTCATCGCCATCGGATCGCGGCGCATCACGCCGACCGCACCGGTCGCGGCGGCGGTGGTTTCCGAGCCCATCGCGGCGCCGACCAGCACGCCGTGGGTCCAGTCGCGCGCTTCGAACACCAGCGGCACCAGCGAGGCGCGGCGGCCGCCGAACACGATCGCCGAGATCGGCACGCCCTGGGCGTCCTCGGCCTTGTCCGAATAGCTCGGGCACTGCTTGGCCGACACGGTGAAGCGCGAGTTCGGATGCGCGGCCGGGCCCTTGGCCGGATCGTAGGGATTGCCGCGCCAGTCGGTGACCGGGGTCTGGCCGTTGTCCAGGCCTTCCCACCAGGGCTGGCCGTCGGCGGTGACGCCGACGTTGGTGAAGATGGTGTCGTGCTGGATCGTCGCCAGCGCGTTCGGGTTCGACTTGCTCGAGGTGCCCGGGGCGACGCCGAAGAAACCGGCTTCCGGATTGATCGCGTACAGGCGGCCGTCGGCGCCGGGGCGCATCCAGCAGATGTCGTCGCCGACCGTCCACACCTTCCAGCCGGCGTCGCGATAGCCCTGCGGCGGAATCAGCATCGCCAGATTGGTCTTGCCGCAGGCCGAGGGGAACGCGGCGGCGACGTAATGGGTCTCGCCCTGCGGGTTCTCGATGCCCAGGATCAGCATGTGCTCGGCCAGCCAGCCTTCGCTGCGCGCCTGATGCGAGGCGATGCGCAGGGCGTGGCACTTCTTGCCGAGCAGGGCGTTGCCGCCGTAGCCGGAACCGAACGATTTGATCGTCAGCTCCTCGGGGAAATGCATGATGAAACGACGCTCGGGATCGAGCTCGCCGATCGAATGCAGGCCGCGTACGAACGACCCCTCGCGCTCGATCCGCGCCAGCGCCGGCGCGCCCATGCGGGTCATGATGCGCATGTTGGCGACAACGTAGGGGCTGTCGGTGATCTCCACGCCGCAACGCGACAGCGGCGAATCGATCGGGCCCATGCAGTACGGGATCACGTACAGGGTGCGGCCGCGCATGCAGCCGGCGTACAGCGCGTCCATCTTGGCGTGCGCCTCGGCCGGCGCCATCCAATGATTGTTCGGACCGGCGTCCTCGGGCGAGCGCGTGCACACGAAGGTCAGGTGCTCCACGCGCGCCACGTCGTCCGGATGCGAGCGGTGCAGATAGCTGCCCGGATGGGTCTGCTCGTTGAGCTGCTCCAGGGTGCCGTCGGCGAGCATGCCCTCGATCAGCGCGGCGTTTTCCGCATCGCTGCCGTCGCACCACTGGATGCGGTCGGGACGGGTCAGGGCCGCGACCTGCGCGACCCACTCGTTCAATGCGGCTAACCGGCTGCCTGCGCTCCCCAGCGCGGGCGCAGTCGGTACGTCTTTGGAAATGGCATTCACGGCAAGGGCCTCCAGCCGGGGGACTGTTTAAGAGTTAGGGATGAGCGTGGCCATCATGTGCTCGACATAGGCCTCGAATTCGTCGTGCTGCATCCGCGTCTGGTGCAACTGCAGATTGAGCTGCAGGAAACCGACGTAGGCGGCGTACAGCAGTCGCGCGCGATGTTGCGCGTCGGTGCGGCTGAGTCCGGCCTGGCGGAAGGATGCGGTCAGGTAGTCCAATCGGCGCTCGGAGACGCGGCCGATCACCGGCTGCACGGCCGGATGGTCCAGCGCCTTGAGCAGCTCGGAATAGATGATGTGCGACTTGACCTCGTGGGCGACGAGGTGGAACAGCGAGCGCAAACGCTGGCGCGGATCCGGGATCGGTTCGAGCTGACCGAACACGGTCTCCTGCTCGACTTTCTCCCAGCGCTCCAACGCCGCGACCAGCAAGGCGTCGCGCGACGGAAAATGCCAGTAGAAGCTGCCTTTGGTGACGCCGAGCCTGCGCGCAAGGGGTTCGACCGCGACCGCGGCCACGCCCTGTTCGGCGATCAGGTCTAGGGCGGCCTGCGCCCAATCGTCGGCGCTCAGGCGGCCGTTGCGTTCTTGCTTGGTCTGGACGGGCTGGCTCATGGATGACAAGTGTAACCATACGCCACCGACGGGAACAGTATGCACCGCAGCATCGGCGAGTTGACAGCGGCCGGGGAACCTTACCATACTCGTGCGTATGTTGAGCGTTTGATGCTGGCGTTTGAACGCGGCGCGGCCCGCAAGCCCACGCGCTAAGGCACTCGCATCACGCCCGCCCGACTAGCCTGAGCCTAGCCAACACGTCGTAATACCGCTGGAGCGTCGCCATGAGCATCGCCATTCCCTTCCTCGCTTTCCTCCTTGTTGGTGCGATCGCCGCCTACCACCGGCTGCGTCTGCCGGTCTGGGCCGCCCTCACCGCGACCGTGCTGGTCGCGTGCTGGCTGTTCGGCGCCAATCCGATCGCGACCATCGTCGCGGCCGCGATCGTGGCCCTGATCGCAGTGCCGCTGCTGATCCCGCAGATCCGCCTGCCGCTGATCACCAAGCCACTGCTGGGCTTCTACACCAAGATCCTGCCGCCGCTGTCGGAAACCGAGCGCACCGCGCTGGAAGCCGGCACGGTCGGTTTCGAGGGCGAACTGTTCTCCGGCAAGCCGGACTGGGACGCGCTGCTGTCGCAGCCCAAGCCCGAGCTGAGCGCCGAGGAACAGGCCTTCCTCGACGGTCCGGTCGAAGAGCTGTGCAAGATGACCAACGACTGGGAAATCACCCACGTCTACGCCGATCTGCAGCCGGAACTGTGGGACTACATCAAGAAGAACAAGTTCTTCGGTCTCAACATTCCCAAGGAGTTCGGCGGCCTGGGCTTCAGCGCGCTGGCCAACCACAAGGTGATCCAGAAGCTGGCCTCGGTGTCGAGCGTGGTCAGTTCCACCGTCGGCGTGCCCAACTCGCTGGGCCCGGCCGAGCTGCTGATGCACTACGGCACCCAGGAGCAGAAGGAACACTACCTGCCGCGCCTGGCCGACGGCCGCGAAGTGCCCTGCTTCGGCCTGACCGGTCCCTGGGCCGGCTCCGACGCCACCTCGATTCCGGACTACGGCATCGTGACCATGGGCGACTGGAACGGCGCGCGCGTGGTTGGCGTCAAGCTCACCTTCGACAAGCGCTACATCACCCTGGCGCCGGTCGCGACCCTGATCGGCCTGGCCTTCCGCATGTACGACCCGGACGGCCTGATCGGCGACAAGCGCGACATCGGCATCACCCTGGCGCTGCTGCCGCGCGACACCGCCGGCGTCGAAGTCGGCCGCCGTCACTTCCCGCTCAACAGCACCTTCCAGAACGGCCCCATCCACGGCAAGGAAGTGTTCATCCCGCTCAGCCAGCTGATCGGCGGCGAAGCCTATGCCGGCAAAGGCTGGCAGATGCTGGTCGAGTGCCTGTCGATCGGCCGCTCGATCACCCTGCCCTCCACCGGCAGCGGCGGCGCCAAGATGGGCGCGATCGTGACCGGCGCCTACGCGCGCATCCGCAAGCAGTTCGGCCTCTCGGTCGGCCGCTTCGAAGGCGTCGAGGAAGCGCTGGCGCGCATCGCCGGCCATGCCTACGCGGTCAGCGCGCTGTCGCAGGCCACCGCCGCGGCGGTGGCGCGCGGCGAGAACCCGGCCGTGCCCTCCACCATCGCCAAGTACCACTGCACCGAGATGGCGCGCGAAGTCGCCAAGGACGTGATGGACATCCACGGCGGCAAGGGCATCATCCTGGGCCCGAAGAACTACGCCGGCCGCAACTGGCAGGCGCTGCCGATCATGATCACGGTCGAGGGCGCCAACATCATGACGCGCTCGCTGATGATCTTCGGCCAGGGCGCGATCCTGTGCCATCCGTGGGTGCTCAAGGAAATGAAGGCAGCGATGCTGCCCGACAAGAAGGAAGCCCTGCGCGAGTTCGACAAGAACCTGTTCGGCCACATCGGCTTCGCGATTTCCAACGCGGTGCGCAGCTGGTGGTACGGCTTCACCGGCTCGCGCATCGGCGCCGCCCCGGGCGACAGCTACACCCGCCGCTACTACCGCAAGCTCAACCGCTATTCGGCGACGCTGGCGGTGATGGCCGACACCTCGATGCTGCTGCTGGGCGGCAAGCTCAAGTTCAAGGAGTCGCTGTCCGGGCGCCTGGGCGACGTGCTCAGCCAGCTCTACATCGCCAGCAGCATGCTCAAGCGCTACGAGGACCAGGGCCGTCCGGTCGGCGACCAGCCGCTGCTGGCCTGGGCCTTCCACGACGCCGTGCACAAGATCGAGCTGGCGCTGTCCGGCGCGCTGCGCAACTTCCCGATCCGTCCGGTCGGTTGGCTGCTGTGGGCGCTGATCTTCCCCTGGGGCCGCCGCGCGCAGGCGCCCAGCGATCGCCTGGGCCACCGCGCCGCGGCGCTGCTGATGTCGCCCAACGATGCCCGCGACCGTCTCGCCGAGGGTGTGTTCACCACGCCTTGCGCGAACAACCCGGCCGGCCGCATCAACAGCTATCTGCAGAAAGTGATCCTGGCCGAGCCGGTGGAGCGCAAGTTCCTCAAGGCGCTCAAGAACAGCGACATCGAAGCGCTGGACTTCCCCAGCCAGCTCGACGAGGGCGTGCGCGAGGGCTGGATCACCGCCGAAGAGCGCAAGCAGCTGGAAGAACTGCGCGAGATGACGATCGATGCGATCAGCGTCGACGACTTCGACGCCGAAGAGCTGCGCTCGGCCGGTTACCGCGGCCTGCACGACCACGGCCACGACGCGCGCGCCGCGGCCTGACGCGGGCGCCGGCGTGCAACGCCACCACGCATGATCGCGACGGCGGGCCCTCGGGCCCGCCGTTTTCGCATGCGGCGGCGAGATGCGCCTGGCCGCCCATCCCATCGATGCAGCGCGCGTCGCCGTTCGACACGACGAACGCGCCCCAGCGGAAATCCCGACATGAGCAGCAACGTCCTCGCCCTCTACCGCAAGTTCGAACGCATGCCCGCCGGGCGCTGGCTGTTCTCGCGCGCGGTCTGTCTGAAGGCGCCCTACTTCGCCAGCATCTCGCCGCGCTTCGTAGCGCTGGAACCGGGCCGCTGCGAAGCGACCCTGCGCCACCGCCGCCGCGTCACCAACCACCTCGGCACCGTGCACGCGATCGCGCTGTGCAACCTGGCCGAACTCACCGCCGGGGTCATGACCGACGCCACGATCCCGCCGAGCATGCGCTGGATCCCCAAGGGCATGACGGTCGAGTACCTGAAGAAGGCCACCGGCACCATGCACGGCATCGCCACGCCGGATATCCCGGTGGTCGAAGCCGCGTCCAGCTACGACCTGCCGGTCAGCGTGGTGGTCAACAACGATGCCGGCGAAGCGGTGTTCCGCGCCCGCATCGCGATGTGGGTGTCGCCGCGCAAGTGAGCGCGATTCCCGGTCGTCCGATGCCGGACATTCGGTCGATGGCGGCACAATCCGCGCCGTGGGCATCGGCTAGAGTGCGGCCATGAGCGCGCATACCTGGATCTGGCTGGGCGGCCTGCACAGCCTGGCTTTCGCCGGCTTCCACCTGGCGTTCTGGAAACTGTTCCGCTGGCGAGACACGCTGAAGACCGCGACCGTGGCCGATCGCGCGATCCTGCAGATCCTCAACCTGCGCCTGATCTACGTATTCCTGGGCGTGGCCGTGCTGTGCTTCTTCTACACCGACGAATTGCAGACCAGCGCGCTAGGGCATGCCGTGCTGGCCGGCATGTCCTTGTTCTGGGTCGGACGCACGATCGAGCAGTTCGTGTTCCTGCGCATCAACCGGCCGCTGGTGCATGCGCTGACCGCGCTGTTCGTGCTGGGCGCGGCGGTGTTCGCGATGCCGTTGCTGGGTTGACGCGTTCGCAGGCCGAACCATCGCCCTTTTGCACGTCATTCCCGCCAAGGCGGGCTCCGCTCTGCTTCGGCTGAACCGAACATCCAGCGACTTGGGCGAGTGCGCAACGTGTCGAACCACGCCCGCTGAAGTCGCTGGATTCCCGCTTTCGCGGGAATGACGAAGCGGAGCATTCTCAGGGCGGTGGAATAAGACATCGCGGGCCGACCCGGCGCGCGAAGCGCCGCACCTGCCGCCTATCGCCAGCCGCCCATCGCCTGCCGCATCGCTCGACGGACCCGATCAACCCGCCAGATACAGCGCCGCGATCGCGGCCAGCGCCGGCACCGCCTGCACGAAGAAGATGCGGCGGTTGACCGTGGCCGCGCCGTAGACGCCGGCCACCACCACGCAGCCCAGGAAGAACAGCGCCACGTCGCGGCGGCCGCCGGCCGCGGCCCAGATCAGGCCGGCGGCGAGGAAGCCGTTGTACAAGCCCTGATTGGCCGCGAGCACCTTGGATTGCTCGGCCTTCTCGCGCGACTGGCGGAACACCTTCAAGCCGGCGGGCTGGGTCCACAGGAACATCTCCAGGACCAGGAAGCCGGCGTGCAGCGCGGCGACCAGCAGGATCAGCGAGACGGCGAGCAAGGACATGGCGACTCCGGCGAGGTTATATCCGGCCTAGTCTAGGGCCGGAACCGGCCGCGCGCTCAAGGCCGCAGCTGCACGCCCTGGCGCAGGCCGAACTCGGTCTGCGCGTCGTAGCGGCGGGTCAGGCCGGTGTAGCGCCGCAGCTGCGCGCGCGCGGCATCGTCCAGCGCGCGCCGCAGCAGTTTGCAGTCGGGCGCCGATCGCCGCGCCAGCATCGCATCGCGCACCGCGATCACCGCTTCGCGGCCGTGCTGGACGTGGCCGGCCTCGTGCGCTTGCAGGTTTTTGTAGAAGCGCCGCCACTCGCGCGCCAGATCGCTGTCGACGCGCGCGCCGCTCCATTCCGGCAGGGTGGTCACGATCTCGGCGCCCACCGTCACCGAGATCAGCTCGCAGCGGTCGCGACGCGGCAGCGACTGATAGGTCCAGGTCACGTTCCAGTCGGTGCTGCCGGCCAGGCGGCGCCCGCCGTAGGCATGCTGCGGGCCGTATTGGCGCATCTGCCCGGCCAGCTCCAGCGCGCTGCGCCCGAAGATGCGGTAGGTGGCGATGCGCTCCTCGATCGAGACCTCGGCGGTCGGCGCGTCCTGCGCGGCGCAAGGCAGCGCCAGCGCCCACAACGTCATCGTCCATCGCCACGCGCGTCCGCCTGCGGCCATGCCTCAGCGCTCCTCGTCGTACTAACGACAGGCCCGGTCGCGATCGCGGCCCTGCCCGCACAGATGCAGCCTGGAAATCTCCGGCGGCACGCCGAAGCGGATCGGCAGGATGCTGGTGCCGATGCCCTGTGTCACGAACAACTGCCGCCCGCCCTCTACGAAATGCCCGACCGGATACGCGCCGTCGGCCTCCTTCCACAAACCCGGCCGCCCCAGCAGCGGAAACGCGATCTGGCCGCCGTGGGTATGCCCGGCCACCACCAGCGACGCGCGCGCGGGCATGCGCCGGAACACCAGCGGATTGTGCGTGATCGCCAGGGCCGGGGCTTGGTCATGGATTGCGGAAAACGCGCGCGCGACGTCGTGCGGCGCCTCCAGCAGATCGCCCACGCCGACCATCCACAGGCGGCAGCGGCCCAGCCGCACTTCCCGCGCCTGGTCCTCCAGCACCACCACCCCGGCCGACTCCAGCGCGCGCCGCACGCGCTCACCGTCCTTCCACCAATCGTGGTTGCCCAACACGGCGTACACCGGCTTGCGCGCGGTCAGCGGCTTGAGGTGCTCGGCGACGGTCTCGGCGGGGATGTAGGTGCCCAGGAACACGCTCAGGATCACGTAGTCGCCGGCCATCAGCACCGCCTGCGCATCGCTGGCCGCGAGCCGCGCGACCAGGCGGTCAAACTGCTCCACGCCGTTGCGCGGCGAGCCCACGTGCAGGTCGGACACCAGATCCACGCGCAGGCCGTCGCATTCGCGTGGCCAGTTCGGCAGCGCGAACGCGTAGTCGCGTTGGGTCAGCGACCCGGGCTCGATCACGCAACCCCAGACCGCGAAGCTCAGCACCAGCAGGGCGAGGATGCGCGCGCTCCAGCGCGGCCGCCACATCCACCGCCGGCGCGGCGCGCTCATCCCGCCTTGGACTTGGCCTGTGCGTGCCAGGCCGCCAGCACTTCGGCCTCGCGCGCGGCGGACAGGCCGGCCTTGGGCTTGGCGCGGCGTTCGGCGGGCAGGCCGCGCCAGTACGCGAGAGTGTCGCGCACGGTGTCGGGCAGCGGCCGGTAACGCAGGCCCGCGGCCTGGGCCTTGGCGCTGCTGATGCGGCCGAAACCGGCGTACTCGCCCTGCGCCGGAATCCACACCGGCATGTCCTGCCAGGGCCCGACCTTCTGCGCTTCCAGGAATGCCGCCGGCACCCAGGTCACGCTGGATTTCGGCGCCTGCATCCGGCCCGCGACCTGCTGGCAGGTGCTCAGCAGCTCGCCCATGCTCAACTTGCCGGCCGGTGCGTCGGCGTTGTAGATGCCGAGGTTGCGCTGCTCCAGAGTGCGCAGCAGAAAGGCCGCCAGATCGCGCACGTCGATGAACTGGGTCGGATCCTGGGCGCTGCCCGGCGCCAGGATCTCGCCGCCGCGGTCGGCGCGCGCCGGCCAATAGGTGAAGCGGTCGGTGGTGTCGCCGGGGCCGACGATCAGGCCCGGCCGCACCACGGTCACGCGGCCCGGCATTTGCGCTTCGGCGGCGCGCTCGCACAGCGCCTTGAGGCCGCCGTAAGTCTCGCCGGTCACCTCGGTCACCTTGGGATCGGCCAGCTGCGCCAGGGGCGCGCTCTCGTCCTGATTGGGGGTATCGGTCTTGGCGTAGACCGAGATGGTCGACACCAGCAGGTACTGGCCCACGCGCGATCCCAGCAGTTGGGTCGAGCGGGTCACGTCGGCCGGCAGATAGGCCGAGGTGTCGAGCACCGCGTCCCAGCGGCGCTCGCCTTCCAGCGCCTTCATGTCGGTCTTGCGGTCGCCGTGCAGCTGCTCGATGTCGCGAAAATCTTCGCCCGAGAAACGCTCCGGGTTGGTCTTGCCGCGGTTGAACAGGGTCAGCGTATGCCCGGCCTTGCGCGCGGCCTCGACGAAGTGCGGGCCGAGAAAACCGGTACCGCCCATGACCAGGATCTTCAGCGCCTTCGGGCGCAGCTTGGTACGCGCGAATGCGGGCAAGGCCAGCAGGCTGGCGCCGGCGAGGCCGGCAACGAGAAAGTCGCGGCGGTCGGTCATCGGTCGGTCCCCGGCGTGGTGGCGTCGACCGGCAGCGTGCGCTGGGCGCGGATCACCCGCCATGCGCCGAAGGTCATGCCCAGGGCCACGCCGATGCCGGCCAGGAACACCATGCGCGTGCCGAACACGGCCAGCGCCTTGTGCAGCCAGACGAAGGTCAGGTCGCCGGCGCGGTAGACCACGGTGTCGATCACCGCCTTGGCCTTGTAGCGCGACTCGCGGTCGACCCGCGTGTAGATCGTCTCGCGGCCCGGCTTGGCCAGCGAGAACTCGCCCGCGCGCGTGGCCACCTGCACGATCGCCACCAGCAACGGCAGCGGCGACAACGCCAGCAGCGCGTAGCCGAACAGGATCGCGAACGCCGGCACCAGCAGGGTCGGCGCCACGCCCCAGCGCCGCAGCAGGAAGCGCGTGAGCAGCAGCTGCACCAGGATGGTGGTGCCGTTCACGAAGCCGTCGATGATCGAGTAGTAGCGCGCCGCCGCCTGCGCGTTCGGGTAGAACTGCTTCACGATCGCGGCCTGTTCGTTGTACAGCAGCGTGCCCACGCCGACGCCGAAGAACATCACCAGCGCCAGCGCGCGCAGCACCGGCCGCTGCCAGACCAGCTTCAGGCCAGCCAGCACCGAGCCGCCCATCGCGACTTCGCCGCTGGCCGCGCCGGTGACCTGCTCGCGCCGGATCGCCCACACCCGCAGGCGCAGGATGCACAGCAGGCACAGGCCCAGGAACGCCGCCGACACCAGCAGCAGGTTGGCCACGCCCAGGCGTCCGACCAGCAGCCCGGTGATCAGCGGCCCGACCAACGCGCCGATCGTGCCGCCGGCGCCGATGTAGCCGTACACGCGCTTGGCGTGCTCGTGATCGAACACGTCGGCCATGAAGCTCCAGAACACCGTGACCGCGAACAGGTTGAACACCGCGACCCAGACGAAGAACAACGCGCCGCGCCCGGGCAGTTCGCGGTGGAAGGCCCAGTAGAAGCCGATCAGGCAGGCCACGAAGATCAGATACACCACCGGCAGGAACACCCGCCGTGGGAAGCGCGACACCAGCGCGCCGTAGATCGGCTGCAGCGCCAGCATCGCCAGGAAGGTGCAGGTGAACAGCACCTGCAGGGTGAACTCCTTCAACGACACGCCATGGCTCAGGGCCCAGGCGATCAGGCCGGGCGGGAACACGGTCTCGATGTCGCCCGAAGCGCCCATCGCGTCGCGCACCGGGCGCAACACGTAGTAGCCGCAGAGCAGGCTGAAGAAGTACAGCAGCGACCACAGCAGCGGCGGCGACTCGGCCACGGCGGCGCGGAAACGGCCCCAGCGGCCCGCCATCGCGGCCGCGCCGCTGGCGGGGTCGGCGGCGGCGCGGACCGGATCAGTCACGCCCGCGGCCTTGCGGTCGGCGGCGGCCGGGGATCGGCTGGCGGGGGTCGCGCGTCATGTCCTCGCTCCCGTGCGCGCTGGCCGGCACGTGCTGGCGGAACGTTAGCCCAAGCCGCCTTACCCCGCCAGCGCGGCGAACCGGAGCGATTGGGAGCATTTGCTCTAATCGCCGGGCTTACGGTCGCCCGGTCACAGACAGGGCGTGGGCGTGTACGACTACATCATCATCGGTGCCGGCTCGGCCGGCTGCGTGCTCGCCAATCGTCTCAGCGAAGACCCCGACACCAAGGTGTTGCTGCTCGAGGCCGGGCCGCGCGATCGCCACCCCTTCATCCACATGCCCGCGGGCCTGGCCAAGCTGGTCGGCAAGAAGGGCGTGAACTGGGATTACGACACCGCGCCCGAGCGCGAGCTCAACGACCGCACCCTGTGGTGGCCGCGCGGCAAGGTCCTGGGTGGGTCGAGCTCGATCAACGCCATGTGCTACATCCGCGGCGTGTCCGGCGACTACGACGACTGGTCGGCCCAGGGCGCCAGCGGCTGGGACTGGAAGAACGTACTGCCCTACTTCCGCCGCTCCGAGCGCAACAGCCGTGGCGACGACGCCCTGCACGGCGCCAACGGCCCGCTGTACGTGTCCGACCTGCGCTACACCAACCCGCTGTCGCAGGTGTTCATCGAGGCCGGGCGCGAGGCCGGCTACGCCGCCAACCGCGACTTCAACGGCCCCGCGCAACAGGGCTTCGGTTTCTACCAGGTCACCCAGAAGAACGGCGCGCGCTGCTCCAGCGCGGTCGCCTACCTGGACCCGGCGCGCGAACGCCACAACCTGACCATCGTCACCGGCGCCCAGGTCAACCGCATCACCTTCGACAAAGGCCGCGCCAGCGGCGTGATCTACACCGCCGGCGGCCAGGCCTTCCACCAGGAGGTCTCGCGCGAGGTCCTGCTCAGCGGCGGCGCGATCAATTCGCCGCAGCTGCTGATGCTGTCCGGCGTCGGCCCGGCCGCGCAGTTGCGCAAGCTCGGCATCGACGTGGTCGCCGACCTCGGCCAGGTCGGCGAGAACCTGCAGGACCATCTCGACATCTGCACCCTGCAGCACTCGACCCAGCGCGTCACCTACGACCGCGTCAGCGATGTGCGCATCGCCTTCGACTACTACCTGCGCGGCCACAGCGGCCCCGGCAGCAGCAACATCGCCGAGGCCGGCGCCTTCGTGCGCTCGGCGCTGGCGCCGGACGAGCGCGCCGACATCCAATTGCACTTCGTACCGGCCATGCTCGACGACCACGGCCGCCGCCGCCTCGTCGGCGATGGCTACACCCTGCACGCCTGCTTCCTGCGTCCGCGCAGCCGCGGCCGCATCTCGCTGGTCAGTGCGCGCGCGTCCGACAAGGCGCGCATCGAGGCGCGTTACCTGACCGACCCGGAAGGTTTCGACCTGAAGATGATGCTGGAGTGCGCCAAGCTCTCGCGCGAGGTGTTCGCGCAGAAAGCCTTCGATGCCTACCGCGGCGCGCCGATTTTCCCGACGCGCAACGACTACAGCGATGCCGAGCTGATCGAGTTCATCCGCGAGAAGGCCGAGACCGTCTACCACCCGGTCGGCACCTGCCGCATGGGCAGCGATGAGGCGTCGGTGGTCGACCCTCAGCTGCGCGTGCGCGGCGTCGAAGGCCTGCGCGTGGTCGACGCCTCGGTGATGCCCACCCTGATCGGCGGCAACACCAACGCGCCGACCATGATGATCGCCGAGCGTGCCGCGGATTTGATTCGCGGGCGTACGCAGTAACAGCGCGATGGCGGGCCGGAGCCCGCCATCGCGCCAAACCGAAGACCGTAAAGCGGCCACCGCGGGCCCAAGCCCGCAACAAGCCCTTACATCTCGACGATCGGCCCGTTCGGATCCGGCTCGGGCGGACAGCCGTTGCTCGCCGTGCAGATGCCTACCAGACGCCAGGCACCGCCGCGGCACTGGTAGTAGTAGCCCGGATCGACCGGATGATCGTAGGGCACCAGGAACATATGCCCTTCCGTTTCCGCGGTGCACGCATAAGTCGGTTCCGCCGCGACCGGAGCGGCCAACAGCATCGCACCGACGAACAGCGCCAATCCCACGCGTTTTGCAGCCCTTCCTTTCATTGCGGTTTCCTCCATTGAAAGCCGCTGAACATCGTCCCTACCGGGCAACGAAAGCGCTCGCTCCTACTGACAGACAGCCCCAGCGAACCGCTCAGGGAGGCAGCGGCGGCCTCCGCACGCTAGTCGGAGCCACACGCTAGCAGATTCCGCTGGCCGGTCAGAAGCACGGTGCAACGACCCCGCTGCCGCTGCCGCTGCGGTTGCCGTTGCCGCTGCCGCTGCCGCTGCCGTTGCCGTTGCCGTTGCATTGGAATCCAAAAGCCCCGCACTCACACGACCAACCGTAGACCCGAAGGGCGGCGACTCGCAGGGGAGGGTTGGTCACGCCAGCCCTTCTCTTTGGTTACTTTCTCTTGGGCTAGCAAGAGAAAGTGACCCGCATGCGCAGCAGGCGGAAGCCTTTGACCTTCGGTCGGAAAAGACGAAAGCAAAGCAAGAGCAAATCCTCCCCAACCCTCCTTTTTCAAAGGAGGGAGCTAGGAGCAAGAGAAAGTGACCTGCATGCGCAGCAGGCGGAAGCCGTTGACCTTCGGCCAGAAAAGACGAAAGCAAAGCAACAGCAAATCCTCCCCAACCCGCCCGGCCAGCAGGCATAGCCTGCCGGCGTTCACCCGTGCACGAACCTGCGGTTCGTAAGCCGCACGGCTTCACCCTTTTCCAAAGGAGGGAGCTAAAAGCAAAGGAGGGAGTCACAGGCGGACTTGCGTGCAGGAGGACGCTAAAGGCACTGGATCCCCGCCTTCGCGGGGATGACGAGCAAAAAAAGCAACTGGCGAACGCTTTCAGGCCTTGGCCAACATCGGCGGCAACGGACAATGCAGTGCCGCGCAGATCGTGCGCAGCAACTCCGCTTCCGCCACCGCCACGCGGTTGTCGTGGCTGATCGCCGCGGTCACCGCCTCCACTAGCGACTGCTTGGCCAAGGGATCCAGCGCGTCCAAGGCCTCCCACACCCGATCCAAGGCCAGCACCCCATCTACTGGAGGTGCATAGGGGCGGTGCTCCTGCGGCAGAATGCGTTGCAGACCGGCCAGATACGCGCGCTGCGCCAACGTCGCATCGGCGTGACCGCTCTGCGCGACCACCGCCAACAACGTCGCCAGCTCGGCCGCCACCGCCTGCGGCTTGCGCCGCCCGAAGCGCGCATGCCGCGACGGATCCAACGACTCGGTCACCTGCACCGTCAGCAAACGCGCCAGGCAGTATTCGAACAGCGAGACCCGGCCGTCGGCGTTGACCGCCGCCTGCACCGCGTCCATGAACGCATCCAGCTGCGGCCGCGGGCGCAAACGCAGCACCGGGAACGCCAGCGAGGCCAACGGCAGGCGCAGCATCGGATGCAGGCCGACCAGCGACCGCGCGCGCAGATCGCGCGCCGCATCGGCCAGCTCCGGGCCCAGGCGCGCGGCGATCTCGTAATGCTGGCGCGCGGCGATCCGCGCGTCCTCGTCCAACAGCAGGGCCAGCAGCAGCGGCACCACCGCGTCGCGCTGGGTCGCCAGCGCGCGTAGCGCATCGGGCAGGCTGGCGACGATGCTATCGGCGCGGCGATAGTCGTCGGCGCCGGGATGCGCGACCTGGGCCGCGACCATCGGCGGCGTCAGCGCATGCTGGCTGTCGCTCCGCGGCAGCGGCGGCGCCTGGGCCGGACCGGCCAGGCCCATCGCACGGTCCTCGTCCAGACCCTGCGGCGGTTCGATCGCCCAACGACGCGTCAGCCCTTCGAGCTGATCGGCGCGGAACGACGGTTCGAGCGCGCGGATGCGTTCCAGCAAGGGCGGATGGGTCGCGAACCAACCGCTGAAGCCCACGCCGTCGCCGAACAGCATGTGGCTGACCTCTTCGGCGTCGGCGCGGTCGTTGAGCTTGGCGCCCTCGTGCAGGCCGCCGATCTTTTTCAGCGCGCCGGCCAGGCCCGAGGTCTGGCGGGTGAACTGCACCGCCGAGGCGTCGGCCAGACGCTCGCGGCTGCGGCTCACGCTGGCCTTGATCATGCGGCCGAAGAACAGGCCCACGTAGCCCACCAGCATCGCCACCAGCGCCGCGACCAGGACCGCGCCCACGCCCTTGCTGCTGCGCCCGCCGCCGCGCCCGCCTTCGAGGATCTTGCGGCCGATGATGGCCAGCATCAGGATCCCGAACAACACGCCGATCAGGCGGATGTTGAGGCGCATGTCGCCGTTGAGGATGTGGCTGAACTCGTGCGCGATCACGCCTTGCAGCTCGTCGCGATTGAGCCGGTCCAGCGCGCCGCGCGTCACCGCCACCACCGCGTCGGACGGCGAGTAGCCGGCCGCGAAGGCGTTGATCGCGGCCTCGTGTTCAAGCACGTACAGCTTGGGCACCGGCACGCCGGACGCGATCGCGATTTCCTCGACCACGTTGCGCAGGCGGCGCAAATTCAGATCCTGGGTATCCTCGGGCACCGCCGTGCCGCCCATCTGCAGCGCGACCGATTCGCCGCCGCCGCGCAGGCTGGAGATGCGGTACAGCGAGCCCAGCGCGATCACGCCGATCGTGCCCAGCGTGGCCAGGCTCAGCAGGCCGGGATGCGCGCCGGCGAATATCAGCACCGCCAGATCCACCGCCAGCACGATGCCGAGCACGGCCACGCCGAACAGCAACACCAGCCGGGTCGACGTACGCCGGGCTTGCGCCTGGTGTTCGAAGAAATTCATTGCGGACGGGAATAGGGAATCGGGAATGGGGAATCGAAAAGAGCGACGGCGACATCGCCGCGGGACCACCGCCCTATTGGCTCTGGCGATTCCCTATTCACTTTCCCGATTCCCGGCTTGTCAGAACTGCACCTTCGGCGCTGCGCGCATTTCGGCGCGGTCGGCCGGGATCTCCAGCAGCGCGGCGGCGGCGAAATTGAACATGCCGGCGACCACGCTGGAGGGGAAGATCTCGCGCCGATTGTTGTAGGCCATGACCGAGTCGTTATAGGCCTGCCGCGCGAACGCGACCTTGTTCTCGGTGCTGGTCAGCTCCTCGGTGAGCTGCATCATGTTCTGGTTGGCCTTGAGGTCCGGATAGGCCTCCGAGACCGCGAGCAAACGACCCAGCGCCCCATTCAGCTGGCCCTGGCTCGCCGCCAGCTGCTCCATCGCCGCCGGATCGCCCGGGTTGGCCTTGGCCGCGGCCAGGCCGGACACGGCCGCGCCGCGGGCCGCGATCACCGCTTCCAGGGTCTCGCGTTCATGGCTCAGATAGCCCTTCACCGTCTCCACCAGATTCGGGATCAGGTCGAAGCGCCGCTGCAGCTGCACGTCGATCTGGGCGAAGGCGTTTTTATAGGCGTTCCGGGACGTCACCAGGGCGTTGTAAATGCCTACGACCCAAACTGCGACGATCACCACTAAAGCCAACAAAATCAGAATGCTGAACATGGTTGTTCCCCAATCCCCTTAGATCGGCGCTATGATCGAACGCAACCCCAGCATACGCAGGCGCTGCGACCGATGAAAGACGAGCCGAACCCGCGGTCGCGACGCATCTTCTGGCGCGTGGCTAGCCTAGCCGGACTGCTCACGCTCACCCTAGGTTCGGCCGCGCAGACCTCGTTGCGCTGGAACCCGCCGACGAATGCGCAGGCCACCAACGCGCACGCCGCACAGGGTCTGCCGCAGCCGGTATCGACCCAGGTCATGCGACGCGGCAACATCATGCCGCTGGCCTCGGGCTTCGACGTGCAACAGTTCGAATACATGGCCCAGCAACTGGTCGCCAACCAACGCGTGCCCGGCCTGGCCATGGCGATCGTGCACAACGGCCGCATCCTCAGCGCGCGCGGCTACGGCATCACCGACGTGCGCGCGGCCGAGCCGGTCGACGCCCACACCGTGTTCCGCCTGGCCTCGCTGTCCAAGGGCGTGGCCGCGACCATGGCCGGCGTGCTGGTCAACGATGGCACCCTGCGCTGGGACAGCAAGCTGGTCGACTACATGCCCGGCTTCCAACTGGTCGATCCCTATGCCGCGCAGCAGATCACCGTCGCCGACCTGCTCAGCCATCGCGTCGGCCTGACCCACAACACCTACGACCGCGACCTCGAGAACTACACCGACTACCGCACGCTGACGCAGAAGTTGGCCTACGCGCCGATGTCCTGCCAGCCCGGTACCTGCTACGGCTACCAGAACATCGCCTTCAGCCTGATCGGCGACGTGGTGTTCGCGGCTACCGGCGATTTCTACAGTCAGGAAGTGCAGCGCCGCTTGTTCAAGCCCCTGGGCATGAACGATGCCAGCCTCGGCCTGGAAGGCATCACCGCCAGCGCGCGCTGGGCGCGTCCGCACGTGCGCGCGCGCGGCGGCTGGACCTCGGTGACGCCGAAGCCGACCTACTACCAGCTGCCGCCGGCCGCGGGCGTCAACGCCAGCGCCAGCGACATGGCGCAGTGGCTGCTCGCCCAGACCGGGCATCGTCCCGACGTGCTGCCGGCGCCGCTGCTGGCGACCTTGCACCAGCCGCTGGTCGAAACGCCCGGCGAAACCCGCGGCTCGGCCTGGCGCCGTTCGCGCGTGAGCTCGGCCGGTTACGCCCTGGGCTGGCGCGTGTACGACTACGCCGGCCACCAGCTCGTGTTCCATGGCGGCGCGGTGCAGGGTTATCGCGGCCTGGTCGCGCTGCTGCCCGAACGCGACCTGGGCATCGCCGTGCTCTGGAACAGCGAGAGCGCCCTGCCCTCCGGCCTGCTGCCGACCATCCTCGACCGCGCGATCGGCTTGTCGCCCGAGCGCTGGCTCGACGTCGACTTCGACGACCCGACCCTGTACGTCGACGCCGGCACCAGCGGCCGTCCGCCGGCCAACCCGCCGGGCAGCGAAGCCTCCACGGCCACCGCCGCGCCGCGCTAAGCGGCGCGCCGCGTTCTTCCCTATCAGTCGCTGCGCGCAAGCGCGGCGGCGTTTGCGCGCGCGTCAGCGACGGCGCGAGGCCAAGGGCGATGCGTCGGCCGCACGACCCTGCGCCGTTCGTAGGATGCGGTGRCAACCGCATCGGCGCGGGGYRYCGGGGTGGCGCGATGGTGCGGTTCGCCTGCGGCTCACCACACCCTACGGCGAACGTAGCCGCGCGCGAGCGGATCGGACGGGGCTCGTAGGATGCGGTGGCAACCGCATCGGCGCGGAGCGTCGGGGTGGCGCGACGGTGCGGTTCGCCTTCGGCTCACCACACCCTACAGCGAACGTAGCCGCGCGCGAACGGATCGGACGGGGCTCGCAGGAGGCGGTGGCAATCGCATCGGCGCGGGGTATCGAGGTGGCGCGACGGTGCGGTTCGCCTTCGGCTCACCACACCCTACGGCGAACGTAGCCGCGCGCGAGCGGATCGGACGGGGCTCGTAGGATGCGGTGGCAACCGCATCGGCGCGGGGCGTTGGGGTGGCGCGATGGTGCGGTTCGCCTTCGGCTCACCACACCCTACGGCGCATGGGCGTCGATGATTCTGGCGCGCGCGAAGGCGATGGCGAGGCGCGGTCGGCGGGAACGGCGAGGCCGCGATCCACGGTCGGCAGGCCGGCGGCAGCGGTGCGCGCGCCTACGGCAGCCATCGAACGCCAGAGCCAGGGTCTCTCATCGGCGCTGCCTCGGGCGTTGTCCTGCTCCGCCGGTCGACACGGGCCCGCAGAACTTTCGGGGGCCCAAATAAAAAACTCTCCCCCCGCCTGGGCTGCGGGGAGAGAGCGGGATTACGGCTATCGGGGCTTTATTAGATCAGCGGAGCCGGGGTTGCCGGCAGGGCCGTCGCGGCCGGCTTGCGAGCCGACTTCTTCGAGGCCTTCTTCGCTTTCTTGGCAGGCTTCTTGGCAGCCTTCTTAGCAGCCTTCTTAGCAGCCTTCTTAGCAGGCTTCTTGGCTACCTTCTTAGCGGCCTTCTTGGTCGCCTTCTTGGCGGCCTTCTTAGCCGGCTTCTTGGCTACCTTCTTAGCAGCCTTCTTGGCGGCCTTCTTAGCAGGCTTCTTGGCTACCTTCTTCGCGGCCTTCTTGGCCGGCTTCTTGGCGACCTTCTTAGCGGCCTTCTTCGCCGGCTTCTTGGCTACCTTCTTCGCAGCCTTCTTGGCGGCCGGCTTCTTGGCGACCTTCTTCGCAGCCTTCTTGGCGGCGGGTTTCTTCTTCGCAGCTTTCTTCGTGGCCATGTGATGGCTCCTCGTCAGTGGTTGATCAGCGATTGATCAGGGGTATTGCCGGTTTTAAAGCCCAGTTGAACCAGAGCCGCGGGAGTCGGACCCGCGAGCAGCCGCCGACGCGCGGAGCGTGCCGGTACGGATTCTTCGACGCGGTCCCCGGGGGCGGGAACGCGTCCGGCCGCGTACGGCGGCCAAACAAAAACCCGATCCGCGCAGGGCGAACCGGGTCGTATGGGGTGCGACGCCGACGGGGCCGAGAAGAACGATTGCGTTTTCGCGAGGGAAACGAATCCTGCGTCCACCGTTTTGACTGTCCGGGCGGAGGTTCGTTTTTTGCTGCGCGTTGTCGCGTTCGTTGTACTCACTCTCTTCCGCAGGAAACGTCTGCTGGGCGAAACCTAATCACGCTTTTTCGCACTGTCAACAACTCCGGCAAAATTTTTTCCGGGCCGGCCTCCGCCGCCCCCGCCGGAAATCGTCGTCGGCGACCACGTCAATGCGCGACGATCGCGCGCACGACAACGCATCGTTTTTTTTCGAACACGCTGAAAGCTATATTTGGCGCGGCTTCCAGCGCATCGAAATTTTTTTATCGTGCGCGCGCGTCGCATCGCGCGCGTCGCGACGCAGCGCGTTCGAGCGCGTTCCGAGCGCCCATTCGCGCCCGTCGGCGGCGCCGCCGAAAGGCGCCGCGTTTCGCGCCGCACAAGCCGATTTGCGCGAAAGTGCGCGAACTTTTTCCGTCGCCGCGGACGCCGACCGCGACCGCCGCGGCGGCGCGAGCGGCGGCGTCGACGCGTTCGCGCGAACTCGCCGACGGCGGACGCGCGCGGCGCCGATCGCCGGCGCGCGTGCCGGCGCGCACCTCGCCCGCGGCCGTTCGAGAAGCTCGCGACGCACGCACGCGAACGCTGAAAACAAGGGGTTTTCGACGGAACGCCGGATCGTCGCGCGGGCGCGACGCCAGCCGCGTCCGCCGACTCGGCGGGCGCGCGAGCGGATCGCAACGACGCCGACGCGCCCCAACCGCCCCGCGCGCGACCGACTCGGACGCTCGACGGCGCCGCATCGGCGCGTCGGACCGGCTTCGATGGCCGCGCGCGGACACGCGGCCGCCAAGCCGACGCGAGCGCGTTGAGTGCGTGAGGAGCGGGTGAAGCGGCTCGCCGCGACGATCGCGCCGGTCGCCGCGCGCGTCGGCGACCGCCCGCGAATGCGCCGCGCAACCGGTGTCGCGTCTCGCGACGGCGCCGGCGAAGGCGCTCTTGCGCCGGCGCGAACGTCGGAGCGCGGAGCGCGCGATGGCCGCCACGATCGCGTCGTCCCCGCCCGCCGACGCCCACGCCGCCGACGCTCCGATCGCGCGCGCAAGCCTCGATCGGCGCGGCGAAGGCGTCCCCGCCGTTCGTCCGCGGTCGGCGCGTAGCAGGCTTCGGAGCGCGCGCAGGTCCTGTGGCCGGTCGCGTGGCGGACGCGTCCTCGAAGGGCGCGAGGGGTGTCTGGCGCACGGCGCGCGGCTGCGGAAACGCGAACGGCCGCACTAGGCGGCCGTTGCGTGGGCCGGATCCGCGTGGCGGTCCGGCCATACCCGGGGCGCGGACCGCGAAGGTCCGGCGACGCGGGCTTACTCAGTGATCGTCGTCTTCGAGCAGCTCGGCGTAGTCGTCCGGCGCCAGCAACTCGTTGAGCTGATCGGGCTCCTCGACCTCGACGGTGAAGATCCAGCCTTCGCCGTAGGCGTCTTCGTTGATCGTCTCCGGCTTGTCGGCCAGGGCGGCGTTGACGGCGGTGACGGTGCCGCTGATCGGCGCGTAGACGTCGGAGGCGGCCTTCACCGACTCGACGACGGCGCAGGCGGTGCCGGCCTCGACGCGGTCGCCGATGTTCGGCAGCTCGACGTAGACCAGGTCGCCGAGCAGGCCTTGGGCATGGTCGGAGATACCGACCGTGACCTTGCCGTCGCCTTCGACGCGGGCCCACTCGTGGGATTTCATGAACTTCAGATCGCCGGGGATTTCACTCATGGCTGGCCTCGAACTCTGCGGGGGCGGCTGGGGAATTGCGCCTAGTTTAGCGGCGCTGACGCAACATGCGAGAGGGTGCGGACACGGAGGTCACGCTACCCGGAATGGCGCGCGGCCGCTGAGCAGGGCCTGACGCAGATCGTCGACGCGATCCTGGCCCCAGAACGGCTCGCCGTCGAGGACGTAGCCGGGCAGACCGGGCAGGTCGGCGGCGATCGCGTCGTCGGTGTTGCGCTGGTAGGCGGCGACGCTATCGGCGCCGTCGGCGGCGGCGAGCACCGACGAGGCGTCGAAACCGTGACGGGCTAGCAATTCCGCCAGCACCGCCGGGGCGGCGATGTCGGCCTCGTGCGCCCACAGCGCGCGGAACGCGGCGTCCATGTACGCGGCCGGGTCGGCACCGGCGGCGACCAGCGCGATCGCGCAGCGGTCGGCCAGGCCGGGATCCAGCGGGAAGTGCTTGGGCGCCAGGTTCAGCGGCAGGCCGCGGCGTTCGCGCCAACGCTGAAGCTCGATCAGACGGTAACGCTGACGCGCGGGCGCGCGCTGGCCCAGGGGCAGCCCGCCGTTGGCCTTGAACAGCTCGAAGATCCGCGCCGGCCGATAGACCACCTCGGCGCCGGCCTCGCGCGCCGCGTCCAGGAACGCGGCGTGGCCCAGGTAGGCGTAGGGCGAGATCAGACTGAAGTAGTAGTCGACGCGCGCGGCCATGCCCGTGCTCAGCCCAACACGCCGTCCTGGGGCTGGCCGTCGCGCACGAACGGGAACTTGACCACGCGCACCGGCACTTCCTTGCCGCGGATGTCCACGCGCACCTGGCCCGGCTCGCCGGCCGGCACGCGCGCGAACGCGATCGATTTGTTCAGCGTGGGCGAGAAAGTGCCCGACAGGATTTCGCCGTCGCCGTTGGCGGTCAGCACCTTCTGGCCGTGGCGCAGCACGCCCTTCTCGTCCATCACCAGGCCGATCATCTGGCGCGGGGCGCCGGCGGCCTTCTGCTGCTCCAGCGCGGCGCGGCCGATGAAGTCGCGCGGCGTTCCATCAGCGCTCCCGTCCAGCGCCACCGTCCAAGCCAGCGCAGCCTCGTAGGGCGACACGCCGTCGTCCATGTCCTGGCCGTACAGATTCATGCCCGCTTCCAGGCGCAGGGTGTCGCGCGCGCCCAGGCCGGCGGCCTTGACGCCGGCCTCCAGCAGCGCGTTCCACAACGCCACCGCGGCGGTTTCCGGCACCACCACTTCGAAACCGTCTTCGCCGGTGTAGCCGGTGCGCGCGACGAACAGCGCGGTGCCGTCCAGGGTCTGGGCCTCGCCGGCGACGAACTTGCCGAGCTTGCCGATGCGCGCGCGGTCCTCCTCGCGCAGCAGGCCGATCACCTTGTCGCGCGCGTTCGGGCCCTGCACCGCGATCATCCCGTAGTCCGGGCGCTCGGTGACCTGCACGTCGAAAGCGCGCGCCTGCTCGCCGATCCAAGCCAGGTCCTTCTCGCGGGTGGCGGCGTTGACCACCAGACGGAAGAAGTCCTCGGCCAGGAAGTACACGATCAGATCGTCGATCACGCCGCCCTGCGGATTGAGCATGCAGGTGTAGAGCGCCTTGCCGGACTTTTGCAGCTTGTCGACCGAGTTGGCGACCAGGTGGCGCAGGAAATCGCGGGTGCGCGCGCCGCGCAGATCGACCACGGTCATGTGGCTGACGTCGAACATGCCGGCGTCGCGGCGGACCTGATGGTGCTCCTCGATCTGCGAGCCGTAGCTGATCGGCATGTCCCAGCCGCCGAAGTCGACCATCTTGGCGCCGAGTGCGCGGTGGGCGTCGTTGAGGATGGTCTTCTGGGTCATGAGCGGCGGGGCCTGGACGGTGGGGAGCCCAGGATTATCCCATGGAGAACCGCTGCGATGCGCCCTGGGCGACGGTACGCCGGCGCATGGATGCGGGCCTACGTCAGCGCCAGCGATGCGAACGCAAGTCGCGATGCGCGTTGCGGTTGTCGTCGCAGGTGGAATCCGATCGCGGCTCACGCCGCTCCCACAGGAAGCAGGCTGCAGGAAGCAGGCTGGGCGACGGGCGCCCTACTCGGCGCCGAAGCCTTCGTTGTAGCAGCGCACGCTGGCTGGCGGCACTTCGACGAACTTGCCGGTGTCGCGATCCAGGCGCAGCGCCCAGCGCCGCGCTTCGAACATTTCCTGCGCGGCGGCGTCGGGCACCGCGGTATCGACGATCGCGATCAGGCCCGGATCGTCGACGCCGTCGCGCTGGCAGGTCGCGACCGAGACGTACTCGCCGCGCTTGAGCTTGGGATAGGGCACCACGTCGGTGATCTTCCAGCGCGGCTCGTTGCCTTCGCGGCCGGCGAACTCGCCGGCGTAGAACTTCAGCGAACGGTCCTCGGCGTCGTCCAGGGTGCCGATCGAACGCGCGCAGATCTGCTCGGGCGCGCTGCCCGAGCCGACGCAGCTGCCGGTGTTGGATTTCAGCCCGTCCGGGTACGGCGGCACCACCCGGCCGATCCAGCTCGGCGCCGGCGCCGCAGCGGGCGCCTGCGCGGTCGCCGCCACCGGCGGACCGGCCCAGGCCGGGCAAGCCAGGGCCCAGGCCGCGAGCGCGACCAGGCCACTGCCGATCCATTGGGCTTCACGCCGCTTCATCGCATCCCCTTCCGCGCACGCTCGCGGAGCCGCACTATTCGACCGCCTCGACCCGCAGGCTCATGCCCTCGCTGGCGACCACGCGCACGTTGGCGCCGGTCGGGAGTTCGGGACCGATCACTTCCCAGTACGCGTCGGCGATCTGGACCCGGCCGCGGCCCTGCACGATGGCGCGGTCCAGCGCGACCACGCGCCCGACCAGTTGCTCGCCGCGACGGTTCAGCGCCGGCTGGTCGCTGCTGCGCTCGCGGCCGCGGAACCAGACGCGGTAGATCTGGATCGACAGGAAGCTCAACACCACGAAGGCCGCGACTTGCGCCAACACCGGCATGCCGGGAAACACCAGCACGCCCACGAACACCGCAGCCGCCGCGAAGCCCAGCCAGAGCATGAACGCTCCCGGCGCCAGCGCTTCGGCCGCGAACAACAGCAGGGCCACCGCGGCCCAGGTCACGATCTGCCAGTCCAGACGCATCGCTCAGCCTCCCGTGCGCGTCGGCACCGGCGGCACGGCGGCGCGTCCGCCCTGGCGCTCCAGCGCTTCCTTGGCCAGCTCGGCGATACCGCCCAGCGAACCGATCACGCCGGCCGACTCCATCGGCATCATCACGAACTTCGCGTTCGGCGCCTCGGCCAGCGACTTGAAGGCCTCGATGTACTTCTGCGCCACGAAGTAGTTGATCGCCTGCACGTTGCCCTGGGCGATCGCGTTGGACACCATCTCGGTCGCCTTGGCCTCGGCCTCGGCCAGACGCTCGCGCGCCTCGGCCTCGCGATAGGCGGCCTCGCGCTTGCCCTCGGCCTCCAGGATCGCGGCCTGCTTGTCGCCTTCGGCGCGCAGGATCTCGGACTGGCGATGGCCTTCGGCCTCCAGGATGTTGGCGCGCTTCTCGCGCTCGGCCTTCATCTGACGCGCCATCGAATCGACCAGGTCGCGCGGCGGCTGGATGTCCTTGAGCTCGATGCGGTTGACCTTCAGGCCCCAGGGATGGGTGGCCTGATCCACCGCCACCAGTACCTTGGCGTTGATCTCGTCGCGGCGCGACAGCGATTCGTCCAGGTCCATCGAACCGATCGAGGTACGGATGTTGGTCATGACCAGGTTCAGGGTCGCGACCTCGAGCTGGGCGACCTCATACGCGGCCTTGGCCGCGTCCAGCACCTGGAAGTAGACGACGCCGTCGACCTTGACCACGGCGTTGTCCTTGGTGATGACGTCCTGCGACGGCACATCCAGGACCTGCTCCATCATGTTGATCTTGCGGCCGACGCCGTAGACCACGGGGATCAGGAAATGCAGCCCCGGGGTCATGGTGTGGGTGTACTTGCCGAAGCGCTCGACGGTCCATTCGTAGCCCTGCGGCACCATGCGCACGGTCTTGAACAGGATGATCACGCCGGCTACCAGCAGCACGACGATCAGAATCGGTCCCATGGTGTCCCCTCCTTATAGATAGGCGGAGTATAGGCGTCCGCCAGCGGCTGCGACGGTTTGCCGCCCGGCCGCATCCAGTCCGGTAATGACAGCCCGACCCATGCCCGCCACGTCCAGCTTCGCGATCGATGTGCCCGATGCCCTGCTCGCCCGTGCGCGCGCCGGCGAGCGGGCCGCGTTCGAGCAGATCTACCGCTGGTTCGAGCGCCCGGTCTACACCCTGGCGCTGCGGATCCTGGGCGGCAGTGGCGGCGATCGCGAGGAGGCTTCGGAAGTGCTGCAGGACACCATGCTCAAGGTGCTGGGCCGGATCCAGGACTTCCGTGGCCAGGGCGGCGGCGGCGACAGCCCGTTCTGGGGCTGGTTGCGCCAGATCGCGATCAACGAAGCGTTGATGCGCCTGCGCAGCCAACGCCGGCACGAACATGCGCTGGTGTTGGAGGACGACCGCCTCGCCGACGAGCATGCGCCACCGCCGCCGGCCGCCGCCGACGCCGCGGCGTTGGGACGCGCTCTGGCGCAGCTGCCGGCCGCCACCCGCAGCGTGCTCTGGCTGTACCACGCCGAGGGCTATACCCACGACGAGATCGCGGCGCTGATGCAGCGCACGCCCAGCTTCTCCAAATCCCAGCTCGCGCGCGGCGGACGCCGCCTGCGCGAATTGCTGGAACCCACTAAGGAGGCCTCCCATGCCTGACGCCAGTTCCCGTCACGGCCCGCCCCCGCCGCAGGACTGGGCCGGCGCGTTCGCCGCGCTGCCGGCCGAGACGCCGCCCGCGGACGGCTGGTCGCGCCTGTCCGCGGCCCTCGACGCGCGCGGCACCGCAAGCGCACCGCGCGACCCGCGCCTCGCGCGCCGCCGGCGCTGGCCGCAATGGGCCGTGGCGGCCGCGTTGTTCGGTCTGGTCGTCGCGCTGCCGATCGCGCGCATGGGCGATGGCGAGCGGCCGGCGCAGGACGCCGCGCGCACCGCCGCCACGACCGCGCCCGCCGCATCCGCGGCTGGCGCGCCGCGCACCGATGCGCCCGCATTGACCGCACCCGAACGGCGCGACCCGCCCGCCGCCACGACCGCACCGGCCACCGCCGTCGCGAGTGCCGACGCGATCCGCAGCGAGGCCACGCCGCCACGCAAGCTCGCCTCCGCCCACCGGCCGCGGGGCAAGGCCGTGCGCCGCGACGGCGCGCCTGCGCCCGCGCTCGCCGCGACCGACACCCCGGCCGACGCCGACGCCGCGATCGCTGTGGACAGCGCCGACATCACCGCGATCGCGCGCTGGCAGTCCGAGTCGGCGCAACTGGAAGCGCTGGTGGCGCTGGCGCGCGACGAACGCGTCGGCAACGCGGGCGCGACCTTGATGAGCGCCGATCTCGACAGCCAGATCGGCGTGATCGATGCCGCCCTGCGCCAGGACGCGCTACCGCTCGCGCAACGCGCCTCGCTGTGGGAGCAACGCGTGCAGACGCTGCGCGACCTGGCCGGTGTCGAGAGCACCCAACGCTGGCTCGCCGTGCACGGCGAGCGCTACGACGGCGCGCTGGTGCGCGTCGACTGATCCCTACGTCTCGTCCACTTCATCCAGAGGTCCGTATGACATCCCGCCGCCTCCGCATCACCGCGCTCGCGTTCGCGATCGCCGCGACCGTCGCCTCGGTGGCGATCGCCCAGGACGCCCAGGTGCGCACGCGCACCATGGTCGCCAGCAAGAGCGACGCCAAGACCGACGCCGAACTCAAGGCCGCCATGGACGAGTTGCGCCAGGCTCAGCGCCGGGTCGCCGAACTGGCGCGCGCGCGCGGCGAAAGCGCGCGCGGCCAGGCCGAACTCGCGCGCGAAAGCGCCGGCCTGGCGCGTCTGTCCGCGCTCGACGCGCAACGCCAGGTGGTGATCCGCCAGACCGAACGCCGGCCGCTGCTGGGCGTGGTCCTGAACGCCGATCCCAGCGCCGGCGCGCGCATCGTCGCGGTCACCCCCGACAGCGCGGCGGCCAAGGCCGGCCTGCGCAGCGGCGACCGCATCGTCAGCGTCAACGGCACCGCCTTGCGCGGCAGCGACGGCGAAACCCGCCTGGCCGCGACCCGCTCGGCCCTGGATGCGCTGGACGTGAAAGTGCCGGTCGCGATCGACTACGAGCGCGACGGCCGCAAGAGCACGGTCCAGGTCACCCCGCGGCTGGGCGAGCATGTGCTGGTGTTCGACAGCGACGACGGCGGCATGCTCACGCCCGACGGCGACGTGGTCATGCGCCGCTTCGCCTTCGACCCCGAGAACGCCAAGAACTTCGCCTACGACATGCAGCAGGTGCCGGCGATCAAGCAACGCGTGCGCGAGGAGATCGCGCGCCTGGGCCCGATCGCGACCTGCAAGAAGGGCGAGGACTGCCCGACCCCGGCGCTGATCGAAGCCTTCCGCTGGAACGGCCTCAACCTGGCCTCGGTCGATCGCGGCCTGGGCCGCTACTTCGGCGCCGATCGCGGCGTGCTGGTGCTCAGCGCCGGCGCCGATCTGGCCGGCCTGGAGCCGGGCGACGTGATCCGCAGCATCGAAGGGGTGGCGGTGAGTACGCCGCGCGATGCGATGGAGGCCTTGCGCGCGCGTCCGGACGGCAGCGAGGTATCGGTCGCCTATCTGCGCGACCGCAAGGAAGCCAGCACGCGGATCAAGGTGCCGCGTACGGTGCGCCTGTTGCTGCCGGCGCCGCCGGCACCGCCCGCACCGCCCGCGCCGCCGGTGAAACCGCCTGCACCTCCCGCGCCGCCCGCTCCGCCGATAGCGGCACCCTCGGTCGCCGCACCGGCACCACCGCCGCCTCCTCCGCCGCCGCCCCCGGTTCCGCCGCCGCCCCCGACGCCGCCGGTTTTGGTCTGAGTCGATCTCGCTTACGCGAACGGCGTCCCTCGGGACGCCGTTCGTTCATGGCATCCAGCGCAGACCTCGCATCGCCAGCCGGATCCCGGCAAACCGATTCAAACCCGCGCACCGCTCGAGCGCGCAGCGACCTCAGCGCTATTCCCGCGGCGCCGCCTCCACCCATTTGGCGAACACCGCATCGATCTCCTCGTCGGCGACCGCTTTGCCCTGCTCCAGGCTGCCGGCCTGTTCGAACAGCGGAATGATCATCGCCATGCCGTCGATCTTGGTCTTCAGATGCACGCCCGGCGCCTGGCCCAGAAAGCCGTCCCAACGCTGGCGCACCTTGGCCCAATAGCCACGGGTCGCGTCCCAGTAACGGTAGGCCGGTTTGAAGTCCACGTCCTTGGTCTTCTGGTAATCGTTGAAACCGAACTCGCGCGCCAACTCGACCTGGCTGCCGTCGGGTTTGCGCAACACCTTGGTGTTGAACTGCTCGTGGGTCCAGCCGCCCGGCGTGAGGGTGTGGCGGTTGATCGCCGACACCGCGTTGTAGTCGCTGCGCTTGGTGTACTCGCGGCGCGGCAAAGGCCGCCAGCTCAGGTCGCTGGTCCAGGTGGCGATGCCATTGCGGTACTCCCAGCGGCCGGTACCGCAGTAGCGCGGCGCATCGCTGACCTCGAACACGCATTGGGTCCAGGCGCCGCGATTGAGCTCGGCCGGAATCGCGCGCACCTGCCAGGTCTGGTCGGCGCTGAACTCGAATCGGGTCGGCGCCTCGAAGGTCCAGTCCTGACGCCAATGCTTGGTGACATGGCCGCTCTTGCCGTCGACCAGGATGTGCTGCAGGACGATCCGGGTCGGGCTGTCCTCGACCACGATCACGGTCTCGTTGCCGCCGCTGCGCATGGCCGGCGCGCGCTCGTAACCGGGCCGCAGCAGCACGGTTTCGTCGAAGGCGAAATCGACGATGTACTCGCCCTGCATGGCCAGGATCGAGGCGCGGTCGCGCGCGGTATCGGCCGCGGCGGGCGCCGCGGCGAAGGCTGGCGTTGCCGCGCAGGAAAGCGCCAGGCAGGCGGCTAGCGGTCGGAGCTTCATGGATGGGTTCTCGCTTGAGGGCAGGGATGGAAAGAAAGAGAAAAAGCGCCGTCGCTCACCGCGACGCGGGCGCAGGCGCGTTGGAGAGGTCGGATGCGGCGCGACGCGCCATGCAGCAGCAGGTGTCCGGCCCGGTCCGCAGCGTCGCGCCTTCCGCGGCGGCGATGCGGCGTGCGTGTTCCAGACCCAGCGCCGAAGGTTCGCTGGCGTCGGCGACCAGGATGCGCCGACCGGCGGGGTCGCTGGCCAATTGCAGGCGCAGGGCCTGCGCGTTCCAGCCGCCGCCGAGCCAGCCTCGCAGGGCGCGCGCAAGGCGGCCCCGACTGCGCTGGGCCTCGGCCGCGGGCAAACCGACGACCGCCAGATCCCAGGCCAGGAAATCGCTGTCGGGCAGCAGGTGCAGGCGCCAGCACGCGCGTCCGCGCGCATCGCGGAACACGATGGCTTCGCCTGCCGCCCCAACACCTTCGCCGATGCGGCGCTGCGCACTCACGCTGGCCAGCCAGCCGGCCAGCACGTCGCGGTGACGGCGCGGGTACAGGCATAGCACCGTCGCGACCGCGGCCAGCCGCTCGGGCGCGGGCAATTCGCCCGCGTCCGTGCTCCCCGCCGTTGGCGATCGCGCGGCGCGCATGCGCTTACCAGTTCACCGCCAGGCTCACGCCCAGGTTGCGGCCGGAGGCGCTGTAACGGTCGATGGTGGCGCTGGTCGAGGCCAAGGTGCTGGGCAGATCGCCGCCGTCCCAGTACTTCTTGTCGCCCAGATTGAACACGCCGACGTTGACCTGGGCGCCCGGCGCGAAGCTGAAGTGCGCGAGCAGGTCGAGTACGCCGTAGCCGGGTGCGGCGAACAGGCCGGCCTGCGGCAGGTCGCTCTTGCGGCGCGCGAAACGCCCGGCGAGTTCGACGCCCCAATCGTCGCGGTCGTAGGCCAGGCCCAGCGAGCCGCGCAGCGGATCGATCGACGACAGCGCCGCGCCGGTGCCGCGGTCCTCGCCCTTGGACCAGGCCGCGGCGCCGCGCAGCGACCAGCCGGCCAGCGCGGGCGAGAATGCGCCGAACTCGACGCCGCCGCGCAGCTCGACGCCGCGGATCTCGGCTTCGGCCACGTTCTGCGACTGGAACACCATCAGGCCCTGGGCGTTGTTGCCGATGTAGCGCTGCGATTCGATGAAGTCGTCGTAGCGGTTGTAGTAGGCCGAGGCCTCGACATAGACCGCCTCGCCCGAATAGCGCAGGCCCAGTTCGACGCCGTTGCTGGTCTCGGGCTTGAGATCGGGATTGGGGATGGCGGTGTAGCCGAACTGCAGATTGGTGAAGCCCAGGTTGACGTCGTTGTAGGGCGGCGCGCGGAAGCCGTGCTGGTAGCCGCCGAACAGCGACCAGTCTTCGGCGAAATGCCAGACCGCGCCCAGCTTCGGCGACACCGCGGTTTCCCTGAGCCGGCTCACCGCCACGCCCGGGTTGTCGCCGAGGAAGATCGGATCCAGTTCGGGCTTGAGTTCGTAACGGTCCACGCGCAGCGCCGGCACCAGGCGGAACGCGCCGTCGGCGAAACGGATCTCGTCCTGCATGAACAAGGCCGCGACCGTGGTTTCGCTGACCGGGAAATCGCGCACCGGAAACACGTCCGGCGAGATCGTCTTGGTGACCACGCCGGTGGTCAGGTTGGTGGCCTGGCCGTCGCGCTTCTGGCGGGTGTCGGTGCGGCTGTACTCGAACCCGTAGGTCAGCGTGTGCGCGACCGCATCGGTGGCGAAGTCCTTGTGCAAGGTGGCCTCGGCGCCGACGGTGCGCTGGTCGAAGTTGAACTCGCGCTCGCGTCGGGTCGGGCTGGTCGGGCGGCCGCCGATCAGGGTCACGCGCTCCTCGGTGGTGCGCTGGGTGGTCTCGCTGTCCTGGCGGTAGATCTGCCACTGCAGCGAATCGGCGAACGCGGCGTCGAGCGTATCGATCTCGTGCGCGAACGACACCCGCGCGCGGGTCTGACGATCGTCGCCCAGCAGCGACAAGGTGCGCACCGTCGGCGCGCCCGGCGCGCTCAGGGCGTTGCCGCGCGCGCTCAGCACGTCGGTGTCGGTCTGGTCCTCGTTGCCTTCCACGGTCAGCTTGAAGCGCTGGTGGGCGCTGGGCGCGAACACCAGCTTGGCCAGCAGGCTGCGGCCGTCGCTGTCCTGCGGATTGGCGGCGGTGCGGGTGGCGTCGTCGCTGCGGCGTGTGCCCATGCTTTCGGTTTCCTTGCCCTGGCGGTGGCCGACCGCGACCAGACCGGACCAGCGCTCGCCGCCGAAGGCCGCGGTGGCGCCGCCGAACAGGCCGCTGTTCTCGCCCTGATAGCCGAGCTTGAAGCCGAAGTAGCTGCGCTTGCCGTCGAGCAGATAGTCGGACGGGTCCTTGGTGACGAAGGACACCACCCCGCCCAGCGCGTCGGAGCCGTACAGCGCGCTGCTCGGGCCGCGCACGATCTCGACCCGCTTGAGCGTGTCCAGATCGACGAAGTTGCGATTGGCGTTGGAGAAGCTGCCGATGTTGAAGCTGTCGGACACCGAGATGCCGTCGGTCTCCACGCGCACGCGGTTGCCGCCGAGACCGCGGATGCGGATATCGCCGATGCCGAAGCGGCCGACCACGTTGCTCACGCCGATACCGGGCTCGTAGCGGAACAGGTCCTTGAGATCGCGCACGATCTCCTCGTCCATGCGCTCGCGGTCGATCGCGGTGACCACCGCCGGCACGTCCTGCGCCTCGCGCTCGGTGCGGGTGGCGGTGACCACGATGCGTTCGAGCTCGCGCGCGCCGGCACCGGAACCGTCGGGTGATTCGCCGTCCGCCTCGGCGGGCGCAGCCGGCGCGGTGGCCGGCAGGGCCAGCATCAGGGCCAACGCGAGGGCGCTGGGGACGTAGGGAGTGCGGATGGAACGGCGCGGGCCGGCGATGCGGTGGAGGCGATGCATGGAGTCAGACTCGAAAGGTGGTTTCGGAGGCTGGCTGGCATGCCGTGCAGGCGTTGCTGGCGACCTGGAGAGAGCATTGGGTGCGCCGTCCTTGGCGCGGAATCCGATGAGCGCGGCGCATGGCCGAGGCGCAACCGGCATGGCATGGCCGCACCGCCTCCCGTCCTTGGGAACGCGGCGCGGCCATGCCGCACGGCTACCGCGGGCGGCTCTTACTTGGTGAGGATCAGCTTGTCGTTGCGGGTATGACGCAGGCGATAGACCTCGCCGCCGTGGCGGATCAGGACTTCGCGCGCGCCGCGCAGGAGCGCGCCGCTTTCGACCAGCATCGCGTTGGCCGCCGACACCGCGGGGGCGGCTACGGCGGCGGCGACGACCGGGGGGAGGGAGCGATCAGTACGAGGTTTGAGCTGCAACACCGGCTGGCGCAGGGACATGGCAGGTGACTCGATCGGGATTCGAGTTTGATGATAATGATTCTCATTTGCCAGTCAACACCCGTTTGCGCCGTTGGTCGGACGCAAGCGGGCGGCACCCCGTCGCCAGGTTGCCGGATCGGCCTCGACGAAGGCTCAGGCGGTGGCTTTCTCGACCCGGTCCCAATCCGGCTCGGAATAGCGGTCGACCAGTTCCAGGGCTTGCAGGTTCTGCAGCAGCTGCTCGGGACGGGTCGCGCCCAGGATCACGCTGGACACGTGCGGATTGCGCAGGCACCAGGCGATCGCCAGCGGCGCCGGCTCGGCGCCCAGCTCGCGCGCGACCGCGGTGTAGGCGCGCGCGCGCTCGATCCGGCGCTGCTCCGGACTGAGCACGCTGCGTTGCAGCCACCGGTAGTCCTCGTGGTTGAGGCGCGAATCCTCGGGCACGCCGTCGTTGTACTTGCCGGTCAGCAGGCCCGAGGCCAGCGGCGACCAGATCGTGGTGCCCAAGCCGAGCTCGGCGTACAGCGAGGCGTATTCCAGCTCGACGCGCTCACGATGGAACAGGTTGTACTGCGGCTGCTCCATGGTCGGCGCATGCAGATGCTGCTGGCGCGCGATCTTGTGGGCCTCGCGGATCTGCGCGGCCGACCATTCCGAGGTGCCCCAATACAGCACCTTGCCCTGGCGGATCAGCGCGTCCATCGCCCACACGGTTTCCTCGATCGGCACCTCCGGATCGGGGCGATGGCAGTAGTACAGGTCCAGATGATCGACGCGCAGGCGCCGCAGCGCGCCGTGGCAGGCCTCGGTGACGTGCTTGCGCGACAGGCCCTTCTGGGTCGGCAGCGGATCCGCGGCGGAGCCGAACATGACCTTGCTGGACACGCAATAGCCGTCGCGCGGCAGGCGCAGGTCGGCGATCACGTCGCCCATCACCCGCTCGGCCTCGCCGTTGGCGTAGCCCTCGGCGTTGTCGAAGAAATTGACGCCGTGGTCCCAGGCGGTGGCGATCAACTCGCGCGCCGGGCCGCGCCCGATCTGGGTGCCGAAGGTGACCCAGGCGCCGAAGGACAGCGCCGACAGTTGCAGACCGGAGGAACCCAGGCGGCGGTAGTGCATGACGTGCTCCGATGACGTTCGTTCAGGTACGCATGCTAACCGGGCGGGCGTTAGGGCAGTAACTAGAGAAGAGGAGCAACCGGTAACGAGTAAAAGCGGCTCCTACTGGTTACTAGTTACTGCTCTTCTAGTTACTGCTTTCCACTCGTTCCTGCCTTCCATCGTTAAGCCACGGCCCGGCGCAACCCGCTACAATGCCCGCACTTCCTCCTCCGGGGAGTAGCCCACCCGCCGCCGATCCGGCATGCGGGGACCTGCGTCAACACACTTGGCCCACCGGCCATGGCGCAGGAGCGGCAGCCAGCGTGAGACTTCGCGTCCGCGCCAGCGACCACGGGCAAGACCGAAGGCAGGCGTTGCGCGATTACTCAGGCGAGAGCCGGGTCGGGCCGTGCAGCGTTTGCCTTCGCCTCCGCGCGAAGCCCGGCCCCGGAGTTCCCATGGATACCTTCCCGCTGGCCACCGCCGCCCTGTCGACCGGCACGGTCGCGCTCGCCGAAATCGGCGACAAGACCCAATTGCTGGCCCTGCTGCTGGCCGCTCGCTTCCGCCGCCCCTGGCCCATCGTCGCCGGCATCCTGGTCGCGACCCTGCTCAACCATGCCCTGGCGGCCTGGCTGGGCGCCCTGGTCGCACAGTGGCTGCAACCCTCGACGCTGCGCTGGATCGTCGCCGGCAGCTTTCTGGCGGTGGCGTTGTGGACGCTGAAGCCGGACAAGCTGGACGGCGAAGGCGAGCGCCTGCCCGCGCGCGGCGCCTTCATCGCCACCACCATCGCCTTCTTCGTCGCCGAGATCGGCGACAAGACCCAGGTTGCGACCGTGCTGCTGGCCGCGCGCTATTCGCCGCTGTGGGAAGTCGTGGCCGGCACCACGGTGGGCATGCTGCTGGCCAACGTGCCGGTGGTGCTGCTGGGCAGCCGCTTCGCCGACCGCCTGCCGCTGAAGGCCGCGCGCACGGTCGCGGCGGTGGTGTTCGCGGCGCTGGCGCTGTGGGTGGCGGTGCGCGGGATCTGATTCGGGCCCGCGCGGCCCGGATCCGGCAGGGCCGCGACGCGGCGGCGGGCGCCCTGCCCTCGCCGCCGCACGCGCGCTATGCTCGGCGGGCTCAACGGGGAGACACCATGCACGCCACGGGCGAACGCCTGCGCGACATCGCGGTATCGCTGTTGTCGCGACCCGACGAGATCATGCTCGAGATCGGCGCCGGCGGCGAACTGCTGGTCGCGCGCCTGCGCGCCGTACTCGCGGCGATGCTGCTGATACTGCCGCCGCTCAACGCGATCGGCGGCGGCACCATCCAGGAAACCCTGATCGGCCTGGGCGGGGCTATCTTCGTCAATGTGTTCGCGCAGCTGTGGCTGGCGCTGGCGCGGCGGCCGCGACGCTACCGCTGGCTGCCGTTCGCGACCGCCGCCTTCGACGTCACCGCCACCACCCTGGTGCTGATCGCACTGGCCCTGCAGCACCTGCCGGCCGGCCTCAACAGTCTGATCGTGTGGTGCGGCTACCTGCTGTCGATCGTGCTCACCGCGCTGCGCAGCGACGGTCGCGTGACCCTGTTCGCGGGCGGCCTGGCGATCGTGCAATACACCGCGCTGGTGCTGGCGGTATTCGGCCTGGCGTCCTCGCCGGAGCAGCTGATTTCCAGCGATTACGGCGCGGTCACCCCCGGCGGCCAGGGCCAGCGCGTGGTGCTGCTGATGATGGCGGCCCTGATCACGGCCATGGTCGTGTACCGCATGCAGCGCCTGATCGAGATGTCCGGCACCGACGGCCTGACCCGGCTGCCCAACCGGACCTGGCTGGTGCACCGCATCCAGCGCCTGTTCGACGCCGTGCGCCACGACGGCGGCAGCCTGACCCTGGCCCTGATCGACCTGGACCACTTCAAGCGCATCAACGACGACAACGGCCACCATGCCGGCGACCGCGCCCTGCGCCACGTGGTTTCGGTGCTGCGCGAGCAGTCCGGCTCGACCGAATGGCTGGTGCGGCTGGGCGGCGAGGAATTCGTGCTGCTGCTGCGCAAGCCCCTGGGCACGGCCTGGGAGCAGGTCGACGCGATCCGCCAGGTCCTGGCCGAGCGCCCGTTCGAGCCCAGCCGCGGCGCCGAGCCGCTGTACCTGACCTTCAGTGCCGGCCTGGCCGGCTACCCGCAGGAGGGCTCGGACCTGTCGCGCCTGCTGCGCCGCGCCGACCGCCGCCTGCAGCAGGCCAAGCAGCAGGGCCGCAACCGCGTGGTCGCGCGCGACACCTGAACCGGGCTCGCGGCTTGCCGCGACGCGGACCCGTGGACTAGGCTGCGCCTCCGGCCGCGAAAAAGGCCGGCGGCCGCGCTCGGCGTGGTCCAATAACGATAATTTCGCCGCCGGGGTCCCGGACGGCTCGGGGAGAACTGAGTGGATTCGATCGTCCGGGTGTTATTCGGCCTGTTTGGTTTGGCGGTGCTGGTCGGCATCGCGTGGCTGTTCTCCAACAACAAGCGCCGGGTCGACTGGAAGCTGGTGGCGACCGGCGTGTCGCTGCAGATCGCGTTCGCGTCGCTGGTGCTGCTGGTGCCGGGCGGCAAGGACGTGTTCGATGGGATCGGCCATGGCTTCGTGACGGTGCTGAGTTTCGTCGGCGAGGGCTCGAAGTTCATCTTCGGCGGCCTGATGGACATCAACACCTACGGCTTCATCTTCGCCTTCCAGGTGCTGCCGACCATCATCTTCTTCGCCGCCCTGATGGGCGTGCTGTACCACTTGAACGTGATGCAGGCGATCGTGCGCGGCATGGCCTGGGCGATCACCAAGGTCATGCGCGTGTCCGGCGCCGAGACCACCAGCGTCTGCGCCAGCGTCTTCATCGGCCAGACCGAGGCGCCGCTGACCGTGCGCCCCTACATTCCGAAGATGACCGAGTCCGAGCTGATCACGATGATGATCGGCGGCATGGCCCACATCGCCGGCGGCGTGCTCGCGGCCTACGTCGGCATGCTCGGCGGCGGCGACCCGGAGCAGCAGGCGTTCTACGCCAAGCACCTGCTCGCGGCCTCGATCATGGCCGCGCCGGCGACCCTGGTGGTCGCCAAGATTCTGATCCCCGAGGTCGGCGAACCGCTGACGCGCGGCACGGTCAAGATGGAAGTGGAGAAGACTTCCAGCAACATCATCGACGCCGCCGCGGCCGGCGCCGGCGACGGCCTGCGCCTGGCGCTGAACATCGGCGCGATGCTGCTGGCCTTCATCGCCCTGATCGCGCTGGTCAACGGCCTGATCGGCGGCGTCTGGGCCTCGCATCTGATGATCCCCAGTGGGTACGACACCGCCCATAGCCAGTTCACCTACTGGCTCGCGCCCAGCCTGCAGGACGGCTGGTTCTCGCTGTTCGGCACGCGCCCGGAACTGTCGCTGCAGTCGCTGCTGGGGAATCTGCTGGCGCCGCTGGCCTGGGTGATCGGCGTGCCCTGGCAGGACGCGACCACGGTCGGTTCGCTGATCGGTCAGAAGGTCGTCATCAACGAGTTCGTCGCCTATCTGCAGCTGGCCGACATCGTCAACGGCAAGACCGCCGGCGTGTCGCTTACCGATGAAGGCCGCCTGATCGCGACCTACGCCCTGTGCGGTTTCGCCAACTTCAGCTCGATCGCGATCCAGATCGGCGGCATCGGCGGCCTGGCCCCCGAGCGTCGCGCCGACCTGGCCCGCTTCGGCCTGCGCGCGGTGCTCGGCGGTTCGATCGCGACCTTCATGACCGCGACCATCGCCGGCGTGCTCACCCACTTCTCGTCCTGAACCATGAGCAAGGTCGTCGTCGTCGGTTCCTTCAACGTCGATCACGTCTGGTCGGTCGCGGCGCTGCCGCGACCCGGCGAGACGCTGGCCGGGCAGTACCACACCGGCCCAGGCGGCAAGGGTTTCAACCAGGCCACCGCCTCGGCGCGGGCCGGCGCCAGCACCTGCTTCGTGTGCGCGCTGGGCGAGGACGCGGGCGGCCAACTCGCACGCGCGCTGGCCACCGCCGACGGCATCGACCTGCGCGACCTGCGCAGCGACGCGCCGACCGGCACCGCCGGCATCTACGTCGATCGCGACGGCCGCAATTCCATCGTGATCGGTCCCGGCGCCAACGCCGAACTGTCGACCGTGTTCGTGGATCTGCAACGCGAAGCCATCGCCCAGGCACGCGTGGTGCTGGGGCAGCTGGAATCGCCGCCGGCCTCGGTGGCGGCCGCGTTCGCGCATGCGCGCGGCGTCGGTGCGCTGGCCCTGCTCAACCCGGCTCCGGCCGACGCGGTGGCCACGCCGGAGCTGTGGACGCTAGCCGACGTGGTCACGCCCAACGAAACCGAGTTCTGCGCCCAGCTCAAGCGCCACACCGGCGCGGTGGTAGATCCCGAGCGCCTGGCCACGCTGGCCGACGACGAGCTGCATGCCGACTGCCGGCGCCTGCTGCCGCACGGCAGCGTGGTGGTGACCCTGGGCTCGGCCGGCTGCTTCGTCTCGCATGCCGACGGCCGCCTGCACAGCGATGTCCAGGCCTATTACCGGGTCGCGGCCGCACCGGTGCGCGCGGTCGACACCACCGGCGCCGGCGATGCCTTCAACGGCGCCCTGGCCGCGTCCCTGGCGCGCGCGCCCGACGCCGCCTTCGCCGACCACGTGGCCTACGCCACCCGTTACGCCGGCCTGTCCACCGAGCGCTCCGGCGCCGCCTCGGCGATGCCGCGCGACAGCGAGCTGCGCGCGCGCTTCGGCGCGTAAACACGGCGGGCCGCGGCCCGCTTTCCGCCTGGCAAGCGCCCCAGCCCTCGCCATACGCCAGGCGCACGGGAACGCCCCGCATGTCTCAAAGCCCGCCGTAGCCAACTCCGGGCTGCCAGCCGACCCCACCTCCGGCTGTCAAATGAGAATAACTCGCATTATCATGACGGTCCCCTGCAGTTCCCGGACTCGGTAATGCCCCCTCGCCACCTGCTCGCCAGCGCCCTGCTGGCCGTCCTCGCCGCACCCGTCGCCCACGCCGCCGACGCGGCCACCGACCTCGACCGCGTCACCGTCTCGGCCAGCACCAGCCGCATGCCGAACTCCGAGGCCGCGCTGCCGAACACGATCACCGTGATCGACCAGGAGCAGCTGCGCCAGCAACTCGCGGTCACCCAGGACATCTCGCAGGTGCTGGCCAACCTGATCCCCTCGTTCTCGCCCTCGCGCCAGAAGCTCACCAACGGCGGCGAGACCCTGCGCGGGCGCAAGCCGCTGTACCTGGTGGACGGCGTGCCGCAGTCCACGCCGCTGCGCGAAGGCGGACGCGACGGCCACACCGTCGATCCGGCCATGATCGAACGCATCGAGGTCATCCACGGCGCCAACGCGCTGCAGGGCCTGGGCGCCTCGGGCGGCATCATCAACATCATCACCAAGCGCGCCCCGCGCCAGGACGGCGAAACGTTCCAGGACGTCAGCATCGGCGCCAGCACCGCGCTGCCGAACCGCAGCGACAGCACCGGCTATCGCGCCTCCTATCTGTTCGGCACCCGCAGCGGCGCCTTCGATTTCGTCGGCGGCCTGTCCTACGCCAGCGAGGGCCTGTACTACGACGGCAACGGCGACGCGATCGCGGTCAACGACATCCAGGGCGACCTGATGGACGCGCGCAGCCACAACCTGTTCGCCAAGCTGGGCTGGGAACTCGACGACGAGCGCCGCCTGCAGCTCACCGCCAGCCGTTACGAGCTGCAGGGCAACAACGACTACATCACCGTCAACGGCAGCCTCGCCACCGGCCAGCTCGCGACCTCGGCGCGCGGCAGCCGCGAGGGCGAAGGCGCGCGCAACCGCTCGACCTCGGTGGCGCTGGACTACAGCGACAAGTCGCTGGCCGGCGGCTATTTCCAGGCGCAGGTGTACTGGGTGGACTTCAACGGCCTGTACGGCGCGTCCGACTGGGGCGACTTCTGGCGCGACGGCCGCGACCTCAACTGGTGGGACCAGTCGCAGAACGTGTCCGAGAAGCTCGGCGGCAAGTTCAGCTGGTCGCGCGACAACCTGTTCGACCAGCGCCTGCGCGTGACCCTGGGCCTGGACTGGGGACGCGACACCACCTATCAGGAACTGGTGGTCGCGCGCATGAACTGGGTGCCGGAAACCCAGTACGAATCCTGGTCGCCGTTCGTGCAGGCCGAGTGGTGGCTCACCGATAAGATCATGCTGACCGGCGGCCTGCGCTACGAGCGCGGCAAGCTCAAGGTCGACGATTTCACCACCATTCCCGCCAACGCCGGCGGCAGCCGCTTCGTCGCCGGCGGCACGCCTAAGACCAGCGAGACCCTGCCGAACTTCGGCGTGGTGTTCGAGGCCACCGATTCGCTGAAGTTCTACGCCTCCTACGCCGAGGGCTACACCGTCGCCGACATCGGCCGCGTGCTGCGCGGCATCACCGCGCCGAACCAGCGCGTCGACAACCTGGTCGATCTGTCGCCGGTGGTGTCGGACAACCGCGAGATCGGCGTCGATTTCGACAACGGCCGCTGGCTGGCGCATTTGGCCGCGTACTGGTCGGACTCCGACCTGGGCTCGCGCCTGGCCTTCGACACCGCCACCCAGAGCTACAACGTGGTGCGCGAGCGCACCGAAATCCGCGGCATCGAAGGCAACGTCGCGTTGCAGTTCTCCGAGGCCGGCCGCGTCGGCCTGGGCTACGCCGGCGCCAAGGGCCGCTACGACAGCAACGGCGACGACCGCGTCGACAGCGACCTGCCCGGCATCAACATCAGCCCCGACCGCGTGACCGCGTTCTGGGACCAGCGCTGGACGCCGACGATCTCCACCCGCCTGCAGGGCAGCCGCTCGCTGGACCGCGACTTCGACCTGCGCGGTACGCAAGTCGCCAGCGCCGACGGCACCACCACCGTCGATCTGCAGGCGCGTTTCGCGCTGCCGCTGGGCAGCCTGAGCCTGGGCATCGAGAATCTGTTCGACGAGCAGTACATCACCTACTACTCGCAGAGCACGCCGCGCGCCGACACCTATGTCGCCGGTCGCGGGCGCGTGTTCAGCGCGAGCTGGTCGCACCGTTTCTAAGCGCAAGCCCACACCATTCGAGCCCAGCATGACGTCGCGCCAGGCATCCCATCCGATCAAGCGCCGCCTGCGGGCGACGCTGAAGTGGCTGCATCTGTGGCTGGGCCTCGGCGCAGGCCTGGTGTTCGCGCTGGTCGCGCTGTCGGGCACCGTGCTGGCGTTCCAGCGCGAGCTGCTGGCGTGGTCGCATCCGCAACTGATCGAACACGCACCGCCGTCGCCCGCGCAGCGCGAAGCCGCGCTCGCGCGCATCGTCGCCGACTGGCAGGCGCAGGGCCTGAGCTCGCTGGACCTGCCGAGCGCGCAGTTGCCGGTATGGCAGGGCTATTTCCCCGACGGCGAGCGGCGCTACTTCGACGGCGCCAGCGGCGAGCTGCTGCTGGTGCGCAACAAGGGCAACGACTGGGTGCTGTGGCTGCGCGACTGGCATACCCATCTGCTGAGCGGCAAAGCCGGCGAACAAGTGCTGGGCGTGGTCGGCCTGATCGCGCTGTTTCTGCTGTTGAGCGGTCTGTACCTGTGGTGGCCGCGCTGGTCCGCGCTCGGCGCAAGCTTGCGCTGGTACCGCGGCCCGCCGACCCGACGCTGGTTCAGCTGGCACCGCGGCGCCGGCGTGCTGTGGCTGCCGCTGACCCTGTTGGCGGTGCTGACCGGCGTCGGCATGGTCTACGACGGCGCCACCCGCAGCGGCCTGCGTTTCGCGTTCGGCGACGGCGAAGACGCGCGCAAGCCGCCCAAGCTGGCCGCCAGCGCACGCGCGATCGATTGGCCGGCGGTGCTGCGTGCGGCCGACGGCCGCCTGGCCGGCGCCGAACTGCGCCGCATCGGCCTGCCCAAGGCCGACAGCGGCCTGGTCTCGATCCGCATGCGCGCGGCCGGCGAATGGCACCCCGTCGGCCGCAGCGTGGTCTGGCTGGACCCCTACCGCGTGGCCGTGCTCGGCGTGCACGACGCCACCGCCCAGGACCGCGGCGCGCGCGTCAGCGAAGCCCTGTATCCCTTGCACGGCGGCTTCGTCGGCGGCCGGGTCTGGCAGGCGCTGGTCGCCTTCACCGGCCTGGTGCCGAGCTTCCTGCTGGTCACCGGCTTCCTGTTCTGGCGCCGCCGCACCGCCCGGCGCTGAGCGGCCCTGGCGGCCGGCTCCCGATGGACCGGTAACAAAGCCTGGTCTAGTGTGCTTGACTAGGGTCCTAACCCTTCCAAGGAGGAAACACGATGGCCGGCAAGTTCGAGATCAGCAAACGCTCCAACGGCGAGTTCCAGTTCGTGCTCAAGGCCGGCAACGGCCAGGTGATCCTGACCAGCGAAGGCTATGCGGCCAAGGCGTCCTGCACCGCCGGCATCGAGTCCGTGCGCAAGAACAGCCAGGATCCCAAGCGCTACGACCGCAAGACCGCCAGCAACGCCAAGCTCTATTTCAACCTGACCGCCACCAACGGCCAGGTGATCGGCACCAGCCAGATGTACGCCGACGAAAGCGGCCGCGAGAACGGCATCGCCTCGGTGACGCTGAACGCGCCGGGTGCCACGGTCGACGATCAGACCGACTGAGTTCCCTGCCCGGTCGGCTCAGGCCGGCCGGGCCCCTGAGCGCACGCGAAGCGGGCCGCCCGGCGCCCGCTACAATGGCCGCATGCGCATCGGTCCCCACGACATCGATCCCCGCGTGGTGCTGGCGCCGATGGCCGGCGTCACCGACAAGCCGTTCCGGGTGCTGTGCAAGCGTCTGGGGGCCGGTCTGTGCGTGTCGGAGATGACCACCAGCGACGCGCGCTTCTGGAACACGGCCAAGTCGCGTCACCGCATGGACCACAGCGGCGAACCGGCGCCGATCAGCGTGCAGATCGCCGGCACCGTGCCCGAGATCATGGCCGAGGCGGCGCGCCACAACGTCGGCCACGGCGCCCAGATCGTCGACATCAACATGGGCTGCCCGGCCAAGAAGGTCTGCAACGCCTGGGCCGGTTCGGCGCTGATGCGCGACGAGGCCTTGGTCGGCCGAATTCTGGATGCGGTGGTGCGGGCGGTGGATGTGCCGGTCACGCTCAAGATCCGCACCGGCTGGGATCACGATCAGCGCAACGCCTTGAACATCGCGCGCATCGCGCAGGCCGCGGGCATCCAGGCCCTGGCGGTGCACGGCCGTACCCGCGATCAGCAGTACACCGGCAGCGCCGAGTACGACACCATCGCCGCGGTCAAGGCGGAACTGCGCATCCCGGTGCTGGCCAACGGCGATATCGATACGCCGCACAAGGCCGCGATGGTGCTGGCGCGCACCGGTTGCGACGCGGTGATGGTCGGCCGCGCGGCGCAGGGGCGGCCGTGGATCTTCCGCGAGATCGCGCATTACCTGGCCCACGGCGAGCTGCTGGCGGAGCCGTCGCTGCGCGAGATCCGCGACTGGCTGCTCGGCCACCTCGAACACTTGCACGCGTTCTACGGCGAAGTCTCGGGCGTGCGCATCGCGCGCAAGCACCTGGGCTGGTACGCCAAGGACCGGCCCGAGAACGCCGCGTTCCGCGCCGTGGTCAATCGCGCCGAGAGCGCGGACGCGCAGTTGCGCCTGACCCGCGACTACTTCGACGCGCTGATCGCCGGCGTGGCGCCGCAACTGTCCGCGGCGGCCTGATCGCGGGCTTCGCGGCGGCTCGGCGCATGTCGCTCGAGCCGCCATGAACCCTGTCGTCAGGACGTCAGCGCTTCTTCTTCGCCTTGCTCTTGCTCTGGGCGTATTCCTCCGGGGTCTGACCGCCCTCCGGCACCGCTGGAAAACTCGGCGCGGCGCAACCGGGCGTTTCCTCGACCAGCGTCACCGCGAGCGGGTTCGGACGCAGGTCCTTGGTGGCGCCGCTGGCGGCGTCCACGCCCACGCCGATCAGCCCTCCGACAAGCACGTTACCGGCCATGCCGGCCGCGCCCGAACCCGCGATCTGGCTGTGCACTTGAGTCAGCACCGGACGGAATCCGCTTTTGCACAGTTCCACGGCGAGCGGATACTTGCGCTTCAGGGTCAAGGTACACGGCGTTTCGCAGCGCTCGCCATTGGATAGCGAGACCGTCGCGCCGATCGGCGTGCTGTCGATGGTGAGCGCTTGCGTCGTGCCGCGCGTGATCGTGGCGCAACCGACGCTGGCCAGCGTCATGAAGACGCCCGTCGCCAACCCGAGTCGGCGTAGGAAAATCGGCATATTGTTCCCCTGTGCATGAAGGACGCATGCGTCCTGCGACCCCCAGTCGCGGTCGCATATCAGCACAGCGAATCGGCGCTAGCAACTGCGACGTACGCGCACGAAAACGCCCGCACGCAAAGCGCATTCGCTCTCAACATCAATGGCACACAACGTGTGCCTTCATTGCGCGGAGGGCGCGCCCGCGTCGGCTGTGCCAACGGCCGCCGACGGCTCGTTCCAGATGCGCGTCCACATCGCCGGCAAGCGATCGGCGGCCTGCCACGGCCATTGCAGCTGCTGCGCGGGCACCTCGCTCCAACCGTCGGCGCCGCGTCGGGCGACCACGAAGCGGAAGTTGTAGTCCGGCTCCAGCCCCATGCGCAGATCGCTCAGCACCAGCTGGCCGTCGCGTTGCTCGGCCTTCATGAAGCCGTGGTTGAACCAGGCCAGACGCGCGACGGCCGGGTATGCCGCGACCTGGCGATAGGCGTCCACGTCGGAGCGGTAGGCCTGAAAACGCATGGGACCGCGATCCGCGTAGAGCGAACGTTCGCCCTCGACATAGCCTTGCGGCGTCATCGCCACCACCCGCCATAGCAGGATGTTGAACGGCATCGGCACCGAGAAGCGTGGCGCATCGGCCAGGCCCATCGCCAGCAACGCCGGTTGCGCGGCGCGCTCGGCGCGCTGCTTGGCCCATAGCGAACCGCCCAGGTACAGCGTGCTCAAGGCCAGGCCCAACAACAACGCCGGCTGCGCGCTGGCCTTCACGCGCGCGAACCAGGCCCAGATGCAGGCCGCCAGCAGCCACACGGTGTAGAGCGGATCGATGATGAAGATGCTGGACCACATGACCGGTCGCACCGTCAGCGGCCACAGCAACTGCGTGCCGTAAACGGTGAACGCGTCCAGGATGGGATGCGTGAGCAAGGCCGCCTGCATCGCCCAGAACCAACGCCGCGGCGATTGCGCCACGCGGCCGCCGCGACGGCGGAACCAGGCCCACACGGCCCAGGCCACGAACGGCAGCACCAGCAGCGAATGGCTGAGGCTGCGGTGCCAGGTCATGCGCGCGACCGGATCGTCGGTGAGCAGGTTCACCGGTATCACGTCCAGGTCCGGCAAGGTGCCGAGGGCGGCGCCGGCCAGCAGGGCGGCGCGACGATGGCCGGCCGGGGCGATGGCGGCGCTGAGCGCGGCGCCGAGCACGATCTGAGTCAGGGAATCCATGCCCGCATGCTAGCGCGCACGGCGTTGCCGCTACGCGGGCGGCAGCGCCGCGTCGTACGCGTCGGTTCAGCGGCGGGCCGGCGCGCGCTGCGGCCGACCCGCATCACGCTAGCGCTGGAACGGCCGGATCAAACCGACCGGATTGCCCTCGGGGTCCTGGATCATCGCGAAGCTGTAGCCGTCGGCGTCGGCGGGCGCCATGTACTGACGCCCGCCGGCCGCGATCGCCGCGTCGATGGTGGCCTGCAGATCGTCGACCAACAGATAGAAGTTGTGCCCCGGTTCGAAGCCGGGCGTGTTCGGGTCGGCCTGGCCGATACCGCCCAGCAGCGGTTGCATGCGCACCGGGAAATGCACGTAAGCGAAGCCAGCATCGCCGTTCTCATAGCGCCAGCCGAACACTTGGCTGTAGAAGCGCTGCATCGCCGCCTGGTCCCGGGCGATGATCTCGAACATCGCCACCGGATGCCGGTTCACGGACGCGTCGCTGTCGCTCATCCCATACCCCCCTGGGTTTCGATGTACTCGTAGCTGGGGCCTACAGTGCGGCCCGTGCCGTCGCCGATATCGGTCTGCATCATCGCCACCGCCAGCACGCGCAGGTCGTACATCAGGCCGATCGCGCGATCCAAGGCCTGCGGCGTGCCGTTGAAGGCCTGATGCAGGGCGTTGAGCAAGGCGCTGTAGTTATAGGCGAATTGCTCGATGCGGCTGCGCGCCTGGGTACCGGGCGCGAAGTCGGCGATCTTGCAGTTCGGTTTCAGCGGCCAGATCGCCGACGGGTCGAACTCGATCGGTACGCCGGCGTAGGCGTAGCCCTCGGGCGTGGTGATCAGTTCGCGTCCGGCCACGATCGATCCGAACATATAAAAATGCGCGGGATCGCCCGGCGACTGGAACGGCGTGACCGAGCTGCCCTCGCCTTCCAGCTTGATGATCTCGATGGCGTGGCAGGCCGACTCCGGGCCTTCGATCGGAAACAGCTTGTCGGGCGGGAACCAGGCGCTGTTCACCACCTGCGGGGGCGCGCTGGTGTGCACGAAGATGTCCTGGCCCAGTTCGCGGATGCGCTGCTGGATGGCGTCGTAGAACTCGCCGATGGTCGCGTATTCGGGTTCGGTGCCGGCCTGCAGCATGCGCTGGCGGATCGGGATCTCCTCCTCGGGCTGCTCGATGGCCATGAACACGTGCTTGACCAGGCCCATCGAGAACGCCTCGATGCCGACCCGCAATCCGTCGCCGATGTCCATCGGCAGCGGGCCCGGGTACTTGGGCACGAAGTCGCGGGTGTTGATCCGCGGGCTGCCGCCGATCGCGATCAGGATGTTGGCGGCGATGCTCATGTGCAGCATCTCCTGCACGATGATGCTGCGGATCATCGCGGCGATGCGGCGGTTGCTGCCCGGCCGCAGCGACAGCATCGCGGTCAGGTAGGGCGGGATGGTGCTGTGTTCCAGCTCGACCGCGTTCTGCAGGTATTTATGCAGATCGACCGCGGTCTCGGCGGCGCGGATGCCGCTGAGGATTTCCGGACGCAGGCGGATCATGGCGTGTCTCCCGGTTCTTGGCCCTGCCCCGCCTTGCGGCGCGCCAGGTACTGCAGGACGAACGCGGACTTGCCCGCGCTTTGCAGCGGCGCCAGATCGACCGGCGCGGGTTCCTGCGCGACGGCGGCGGCGGCGACGGGGGTCTCGGCGACGGTGGGCGCCAGCGGCGGTTTGCCGAGCAAGGGCAAGCCGTCGGGCGCGGGCGTGTCCAGCCAGCGCAGGATGGTGGCGCGATCGCCGGCGCTGAGGTCGCGCGTGACCGGCATGTGGTTGGGATCGCGGCGCGGGAGCGAGAATGCCAGGCGCAGCGCCTTCAAGCGCGTGATCACCGAGTCGTAGCTGCGCAGATCGACCACGTAGCGGCTCATGATCGGATAGAGGTTGCCGTACTGGGTAAACAAGGGCTGGATGTCGTCGTACCAGGTCGGCGCCGCCGGCGGCTCGGTCTTGCTGTAGACCAGCACGCTCACGTAGTTGAGCGGATTGGCGACATAGCCCGAGGGCTGGGCGGCGAGCTGGTAGCCGATGCCGTAGAGCTGGCCGGCGATGTAGCCGCGCGGCCGCCCCGGCCCGGCGTCGGACGCGCGCAATTCGACCTGGGCGCGGCCGGCCGCATCGGTGGTCGCGGTCGCGGCGTAGGCGATGGCGTCTGTGGGCGTGCCGATGTCGGGAATCGCCGCATGCGGCCGCGTCGGCGGCGTCATCGTGTCGCCGCCGCCGGAACCGCCCATGAAACCCTCGGTGGCGCTGAGCGCGATCCCGGCCCCGGCCAGCGGCTGGCCGTAGCGGGTGGCGTAGAACTCCAGACGGTCGCGCTCGCCCGGATCGAGGCGGAACACGAAGTCGTCGGCACGCAGGTACTGGCCGTCGAGCGACTCCTGCATTAGCACCTTGTAGAAGCCCGAGGGCTGCGGCGACAGCAACAGCAAGGGGCAGGCCGGCAGGAAGCTCTGCGCGCGCGGGTTCGCGCTGAGGTCGAAATCGATCACGCCCGCGGTCTGCGCGTACCAGTCCGGCGTTTGGTACGGCACTTCGCCGATCAGCGCGACCGAGTTGGCCGGAATGTCCGCGACCAGCTCAGCCGGCGGATTGAAGCTCAATACGCCGATCACCAGCGGGCCGAGATCTTCGAAGCCGCTGTCGGCGCTCTTGATCGGCAGAGTGTTGCCCAGGTCCAGGGTCAACGCACTCAGGTCGGACGCGACCTGGCCCTGGGCATCGTAGACGCCGTTCTTGGGCGCCAGCGGCGACTTCCCCGACGGCATCGCGATCATCTGCCGGCCGCGCACGAAATGCTTGGGCTCGCCGCGCAGATAGGGGCCGATGCTGCCGACCACGTGGCCCATGGTGTAGCGCGGGATGGTGGCGTCGCGACCGTAGCCGTAGACGTTGAACGCTATCGACAGCAGACCGTCCTCGGTGGCCTCGCGCAATGCGCGCAGCAGCGGCGAATCCAGGGCCGCGTCCCAGGCGATGTCCTCCAGCACCGACTGGTAGTTCGCCGCCAGCTTCTGATCCATGGGCACGCCGCTCTTCTGGCGTTGCCACAGGTTGCAGAACGCGACCGGCTTGAACTCGCCCTGCAGCACCGCCTTGCGCGCCGCGTCCAGCAGGCGCAGCTGCATGCCCCAGATCTGCGAGACCATCTGCTGCTGCGGGTCCAGATCGACCAGCTTGCCGGGCGCGCGCTGGTCGGCGTTCTCCAGCAGCATGCCGATCGCGGGATCGTCGCCGGCGCCGCGCAGGGCCTTGCCGGCGAGCGCGCCGCCGGTCACCGCGCAATCCAGGAAGCGGAAGATGCCGGTGCCTTCGGGGTTCCAACTGCCGTTCTGGTTGTACTGCTGATACTCGGGAACGAAGGAGTCGTTCTGGAAGGTGCGGACGTCGTTGTTGATGGTAGAGACGTCGGCCTGGAACCAGCCGCTGAAGTGCAAGCGCGGCGCGTCTAGGTAACTCATCGGGTGTGCTCCTGGCTATCGCGGCGCCGAGGGTCCGGGCCGCGTCCTTGCTGGGATTCGGGTTCGCGAGAACCCGGCCGGTCCTGCGGCTGCTATTTCTTCTGCTTGCCCGCCTGCTCCTTGTCCGGGCAGTCGCCGTCGAACAGACAGCACCACTCCGGCTCGACCGGACACATCTGCGCGACCTGGTCCCAGGTCGCGGCCGGATCGGGGCGTTCGGCGCGGAAGCTGCTGTAGTTCTGGCTCACGATCGGCGCGTTGGGCGGATCGGCGGGATAGCCCGAGAAAAAGAACGACTGCGGATGACGATAGGACGGCGCGTTCGCGTCCATCGGATGGTCGGAGGTGGGCTCGCGCCAGAACGCGTAACCGAACAGGATCTTCTGCGGGCCGACTTCGCGCGCATAGGCTTGCACGCTGCCGCCCAGATGGGTGCTGCGCTGGGCGTCGTAAGGCAGGTGCTTGATGAAGTCCAGGCGCGGCGGATGGTTCTTGGGCGAGAACTTGCAGCACTGCGGCGTGCCCGCCGGACGGTCGGCGTAGCGCAGGAAATAGGCCTTGTTGCCCAGCGAGACGAAGGCGCAGGTGAAGTTGTTGGCCGAGGGGAAGATCGGCAGGCACTGCTTTTCGTAGTACTCCATCATCGCGCCCTCGCCGTCCTTGTCGGCGGGCACGTAGGTCGAGTCGTAGTAGGTCGCGCCGTAGGACACCTGGTAGTCGGCCGGCGTCAGGCCCGCCGGCGGCGAGGTGTAGGGCGGCGGGTATTGCTCGTAGTTGGCGAACACCCGGTACATGGTCCAACCGCTGGTCCACCACTTCGGATACAGCGGGTCGCTGGGCTCGCCGGGCTTGCGCGCATGGATGCAGCGCGAGGCGGGCACGCAGCCTTTGTCGTTGTGGACGCCGCCGGTGTAGTAGATGTGGCGCTCGGCCGGCGTCTGCTTCGGCTTCGCGGCCTCGATCCTGGGGCCGGACGCCGCCGCCGTGCCGGCCGCCAGCATCAGCGCCAGCGCGCACCGGACCGCGATGCCTCGTGCCGACGCCCCTGTTCTGTTCCTCGACGCTGCGCTTGCGGAGATCCTGCTCATGGCGTTACTCCTCGATCGTGTTCACGGGATACAGCGGAGCCCGCGCCGGCCAGCAGCCGGCGCAGGAGGATGCGATGGATCAGCCAGACCAGGGCCGGCAGGGCGAGCAGGGTCGGCAGCATCGCGGCCGGATGCGGTTCGCTCAGGCCCAGCCAGGCGCTGGCGCCGTACAGCGCACCGACCGCGCAGGACGACAGCGCCGCATGCGCGAACGCGGCCAGCGGCGGCACCCGCCACACCCCGGCCAGCAAGGCGCTGAGTTCGGCCAGCACCGGCAGCGGCCGCGCGGCGACGATCCACCACAGCGCCTGGCGCCGCGCCGACGCGCGCGCGCGATCCCACAAGGCCGCGCCGATCCAGCGCCGCAGGCGCGCCTCGGGCAGGACCCGGCCCAGCGCGTAGCCGAGCGCGAAGGCGAGCAGGCCACCGGTCGCGACCGCAAGCCCGCCCCACAACGGTCCCAGTTCCCAGCACAGCAGCATGCCGATCACGCTGCTCGGCACCGGCAGCACCACATCGGCGACCAGCAGCGCGATGCCCAACGCGGCCAGCCACAGACGCGCGTCCTGCGCGGACAGCCAGGCCGGCGCGGCGCGGTCGAGGGCATCGCCCCACAGCGCGAACGGCACCAGCACGCAGGCCAGCAACACGACCGCGAACACCCCCAGGCGCCACCACGCCGCGCGGCCTGCCGATACGGCGGGCGCGTTACGGTTCATTGCAGCGGCCAACGCAGGGCCAGGCGCAGTCTGCGTCCGGGCGAGTCGGTGCCGATGGTTTCCTCGCTACGCGCGTCGGCGAGGTTGTCGATCGCCAGCAGCAGCTGCGCCGGCCCCCATTGCTGGCGCAGGCTCAGGTCCAGCGTGGTGGTCGCGTCCAGCCGGCGCTCGCCGGTGGGAATCGAAGAATCGTAGCGTCGGCCCAGGTGTCGCAACGCCAGGGACAGTTCGCGACGCTCGCCCAGCGGCATGCCCACGGATGCGCTCCACTGCGCGCGCGGCCGATAGCGCAGCCGCGTTTCGTCGCCGTCGCCGTCGTAGGCCTTTACGCGCATCCAGCTGCCTTCGAATTGCAGGCGCCAGTCGTTGGCGTAGCGCCGTCCCGCGCGCCACTCCAGGCCGCGCGTTTCGATGCGCGCCCGGTTCACCAGTTGCGGCGGCGGGCCGGCGTCGAAATCGATCAGGTCGCGATAGCGCGCGTCGAACAGCGTCAGACGCAGGCTCCAGGGTGCGTCGGCCGCGGTCGCGTAGTAGAGCTCGCGATGCAACGCGCGCTCGGGCTTGAGCGCGGGGTTTCCGACCAGCGGATGCGCGAGCGCATAGAAGCTGGGCCGCTTGGACGAGCGCGCGACCGACAGGCCCCATTCGCCGTGCTCGCCGCCCAGCGCGCGCTGCAACGACAGCATGGGATGGGTGGCGTCGTCGCCGCGATCGGGATGCTCGTAACGCAGGCCGCCCTGCGCGGTCCAAGGCCCCGCTTGCCAACGCGCCTCGGCGAAGGCGCTGGCGGTACTGCGGCGCAACGAGAAGCCGGCCGGCAGCGCGAAGCCGCCGAAATCGATCAGGCTGTCGAGGTCGCCGCGCTCGCGCTGGTACTGCGTGCCCAGGGTGAACATCAGCCCGTCGCCGGCCCGCAACAGCCAGTGCAATTGGGCTTCGTCGCGGCGATAGTCGCCGAGGCTGCGCATCGCCGGCAGGCCGAAGGGATCGCGCAGGCCCGGTGCGACGCCCGGCGTATCCTCGTCGCCATCGCGCGCGAGCGTCGCCAGTTGCGCTTCGATCGCGCCGCCGCGGCGCAGCCGGTATTCGCCACGCAAGGACAGCTGGCGGCTGCGGCTGCGGCGGCTGTCCAGGCTGCGGATCGCGGCATACGCGTCGCCGCCGCTGTCGTCGGGGAAGGCCAGATTGCGGCTGTCGCTGTAGCGCGCGGCCGCGTGCAGGCGGGTGCGCTCGCCCACGGCGCGGTCCCAGCCGAGGTTGGCGGCGCGCACGCGGTTGCGCGCGCCGCTTTCGCCGTTTTCCTCGCGCTGGGTCGCGCTAGCGCGCAAGGCCGTGCCTGCCCACGACGCCTGCGCCGCGCGCAAGCCGTCGCCGCCGACACTGGCGCCCAGGGTGGCGCCGGGCGCGGCACGGCGGGTGAAGATATGGATCAATCCCGCGATCGCTTCGGCGTTGACCACGCTGGCGTTGCCGCGGACGATCTCGATGCGTTCGATGTCGTCGCTGGACAAGGTATTGAGATCGACCGCGCTGCCGCGCGAAGACAAGGGATCGTTCTGGCGCACGTGATCGATCAGGACCACCACGTGGCTGGGATCGGCGCCGCGCAGATACAGCGCGCCGAAGCCGCCGCTGCCCGCGCCGCGATCGATCACGATGCCGGCCTGGCGCGACAGGATGTCGGCCGCGCTCAGTCCCTGCAGCGCATCCAGATCGGCGCGCTCCAGCACCGTCACGTGCTGGCTCGCGGCCGCGGCGGTGATCGGCAGGGCGCTGGCGCTGACCCGCTCGCGGTCCAGAGTGTGGATGTCGTCGGCGGCCTGCGCCGCGCGCAGCGGCGGCGCGACCAGCAACAGCGCGATAGCCAGAAGAGGGGGCGCGCAACGCGCCACAGGCATCAAGACATCCGGATCCTTCCGAACCATCGCGCACCGTCCCTGGTCGCTAAGCCGTTTTGTGGCCGGCGGCGCGGTCGCGCCGCGTTTACGCGTCGCTGCCGGCATCCCCTGTCCGCGGTCCGCGGCCATCGCTCCCCGATGCCCGTGTCCCGCCGTTCGGCTGGGGGACCCTCCCGCGGGGCTGAGGTTGGCACAGAATCCCGCGCCACGCCAATGCCCTCGCGCGGTGCAAGCAGGCGATGGCGCAGGCGTCGCATCGCGACATGGCGGGCGCCGCGGTCCTGGCTCGCGCGCGCCTGGAGCGGCGGCGCCAGGCCGCGATTTTCGGTATTCGCAAATCGCGCGCAAGCGCGCATCGATGCCGGTACAGCGCGCGCATGCGCGGCGACGAGACATCGCGATGCGATGCCGCCAAGCGCGCGTACGTTGCTGCCGTTCGTCGGTTTCGTCGCTTACATGACGTCAGTCACGGGCCGTTCCGGCACTCGTTCGCTTGCGCGCGAACGCGAATCATACGAGTGCCGGAGTCACCCCACACCGGCCTGCGGCGACGTCGCAGCCACAGGGCCAGGAGGCCCGACCGGAGAACGTCATGAACGCAAGAACCGCACTGTTCGTCGTCGCGATGGCCGCTACCGCACCGGTCTATGCGAATGAAGTCGTCGGCACGCTGTCGCAGGAAACCGGCCTCAGCGAACGCAAGGTCCAGATGATCGTCGGCAACCGCACCGCGTTCGCCGAGTACACCCGCAGCTACGATCGTTCGCTCGCGCAGTTCAAGCGCGCGCTCGGCAACGAACGCTACCAGCGCCTGATGGCCGGCCAGACCATCCAGGTCGGCGAGCACCGGGTCGCGCTGGGCGGCATGCAGGACCGCGACGTAGCCGCCAAGTAGTCGCGACGCATCCACCACCGCTTGCCGCCCTCCCCTACGCTTGGGCGGGCGGTTGGCGGATGCGGGGGTGGGTTTTGCGGCTGAGCTCGTTGGCTACAGCTTCGCGCGCTGCGCGGGGTTTGGTCTAGTGTGGCCGCTGCGTTCTGAGGCGAGCTCACGAAGTTCGGCGTTCGACGGCACGCCTCGACATGACGCTGAAGTCACTGGATCCCCGCCTTCGCGGGGATGACGAATCGAGATGACGCCGACTGGTCGGCGTCTACCTGAATCGCACGCCAGGAATCGAACGTTTCGACTAACTTTCAAGCCGCGTGCGGGAGCTGCGCGTCCGGCAGGCGCGGCGCGCGCGCCGGCAGCATCGCCAGGGTGTCGCCGTTGTGCGAGAGCAGCCGCAGGCTGCCGTCCGGATCTTCGGCCAGCGCGGTCAGGCTCTCGACCCAGTCGCCGTCGTTGGCGTAGACGCAGCCGTCGCGTTCGAACAGACCCGGGCGGTGGATATGCCCGCAGATCACCCCGTCCAGGCCGCGTCGGCGCGCGTCGTCCAGGCCGGCCTGCACGAAGCGCGCGATGTAGCGCTCGGCGGCGCCGCTTCGGCGCTTGAGGAATTCCGACAGCGACCAGTAGCGCAGGCCGAAGCGGCGCCGCACGCGGTTGAGCATCTGGTTGCCGGTGAGGATGCGGTAGTACAGCCAGTCGCCGAACTGCTCCTGCAGCCCGCCGAAGTGGGTCACGCCGTCGTAGTCGTCGCCGTGGGTGACCAGCAGGCGGCGGCCGTCGGCGGTGACGTGGATGCTGCGGCGCCGAATCGACATGCGCGGCAAGGCCAGGCCGCAGAAGCGCCGGATCGGCCGGTCGTGATTGCCGGGCACGTAGATCAGTTCGGTGCCCGCGCGCCGCAGCGCGTGCAGGGCCTCGATCACGCGGTACTGGGCCGCGCCCCAGGTCATGCGCCGCTGCGCCATCCACCACAGATCGACGATATCGCCGACCAGATACAGACGGTCGCAGCGCAGATGACCGAGGAACTCCGCCAGTTCGGCGGCGTGGCAATGCTTGGCGCCCAGATGCACGTCCGACAGGAACACGGCGCGACGACGGGGCGGCAGTTGGGCGATCGACGGGCTCATACGCGGCTCTCGCTGGCGACGGAAGCATCGTCGTGGCGCGCCGCGGCCGCTTCGGCCGCCGGGTCGACCACGCTCAGATAGCGTTCGCGCTTCTTCGGCCGCACGCGCTCCAGATCGACCTCGATCAGGCCGTCGACCGCGTCGCTGAAGGCCGGGTCCACGCCGAAGGCGAGGAACCGCGCCCCGCCCGGCTCGCACAATTCGGTGTACTGCTTGTAGAGCATGGGCAAGGTCGCGCCCAGCGCGTCCAGATTGCCGCGCAGCACCCGGAACGCGGTGCCGGCGTCGAGTTCGTCGAACTGCGGCGGCGCAGCGCGGTAGACGAAGGGCTGCTTCGACACCGCCTCGCCCTCCTCGGCGCCGTAGTAGTGCGCGTAGTAGGCGACGATCTGTTCGCGCGCGGCCGGCGGCAGCGCGGCGCTGATCGAGACCGGGCCGTACAGGTAGCGCACCTTGCGATGCCGGGCCAGGTAGGCGCCGATGCCCTGCCACAGATAATCGATGCTGCGGCTGCCCCAGTAGTCGGGCGCGACGAAGCTGCGCCCCAGCTCCATGCCCTGGGCCAGGCGCGGCACGGTGTCGTCGGCGTAGCGGAACAACGAGGCGGTGTAGAGCCCGGCCAGGCCGCGCTCGGCCAGCACCTGGGCACCGCGCGCGATGCGATAGGCGCCGGCGATCTTGGCCGCGGCCGCGTCCCACAGCACGATGTGTTCGTACCAGCTGTCGTAGAGGTCCACGTCCAGGCGCCGCCCGGTGCCCTCGCCGACCGCGCGGAACGTGAGCTCGCGCAAGCGACCGATCTCGCGCAACAGCTTGGAGCCCGGCTGCAGCCGGCCGACCCGGATCTGCTTGCCGTCGAAGGTCTGGCCCAGCGAGCTCAGGGCCGCGATCTCGATCTGCAGCGCGAGCGGATCGACCGCGTCGATCAGGGGTTCCGGGCCCTCGGGCGCGGGACGCTCGCGCACGGTGCCGATCGCGTGCAGCTCGCGCCGTACCTCGCGCAGCAGGCGGTCGGGGTCGGCGTCGGCGGGCAGGGTCAGCGGACGGCCGATGCGCAGGGCGATCCGGCGCGAGCCGCGCGCGAACATCTCGCGCGCCAGCAGCGCGGTGCCGGCCGGCTTGAACAGGGCGGAGGCGCCGTAGAACAGGGCCGAGTTGCGCGCTTCGATGCGCACCGGCAGCACCGGCGCGCCGGTCTTGCGCGCGAAACGCAGGAAACCGCGCCGCCAGCGCCCGTCGGTGACCCCGCGCAGACCCAGCCGCGCGACTTCGCCGGCCGGGAACACGATCACGCACTGCTCGGCCTCCAGCGCCGCCTCGATCGCCTGCAGGCTCTCGGCGCTGGGCCGGCCGCCGAGGATCTTGACCGGCAGGATCAGCCCTTCCAGCCCGTCCAGGGCCTGCAGCAGGTCGTTGGCGACGATGCGCACGTCGCGGCGCACGCTGCCGACCAGATCCAGCAGGGCCAGGGCGTCGATGGCGCCGGAGGGATGGTTGGCGACCACCAGCAGGCGTCCGCTGGCCGGAATGCGCTGCTTTTCGGCCGGATCGGCGCTGTAACGCGCCTGCAGGAACTCCAGGGCCGCGCCGACGAAGGCGAAACCGCGCAGATGGCCGTTCTCGGCCAGGAAACCGTCGACCGCGTCGAACTTCGACCAGCGCCCGATGGTGCGCAGCAGCGGCCGGGCCAGCCGCTCGCGGCGGCCCCGAAACCACTGCGGGAAGCGTTCTTGCAGGCGGCGTTCGAGTTGCAGCATGTGCTGGCGTCGCGGTGGCGGCGGTATGCCGCGCAGCCTGGGCCGCGCCGGAGACAGTCCGATGGCGCTGGGGCTTCAGGCGTGTGACAGCCGCTTAACGACCCGGCAACGCCGGAAATGGGCACAATGCGCCGAACCGGCCAAGCCTGTATTATGGGCGGCCATCTTTTTATCCGAATCGAAGGATATTCGCCCGATGTCCAGCTACCTGTTCACTTCCGAGTCCGTGTCCGAAGGCCATCCGGACAAGATTGCCGACCAGATTTCCGATGCAGTGCTGGACGCGATCCTGGCCCAGGACAAGCGCGCGCGCGTGGCCTGCGAAACCATGGTCAAGACCGGTGCGGCGATCGTCGCCGGCGAAGTCACCACCTCGGCCTGGGTCGATATCGAGTCGCTGGCGCGCAAGGTCATCAACGACATCGGCTACAACAATTCCAATGTCGGCTTCGACGGCCACACCTGCGCGATCATCAACATGCTCGGCAAGCAGTCGCCGGACATCGCCGCGGGCGTCGATCGCAAGAAGCCGGAAGAACAAGGCGCTGGCGACCAGGGCCTGATGTTCGGCTACGCCTGCAACGAAGCCCCGGAGTTCATGCCGGCGCCGATCTACTACTCGCACCGTCTGGTCGAGCAGCAGGCCAAGGTCCGCAAGCAGAAGAATTCCAAGCTGCCGTGGCTGCGTCCGGACGCCAAGTCGCAGGTCACCCTGCGCTACGACGACAAGCACCAGGTCGCCGGCCTCGACGCGGTCGTGCTGTCGACTCAGCACGATCCGGGCATCAAGCAGAAGGACCTGGTCGAGGGCGTGTACGAGCACATCCTCAAGCCGGTGCTGCCGAAGGCGTGGCTGGAAAAGCTGCCCAAGAGCAAGGTCCACATCAACCCGACCGGCATCTTCGTGATCGGCGGTCCGGTGGGCGACTGCGGCCTGACCGGCCGCAAGATCATCGTCGACAGCTACGGCGGCATGGCCCGTCACGGCGGCGGCGCGTTCTCGGGTAAGGATCCGTCCAAGGTCGATCGTTCGGCCGCCTACGCCGCGCGCTACGTCGCCAAGAACATCGTCGCCGCCGGCCTGGCCGACAAGTGCGAAGTGCAGGTCTCCTACGCGATCGGCGTGGCCGAGCCGACCTCGATCTCGGTCACCACCTTCGGCACCGGCAAGATCAGCGACGACAAGATCGAGAAGCTGATCCGCAAGCACTTCGACCTGCGCCCGTACGGCATCGTCAAGATGCTGGACCTGATCCACCCGGTCTACCAGCTGACCGCCGCTTACGGCCACTTCGGCCGCAAGCCGCGCGACGTCACCTACACCGACGGCGCCGGCAAGAAGCACACCGCGACCGCGTTCTCGTGGGAAAAGACCGACAAGGCCGACGATCTGCGCAAGGACGCCGGCATCAAGAAGTAATCCGCGCAGCGCCTTCGGGCGTCGCCACGAAAACGGAGCGCCTCGGCGCTCCGTTTTTGTTTGCGGGGCGCAAAAGCAAATCCCCCTCAATCCCCCTCAACAAAGGGGGAGGCAAAGCACCGCTTTTGGGGGCGCCCGTCTCGCCGGTGCGCGCCACCTTCGCTTCACAGACGCCTCATCCTGCGCGCACCCGCAGGGCCCAGCCTGATGCCACCGCCGCTCAGGAGCCCGTCGTCGTGTCCAGCCCGTCCCTAACCTCGCAAGTCGCCGTGTCGCTGCTGTGCCTGGGCAGCCTGTGTCTGATCGCGTTCCGCCTGATCGGTGTCAGCATCGACGAAGACGGCGTGCTGCACGAGCCGTTCGCGCTGATACCGATCGGCTACGCGCTGATCGCGAGCGGCGCGGTGGTCGGCACGGTCGGCCTGGTCCGCGCCGCCTTGGGCGCCCTCGCCCGTCGTCGCCGCTGATAGCAGCCAGGAGCGGTCGCCATGGATCCCAACGATTTCCGCATCCTGCTGCTGAATCCGCCGCACACCGCGATCGGCAGCCGCATCCCGCGCGAGCAACTGCCGCCGCTGGGCCTGCTCAGCATCGGCGGACCCTTGATCGACGCAGGCTTCGCGGTCGAACTGCTGGACGCCGAGTTCGGTCCGCTGACGATCGACGAGATCGTGCGGCGCGTACTCGCGGCCGCGCCCGATCTGCTGATGGTCGGTCACTCCGGCTCGACCTCGGCGCATCCGACCATCGCCCGCATCGCCGCGCGCCTCAAGCGCGAGCGTCCGCAGCTGCGCATCGTCTACGGCGGCGTCTATCCGACCTATCACTGGCGCGACGTGCTGGAGCGCGAAGCCGCGGTGGACATCGTGGTGCGCGGCGAGGGCGAGCGCACCGCGACCCTGCTCGCGCAGGCGCTGGCGCGCGGCGAGGACCTGGCCAGCGTGCCGGGGCTGGCCTATCGCCGCGACGACGGCCGCATCTTGGAGACCGGCCAGGCCGAGATGATCCTGGACCTGGACCAGTGCCGGGTCGGCTGGGAGCTGATCGACCACGACCGCTATTCCTACTGGGGCGGCATGAAGGCGGTGGTGGTGCAGTTCTCGCGCGGCTGCCCCTACCTGTGCAGCTACTGCGGCCAGCGCGGCTTCTGGAGCCGCTGGCGCCATCGCGATCCGGTCAAATTCGCGCGCGAGCTCGCGCGCCTGCACCGCGAACACGGCGTGCGCCTGATCAACTTCGCCGACGAGTTGCCGACCGGTTCGCGCAAAGCCTGGCAGGCCTTCCTGGAGGCGTTGATCGCGGAGAACGTCGATCTGACCCTGGTCGGCTCGACCCGCGCCGGCGACATCGTGCGCGACGCCGACATCCTGCACCTGTACAAGCGCGCGGGCGTGATCCGTTTCCTGCTCGGCATCGAGAGCTATTCCGAAGCCACCCTGAGCAAGATCCGCAAGGGCGCCAGCGTCAGCGAGGACCGCGAAGCGATCCGTCTGCTGCGCGCGCACGGGATCATCTCGATGGCGACCTATGTGGTGGGCTTCGACGAGGAGCGCGATCGCGACTACTGGAATTCGCTGCGCCACCTGCTGCGCTACGACCCCGACCAGATCCAACTGCTCTACGTCACCCCGCATCGTTGGACGCCCTATTACGACAGCGTCGCCGACCGGCGCGTGATCCAGACCGACGCGCGCAAGTGGGACTACAAGCATCAGGTGCTGGCGACCACGCGGGTGCCGCCGTGGCGGGTGCTGCTGTGGGTGAAGGCGATCGAGGCGATCGTGCAGTTGCGCCCGCGCGCGCTCCACCGCAGCCTGCTGCACCCCGACCGCGAGGTGCTCAAGGGCATGCGCTGGTACGTGCGCATGGGCCGGCGGGTGTGGCTGCGCGAGCTGTTCGAGTTCTTCTTCGCCGGCGGACGCAGCCGCAACGGGCCCAGCGTCGAGGAATTCTGGGGTGCCTCGCTGTCGGCGCAGGAGTATGCCCTGGCCAAACCGCAGCGGCGACGGATTCCGATCCGCAGCCTCACGCCCCCGCCTTGAAACGAGAAGGGGCGCCTAGGCGCCCCTTCTCGCGCGGCTGCCGGCGCTTACTTGCCGGCCTTGCTCTTTCCGCCCTTGCCCTCGGCCTGCCCCGCCTTGGCCTCGGCCTTGCCGTTCTTGACGTAGCGTTCCAGCCAGTCGTTCGACTCGGCCAGCATGTGCAGGATCGACTCGCGCGCGCGGTAGCCGTGCGCCTCGTTGGGCAGCATCACCAGGCGGGCGTTGCCGCCCAGGCCCTTGATCGCGGCGTACATGCGTTCGCTCTGGATCGGGAAGGTGCCGGAGTTGTTGTCCTGCTCGCCGTGGATCAGCAGGATCGGATCCTTGATCTTGTCGGCGAAATTGAACGGCGACATGGTTTCGTAGGTGCTCTGCGCCTGCCAGTAATTGCGCTCCTCGGCCTGGAAACCGAACGGCGTCAGGGTGCGGTTGTAGGCGCCGCTGCGGGCGATGCCGGCCTTGAACAGGCGCGTGTGCGCGAGCAGGTTGGCGGTCATGAAGGCGCCGTAGGAATGGCCGCCGATGGCGATGCGTTCGCGATCGGCGACGCCGCGCCGCACCACCTCGTCCACCGCCGCCTGGGCGCTGGAAGTGAGCTGTTCCAGATAGGTGTCGTTGGGCTCCTTGTCGCCCTCGCCCACGATCGGCATCGAAGGATCGTCGAGCACCGCATAGCCCATCGCCAGGAAAGCCTGCGGGCCCCAATAGCTGATCGCGTTGAAGCGGTAAGGCGAGTCGGTGACCTGGCTGGCGGCGCTGGCGGATTTGAACTCCTGCGGATAGGCCCACATCAGCAGCGGCAGCGGGCCGTCGCGCTTGGGCTCGTAGTTCGGCGGCAGGTAGAGCGTGCCGGTGAGCTCGACGCCGTCGGCGCGCTTGTAGCGGATCTGCTCCTTCTTGACGTCCTTGAGCTGCGGCGTGGGATGCGCGAAGCGGGTCAGCGCGGTCGGCGCGGCCTCGGCCTGGCTCAGGTCGCGAATGTAGTAGTTGGTCGGCTCGGTCGGCGATTCGCGCGTGCTGATGACGCGCGTGCCGGCGTTGTCGAGCAGCGCGCGCGGGTACTCGTAGTACGGCGCCTGCGAGTGGAACAGACGGGTCTTCTTGCCGTCGGCGAGATTCAACTTGTCCACGAACGGGCGGTCGCCTTCGGCCGAGGCGCCGTCGCCGATCAGGAACACGTTGTCGCCCTCCAGGATCAGGCGCGGATTGCCGGCCGCATCGCTCTGCGTGGCCGGCGTACCGGGGTCGTTGTAGCGGTCCTCGTAGGAGCCTTCGAACACCAGCTGCGGTTCGCGGCCGACGTCGTCCGGCGCCACGCGCCACTGCTTGGTCTGGCGGGTCTTCCACCACGACTCGCTGATCAGGGCCAGGTCGCCACGGCCCCATTCGATGTCGGACACGCGCGTGCCCAACCGCGCCAGGGTCACCGGCGGCTGCTCGAACGGCGCGGCCTGCATCAGCACCGCATCGCGGATCGCGACCTGCTTGGCCGGATCGCCGCCGTCCTGGGCCTCGGCCCAGACCAGGGTCGCCGGCGCATCGGCGCGCCAGCCGATATCGCGCACGCCGGTGGGCACCGCGTCGTTGCCGTTGGGCAGTCCCTCGAACAGCGGCAGCTTGGCGATTTCGTTGACCAGCTTGCCGTCCAGCGCCAGCACTTCGATCCGGCGCGGGAAGTAGAACGAGGGCACCACGTAGGAGAACGGCCGCTCGATCCGCTGCGCGAGCAGCAACTTGCCGTCCGGCGACGGCGTCAGCGACTGGTAGAGATCGGGCAGGCCGACCTTGGCGAGCTTGCCGCTCAGATCGATCAGGGCCGGCTGCGAGCGCAGGTAGTGCGCGAACAAGCGCGCGTCGGCCTCGTTCTTGAGCAGGTCCTGGTAGGTGCGCAGCTGGCGCACCGAGCCGCCGGCCTGGGTCTGCTGGGTGGCGGGACCGGTCGGGATGCCGTCGGACGCGGGCGGCGCGCCCTGGTTTTCGGGCTGCAGTTGCACCAGCAGGCGGCGGCTGTCGGGCATCCAGGTGTAGCCGCGTCCGCTGACGGTGTTGAGCGGCTGCGCGGTCAGACGACGCGCGCTGCGCGTGGCCACATCGACCACCCACAGCTCGTTGGCGCCGGTCTTGGCGTCGACGTGGTTGAAGGCGATCTGGCTCTGATCCGGCGACCAGCTGACGCTGGCCAGGGCCAGCGGCTGCGGCAGGCCCTGCAGGCGCAGGTCCTTGCGGGTCGCGATATCCAGCAGCCACAAATCGGTGCCGAAGCTGAATCGGCTCTGGGCGTAGGTGCGCGGATTGATGCGCACGCCGGCGAGCTTGAGCTCGGGCTGCGCGACCACGTCGATGCCGGGCAGATTGGGCACCTGCATCATCGCCGCCAGATCGCGGCGCGGGCTCAGCATCAGCTGCGGCGGACGCGGGGCGTCGACCAGGGCCTGCAGCGCGGCCGGCGGCAGGCGGTAGCCGTTGTCGGCGGCGGCGGGCTTGGCCGGCGCGGCCGCGAACACGGCAACCGGCGCCAGCAACAGGGTGGCGATCAGGGCCAGGGAGACACAACCAGGCCGTAAGGGCTTCTTCATGGGCGATCCGCTTGCGTAGTGATGGCGGAACGGCCGCGCCGCGGCGGTGGATCCCCTGCCGGCGGGCGGTCCGTCGATGAACGGGGCCGGGCGCCAGAGCCCTCCCCTGAGTCGAGAATAGCGGCTTCCGGCGGCGACTACCGGTACAATTCTGCCGGTTCGCCGAGGGGCGCTGCGACCGCGACGCAAGAGCGCGGCCAGGCTTGGCGGATTCCAAACGTAACGGCGCCCGATGTCCGCGGTCCCCGCGCATTCCGGCCCCATGCCGGTCTCGACGCGGCAGACCCCAAAAATCGGAGCTAAAAATGAACGCAGTAGCCAAGACCTTCTCCACCGACGGCGATTACAAGGTCGCCGACATCTCGCTGGCCGATTGGGGCCGCAAGGAACTCGATATCGCCGAGCACGAGATGCCGGGCCTGATGTCGATCCGCAAGAAGTACGCCGCCGCGCAGTCGCTCAAGGGCGTGCGCGTGACCGGTTCGCTGCACATGACCATCCAGACCGCGGTCCTGATCGAGACCCTGAAGGACCTCGGCGCCGACGTGCGCTGGGCGTCGTGCAACATCTTCTCGACCCAGGACCACGCCGCCGCCGCGATCGCGGCCACCGGCACCCCGGTGTTCGCCTGGAAGGGCGAAACCCTCGAGGAATACTGGGATTGCACGCTCGACGCGCTGACCTTCCCGGGCGGCAAGGGCCCGGAACTGGTCGTCGACGACGGCGGCGACGTGACCCTGCTGATCCACAAGGGCTATGAGCTCGAGAACGGCTCCAAGTGGGTCGACGAGCCGGCCTCCTCGCACGAAGAGCAGATCATCAAGAACCTGCTCAAGCGCGTCGCCAAGGAGCGTCCGGGCTTCTGGCACACCGTGGTCAAGGACTGGAAGGGCGTCTCCGAAGAGACCACCACGGGCGTGCACCGCCTGTACCAGCTGGCCGAAGCCGGCACCCTGCTGGTCCCGGCGATCAACGTCAACGACTCGGTCACCAAGTCCAAGTTCGACAACCTGTACGGCTGCCGCGAGTCGCTGGCCGATGGCCTCAAGCGCGCGATGGACGTGATGCTGGCCGGCAAGGTCGCGGTGGTGTGCGGCTACGGCGACGTCGGCAAGGGCTCGGCCCACTCGCTGCGCGCCTACGGCGCCCGCGTCGTGGTCACCGAGATCGACCCGATCAACGCCCTGCAGGCCGCGATGGAAGGTTTCGAAGTCAACACCGTCGAGAGCACCCTGGGCCGTGGCGACATCTACGTCACCACCACCGGCAACAAGGACGTGCTGACGCTCGAGCACATGTCGCAGATGAAGGATCAGGCCATCGTCTGCAACATCGGCCACTTCGACAACGAGATCCAGGTCGATGCGCTGAACGCTTCGGGCGCGACCAAGCTCAACATCAAGCCGCAGGTCGACAAGTACACCTTCAAGAACGGCAACTCGATCTTCCTGCTGGCCGAAGGCCGCCTGGTCAACCTGGGCTGCGCCACCGGCCACCCGAGCTTCGTGATGTCGAACTCGTTCTCCAACCAGACCCTGGCGCAGATCGACCTGTGGGCGAACAAGGACAGCTACGAGGCCAAGGTCTACATCCTGCCGAAGAAGCTGGACGAGGAAGTCGCGCGTCTGCACCTGGAAAAGATCGGCGTGAAGCTGACCCGTCTGACCGACGACCAGGCCGCCTACCTGGGCGTGTCGGCCGACGGCCCGTACAAGCCGGATCACTACCGCTACTGATCGACGCCGGCCGCGAGGCTGTTGCGAAGCAAGACGAAAGCGGGCGCCTCGGCGCCCGTTTTTTTTGGGCGAGTTGTAGCGCGATCGGGAGGACGCGCGCGTGTCATGGCATCGCGAGGCCGTGCGGTTGCCACCGCACGCTACGCGCTCGCCCTTGTAGGAACGGCAATGGCGAGCATCCACTTTCGATGCGCCAACCTACCCCGTCGCAAGCTACGCGCTGGCCCCTGTAGGAGCGGCGCAAGCCGCGACCGCGCAGGCGGCCGAAGCGACGCGGTCGCGGCTTACGCCGCTCCTACCCCAAAGCCGCGGCTTCGAGAATGACGCAACGCTATGATTGCCTGCGGACGCCTGGCTCTCTGTGGGAGCGGCGTAAGCCGCGATCGCGCCAGCCAGCGAAGCTACGCCTGCACCCGCCGCAACGACCAGAACGGAATCTCGCGCCGCAGCCGATAACCGTTTTGCTCGTACAGCCCGATCGCGCGCGGATTCTCCTGGCTCACGTGCAGAAACGGGATCAACCCGCGCGCGTGGTTATCGTTGGACAGGAACACCAGCAACCGGCGCGCATAGCCGCGGCCGTTGAAATCCGGATGCGTGCAGACCGCGCTGATCTCGGTGTACGCCTGCGTGCCCATGCGCTCGCCGATCATCGCCGCCAGCCGGCCGTCCTGATAGATGCCGAAGTAGCGCCCCAGCTCGGGCGTGCGCGGCCTGAAATAATGCGGATACACCAACGCGGTCAGCGCCAGCACGTCCTCGCGCCGGCTCTCGTCCAGGGGCACGATCTGCGGACCCTCGACCGCGGCGACCGGTCGCTCGCAGATCATCTGCGCCAGCTCGGCCAGATGCGTGAGCTGCCAGCGCGCGGACACCGCTGGCGCGCGCCCCAGCACCAGCGCCGTGTCGCCGGCCGGCACCAGGGTTTCCAGCGCGTCCTCGACCGCGGCGCCCGCCTCGGGCACGCCCAGGAACGGCGCCACCTGGGCGGGATAGCGCGCGGCCGCGCCGGCGCTCAGCGCCAGCGCGCGATGCCGGCTGGCCAGGGATTCCCAGATCGGGTTGTCGAGCACCTGTTCGGACATGCGTGTTCACCGTATGCGCGCAGCGGGGTCTAAAGCCAGGTTTGGGCCGGCAGGGCCTGCGATCAAGGGCTGGCCCAACTTGATTTTATTTCATCGCGATGAAGAGATACCATGGACGCCACTCCGTCGCCTGCCCCGCGCCCATGCTGCCGATCAGTTTCGAGTTCTATCCGCCCAAGACCGACGAGCAGCGCGCGCAGTTGGACAAGACCGCGGCCAAGCTCAAGGCGCGCAAGCCGCACTACGTGTCCTGCACCTTCGGCGCCGGCGGTTCGACCCTGAGCTACACCCCGGACACCGTGCGCCATCTGCGCGATGCGCATAGCCTGGACGCCGCGCCGCATCTGTCCTGCGTGGGCGGCACCCGCGCCGAGATCCGCCAACTGCTGAACCAGTACCGCGAGATCGGCTGCCGTCGCCTGGTCACCCTGCGCGGCGACCTGCCCTCGGGCATGGCCAGCGCCGGCGACCTGCGCTACGCCAACGAGCTGGTCGAGTTCATCCGCGCCGAAACCGGCGACCACTTCCATATCGAAGTCGCCGCTTATCCGGAAATGCATCCGCAGGCGCGCGACGCGCACAGCGATCTGGAGAACTTCAAGCGCAAGGTCCGCGCCGGCGCCAACGGCGCGATCACCCAGTACTTCTACAACGCCGACGCCTATTTCCGCTTCGTCGACGACGTGCGCGCGGCCGGCATCGAGGTGCCGATCGTGCCGGGCATCATGCCGATCGCCAACTTCAGCCAGCTGCGCCGCTTCTCCGACCTGTGCGGCGCCGAGATCCCGCGCTGGATCCAGCAGCGCATGATGGCTTACGGCGACGACGTCGACAGCCTGCGCGAGTTCGGCGCCGACGTGGTCGCGCAGCTATGCCAGCGCCTGATCGACGGCGGCGCGCCCGGCCTGCACTTCTACACGCTCAACCTGTCCAAGCCGACCCTGAGCGTGCTCTCGCGCCTGAGCTGAACCGACCGGCGCGCTCCGGCTTGCGCCGGGGCCGCGCAGGCTGCCGCAGCGTGAACGGACTGCGACCGCCGCACTGTCGCCGGTTACGCGCCGGCGCTACGCTGCGGCGATGCCTTGGTACGTCCGTGTCTGCGCCCTAGCCCTGCTGTCGCTCGCGGCCCTGTTGTGGCCGCGCGAAAGCCAGGCCCAGATCCGGCGCTGCGTCGGCCCGGACGGCGCGGCGGTGTTCACCGACCGCCGTTGCGAGGACATCGGCAGCAGCGACAGCCTCCCACGCGCGCCCGCCGGCGCGGCCGCATCCAAGGGCGGCTATCGCGGCGGCTGCGCGCGCAACGTGCAGGATCTGGTGTACCAGATGACCAGCGCGATCGACGCCCACGACGGCAATCGGCTGGCCGGGGTCTATCACTGGACCGGCATGTCCGGCAGCACCGCTTATTCGGTGCTGGAACGCCTGGAAACCATCGCCCGGCGGCCCTTGGTCGATATCGTGCCGATCATGCCGGCCGCGGCCGCACCGCCGGTCGTAGCGCCGCCGACGCAGAACCCGGGCTGGGTCGAGGTCGATCCCACGGCCGACATCGAGCCCGGCTCCGAGCTCGCACCCGCCGCGCCCGAACCCGAGTACGTGCCGCAGGCCCGCCGCCTGCCGGTGGCGCTGCGGGTCGAGCAGACCCTGGCCAACGGCAGCACGCCCTCGCACACCGTGTTCGGACTGATCCGGCACTTCGGCTGCTGGTGGATCAAGGGCTGAGCGTCGGCACACCCTGAGCGTACCGATGCGTGCGGATGGGCCCGGCCGCGCCGACAGGGCACAATAGCGGTTTCTCCCCCCACGGAAGCCGGCGATGCAATACCCCGAATGGATCTGGCACAACGGCGCGATCAAGCGCTGGGCCGAAGCCACCACCCACGTGATGTCGCACGCGCTGCATTACGGCTCGTCGGTGTTCGAAGGCATCCGCAGCTACGAAACGCCGGACGGGCCGAAGATCTTCCGCCTGACCGAGCACAACACGCGCTTGTTCGCCTCGGCCAAGATCTACGACATGCCGATGCCGTACACGGTCGAACAGGTCAATCAGGCCTGCCGCGACGTGCTCAAGGCCAACGACTACACCACCGATTACCTGCGTCCGGTCGCCTACCGCGGCCTGGGCGGCTTCGGCCTGTCCGCCGACACCCCGACCGACATGGCGGTGGCGACCTGGAAGATGGGCCAGTACCTGGGCGCCAGCGTGCTCGAACAGGGCATCGACGCCTGCGTGTCCAGCTGGCAGCGTTTCGCGCCGAATACCATTCCGGCCGGCGCCAAGGCCGGCGGCAACTACCTGTCGGGCCAGCTGGTCGCGCGCGAAGCGCGGCGCCTGGGCTTCGGCGAGGGCATCGCCCTGGCCTCGACCGGTCTGTTGTCCGAAGGCGCGGGCGAGAACCTGTTCCTGGTCTTCGACGGCGCGCTGCACACCACCCCGGTCAGCGCCGCGCTGCTCAACGGCATCACCCGCAACACCATCATCACTCTCGCCCGCGACGCGGGCTACACGGTGGTGGAACGCGATCTGCCGCGCGAATATTTGTACCTGTGCGACGAGCTGTTCATGTGCGGCACCGCCGCCGAGATCACCCCGATCCGTTCGGTCGACGGCCGTCAGGTCGGCGCCGGCAAGCCCGGCCCGGTGACCCAGCGCATGCAGGAACTGTTCTTCGGTCTGTTCAGCGGCAAGACGCCGGACAAGTACGGCTGGCTCGAACGCGTCGACTGAGCCGCATCCTCGGCTCACGGCGGCGATGGATTACCTCGAGCGCTACCGCAACGGCGAGCATCGTCAGGTGACGGCGGAGCTGACGCGGCTGGACCCGCGCGAGGGCGACGCGCGCATGCAGATGCGCGCGGTCGCCGAACTGGCGATGGAGCGGGTGGCGCACAACTGCCGGCTGCTCGTCCAGCGCCTGACGGCGCACGGCTATGCCTACTCGGTGTATTGCGACCCGGACGACGGCGGCGGCGTCTCGGCACCCTTGCTCGACGCCGATGCCGTAGCGCCGGCCATGTTGAAAACTCGGATCGGCGCGTTGCCGGTCACGCTGGAATGCTTCTGGCAGGCGATGGGCGGGGTCGCGCTCACCGGCACGCACCCCGATTTCCCCGACATGCTCGACCCTCTGGTGGTCTACCCGGCCGAGGCGCTGCTGGAAGAATCGGAGCAGGCCGAACGCGAGAACGACGGCCTATTCCACTTGGCGCTGTCGCCAGACGATTACCACAAGGACAACGTCAGCGGCGGCGCGCCCTACTCGGTGGCCCTGCCGCAGGACGGCTTCGACTTCGTGCTGCTGTACGAATCGCGCGAGGCCTATTTCCTCGACTACCTGCGCGCCGTCATCCTGCATCGCGGCGGTTTCGGCGCGCTGGACGCCCAAGCCGCCGGCGGCGTGCCGCTGAGCGCGCTCACCGAAGGGCTGCTGCCGTTCTGAGCGACGACGACGCTCAGCGTTTCAGCCGACCAGGGCGGTCGAACCGCCGAAGCTAAGCGTCGCCACCACGCCCTTCTCCTCGCCCGGCTTGACTCGCACGTCCCAGCCGTAGAGCTCGCACAAGCGGCGCACGATCGACAGGCCGATGCCGCCGCCCTGCGAATGGCCGGCGTGGGTGCCGCGGTAGCCGCGCTCGAACAGCTTGGCCGCGTCCTCGGCGCTGAGGCCGGGGCCGGAATCGATCACCTCCACCCAGCGCGGATGCAGGCGCACGATCACCTCGCCCTGGGTGGTGTACTTGACCGCATTGCCGATCAAATTGCCCAGCGCCACCGCGACCGCCGCTTCCGGCGCGTCCACGACCAGGCCACGCTCGCCTTCCACGCGCAGGTCCAGCGGCTTGCCGGCAAGCTGGGCGCGGTGCGCGTCCAGCAACTGCTCGGACAGGCGCGCGATGTCGGTGGCGCCGTGGCCGCGCTCGTTGCGCGACAGCAACAGCAGCGCGCTGATCAAGTCGGTGCATTGCTGCTCGGCGCGCTGGATGCGGGCCAGGCGGATGCGGGTCTTCTCGTCCAGGTCCGAGCGCGTAAGCAGCAGCTCGACCGCGCCCTTGATCACCGCCAGCGGCGTGCGCAGCTCGTGGCTGACGTCGGCGTTGAACTCGCGATCGCGCTGGACCACGTCGGTGAGGCGCTCGGCGTAATCGTCCAGGGCCTTGGCGAGCTCGCCGACCTCGTCGTCGGGGAAGTGCGTGGCCAGGCCTTCGGGTTGCGAGGCGCGGCCGGACAGGCGCAGGCGGCGCGCCAGTTCCGACACCGGGCTCATCACGCGCGAGGCCGCCCACCAGCCGACCAGCAACGACAGCAGGGTGAACACCAGCACCGAGCCGTAGATGGCGCGGTTGAATTGCTGCTCGCCGCGCGTGGTCGAGCTCATGTCGTAAGCGAGGAAGAACCAGGCGTTGGGCGTCTTGCGTACCGCGAGTTTGTAGGCGAAGGACTCGCCGTTCTCGTCCTGGCCGCGCAGGCCGTGGATGCCGTCCTTGAGTTCGAACCACTCCGGCCGGTTCACCCGCACCGAATCGAACTTGTCCGGGGTGTAGACGAAGGCGCGGATCTGGTCGACCGCGAACTCCGGGTTCTTCGGATCCTTCTCGAACTGCAACGCGAACTGGGTGATGTTGCGGTTCATCACGTCTTCGACCAGCGCGTTCTCGACCCGGGTGCGGGTCCAGTTGGTCGCGAACGCGAACATGGTCGTCAGCCCGAAGCCGAGCAGGACGAAGGACAGAATGATGCGGCTGCGCAAGCGCCGCCGATAGCGCACCCGTTTCTTGCGCCGCTCGGGCGCGGGCGATTCCCCTGTCGCCACGCGATCAACCGTTCTCGGGCGCCGCGATGCGGTAGCCGATGCCGTGGCGGGTCTGGATCAGGGGTGTGTCGAAGGGCTTGTCGACCACCGCGCGCAGGCCGTGGATGTGCACGCGCAGGCTGTCGGAGTCCGGCAGTTCCTCGCCCCACACGCGGGTTTCCAGTTCCTGGCGCGTGACCACCGCCGGCGAGGCTTCCATCAGCGCCTGCAGGATCTTCAGCGCGGTCGGATTGAGCTGCAGCAGCTTGCCCTGGCGACGCACTTCCAGCGTGTCCAGGTTGTATTCCAGATCGGCGGCGTTCAGCACCCGCGTCTGCACGCCGCGGCCGCGGCGCGAGAGCGCGTTCAAACGCACCTCGACTTCCTGCAGGGCGAAGGGCTTGATCAGATAGTCGTCGGCGCCGGAGTCGAAACCGGCCAGCTTGTTGTCCAGGCTGTCGCGCGCGGTCAGCATCAGCACCGGAGTCTGCTTGCGCGCTTCGTTGCGCAGCTTGCGGCAGACTTCCAGACCGTCCAGCCCGGGCAGATTCAGATCGAGCACGATCGCGTCGAAGTCGTGCACCACCGCCAGGTGCAGTCCGGTGATGCCGTCGGCGGCGAAATCCACGGTGTGGCCGCGGTCTTCGAGAAAATCGCCCAGATTGGCAGCGATGTCCTGGTTGTCTTCGATTACGAGTATGCGCATTGGACCTTCCTGTTTGAGCCTTCGACCCGAGGGCCGCGGCAAGGTTCCTGAACTCAGCGGCGGCGACGCGCGCCAGCCGATCATGAAGTCGAGGCGGCGAGGCTCACGATTCTGCCAGAGCCCGCGCTGTGCGCTTCTCACTCGCTCATGACGGGCCGCACCGGCAAACAAAGGCCCAAGCGCGGGGCCACCGCGCCTGGGCCAAAAGGGTATTGCCCCGATTACCGTAACCTGCTTCGACCAGATCGCTGACTTGGAAGAGCGGCATGCTGCGGTCCGGACACGCTACGCGGAAATCGATTAAACGGCTGTTAAAACGAATATTAATTATTTGTTAAACACAACCTGAAATCGCGCTTCGTTCAGGTCCGTGCTGGCGCCGCTGGCAAAGCCCGGGACGTCCGGCAGGGCGCGATGGCCGACGAATCAGACGGTTACCCGGCGTTCGCGGCAGATCGCGGCAAAACGCTAAAATGAGCGGTCCGTCACGATTTCTTGGCTGCCGCCCGTCGGGCCGAATGCCGCTTGGTGCGGCCGGCGACGTAGGCGATGACTTCGCCGGCCACGTCCACCCCGCTGGCCTCCTCGATGCCCTCCAGGCCGGGCGAGGCGTTGACCTCCAGCACCAGCGGGCCGCGATCGGAGCGGATCAGATCGACGCCGGCCACGCCCAAGCCGAGCACGCGCGCGGCGCGGATCGCCACGTCCTGCTCGGCCGCGCTGGCCTTGACGCCCTTGGCGGTGCCGCCGCGATGCAGGTTGGAACGGAAGTCGCCCTTGGGCGCCTGCCGCTTCATCGCCGCGACCACCTTGCCGCCGACCACGAAGCAACGCAGGTCCGCGCCCTTGGCCTCGGCGATGAATTCCTGCACCAGGAAATTGGCGTACAGGCCGCGCAGCGCCTCGATCACGCCGCGCGAGGCCGACAGCTTCTCGGTCAGCATCACGCCGGCGCCCTGGGTGCCCTCGTTGAGCTTGATCACGTGCGGCGGCGGGCCGAGCATCGACAGCAGGTCGGCGGTGTCGTCGGGGTTGTCGCCGAACACCGTCGCCGGCAGGCCGATGTGCTCGGCGGCCAGCAGCTGATGGCTGCGCAACTTGTCGCGCGCGCGCAGGATCGCGTCGGAGGAGTTCGGGGTGTAGGTGCCCATCAGCTCGAACTGGCGCAGCACCGCCGAGCCGTAGCGCGTGATCGAGGCGCCCACGCGCGGAATCACCGCGTGGTAGCCGGCGATCTCGCGGCCCTTGTAGTGCATCTCGAAGCCGTCCGAGTCGATGCGCATGTAGCAGCGCAGCGGGTCCAGCACGCGCACGCTGTGGCCGTGCTGGCGCGCGGCTTCGACCAGGCGCCGGGTCGAGTAGAGCTTGGTGTTGCGCGACAGGATCGCGAGCTTCATGACTGGGGGTTGTCCGAATGGGGTGCGGCAGGATTGGGCGCCGCCTTGCCGTGCAGGAACGAGCGAGCCGGATCTACCGTGAACACCCGCGCCATCGCGGTGCGGCCGAGCAGCATGGGGAAGCGCATGCCGCGACGATCCGCGAGGTTTATTTCAATTTCGCGTTCGACCCCGGCCAGACGCAGACCGGTGCGCACGAACACGCGCTCGCCGCGGTGGCCGCCGGAGTCGGTGACCACGCGTTCGTCGTGGACCGGCGCCAGGCATTCCACCACTTCCGCCCCGACCGCACCGGGGCTGAGACGGAAGCCGACCCAGGGTGCGCCGCCTTCGCTGAAGCGCCACTGCGCGTCGACGTGCAGCGCCGAGCTGCGCGCGCCGCTGTCGATCTTCGCGCGCAGGGCGGCCACGCCCAAGCCGGGCATCGCCACCCATTCCCGCCAACCGAGCACGATACGGGCTGCCATCGCGTCTCCGCTGCGTCGAGGTCGCCCTCAAGAAAAAACAGCGGCCGTCCGGATCAAGGGACGCGCCGCCGTCGCTGTCGGATCGGGCGCGCCGTCGCGGCGCGCATCGAACCGTGGAAGTGTGGCGCGGAGGGTCGGGCCGTGGATAGCAACCGGACCTTGCCCATCCCCGCCGCGGACGATCGAAAACTTAACGATCGACCGCTCGGGAAACCGCACCTGAAACCACGTCCATAGCCTACCTCAACAGCGCGGGGGACCTCCAGCGATGGGCGTGAGCGGCCGGTTCGCGGACACGAACCGAAGCATCGCCCCCGCGCGAACGATGCCGCGGCCTATCCCCGTGCGGTTCGCTTACTCGGGCATGCCGTCGAATTGCGGCAAGGCCGGATCCACGCGATCCCAGACGTGGCCGCGTGCGCGATAAGTGACCATCTGCGGCCGGTAACGGCCGGGGTCGTCGAGACTGGCCGCGTGCACGGTGAACACGTCGGGCATGGCCGAGAAGGTCAGGTACACCGGCGAGCCGCAGGTGGGACAGAACGCGCGCGTCTTGGCGTTGCCGCTGTCGCCCAGCAGATCCCAATGCGTCGCCGCGCCGCTGAGCTTCACCTGCGCTCGATTCGGGAACGACAGATACGATCCGTGCCCGGTACCGCTCTTGCGCTGGCAATCGCGGCACTGGCAATCGTTCATCGCCAAAGGTTCGCCGGAGATTTCGTAACGGATCGCGCCGCAGGCGCAACCGCCGGTGTAAGGCTCGCTCATGTTCGTATCCAGGTTGTGCTTCAGTGCAGGGAAGTCGGCGGCGCTTGTTCGGCCGCGACGCTGTCGAGCTGTTTGAACACCTTCGGCCAACCTTCGCTGAGGTTGCGGTAGGTGGCGTCGTTGCTGGGCGCGACGAAACCGGCGTGAACCAGGCGCAGGCGCGTGCCGCCTTCGGCCGGCGACAGGTCGAAACTCACCACGGTGTCCAACAAGGCACCGTAGCCGACGTTGCTGGCGTGGCCGCTGCGCCAGGCGAACGCGAGGCGCCGGTTCGGGCTTACCTCCAACACCTCGCAGTGGATCACGCCGTCCCAGGCGCCACCGGGCGTGGTCTGAAAGCTGAAGCGCTTGCCGACCACCGCTTCGAATCCGCTCGGCGGCATCAGCCAGCGCGCCATCAGCGCGCCGCTGGTCAGCGTGGCCCAGAGGATCTCCGGCGCGTGCGGAAATACCTCGTCCAGCACGATCGCCTGCGTGGCGCTCTGCGATGCCGCGTCGTTCATGGGTCGATTTCCTTCAAGAGAGTGCGCAGGCTGGCGAAACGTTCGCGCCAGAACACGCCGTAGTGGCTCATCCAATCGACCAGCGGCGCGAGGCCCTCGGGCTGAGCGCGGTAGTAGACCTTGCGACCCTCGGGCCGCTCGATCACCAGCCCGGCCTGCTTCAAGGATTTGAGGTGCTGGGAAATGGCGCCTTGCGTCACCCCGCTCCCGCGCGTGAGCTCGGCCACGGAGATCTCGTCGCTACCGACGACGCGCTCGAACACCGCGCGACGGGTGGGATCGGCGAGCGAGCGCATGACGACGTCGATGGGGGCGGCTTGGGTCATGAGAAAACATTAGCCAATGCTTATTAATTAGTCAATACTAATTATTCTAACGAACTCATGTCATTGATAAATAATGGATTATCGCTTTCGAAAGACAGGTGCCCCCTGCTCCACCCGGCATCGGCGCAGTGCCTCCAAGCCGCACGAATTCCCATCGGCACGCTGGCGACGTCGCGCAATCGACCGCAGCCGCGGACGATTGGCGTAAGCGAACGGCTACAGCGGCCCGATGCGGATCGGCCGCGGAGACTTGAAAGAAATAGAGGCTCGCGCGGAACGCGCTTCGAATACCCGTCGAACAACGTCGGGTGAAAGATCGAGCGGGTGATGGGAATCGAACCCACGCTAGCAGCTTGGGAAGCTGCAGTTCTACCATTGAACTACACCCGCATGCGGCGAAGTCTATGCGCGCCTACGCGGGTTGGCAAACCGCGCGGACCCGTGCGGACCCGCGCGGTTGCGATGCGGCTTAGAAGCCGGCGCCGATGGTGGCGAACACGGTGGCGTGGTTGCCGCCGGCCTGGCCCACGGTGACGCTGCTGCCGAGGTTGGCGTCGAGCCCGAACAGCTGGGTGCGCGCGCCGATCAGCAGGGTGCCGTAGCTCTGATCGAAGTCGTGACCGGGCACGGCGTAGGGCGCGGTGCCGGGCATCGACTGCAGACGCGCGAACACTTCCTTGTCGGCGTCTTCGAACTCGCGGTCGTAGGTCAGACGCGCGTAGGGCTTGAGGTGGTCGTTGATCGCGTAGCTCACCTGCCAGCCGGCGCTGCCGATCAGCGAGTCGAAGCTCTGATCGTTATAGGCCAGCGAAGTGGCCAGGGCCGGGTCGCTTTCCTTGAAGCCGTCGACATCGATGCGCTGGGCGACAAAACCGATCACCGGGCCGTGACGCAGCGCGCCGTCGCCGAATTCCCAACCGGCGCTGATCGCGGCGGTCAGGTTCTTGCCGTCGGTGGAGCCGCGGTGGACGCGGCTGGTCGGGCCCAGCACGACGCGGCGGTCGATGTCGTAATCGACCTTGGTCCAGCTGAGCTGGCCGTTGACCCAGGCGTTGGCGCCGTACCAGGCCGCGAAGCCGCCGAGGGTGGCGTCGCTCTGGTCGAACTCGCCGGCGTTGCGGCCGAAGTCCAGGCTCTGCTTGCCGAAGCCGGCGAAGCCGCCGAACACCCAGTCGCCGCGGGTCCAGTCGACGCCGCCGGCGATGCTGGGGCCGCTGCCGTCGTAGACGTCGCCCTTGCCGTAACGCTGGAAGTCGCCGCGCGCGTCGGCCCACCAGCGCATGCCATCGCCTTCCGGCTTGCCGGCCAGATGATTGGCGACGCGATCGGCGCGCGAACGGCCGACCATGGCTTCGGAGTTCGGCAGCAGCGCGATCTGACGCGGCGCTTCCAGGATAGACACGGCGTAGTCGCCGAGGATCTTGTGCGCGCGCGAGGACGGGTGCACGCCGTCGGCGAAGGCGTAGGTGTCCGGCGCGGTCGGGTTGACGTAGTTGAGCGGGCTGCAGGTGACCGACGAGGCGGTGATCTGCGGATTGCAGGCGGTGCCGGTGACGTTGGTGATGCCGTACGGCGCCGGGTTGGCGACGATCTCGCGCAGCAGGTTGAAGGTGTCGAGCGGGATCACGCGGTAGCCGGCCGTGGCCAGTCCGCCGAACAGGGCGTTGTTGTAGGTGGTCGACAGCTGCGTGCCCGCGGCCTGCTGGGCGGCGCCGCCGGCGCGGAACTGCGGGGTCAGGCCGAGGTCGGGGATGGTCGGCACCAGGATGTACTTGGCGCCGGCGTTGGTCAGCGTGCCGACCAGGCCGATCTGCGAGGTGACCGCGGCGCCGATCAGGGTCGGCGAACCGCCGCCGGCGACCGCGAACAGGTCGTTGGCGCCGCCCCAGACGGTGTACAGCGCGCGCGAATCGGCGCGGCCGCCGTTGGCGGCGAGGTAGCCGGTGACCTGGGTGGTCAGCGACGGGATCGGGCCCAGCGCGCCGGCAGTGTTGGTGCCGGTGCGGGCGCCGCCGACGGCGTAGTTGGTGCCGCCCTGGTTGTCGCTGACGGCGTTGGTGCCGTAGTAGTCGGCCAGGTACTCCGCCCAGACCAGGCCCGGATTGGTGGTGAAGCGGCCGATCTGGGCGCCGTTCGGGCCCACCGCCTGGATCAGCGCGGGGCGGAAGTGGCCGGAGTCGGTCAGGCTGTCGCCGAAGAAGACCGTCTGCGAATAGGTCTGGGCGAAGGCCGGCGCGGTCGCCAGCGCCAGGGCGGCGGCGAGCACGGTGCGAACGGGTTTGATCATGGGGTTCCCTGCGAGATCGTGAGGTGGTGTTGGTGTCGGAACTGGGCGTTTGCCGCGCTGCGACAGTACGCACGCGGATGGCTCGGCATCGAAGCATGCGGCGCTGCGACATACAAGGCGCAGTGCGTCAAAAACGCTCAGCGGGCGGCCAGCCTGGGCACAGCGACCGGCCGCCCCTGGCCGCGCGCCGGGCGGCGCGGGACAATAGCCGGCATGGACATCACTCTCAATGGCGAGCCGCGCGCTATCGCGGCCGCGACCACGGTCGCGCAACTGCTGCTGGACGAGGGCCTGGGCGAACGCCGGGTCGCAGTCGAGGTCAACGGCGAAATCGTCCCGCGCGGCGCGCACGCCGCGCATGCGCTGGGCGCAGGGGACAAAGTGGAAATCGTGCATGCGTTGGGGGGTGGGTGAGCCCAAACGAGCTTTGCGCGGCACTGCCGCGCAGTTTGGGCGAACGCCCGGCCAAGGATGGCCGGGCCGGACGATCCGAAGCCGAATAGTCGCGCCATGGATGGCAACGCGCATCACCCCGAAGCGACGCCGGCAACGACGCAACACCACCTCCTATCAGTCTCACGTCGCACCCGCAGCCCATCGCGGCTTACGCCGCTCCCACAGAAGGCCGCGGCAGCTCCAACGACGCCCTAACCTGATCCATACCGCAGCCGTAGTTGATGGTCGCGGCTTACGCCGCTCCCACAGAAGGCCGCCGCGCCTCTGCTGACGTCTGAATCGCGTTCGCACCGCTGCTGTAGGCGGCCGCGGCTTGCGCCGCTCCTACCCCGAGACGCGAGTTTCGCCTCGTCCTTGCAGTCCATCGCGGCTTACGCCGCTCCTTCAGAAGGCCGCGGCGCCTTCAGTGAAGTCTGAATCGCGTTCGCGCCGCAGCCGTAGTTGATGGTCGCGGCTTGCGCCGCTCCTACCTCTAGGCTCGAGCCTCGCCTTGCCTTGGAGGCCGTCGCAGCTTGCGCCGCTCCTGCCCCAAAGCCCCAAAGCCCCGGCGCCACGCGCGACCCCGCTCGAACCCCACTCAGGGCTGAAAAAGCCCTGACAAAGCCGCTTCGCGATCACCCTGCGCCCCGGTCGATCGTTCATAATTCCGCCTATGACGACCCCCACCGCTGCAGACACGCTGGTCATCGCCGGCAAGTCCTACCGTTCGCGCCTGCTCACCGGCACCGGCAAGTTCCTGGACTTGGATCAAACCCGCCTGGCCACCGAGGCCGCCGCTGCCGAGATCGTCACCGTCGCGATCCGCCGCACCAACATCGGCCAGAACCCGGGCGAGCCCAACCTGCTCGACGTGCTGCCGCCGGACCGCTACACCCTGCTGCCCAACACCGCCGGCTGCTACAACGTCGACGACGCGGTGCGCACCTGCCGCCTGGCGCGCGAGCTGTTGGACGGCCACAAACTGGTCAAGCTGGAGGTGCTGGGCGACCAGCGCACCCTGTTCCCGGACGTCGTCCAGACCCTGGCCGCGGCCGAGATCCTGGTCAGGGACGGCTTCGATGTGATGGTCTACACCTCCGACGATCCGATCCTGGCCAAGCGCCTGGAAGAGATCGGCTGCGTCGCGGTGATGCCGCTGGCCGCGCCGATCGGCTCCGGCCTGGGCGTGCAGAACAAGTACAACCTGCTGGAGATCGTCGAGAACGCCAAGGTGCCGATCATCGTCGATGCCGGCGTGGGCACCGCCTCCGACGCTGCGATCGCGATGGAGCTGGGCTGCGACGGCGTGTTGATGAATACCGCCATCGCCGGCGCGCGCGATCCGATCCTGATGGCGCATGCCATGAAGCTGGCGGTCGAGGCCGGTCGCGCCGCGTTCAAGGCCGGCCGCATCCCGCGCAAGCGCTACGCCAGCGCGTCCTCGCCGGTAGACGGGCTGATCGGCTGAGATGACCGACCCGTTCTCCAGCGACGGCGCCAAGACCCCGCCCAAGCCGTTCACGGTCGAGCAAGGCCGGCGCCAGGTGCGCAGCTTCGTGCTGCGCCAGGGCCGCTTCACCCCGGCCCAGCAGCGCGCCTTCGACGAGCTGTGGCCGCGCTTCGGCATCGACTACCAAGGCGCGCCGCGCGACTACAACGCGATCTTCGGGCGCTCCGCCAAACGCGTGCTCGAGATCGGCTTCGGCAACGGCGAGGCGCTGCGCTACGCCGCCCAGCACGATCGCGAACGCGATCTGATCGGGATCGAAGTGCACGCTCCCGGCGTCGGCCGCCTGCTCAATGCCTTGGCCGCCGACGGTAGCGATCACGTGCGCCTGTATCACCACGATGCGGTCGAGGTGCTGAACAACGAGATCGCCGACGGCTCGCTGGACGAGGTCCGGATCTACTTCCCGGACCCCTGGCACAAGAAGCGCCACAACAAGCGCCGCCTGGTCCAGCCCGAGTTCGCGCAGCTGCTGGTGCGCAAGCTGGCCAGCGACGGTCGCTTGCACCTCGCCACCGATTGGCAGGACTATGCCGAACAGATGTGGGACGTGCTGGATGCGACCCAGGGCCTGAGCAACCGCGCCGGCGCGCGCGGCGCCGTGCCCCGGCCGGATTGGCGCCCGCAAACGCATTTCGAGACCCGCGGCCAGAAGCTCGGCCACGGGGTCTGGGATCTGCTCTACGACAAGAGCCGGGATTAGAGATTCGGGATTAGGGATTCGGAGTGGACGTCATCGCGCATCCGCAACGCTTCGCTGAAGGCATGCTCCCGGAGCATCGCCGCATCCGCTATCGCCAATCCCCAATCCCGAATCCCGAATCCCGGCCCTGATGGACACCGCGCTGACGCTCACCACCGACATGAAGCTCGTTCTCGGGCTGGTGGGCTTCACGATGGCGATGTTCCTGTTCGAGCGCATCCGCGCCGACGTGGTCGCCCTGGTGGTGCTGGTGCTGCTGGGTCTGTCCGGGCTGGTCGAACCCGACGAACTGTTCAACGGTTTCTCCGGCAACGCGGTGATCAGCATCATCGCGACCATGATCCTGGGCGCCGGCCTGGACCGCACCGGTGCCTTGAACCGGCTGGCCGGCTGGCTGCTGCGGCGCGCGCACGGCGTCGAGCAGCGCTTGCTGTTGCTGACCACCGCGGTCGCCGGCCTCAACTCCTCGTTCATGCAGAACCCGTCGGTGATGGCGCTGTACATGCCGGTCGCCGCGCGCCTGTCCTCGCGCACCGGGCTGTCGCTGCCGCGCCTGCTGCTGCCGATCGCCGCCGCGATCGTGATGGGCGGCGCCCTGACCATGGTCGGCAACTCGCCGCTGATCCTGCTCAACGACTTGCTGCTCAACGCCAACAGCAACCTGCCCTCGGGCGCGGCCACGATCGAACCGCTGAAGATGTTCGCGCCGCTGCCGATCGGCCTGGCCCTGCTGGCCGCATCGCTGGCCTACTTCCATTTCTTCGGCGACAAACTGCTCAAGGACGACAGCGACAAGGGCGCGACCCCGGCACGCACCCAGAGTTACTTCGCCAAGGCCTACGGCATCGAAGGCGATGTCTACGAGCTCACCGTCACCGCCGACAGCCCGCTGGTGGGCATGTCGCTGGGCGAAGCCGAAGCGCTGCGCGGCGCGCCGCTGCTGCTGGCGCTCAAGAGCGACAACGAGTCGCGGCTGTCGCCGCCGGCCGATGCCCGCATCTGGGTCGGCAGCGTGCTCGGCGCGATGGGCTCCAAGCAGCACGTCAGCGACTTCGCACAGAACCATTTCCTGCGCCTGTCCTCGCGCCTGCGCACCTTCGGCGACCTATTCAATCCCAGCCGCGCCGGCATCTCCGAGGCGGTGATCCCGGCCACCTCGGCTTACATCGGCAAGACCGCCGGCGACCTGCACCTGCGCAAGCAGGCCGGCCTGAGCTTGCTGGCGGTCAATCGCGACAAGCAGGTGCTGCGCGAGAACGTGCGCAACGTCCCGCTGCGCGCCGGCGACATGCTGGTGCTGCACAGCATCTGGACCGACCTGGCCGACGTCGCCGCCAGCAAGGACCTGGTGGTGGTCACCGACTACCCCAAGGGCGAGCAGCGACCGCACAAGCTCAAGCTGGCGCTGACCATCTTCGCCGTGGCCATGCTGCTGGCGCTGTCCTCGCGCCTGCCGGTGTCGATCGCGCTGATGACCGGCGTGGCCGGCATGCTGATCGCGGGCGTGATCAACATCGACGAAGCCTACGCGGCGATCAACTGGAAGACCGTGTTCCTGATGGCCTGCCTGATACCGCTGGGCTGGGCCATGGACTCCAGCGGCGCGGCGGCCTGGATCGCCGGCCACACCATCGAGCGCCTGCCCACGGGCACGCCGGTGTGGCTGCTGGAGTTGCTGATCGGCCTGCTCACTACTTTGTTCTCGCTGGTGATCAGCCACGTCGGCGCGACCATCGTGGTCGTGCCGCTGGCGGTCAACCTGGCCCTGGCCGCGGGCGGCAACCCGACCGCGTTCGCCCTGATCGTGGCGCTGTCGGCCTCGAACAATTTCATGACCGCGTCCAATCCGGTGATCTCGATGATCACCGGCCCGGCCGGCTACACCGGCAAGGAGCTGTGGAAGATCGGCGCGCCGCTGTCGCTGATCTATACGCTGATCGCGGTGCTGATGGTGAATCTGCTGTTCTGGGGTAAGTGAGTCGGTGCGGCTGCGCTGCTTGGATGCAAGCAGGAGCAAAGCAGAAGCAAATCCCCCCTAGCCCCCCTTTTGCAAAGGGGGGAATAAACAGCCGCTGCTCGAACGCAGACTCAGTTCGCCGCGAATCAGTTCCCCCCTTTGCAAAAGGGGGGCTAGGGGGGATTTGCTCTCAACCCCGCAGCACCTACGCCAACCAAACCGCCCCATCGCGCACCACCACCGCGATCGCGCGCAGCGCTTCGCCGCGGCAGGGGCCGGCCACGCAGGTACCGCCGCCCAGTTCGAAGCTGGCGCCGTGCGCGGCGCATACCAGCAGGCCCTCTTTGCTCTTGAGGAACTGACCCGGCGCCCAGTCCAGGCGGCGGCCGGCGTGCGGGCAGATGTTGAGCCAGGCGCGCACCCCGGTTTCGTCGCGGTACAGCAGCAGCGATTCGGCGTCGCCGGCTATGCTGGCCTCGGCCTCGGCGAAGCCGCCAACGGCGATGCGCTCCAATGAAATCAAGGGCTGCGCCGCCGAACCGCCGGCTTCGGCATGGTTTAACGAAGTTCTCACACCCTCGTCCATCGCTGGTCCGATACTCATCCGTCCGGCCTTGTTGCCGCATTGTGTCACGACACAAGAAATGTTCGCCCACAGCTTCCGCTTCGACCATCACCAATTCCAGCAGCGCATGCGCAACGCCTTCGAGCCGCGCAAGCCGCGCCACCGGCTGCTGCGCTTCGCCGTGGGCGTGGTCGGCCTGGGATTGCTGGCATTGCTGGTGATGTTCAGCGTCGTCATCGGCACGGCCATGATCGTCGCCGGCATCGTCTACAAACTGTGGAAGCGCCGCGGCCAGCCGATGGCGGCGCGCGATCCGCGCATCGTCGAAGGCGAATACCGCGTCGTCGATGCCGCGCGCATCGAACGCGGCGATACCACCCGACCTCTGTAAGGCCCGCAATGACCGATGTGATCGCGGCACCGCCGCAGCCCCGTATTCCGGTCCGCGGCGGCGGACAGTTCCCGGTCCGTCGCATCTACTGCGTCGGTCGCAATTTCGCCGAGCATGCGCGCGAAATGGGCGCTGCCGTGCCCACCTCGGCCGCTGATCGCGGCCGTCCGGTGTTCTTCCTCAAGCCCGCCGACGCGATCGCGCTCGACGAGGCGGTGCCCTACCCGCGCGGCACCCAGGACCTGCACCACGAGGTCGAACTGGTGGTGGCGCTGGGCCGCGACGCGCCCGCCGGCGAGCTCGACCCGGCCGACGCCGGCGCGTTGGTGTTCGGTTACGCGGTCGGCCTGGACCTGACCCGTCGCGACCTGCAGACCGCGGCCAAGGCCAAGGGCCTGCCCTGGGACACCGGCAAGGCCTTCGATCGTTCCGCCCCGATCAGCCCGATCGTGCCGGTGGCCGAGGTCGGCGAGCTCGGCGCGCGCACGCTCAGCCTGGAGGTCAACGGCCAGTTGCGCCAGCGCGGCTCGCTGGACGATCTGGTCTGGAACGTGCCCGAGATCCTGCACGAGCTGTCGCGCCTGTACGCGCTGCGCGCGGGCGACCTGGTGTTCATGGGCACACCGGCCGGCGTGGCCGCGCTGCAACCCGGCGACCGCTACCACGCCGTGCTCGAAGGCGTGGCCGAACTGCACGGCCATATCGTCCCCGCGACGGTATAGTCGGGCCTTAGGCACCCCCGTGCCGTTCAATCCAGGGAGACCGCCATGGGCATGATCAGCGAGTTCAAGGAATTCATTTCGCGCGGCAACGTCGTCGACCTCGCGGTCGGCGTGGTGATCGGCGCCGCGTTCGGCAAGATCGTCACCGCGCTGGTCGACGGCATCGTGATGCCGGTGATCGGCTTCCTCAGCGGCGGCGTCAGCGTCAGCGACTGGAAGTACGTGCTCAAGCCTTCGCAGCTGGACGCGGCGGGCAAGGAAGTCGCGGCCGAGGTCGCGATCAAATACGGCCTGTTCCTGCAGACCGCGATCGATTTCCTGCTGATCGCGTTCGTGATCTTCCTGGTGCTGAAGGCCTACAACAAAGTACGCAAGCCGGCCGAAGCCGCCGCTCCGGCCACGCCCGAGGACGTGCTGCTGCTGCGCGAGATCCGCGATTCGCTGAAGAAGTAAGCGGTTCGCCGCGACGCCCGCAACGGCCGCCTAGTGCGGCCGTTGCGCTGCCTGGGCTCGCTCTGCTGCGGGGTAGGAGCGGCGTGAGCCGCGACCACCCATCCCATCGACGACGCAAGGTGGACAAAGCAGGCCTGCCGCAATCGAAAGCCGAGACGAGCCGCGGCTTTCGTCTACGCCGATTGCCGCGATCGCGGCTTACGCCGCTCCTACCCCGAAGCTGGCTTATGGGGTTGTGGCGCCATAGGACGGCAAGGAGCACTCCAGCCCCGAAACGACAACTTCGGCAAACGCAGGAGCCAGCCTCAAGCGCCGCGATAGTCAGCGACAAAAAACGCTCAAGTCCGGCGTGACTTGAGGCATGCAAGCTGCGCGTCGCGGGTTGCTAAGCTCGACGCTTCGTCTTTGCAGCCGGGGAGTTGGGAATGCGTGCACCGTTGTGGGCGGCCATGGCCGTCGTCTTGTCCGTCGCCTCGCTGGGCGGTCCCTCCTTCGCCGCCGAGCGCGAAACCCGCATCCCCGAATCCGCCCTGGCCAACGTCGCCCAGCTGCGCGAACGCGCGCTGGCCAGCGACCTGGGCTATCGCATCACCGAATCGCTGACCACCGAGGTCGGCCCGCGCCTGGCCGGCAGCGAAGCCGACGCGCGCGCGGTCGCCTGGGCCGAAGCCAAGTTCCGCGAGCTGGGCTTCGACAAGGTCTGGCTGGAACCGGTGACCTTCCCCAAGTGGCAGCGCCGCAACGAACGCGCCGAAGTGCTGGGCGCGCACCGTCAGCCGCTGACCCTGACCGCCTTGGGCGGCAGCCCGGGCGGCACGGTCGAGGCCGAGGTCGTGCGTTTCGCCGACCTGGCCGCGCTGGAAGCCGCGCCGGCCGGCTCGCTGGCCGGCAAGATCGCCTTCGTCGACTACCGCATGCAGCGCGCGCGCGACGGCGCCGGCTACGGCCCGGGCTCGCGCGTGCGCAGCCGGGCGCCCTCGGCGGCGATCCGCGCCGGCGCGGCGGCCATGCTGATGCGCTCGGCCGGCACCGACTCGCACCGCGCCCCGCACACCGGCATCACCCGCTTCGACGAAGGCCTGACCCCGATCCCCTCCGCCGCGCTGGCCGCCCCCGATGCCGACCAGCTCGCGCGCCTGGTCGCCAAGGGCCCGGTCAAGGTCCGCGTGGCCTTGGATTGCGGCTGGGACGGCACCGCCACCTCGCACAACGTGATCGGCGAGATCCGCGGCAGCAAGAAGCCCGATGAGGTCGTGATCATCGGCGGCCACCTGGACTCCTGGGACCTGGGCACCGGCGCGATCGACGACGGCGCCGGCGTCGGCCTGACCATGGCCGCCGCCAAGCTGATCGGCGAGATGAAGCAGCGCCCGGCGCGCAGCGTGCGCGTGATCGCCTACGCCAACGAAGAGCAGGGTCTGTACGGCGGTAAGGCTTATGCGGCCGCGCACGCCAACGCCGTCGCCAAGCACCAGATCGGCGCCGAGAGCGACTTCGGCGCGGGCCGCATCTACGCCTACTCCAGTTCGGCGCCCGCGCACGCGCAAGGCGCCGACAAGCAGATCGCCGAAGCGCTGGCGCCGCTGGGCATCGAGTACACGCCGGGCAAGGGCGGCCCCGGCCCCGACATCGGGCCGATCGCCGAGCGCGGCATGGCCTGGGCGCGCCTGGCCCAGGACGGCAGCGATTACTTCGACCTGCACCACACCCCCGACGACACCTTCGACAAGATCGATCCCAAGGCGCTGGCGCAGAACGTCGCCGCCTATGCGGTGTTCGCCTATCTGGCCGCCTCCGCCGACGGCGACTTCGGCAGCCAGCCCAAGGCGGCGCCGGTCCCGGAGGAGTAGGCAGGCAGCGCAGCCCCCACGCGTGGGCTACCTCGCGTGGGCGCCGGCACCGTCGACGCCCTCCGCCGATGCCGATCGTCGCAAGGTTTCACAGCCGGCCCCGCGCGTCGTTGCGCGGGCTTAGACTGGCCGCGCAAGGAATGCCCATCCACCGACCAGGAACGCCGCCATGTCCTTCCCGACCGCCGTCAACGATCAGATCACCGATGCCGTCACCCAGAGCAACGTCAAAGTCATCGGCGAAGCGCCGGCCTTGGCGATGGGCTCGATCTACCAGAGCATGGCCCATTCGACCGGGCTGTTGTTTCAGAACGCGGTAAGCGCGCAGCAGCAGCAGAACGTCCTGATGCAGGCCGCGGTCACCCAGGGCGTGATGCAAATCTACTCGGTGGACACGATGGCGGCGGCGGGAGCCGAGCAGTTGCAGTCGGCGACCCAGGAAAGCGCGGCCAACCTGCAGAACGCAGTCGCTGGCACCAGCGTGAATTCGCAGATCGTCGACGCGGTGAAGCTGAGCCTGCACAGCGTGCTCGACAGCGCCGGCGATTTTTCCTACGCGGTGCGCAGCGCGGCCGAGGCGATGCAGGCGGCGCTGGACGACATCGGCGAAACCGCGCATCACGAAGGCATGCGCACGCTGCAGCTGGCCGCGACCGCGTCCTGCCTGCGCGCGATGATCGCCGACCCGGACAAGGCCGACGCCTACGCGGGCGTGCTGGATACGATCCGGCGTCTGTGCTGAGCGGCGGCGGCTGTTTTAGCGCGGCAGCAGCAACAGCAAGAACAACAGCAAATCCCCCAACGCCCGCTGCGCGAGCGTTCGCCCCCTCCTCAAAGGGAGCTAGTGGGCGACCAGCGGGATCGAATTCGCCGGCAGGGGCTTATGGTTTCGAGAATGCCCGCAAGCCCCTTGGAAGCCCTCGTGCCCTCCTGCCCGCGTCAGCCAAATCGCTGGCAAGCATTCCCCCCTTTGAAAAAAGGGGGCTAGGGGGGATTTGCTTCTAACGCGCAGCGGCGCCCGCTCAAACGCGCTGTCGCGACGCCCAGGCCGCCAGAAACACCGCCGTCGCCGAAGCCACGTTGAGGCTTTCGACCGCGCCGCTGCCAGGAATGGACAGGCGCAGATCGCAGCTGGCCGCGAGCTCGCGGTCCATGCCCTCGCCTTCGGCGCCGATCACATAGACCACGCGCTCGGGCAAAGCAGTGGCGAACAGGTCGGAACCGCCGCGCACCAGGGTCGCGGCCAACGCGAAGCCGGCGCCGTGCAACTGCGCGATGGCGTTGTCGCCGCGGCCCAGGCGCACCATCGGCACCGCTTCGGCGCCGCCTTCGGCCACGCGCGCGGCCGCGCCGGACAAGGCCAGGGTCGAATGCTTGGGCAGCAGTACCGCGGATACGCCGAAGTGGGCGGCCGCGCGCAGGATCGCGCCCAGGTTGTGCGGATTGCCCACGCCGTCCAGCCACAGCGCGGCCTGCGGGCCGGCCGGCAGATCGCGCAGCCAGGTCGACAGCGACGCGCTTTCCTCGCGCAGCACGTCGGCGACCACGCCTTCGTGATGGCTGCTGGCCGCCAGCTTGTCCAGATCGGCGTCCTCGACCACGCGATAGCCGACGCGATGGGCCACGCACCAGGCCAGCAAGGGCTGCAGGGCCGGAATGCGCGCCTCGCTCAGATACAGCTTGCGGATCGCCTGCGGCCGGCGCGCGAAGGCCGCGCGCACCGCGTTGAGGCCATACAGACGCAGCTCGAGATCGCGCGCGCGGCGTGGCGCGGCCTCGCCCTGCAGTTGCGCTTCGTCCAGACGCTCGCCGACCTGGAAACCTTGCGCGGGTTCGCGCGGCGGGCGCGCGCGCTCGCCATAGGCCGGCGCGGGACGCTCGCCAGCGCGCGCAGGCTGCGGCGCGCGTTCGCGCCAGGGCGTGTCGCGCCCGCGCGGCGCATCGCCGCTGCGTTCGCGTTCGCCGTCGCGCGGCTTGTCCTCGCCACGACCGGCCCAAGGGCCGCCCGGGCGTGGCGGACGCTCGGTACTCGCACGCTCGGGGCCGCCGGCGCTTCCGCGTCCGGCGCCGGAACGCTCTTGTCCCGACCGTTCGCGGCCGGGCGCGCGCTCGTCGCTGCCGCCCTCGCGGCGCCAGGGATCGCCGCCGCCAGGCGGGCGCGGACCACGGGGAGGATCACGGCGCATCTTGCAGACTCCTTCTTACCTTGGCGAACACGCGCAGATCGTGCAGTTCGCCGTACTTGACCACGGCGCCGCGTTGCGCGCCCTCTTCGATGAAACCGTTCTTCAACAACACCTGCGCCGAAGCGGGGTTGCTGTCGAGCACGGTCGCGTACAAACGATGCAGCTCCAGCTCGCGCATGACCCAGGGCGCGAACGCGCCGACCACGCGCGTCATCAGGCCGCGGTTCCAGTGCGCGCGGCCCAGCCAGTAACCGAACTCGGCGCCGTGGCGGCGCTCGCCCTGGCCCGGACGCGCGCCGATGCCGCCGCAGGCCTGGCCGTCGACTTCGATCGCGTAGACCGGATCGGCGAAGTTGACCACCTCGCCGGCCAGGAAACGCTCGCCGTCGGCGCGCGTATACGGATGCGGGAAACGGTCGCTGACGCCGCGCGCGACCAGGGCGTCGTCGGCATGCGCGATCAGGCTGGCGAGGTCGTCGCCGCGCCACGGGCGCAGGACGTAGCCCTCGCCCGCCGGTGGCAGGCTGGCAACGGTGGCGGGTGGGTTCATGCAAGTAGCCTAAATGTGCGACCGTCGCGCTGCAAACGGCGCGCGCGGGCGCGGAAGAAAAGGCGGCGATGAAGACCTATCCGATCGAGGAAGTCCATTCCGGCGAAGACGACTGCCTGTGGGTCAGCCTGGGCTTCGTCTCCGAGAGCGATCCCTTGGACGTGCTCCATATCGTCTGCGCCTACGAGGTGGAGCCGCAGGACCGCGAACACGGCATGGACGCGATCTACCTGGAGCGCGACGACCAGAGCCGCGGCGGCTACGGCGGCGCCCAGCGCATCCTCGTCGACGAACGCGCGGTCGAGGTCCGACTGAACGAGGCCGGGCGCGCGTTGCTCGAATTCGAGGACAGTCTGTGTCTGCTCTGGCCCGCCGAGTTGGCGGGCAAGGCCGAAGCGCTGCGGATCCTGGGGCGCATGCGCGAGTGCGAAAGCGGTCGCGCGATCGAACTGGCCTGAGCGCGGGAGCGGCGCCTACCGCCCCCGCGCCGACTCAGGCGTGGCCGCCGGCCTGCGGCGTCTCGCGCTCCAGCTTCTCCAACTCGTGCGCCACCGCTTCCGGCGACTTGGTGTACTTGGCCAGCAGCACGTAGAACGCCGGCACGATGAACAGCGACAGCAGGGTCGAGAACGACACGCCGAAGATCACCACTATGCCGATGGTCGCGCGGCTGGCCGAGCCCGGGCCGCCGGCCAGCACCAGCGGAATCGCGCCGACCACGGTGGCGATCGAGGTCATCAGGATCGGGCGCAGGCGCACCGCCGAGGACTCGACGATGGCCTCGTGGATGGCGCGGCCTTCGTCGCGCAGCTGATTGGCGAACTCGACGATCAGGATGCCGTTCTTGGCCGCCAGGCCGACCAGCATGACGATGCCGATCTGACTGAACAGGTTGAGCGTGCCGCCGGTCAGGGCCAGGCCGATCAGCGCGCCGAGCACGCCCAGCGGCACCGTCAGCATGATCACGAACGGGTGGATGAAGCTTTCGAACTGCGCCGCCAACACCAGGTACACCACCAGCAGGGCCAGGGCGAAGGTCAGCAGTACCGCGCCGCCGGCGGCCTGGTATTCGCGCGACTCGCCCTTCCAATCGATCTGCGCCTGGTCCGGCAGCTCCTCGTGCACGGCCTGGTTGAGCCAGGTGATCGCGTCGCCCATACGGTAGCCCGGCGACAGGCCGGCGCTGATGGTGATCGAGCGCAGGCGGTTGAAGCGGTTGAGGCTGCCGGGCTCGGCCAGCTCCTGCAGGGTCACCAGGTTGGACAGCGGCACCAGCGCGCCGTCGCGCGCGCGCACCTGGATCGCGGCCAGATCGGCCGGCGAGGCGCGCAGGGCCTTGTCCGACTGCACCACCACGTCGTATTCCTCGCCGTTCTGGACGAAGGTGGTGACGCGGCGCGAGCCCATCATGGTTTCCAGGGCGTGGCCGATGTCGGTCACGCTCACGCCCAGGTCGGCGGCGCGCTGGCGATCGATCTCGACCCGCATCTGCGGCCGGGTTTCCTTGTAGTCGGAGTCGGCGGAGAAGAAACCGGGGTTCTTCTCGATGCGCGCGAGCAGCTTGTCGCGCCACTGCGCGAGCTCGGCGTACTCGGGGCCGCCCAGCACGATCTGGATCGGCTGGCCGCGCGTGCGCACCAGGCCGCCGCTGACCTGCGGCAGCGCGCGCACGCCGGTGAGCTGGCCGAGTTCGGCGCGCAGGCCGTCGGCGACATCGGCGGTGCTGACGTCGCGCTTGTCCCAGTCCTGCAGGAACACCGCGATGCGGCCGGTGTGCATTTCCTCGCTGGCGCCGAAACCGCCGGGCACGCGCGGGTTGTAGCGCTGGATGGTCTTGTCCGGGCCGACGTGCGCGGCGACGATCTTCTCGACCTGCTGGACCTGCTTGACGGTGTAGTCGAAGCCGGCGCCTTCCGGGCCGATGATGGAGATCTGGAACGAACCGCGGTCTTCCGGCGGCGCGAGCTCGGAGGGCACGTAGCGGAACAGGCCGTAGCTGAGCCCGATCGCGACCAGCATCAGGATGCCGAACAACCAGGGCCGCTCGACGCTGCGGTCGAGCCAGCGCCGGTAGCGGCGGCTCACTCCGTCCAGGCGCGCGTTGACCCAGCGATTGATCGGGTTGGATTTTTCCTCGCTGTGCGGACGCACCAGCTTGGACGACATCATCGGCGTCAGGGTTAGCGCCACGAACGCCGAGATCGCGACCGCGCCGGCCAGGGCCACCGACAACTCGCGGAACAGGCGACCGGTATTGCCCTCCATGAAGCCCACCGGCAGGAACACCGCCACCAGCACCGCGGTGGTCGCGATCACCGCGAACGCGACCTGCTTGGTGCCGCGCGCGGCGGCGACCAGTTTGGGTTCGCCCAGGTCGGCGCGGCGCTGGATGTTCTCCAGCACCACGATGGCGTCGTCGACCACCAGGCCGATACACAAGACCAGGGCGAGCAGGGTCAGCAGGTTGATCGAGAAGCCGAACAGGTACAGCGGAATGAAGGCGGCGATCAGGCACACCGGCACCGTCACCGCCGGAATCAGGGCGGCGCGGAAACTGCCCAGGAACAGCCAGATCACGATCAGCACCAGCACGATCGCCTCGGCCAGGGTGTGATACACGCGCTCCACCGCCGACTCGATGAACACCGTGGTGTCGAAGGCGACGAAGATGTCGGTGCCCTGCGGCAGCGAGGGCCGGATGGTGTCGGCGGCCTTGCGCACCGCCAGGGCCACATCGAGGCTGTTGGCGGTGGAGGTCTTGACGATGCCCAGGCCGATGTTGGGCTCGCCGTTGCTGCGGTAGTAGGCGCGGCGCTCGGCCGAATCCAGCTGGATCTTGGCGACGTCGCCCAGGCGCACCACATAGCCGTCGGCGCCCTTGCGCAGCGGAATCTGGGCGAAGTCCTCGGGCTTCTGGTAGCTGCGCGCCACGCGCAGGGTGAAGTCGCGGGTTTGCGATTCGATGCGTCCGGCCGGCAGCTCGACGTTCTCGGCGCGCAGCGCGGCCTCGACCTCGTTGACGGTGATGTCGCGCGCGGCCAGGGCGTCGCGGTCCAGCCAGATCCGCATCGCGTAGCGCTGCTGGCCGCCGATGCGGACCTGGGCCACGCCGTCCACCGACGACAGGCGATCGACCACGTAGCGCTCCGCGTAGTCGGACAGCTGCAGCGTGTCCATCTGCTTGGAGCTCATGTTGAGCCAGATGATGGGGTCGGCGTCGCTTTCGACCTTCTCGATCTGCGGCGGGTCGGCCTCCTCGGGCAGGCGGTTGGTGACCCGGCTGACCGCATCGCGCACGTCGTTGGCGGCGGCTTCGATCTCGCGCTGCAGAGTGAACTCGATGCTGATCGAGGCGCGTCCGTTGACGCTGCGCGACTCGATGGTTTCGATGCCTTCGATGCCGGCCAGCGCATCCTCCAGCACCTGGGTGATGCGGGTTTCGACCACCGCCGCCGAGGCGCCCGGATAGGTCACGTCGACCGAGACGATGGGCGGATCGATCGCCGGCAGTTCGCGCAGGGTCAGGCGCGAGAACGCCATCACGCCCAGGGTGATCAGCAGCAGGCTCATCACGGTGGCGAACACCGGACGGCGGATCGAGAGATCGGAGATGTTCATCGTCGCTCAGCCCCGCGACGCGCTGAAGCGGCAAGCCATGCGCGGGCGCTCAACCATTGCCGGCGCCCTTCGCGGCGGCGGCCGGCTTGGCGCCGCCCTCGACCACCTTGCTGCCCACGCGCAGCTTGCCGGTGCCGTCCACCACAACGCGCTCGCCGGCCTTGAGGCCTTCGACGATCTCGGCCAGACCTTCGCGGCGCGTGCCGATCTTGACGTCGGCGCGCTCGACCGCGCCGTCGGGCTTGACCCGATACACGAAGGAATCGTTGCCGACCTGGACCACCGCGATTTCCGGAATCAGCAGGGCCTGGCGCTGCGGACGCTCCAGGGTGATCTGGACCAGCATGCCCGGACGCAGCACGCGGTCGTCGTTGGCGAAGTCGCCGCGCACGGTGATCGCGCGCGTGGTCGGATCGACGCGCGCGTCGACGGTGCTGACCTGGCCTTCGAAGGCGCGGCCCGGATAGGCGGCGCTGGTGCCGCTGAGGTGCTGGCCCGGCGCGATGTCGGCCAACAGGGTTTCCGGCACCGGGAAATCGACGTAGACGCGCGCGGTGTCGTCCAGGGTCGCGATCGGCGTGCCCGGCGTGACCAGCGAACCAGGACTGACCTGGCGGATGCCGAGCACGCCGCCGAACGGCGCGCGGATCACCCGGTTGTCGAGATCGGCGGCCATCTGCGCCACGCGCGCGCGCGCCGCGTCGCGGGTGGCGCGCTGGGTATCCAGGGCCGAGCGCGCGATCAACTGCTGCCCCGCCAGTTCGGTCTGACGCTGGTACAGGCTGTCGGCTTCCTTGGCGGTGGCCTGGGCCTGTTCCAACGCGGCCTGCTGCGCCTGGCCGGTCAGGGTGATCAGCGGCGCGCCCGCGGCGACCACGTCGCCGCTGTCGAAATGCACGCGCTGCACGGTCTCGCTGACCTTGGCGGTCACGGTCACCGATTCGCGCGCCTTGACGTTGCCCAGCGCTTGCACGGTGTCGTTCCAGGGCCGCATCGCGGCGGCCTGGATGGTCACCGGCACCGGCCGGTCGCCGCCGCCACCGGGTTGGCGTTCCTCGCCCTTGCTGCAGGCCGCCAAGGCCAGTACGACAACGAGCGTGCAGCCGACGCGGGAGCAAGCTGCACGGAATCCGGGGGCAAGGCGCATGCGGTTCTCTGAACGGGGAACACGGGAGGGAGGCTGGACGCAGGGCCGCAACAGGCGCGTGTAGGCCCAGCCGGGCGATTCTAGCGGCCCTGCGTTAACGTTCGCGTGGGCCATTGGTTGACGCCTGGCGGGCCCCGACATGCCCGTGTGGCCGGATGAAGCCGCTCGGCGCGTGTAAGGTTTGCCGAATGTGGCGGATCGCCCGCAACCGCGCCTCGGGCCGGCGCTAGCCCGCCCCGCCCGCCTGCACTCCTACTCCCGCCCCCGCTCAGGAGCCGTACGCCATGATCCACGACAGCATTCTCGACACGATAGGCCGCACGCCGATCGTGCGCCTGCACCGCATCGCGCCCTCGCACGTGACCTTGTACGCCAAGGTCGAATCCTTCAATCCCGGCGGCTCGGTCAAGGACCGCCTGGCGATCGCGATCATCCTCGACGCCGAAGCGCGCGGCCTGCTCAAGCCCGGCGACACCGTGGTCGAAGCGACCTCGGGCAACACCGGCGTGGCCTTGGCGATGGTGTGCGCGGCGCGCGGCTACAAGTTCGTGGCGACGATGGCGGAAACCTTCTCGATCGAGCGTCGCAAGCTGATGCGCGCGTACGGGGCCAAGGTGATCCTGACCCCGGCCGCCGAGCGCGGCAGCGGCATGGTCCGGCGCGCCGAAGAACTGGCCAAGCAGCACGGCTGGTTCTTCGCCCGCCAATTCCAGAACCCGGCCAATCCGGCCTATCACCGCCAGACCACCGCGGCCGAAATCCTGCAGGACTTCGCCGGCCGCCGGCTCGATCACTTCGTCACCGGCTGGGGCACCGGCGGCACCCTGACCGGCGTCGGCGAGATGCTGAAACTGGCGCGGCCGGAAGTGCGCGTGACGGTGTCCGAACCGGCCGGCGCGTCGCTGCTCAGCGGCAAGGAATGGCAACCGCACAAGATCCAGGGCTGGACCCCGGACTTCATCCCCGAGGTGCTCAACCCGCAGGCCGCCGACGCGATCCTGCCGGTCGACGACCTGCTCGCGCGCGACACCGCGCGCCGGCTCGCGGCCGAGGAGGGCGTGTTCGTCGGCATTTCCGCCGGCGCCACCGTGGCCGCCGCGCTCGAGCTCGCGCAAGGCGCGGCGCCGGGCTCGGTGATCCTGGCCATGCTGCCCGACACCGGCGAGCGCTACCTCAGCACCCTCCTGTTCGAAGGCGTCAACGAAGGCTCCGACGACGAATGGCTGGCCAGCCTGTCCTGAGTCCCGCGCGCTGAGCCGCGCACGCATGCAGCCTTCGGCGCGCAACCTGCTGCTGTCCAACGCCGCAACCCTGGTCGCGGCCTGGGTGCTGCACTGGAACGTGGGTTGGCTGTTGTGGGCGTACTGGATACAGAGCGTGATCGTGGGCTACTACGCCCGCGAGCGCATGCTGAACCTGCGCGAGTTCAGCACCGAGGGCTTCACCTCCGGCGGCCAGCGGGTGCCGGAGAACGAGGCCGGCAAGCGCTCGACCGCGCGCTTCTTCGTCTTCCACTACGGCTTCTTCCACCTGGGCTATCTGGTGTTCCTGTTCGCCCAGCACCGCGTATCCGGCATGTTCGACTGGCTGGTGCTGGTGGCCTGCGGCGTCTCGTTCGCGCTGTCGCAGCGCAAGACCTACGAGGTCCAGCACGCGGCCGATCTGCGCGGACGGCCCAACCTGGGCGCGCTGATGTTCACGCCGTATCTGCGCGTACTGCCGATGCACCTGACCATCCTGTTCGGCGCCGGCGGCCACGGCACGTTCGCGCTGCTGGTGTTCTGCGCCCTCAAGACCGCCTCGGATCTGGGCCTGGACGCGATCGACCGGCGCATGGCCGAACGCGCCGCGCTCCGGCGGCCGGCGACGCGCGGCGACGCCGCACGCGAGGAGTAGGCGTTCGACTTCGTAGGATGCGGTGAGCGCCGCGACCCGCATCGCGCGCTCGATCGGAGCGCCGCACGGTGCGGTTCGCTGCGCTCACCACACCCTACGGGGTGGTCGAAGTCGAGGCGCTGCGGCATCCAGCGCGACGCCAGCGCCGGCGCTCGTGTAGGAGCGGCGTGAGTCGCGATCCCCAGTCGCGGCGTTGCGCGGATCCGGTGGAGTCCAATCGCGGCTCACCCCGCTCCTACAGGAAGCAAAGCCGCGACACCGGCCGTAGGATGCGGTGAGCGCAGCGAACCGCATCACCGCGATGCCGCGACAGCGACGCGGTTCGCTGCGCCCCTTACGGTCGAGTCCGAGCTTCGCGGGCGTCTACAGCCAGCCCGCTTCCCACAGATAGCCGACCGTCGCGATCGCGACGGCCAGCAGCGCGTACACCACCAGCTTGCGGTCGCTTTCGTCGTGCTGCACGGTCGGCGTGCGCACGGAGATCACGCTGGGGCGCGCGCTGGCGGCATTGTGCGCCACCGTTGCGGTCTTGGTGTGCGCGTGCAGATGCGCGTCGACGCGCTCTTTGGCCGTGCGCAGGTCCAGGCCGGATTGGTGCAGGACCTTGATCGCTTCGATGGTCTTGCCCTGCGACAAGGCCAGCAAGGCGGCCGCGGGAAGGCCGCCCTGCGCCGTCGGCGCGGCCTTGGGCTTGGACGTGGCGTGGGACGAGGTGCCGCCGCTGGGCAAGGGTCGGCTGTCGCGCCAGGCCTCGACCGCTTCCTTGGCCAGGCGCAGCTCGATCCGGCCATTGGCGTCGCGCACCAGCTTGATCGCGGCGATCAGATCGCCACGCGCGACCGCCGCGGCGGCCTCCGGGGAAATCGCGACCTTCTTGGAATCCGCCATGCCGCGCTGCCTCCCGCATCGACTGGCGTCAGTCTACTCGGCTTTGGCGGGAGACCCGATTAGCCCGATAGCGCTAGGCGGGGCCGTCATACGCGCGCCGCCGCATGACGGCCGAGGTTCACCGGCCCCTGCCCTGCCGGCTCTGGCGAGCTGGGCGGGGACGCGCAAGGGCGTTGCGCGCGCGCTTCATCGGTCGCCGCGCGCGCCCTCCTCCCGCTTGCGGGAGTAGGGAAACGGAACGGAAAACGAAAACGCCGGCACGAGGCCGGCGTTTTCGCTGCAGCGGGCGGCGGGATTACGCGGCCGACTGCCACTGGCCCAGCGCGGCCAGGCCGTTGTCGCGCGCACGCGCGAACACGGTCTGCTGCGCCGAGGCGACGTTGTTGACCAGGTCCTGCGACCACAGCTTGAGCGCGGCCGACTGCATGGCGCGGCCGTAGGAGAACGACAGCGGCCAAGGATTCGGGCCCATGCGGTTCATCGCGTCCAGGTGCGCGGTGGCGGCTTCGTCGGACTGGCCGCCGGACAGGAACACGATGCCCGGCAGGGTCGCCGGCACGGTCGACTTCAGGCACTGCAGGGTGGCGGCGGCGACTTCCTCGACGCTAGCCTGCTCGTCGCAGGTCGAACCCGGCAGCACCATCGAGGCCTTCAGGATCGTGCCTTCCAGCATCACGCTCTGCTCGTACAGCGCGCCGAACAGCGAGCGCAGCACGACCTCGGTGACTTCGAAGCAGGTGTCGATGTCGTGGCTGCCGTCCATGATCACTTCCGGCTCGACCATCGGCACCAGGCCCTGCTCCTGGCAGAGCGCGGCGTAGCGCGCCAGGGCGTGGCTGTTGGCTTCGATGCAGGTGCCGGACGGGATGTCGTCGCCGATGTTGATGACCGCGCGCCACTTGGCGAAACGCGCGCCGAGCTTGTAGTACTCCTCCAGGCGCGCGCGCAGGCCGTCCAGGCCCTCGGTGACCACTTCGCCCGGGAAACCGGCCAGCGGCTGCGGGCCCTTGTCGACCTTGATGCCCGGGATGATGCCGTTGTCGGCCATCAGCTTGGTGAACGGCACGCCGGCCTTGGTCGACTGACGGATGGTTTCGTCGTACAGGATCGCGCCGGAGATGTAGTCGCCCAGCTTGGGCGTGCTCAGCAGCAGCTCGCGGTAGGCGCGGCGCTGCTCTTCGCTGTTCTCGATGCCGACGCCGGCGAAGCGCTTGGCGATGGTGGCGTTGGACTCATCGATGGCGATGATGCCCTTGCCCGCGGCGACCATGGCCTGGGCGGTTTCGGCAAGCTGTTCGATGCTCATGGACGTCCTGGGGAGCGGTGGGAAGCCCGCAATTATAGCGGCTGGCGACGACAGCCGCCCCCGCACGCCGTTCAGACCCGCCAGTCCGTTGCGGGGCCTGGCGGTAACCGTTTTCAAGTCGAGCCGCGCGGCACCGCAAAGGTGTGCCGCGGGCCGGGACGCCCGGCCAGGCTCAGAGCTCGCCCAGACCCTCGGCGCAGCCGCCGGCGCCGACCTGGAGCAGGCGCAGGGTGTTGGTGGCGCCGTGCTGTTCCATGGTGTCGCCGCTGGTGAAGATCACGCGCTCGTCGATCGCCAGCTTGCCGCTGTCGAACAGCTGCTTGACCGCGCTGCGCGCGGCATCGCGCGAGGCCAGGCCGCGGCTGTCGAAATCGATCGGATAGACGTCGCGCATCAGGGCCATGCGCCGGCGCGCGCCGTCGTGGCGCGAGAAGGCGTAGATCGGCGAGTTGGAGCGGAAGCGCGACAGGAAGCGCGCGGTGCCGCCGGACTCGGTCATGGCCACGATCGCGCGCACGCCGATGTGCTCGGACAGGAACATCGCCGCCATCGCGATCGCCTGGTCGGCGCGCTCGAGGTTGCGCGGCGCGGCTTCGAAATCGGTGTCGTGGTCGAACTGGCGCTCGGCGCCCAGGCAGATGCGCGCCATCGCCTCCACCGCCTTGATCGGATAGCGGCCGGCCGCGGATTCCTGCGACAGCATCACCGCGTCGGTGCCATCGATCACCGCGTTGGCCACGTCCAGCACTTCGGCGCGGGTCGGGATCGGGCTGTCGACCATGGACTGCAGCATCTGGGTGGCGGTGATGACCACGCGGTTGCGCGCCAACGACTCGCGAATGATCTTCTTCTGCAGGCCGGGCAGCTCGGCGTCGCCGATCTCCACGCCCAGGTCGCCGCGCGCGACCATGACCACGTCGCTGGCTTCGACTATTTCGGCCAGGTTCTCGATCGCCTCAGCGCGCTCGATCTTGGACACCAGCGCGGCGTCGCTGCCGGCGGCGCGCGCGATCCGGCGGGCCTCGTTCATGTCCTCGGCGTTGCGACAGAACGAGACCGCGATGAAGTCGGCGCCGAGCTCGGCCGCGACCGCGATCAGCTCCTTGTCGCGCTCGGTCAGCGCGCCCAGCGACAGGCCGCCGCCCTGCTTGTTCAGGCCCTTGCGGTCCGACAGCGCGCCGTCGTTGAGCACGGTGGTGACGATGCGCTGGCCTTCGACCGCGCCCACGCGCAACTGCAGCAGGCCGTCGTCGAGCAGCAGCACGTCGCCGGGTTTGACGTCGTTGGGCAGGCCCAGGTAGCTCACCCCGACCTCGCGCAGGCTGCCGGGCGGCGCGTCGGTGCTGGCGACCAGGTCGAAGCGGTCGCCGGCCTTAAGCAAGACCTTGCCGTCGGCGAAACGCTCGATGCGGATCTTCGGGCCCGGCAGATCGGCCAGGATGCCGACCTCCACCCCGACCCGCTGCGCGGCTTCGCGCACCGCGGTCGCGCGCGCGATCTGCGAGGACGGATCGCCGTGCGAGAAATTGAGTCGGACCACGTCGACGCCCGCGGTCAGCAGGGCGTCGAGCACGCCCGGCGGATCGGTGGCCGGGCCCAGGGTGGCGAGGATCTTGGTGCGACGAGGATTGGCGAGCATGGCAGACTGCGGTTCCGTGACTGCGGGCCACGCTAGCACAGCTGCCGCGTCCTTCCATCGGTTCCGCACGCATGTCCGCTCCGATCCGAGACGAATCCGCCGAACGCGACGACCTGCCCCTGCTGCGCGGCGAGCGCCTGCGCCTGCGCGGCTTCCGCAGCGACGACCTGGGCGATTTCTACGCCCTGCACGCCGATCCGGCGGTGATGCGCTATTGGAGCTTCCCGGCCTGGACCCAGCGCAGCCAGGCCGAGGACTATCTGGCGCGCGCGATCGCCGCGCGCTCGAACGACAGCATGCTGTGCTGGGCGATCGCGCTGCGCGACAGCGACCGCCTGATCGGCGCGGCGACCCTGTTCGACATCCATCGCGAACAGGGCCGGGCCGAGATCGGTTATGCGCTGCGGTCGGCGCATTGGGGCCGGGGTTACGCGCAGGAGGCCCTGCAGCTGGTGATGGAGCATGCCTACGACCGCCTGGGGCTGCGCCGCCTCGAGGCCGACATCGACCCGCGCAACCAAGCCTCGTGCCGGCTGGTGGAGCGCCTGGGATTCCGCCGCGAGGGCGTGCTGCTGGAGCGCTGGCAGGTCGCCGGCGAATGCCAGGATTCGGCGATCTACGGCCTGCTCGCGCGCGAGTGGCAGGCCCGCGGCGATTAAGCGGGCGCCGTAGGGTGCGGTGAGCCGCCAGGCGAACCGCATCGTCGCGAAGCTACGGTGCGCAGCGCCTGGGCCGGGGAGATGCGTAACGATGCGGTTCGCTACGCTCACCACATCCTACGAGGCGAAGTCGCACGCACGACGCCGCCGTAGGATGCGGTGAGCCGCCAGGCGAACCGCATCGTCGCGCGTCTGCGGGACGCGGCACCTGGGCCGGGGGACATGCGTAACGATGCGGTTCGCTACGCTCACCGCATCCTACGAGGCGCCGGCACGAGGCGCCGGTGTGGCGTGCGGGTGCGAGCAGCGATGGCGCGCCGCGAAACCGCAGGATGCGGTGAGTCCTGCCACGAAGCGCGGCGTCGTCGTAGGCCGGCACCCAGCGCGCGCGCCGACCGTGCTCGATGACCGGGATTCGCTGGACTCACCGCATCCTACGTGGGAGAGGAAGCGACGCGGCATGCGGCCTTCGCGCTCACGGTGGCGCGAACGTCGCGCGATGCCGCGCGCGGCTGCGGGATCGACGCCAGCGTCGGCGTCAGTCGCAGATCCAGGTATTGCGGGTGTAGTGGGCGGTGCGCAGGCCCCAGGACACGTACTGGCCGCCGCAGTTGGCGGTGGCGCCGCCGACCTCGTTGCCGGCGTCGTCGAAATAGATCACCGAATAGCCTTCGCCGGCGCGCCCGGCGACGGCGACGCCGGCCATGAGCAAGCCGAGCAAGGCGACGGCGATCGAGGTATTCCGGAACACACTGCCCTTGCGACGCATGGTGCGGACTCCGTGTCTGCGCGATCGGACGACCGCAGCCGGACGCTACCCCCGGCGCGCGTCGCAAACCTTGACCCGCTTCACAGCAGGGCACGTGAATGGCACAAATTGCGTGCATCGGCACATCCGCAGCCGCGCGCGCCGACGCGCGGTGCGGTCGGCGGGTCCGGAATGCTGCGCCACGGAATGCGCTGGCGCAGCTCGCGGTCGCTTAGGCCTGGGCTCAGGCCGCGAGCAGCGCCGGCAACTGCTGCGGCGTCGCCGCCAGCAGGTGCGCGCCGGCCTGGCGCAGTTCGTGCTCGCCGCCGAAGCCCCAGAGCACGCCGATGTTGCGCATGCCGTGGTGGCGCGCGCCCTCGATATCCATGCGCCGGTCGCCGATCATCCAGCAGTCCTGCGGCGTCAGCGCGAAGCGCCGCAGCGCCTCGGCGATCAGCTCGGGCTTGTCGCTGAGGCTGCCGTCCATGGTCGAACCGATCACGTCGTCGAAGCGGTGCCCGAACGGCAGGTGCTCGATGATCTTGCGCGCGTGCGGCTCGTTCTTGGCGGTCACGATCGCCAGGCGATGGCCGGCCGCGTGCAACGATTCCACGGTCTGTTCGATGCCGGCGTAGACCTCATGCTCGGCCCAGCCGTGGCTCTCGAAGCGCTCGCGGTAGTGCTCGACCGCGCGTTCGACCTGGGCCGGCTCGGCGAACAACGGCCCGAAGCTGGTGCGCAGCGAGGGGCCGATCCAGCGCCGCAGTTCCGACTCGGGCGGCACCGGCTGGTCCATCCGGGTCAGCGCATGGGCGACGCAGCGGGTGATGCCGACCGCCGAGTCGATCAGGGTGCCGTCGAGGTCGAAGAACAGCGTCGGCGTGGCCGCGGCCACGCTCAGGCGCCCGCCTGCTTGAGCGCGGCGACCGCCGGCAGTTCCTTGCCTTCGAGGAACTCGAGGAAGGCGCCGCCGCCGGTGGAGATGTAGCTGACGTCGTCGGCGATGCCGTACTTGTCGACCGCAGCCAGGGTGTCGCCGCCGCCGGCGATCGAGAACGCCTTGGACGCGGCGATCGCGCGCGCCAGGGCCTGCGTGCCGTGGCCGAAGGCGTCGAACTCGAACACGCCGACCGGGCCGTTCCAGACCACGGTGCCGGCGTTCTTGATCAGCTCGGCGTAACGCGCGGCGGTGTCCGGGCCGATGTCGAGGATCATGTCGTCATCGCCCACCGCGTCCACCGCCTTGACCGTGGCCGGCGCGTCGGCGGCGAAGGCCGGCGCCACCACCACGTCGGTGGGCACCGGGATATCGGCGCCGCGCGCCTTGGCGTCGGCCATGATCTGGGTGGCGGTGCCGATCAGGTCGGTTTCGACCAGCGACTTGCCGACCTTGTGGCCGAGCGCGGCGATGAAGGTGTTGGCGATGCCGCCGCCGACGATCAGCTGATCGACCTTGCCGACCAGCGAGGACAGCAGCTCCAGCTTGGTCGAGACCTTGGAGCCGGCGACGATCGCCAGCAGCGGACGCGCCGGGTTGTCCAAGGCCTTGGCCAGCGCATCGAGCTCGGCCATCAGCAGCGGGCCGCCGGCGGCGAGCTTGGCCTGGCGGATCACGCCGTGGGTCGAGGCCTGGGCGCGGTGGGCGGTGCCGAAGGCGTCCATCACGAACACATCGCACAGCGCGGCGTACTGCTTGGACAGGGCTTCGTCGTCCTTGCCCTCGCCCACGTTCATGCGGCAGTTCTCCAGCAGCACCAACTGGCCGGGGTGCACGTCCACACCGTCGACCCAGTTCTTGATCAGCGGCACCTCGATGCCCAGCAGCTGCGACAGGCGCGCGGCCACCGGCGCCAGCGAATCGGCCTCGCTCCACACACCTTCCTTGGGCCGGCCCAGGTGCGAGGTCATCATCACCGCCGCGCCTTTTTCCAGCGCCAGCCTCAGGGTCGGCAGCGCCGCCAGGATGCGTTGTTCGGAGGTGATGCGGCCGGCGTCGATCGGCACGTTGAGATCTTCTCGGATCAGCACGCGCTTGCCGGCGAGATCGAGATCGGTCATGCGGACGATAGACACGTAAGGCCTCCTGGGCACGGACATAAGGGGAAGGCGGCGCGCGCAGGGTCGGCTGCCGTAGCCCGATAGTGTAAAGGCCGGGATTTGGGATTCGGGATTTGTGATTCGAAAAAGCGAAAAGCCCGCAACCGCGGGCTTTTGCTCTTGCCGTAACGAATCCCGATTCCCGAATCCCAAATCCCGGCTCCTAAATCACGCCGCCGGCGGCGCGCTCCCGCGCAACAGACTGAAAGCGAAGCCGGCGACCACCAGCGCGCCCAGCACCAGCACCGCCCATAGCAGCCAGGTGCGCCAGTTGCGCTCGGGCTCCGGCGCCTGCAGCGCGGCCGCGCCGGCCAGGGCCTTCATCGCACCCAGGCTGGCCTCGGCCGGGCGCCAATCGGCGCCGCGGCCCTGTTGCAGCGCCATCATCGCCTGCGGCAGCGGCAGATCGTCGCGCGCGGTGCGCGCGCTGCCGGCGACCAGGGCGTAAGGCGGCGCGCCCTGGGCGATGAAGACCACCATCTCCGATTGATAACCCAGACGCAGGGTCGGCTCGGCCGGCACCGCTGCATCGGCGCGCAGGCGCCAATAGCGGTCGTCGGTACGCGCCGTCAAGGCGCGCGAGGACGAGCGACCGTCGGCGCCGACCCGGAAGGCGGTCCAGGTGTCCAGGCGGCGTTGCCACGGCGCGTCGGCCTGGTCGCGGCTTTCCAGGGTCCAGCGCACCGCGTAATTGCCGGGCAGCGCGACGTCGATGCGCTGGATCGGGAAGCGGCCGTCGAGTTCGAATTCGAAACGCGCGCCCTTGTCCTTGGCGCCTTCGGCGGCCAGGCGCTGGCCCTTGAGCTGGCGCCAGCGCAGCGGCGCGGGATCGGCACTGGCGCTGAGCTCGGCGCTGACCGCGCGGATCGGCGCCACCGCATCGGGATTAAGCGGGCTCAGGCGCAGATAGCGCGCACGCAGGCCATTGGTCTCGAACGCGATTCGGCGCTGCAGCAAACGCCGACCGCCCTGCTCCAGATCGACCAGGCGCCCGTTCGCGGCAACCTCGCGCCAGCGCTCGAGATCGTCGCTGGCCTCGACCCGATAGGCCGCGTCCAGCGCGGTACCCGGCGCCCAATCCAGCTCCAGCGCGCGGATCGGCGTGCGCACGGTGCTGGCGTCGATCAGCAAGGCGGTCTGCGGGCCGGTCGCGGTAGCGCGGCCGATGCCGCGCGCCTCGACCCGGCGCAGGCGTCCGTCGGCCTCGACCTCGCTGACCAACTGCCAGTCCTGCGCGCCGCCGGCCGCGCGCGCGGGCAAGGCGAACCAGGGCAGGCTGACCTTGCTGGTCGCGCGCACGTCGTTGGCGCCAGGCCGGTAAATCGCCGCGGGCACCGGATTGCCGGTGCCGTCGATCACGTCGACGTCGCGCAGGCCGGACTGACGCGCCTGCAGATAGACCGCATCGTCCAGCACGACGCGGTAAGCGCCCGCGTCCGCGCTGCTCAGTTGCAAGGGCCATTGCTGGGCATAGTCGTCGCGCGGCCCGGCCAGGCCCAGCGCGGGCCACAAGACGAAGGCGATGCTCGCTACTGCGCGGACCAGGCTCATGCCGACATCTCCGAAGGGGGCTCTGCGGGTGCATCGCTCGTCGCCGGCGGCGCCGGCGCGAGGTAACCGACCAGGGTGCACAACAGGCCGTAAGCGATGAAGGACGCGATTCCGAGCAGGTTGCCCAGGTGGGTGCGGTCGACGAACACCAGCTTGGCCAGCACCACCGCCATCAGCACCGCGCCGGCCAGCCACAGCCCACGCTGGCCGCGACGCGAGCCGATCACCCAGCCGAGCACGCCGAGCAGGCTCCAGACCACGGTCAGGCTGGTCTGGACCAGACCGGTGCGGTACATCGACCCATCCCAAGGCACACCGCCCCAGTGGTGGGTGGCACGCAGGGTGATCGCGGTGATCAGGGCGAAGCCCGCGGCCGCGAGCAGCGGCACCCGGCGCGCGCGCAGATCGTCCGGCGCCGACGGCGAGGCCAGCCAGAACGCGAACAGCGCCAGCACCGCGAGCTGGATCAGGTCCAGCGGATTGAGCAGCGGCACCCAGGGCAGCGGCGCGCTGCCGCCGGGCTGGCCCAGCACGACGATGGCGCCCAGCGCAAGGGCGAACACGAAGCTGCCCTGGACCACGCCGCGCCATTGCCGGAAGCGCTCGCTCAGCGGCGGCGCGACGGCTTCGGGCCGCCACTGCAGGGCCGCGGCCATCAGCAGGAACGGCAGCGCAAGCGCGGCCCAGGTCCAGCCGTCGCCGACGGTGGCGCGGCCGACGAACTCGTGCAGCGACAGACTGGCCGCCAGCGGCCAGGCCCACAGCCAGGCCGCGTGCGCGAACGCGAGCTCAGCGCCGGCGCGATCGCGCAGGCAGCGCAGCGCGCGCAAGCCCGCGAGCGCGTACACCAGCCAGGCGGCGAGGCCATAACCGGCGAACGGATGCAGATGCGCGGTTTCCTGCACGATCGCCAGCGGCAAGGCCGCGGCCAGGCCCAGCGCGACCGTCCACGACAGCGCGCGCGTGGGCAGGCGGCGGTAGGCTTCCGCGGCCAGCCAGGCGGTGAACGCGACGAAGGCCAGGCTGGCGTCGGCGCGCAGATCGGACAGCAGGAAGCGGTCGAACTCGCCCCAGGCGTTGCCGCACCACCAGGCCAGGCCCCACAGGTAATACGCCAAGGCCGGATTGCGCTGCTCGGCGCGGCGATAGCTCCAGGCGCTGGCGAAACCGGCCAGCGCGATCAGCAAGGCGCCCATGAAGCGCGCGTTGAGCACCGCGGTCAGCGGTTCGGGGCCGTCGCTGATGCCGATCAGGAAACCGCCGGCGGCGAACAGCTGCAAGGCCAGGCCGGCCAGCTGCGGCAAGATGCGCTGCTGACGCAGGCCCAGCCAGACCAGCGCCGCGCCTTCGACCGCGAACACGCAGGCGGTGGTTTGCGCCGACAGCGCCAAGGGCACGGCCAGGGTCGCGAAACCGACCGCGAGCAAGGCGTACGGCGTGGCCAGCGCAACGAAGTGCTCGCGGCGCTTGAGCCACCAGGCCAGCGCCGCATACAGCACGGCCAGGCCCAGCGCGCAGAACGCCAGCGGCATGCGCTCGCCTTCGAGCAGGCCGGCCTGCAGCGAGAACGCGACCAGCGGCGTGCCGAACACCAGGCAGCCGTCGATGAAATCGCGCCGTCCCGCGGCCTGGCGCCAGGCGTAGAGGATGGGGATCAGCAGATAGAAGACGAAGAACAGCAGCAGGAAGGGTTCGGTGCTGGCGAAGTCCGCGCTGCGATAGCGCAGTACGCCCCAGGCGGTGCCGATTCCGAAGGTGAACACGAAGCCGAGCAGGTTGAGCGCGCGCCACGGCCGCCACCAGGCGATCACGAAGATCGCCGCATTGAGCACGGCGTAGTAACTGAACAAGGCGACATGGTTGCCCTGCCCGGTCGACAGCCAGATCGGCGCCATGAAGCCGGCGAAGATGCCCAGCAGCGCCAGCGCGATCGCGTTCTGGCGCACCGCGAGCACGCCGGCGCCGGCGACCAGCACGATGCTGAGCGCGAACGCGGGCCCGGCCTCGATCAGCCCGTACAGTTTGAACGCCGCGAACACCACCAGTAGCAGCACGCCGATCGCGCCGCCCTGCAGGCTCAGCGCGAAGCTGCGCTTGCGTTCGCGCTGGCGCCAGCCGAACACCAGCCCGGCCAGCGCGGCCAGGGCGATGCCGGCCAGGCGGAACTCGATCGGGAAGCGCATCCAGCCCTGATCGGTGGCGTACTTGAGCAGCGCGGCCACGCCCGCGAACAGCACCAGCATGCCGACCTTGACCGGCACGTTGCCTTCGGTGAACCAGCGCTTGACCGCGCCGACCATGCGCTCGATAGGGTCCGGCTGCGCGGGCGCGCGTACCTGGGCGCGCGCGGCGCGGGCGGGCTCGGCGCGCGGCGACTCCTCGAAGATCGGACGCGGCGCCGAGGCGGGCAACGGCGGCGGCAGCGCCGAGGCCGGTTCGGCCGCCGGCGTCGGAACGGCTGGCTCGCCGGGAATTGTGCGCGGCGACGGGCCCGTAGGCGTGCTCGAGACGGGGCTGGGCGGCGGCGATACGGGTGCGGGCGGCAGCGGCGCGTCGCGCATGAGCTCGCCCAGGGTCGGTTCGCGCTCGCCGGGCTGCTCTTCGGCCACGGCGACGGCCGCCGTCGGCCGCGCGGCGGCGCGCTGCGCGAGTTCGGCGATGCGCGCCTCCAACAGCCCGACCCGGGCCTTGAGCCCGGAGATCGATACCAAGGCGATGATCAACAGCACCGGCACGGCCAGCAGCACCAGCACCAACAACGCCAACAGACCCTCCATCGCGCCCCATCCCTGTCCTTGTCGCCACGCACGTTAACACCAAGCGCGGCGCCGCAACGGCGCCGAAGTTTTTGTTGCGAATCTGCGGTCGCTCACCACATATCGTGTTGACGGATCGGGGCACCCCTAATATGTTGTGCCTGTCGGTGCCGATCGCGAGATCGGCTTAAAAGGGAAGCCGGTGCGGACCCGCCCCGAAAGGGCGGCGACAAAGCCGGCGCTGCCCCGCAGCGGTATGGGAAACGAACGCGGTCATTGCACTGGGCGCCCGGCGCCTGGGAAGCGGCCGCCAGTAGGAGAAGCAGGAGTGAGCGGAGAGAAGTGAGTGGTGAGCGGTTTGGTACTCGCTCCTCACTTCTCCCCGCTCACTTCTGGCTTCAAGTCCCGAGCCCGAAGACCTGCCGACAACCGCGCGTCGCACACCGCGCGGTACCGGCTCAGGAGTCTTCGGGGGAAGACGGCCGGTGTCGCCCCGCCACGGTTCGCCGTCGCGGTCCGCGGTCCGTCTCGGCCCGCGCGACACCCTGTCGTCATCCTCGAACACTTCGCGCCCGCGGGGGCGCAAGCCGCAACGCCGATCCTCGGCGTTGCGTCTGCGTCCGCGCACGTCGGCCCTCGTGGGAAGGCCGACGACCCGTGCGCCCACGCATCGGAGCCCCTATGACCACCACCACCGAAGCGCCCGCCGTTGCGAGCACCTCCCCCGCCCCCATCGCCGCCGAAGCACCGGCGCGCAAGCCCGACGTCGCGCCCGGCTTCGCCCTGACCCCGCCGGCGGCCAACCTCACCATGAGCGTGACCAAGCGCAGCGGTCGCCGCGAACCGGTCGACCTCAACAAGATCGTGCGCGCGGTCACCCGCTGCGGCGAGGGCCTGTACGCGGTCGATCCGATGCGCGTGGCCACCCGCACCATCTCCGGCCTGTACGACGGCGCGACCACGCGCGAGCTGGACGAACTGTCGATCCGCACCGCCGCCCTGCTCACCGCCGAGGAGCCCGAGTACGGCCGCCTCGCCGCGCGCCTGCTCAGCAACGTGATCGAGAAGGAAGTCGCCGGCATCGAGATCCACGCGTTCTCGCAGTCGGTCGTGCGCGGCCACGAGTTGGGCCTGATCAACGACCGCCTGCTGACTTTCGTGCAGGCCAACGCGCGCAAGCTCAACGACGCCATCGACCGCAGCCTGGACGCGCGCTTCGACTACTTCGGCCTGCGCACCCTGTACGACCGCTACCTACTGCGCCACCCGACCGCGCGCACCGTGATCGAGACCCCGCAGCAGTTCTTCCTGCGCATCGCCTGCGCCCTCAGCGAGGATGTCGGCGACGCGCTCGCGTTGTACCGCCGCATGGCCCAGCTCGACTACATCCCGTCCTCGCCTACCCTGTTCAACGCCGGCACCACCCACGAGCAGCTGTCGAGCTGCTTCCTGCTCGATTCGCCCGACGATTCGCTGGAAGCGATCTACAAGCGCTACATGGATGTGGCCAAGCTGAGCAAGTTCAGCGGCGGCATCGGCCTGAGCTACACCCGCATCCGCTCGCGCGGTTCGCTGATCCGCTCCACCAACGGCCTGAGCAACGGCATCGTGCCCTGGCTGAAGACGCTGGACGCCTCGGTGGCCGCGGTCAACCAGGGCGGCAAGCGCAAGGGCGCGGCCTGCGTGTACCTGGAGCCCTGGCACGCCGACGTCGAGGAGTTCCTGGAACTGCGCGACAACACCGGCGACGAAGCGCGCCGCACCCACAACCTCAACCTGGCCAACTGGATTCCCGACGAATTCATGCGCCGCGTCGAGGCCGATGCCGAGTGGTCGCTGTTCGACCCGGCCAAGGTGCCGCAGCTGACCGACCTGTGGGGCGAGTCCTTCGACCGCGCCTACCACGCCGCCGAAGCGGCCGGCCTGGCGGTCAAGAAGGTCAAGGCGCGCGACATCTACGGCCGGATGATGCGGACCCTGGCGCAGACCGGCAACGGCTGGATGAACTTCAAGGACAAGTCCAACCGCGCGTCCAACCAGACCCTGCGCGACGGCAACGTCATCCACCTGTCCAACCTGTGCACCGAGATCCTCGAGGTCACCTCGCAGGACGAGACCGCGGTGTGCAACCTGGGCTCGATCAACCTGTCGCACCACGTCGAGATGTACGAAGACGGCAAGGGCGCCTTCGATTTCGACAAGCTGGCCGAAACCGTGCGCCTGGCCGTGCGCCAGCTCGACCGCGTGATCGACCTGAACTTCTACCCGATCGAAACCGCGCGCCGCGCCAATCTGAAGTGGCGCCCGGTCGGCCTGGGCAGCATGGGCCTGCAGGACGTGTTCTTCAAACTGCGCCTGGCCTTCGACTCCGAGCCGGCGCGCAAGCTGGCCCAGGAGATCGCCGAGGCGATCTACTTCCACGCCCTGTCGGCCTCCAACGAGCTGGCGATGGAGCACGGCAAGCACCCGTCCTTCGACGACACCCGCGCCAGCGTCGGCGAGCTGCAGTTCGAAGCCTGGGGTGTGACCCCGTCGCAGCCTGAGCGCTGGGAAACCCTGCGCACGCGCATCGCCGAGCACGGCCTGCGCAACTCGCTGCTGATCGCGATCGCGCCCACCGCGACCATCGCTTCGATCGCCGGCTGCTACGAGTGCATCGAGCCGCAGGTGTCCAACCTGTTCAAGCGCGAGACCCTGTCGGGCGACTTCCTGGTGGTCAACAAGTACCTGGTCGAGGAGCTCAAGAAGCTCGGCCTGTGGACCGCCGAGATGCGCGACCGCATCAAGATGGCCGAAGGCTCGATCCAGTCCGTGCACGAAGTGCCCGAGTCGCTGCGCCAGGTCTACCGCACCGCCTGGGAACTGCCGATGCGCTCGCTGATCGACATGGCCGCCGAGCGCGGCGCCTACATCGACCAGAGCCAGTCGCTGAACCTGTTCATCGAAAGCCCGAACATCGGCCAGCTCAGCTCGATGTACATGTACGCCTGGAAGAAGGGCCTGAAGACGACGTATTACCTGCGTTCGCGTCCGGCCACCAAGATCGCCAAGAGCACGGTCAGCGCGCCGGTGGCCGCGCCCAAGCCGGAGTACACCCAGGACGAGGCGATCGCCTGCTCGCTGGAAAACCCCGAGTCCTGCGAAGCCTGCCAGTAAGAGCGAGAAGCGAGTGCGTAGGAGTGAGGAGTGAGCTATGACGCGATCAGTTCGGTCTGGATGCTCTGCGCAGGACGGTCAGCATGCGGCTGATCTCGTCGACGAGTCCTTTTATCTCGACGAGGTCTGCCGCAAGCAACCAGCCGACCCGTTCGCTGATCAACAGCTGAGTATTCAGCTCAGCCAGAGAGCCCTGTGCGATAGCCAAGAACTGGCCACGCTCCCTCTTGGACTCTCGGGTCCAACCTTCGGCTACGTTGCTCGGCACGGATATCGCCGCACGAGTCATCTGCAATCGAACCCCGTATCGCTCCATAGCCGGTAGTCGCATCGAAACCAGGCACGCAACTTCAGCCAGCCTCATGGACTTGTTCCAAATCACAGTCTCTTGGTAGTGCATCGGCTCCTCCGTCGTCTTCGGAGCCTGAGCTTTTTCTCGCACACCTGAAATCGGAAAAACCTTATGTCCATGTCAGTCACCTCCCCGCTCGCTCCTCACTCCTCTCCGCTCACTCCTAAGCTTCTAGACCCCGGTTTCGATCTCACCCTGCGGCCGATGCGCTATCCGCATTTCTACGAGATGTACCGCGACGCCATCCGTAACACCTGGACCGTCGAAGAGGTCGATTTCTCGCAGGACGTCAACGACCTCAAGCACAAGTTCGGCCCGGCCGAGCGGCATCTGGTCGAACGCCTGGTCGCATTCTTCGCCACCGGCGACAGCATCGTGGCCAACAATCTGGTGCTGAACCTGTACCAGCACATCAACGCGCCCGAGGCGCGCATGTACTTGTCGCGGCAGTTGTACGAGGAAGCGCTGCACGTGCAGTTCTACCTGACCCTGCTCGACACCTACCTGCCCGACCCGAACGAGCGCGCCAAGGCCTTCGACGCGGTCGAGAACATTCCCTCGATCCGCGCCAAGGCCGAGTTCTGCTTCCGCTGGATCGACTCAGTGCAGGACCTCAAGCGCATCGAGACGCGCGAACAGCGCCGCCAGTTCCTGCTCAACCTGATCTGCTTCGCCGGCTGCATCGAGGGTCTGTTCTTCTTCGCCGCCTTCGCCTACGTCTATTACCTGCGCTCGCGCGGCCTGCTCAACGGCCTGGCCTCGGGCACCAACTGGGTGTTCCGCGACGAAAGCTGCCACATGGCGTTCGCGTTCGAGGTAATCCGCACCGCGCGCGAGGAAGAGCCCGACCTGTTCGACGCCGACCTGCGCGCGCAGGTGGTGAAGATGTTCGAGGACGCGGTGAACTGCGAACTCCAGTTCGCCCAGGACGTGCTGTCCGGCGGCGTGGTCGGCCTGTCGCTGAAGGACATGCGCCAGTACCTGGAGTACTGCGCCGACCAGCGCATGGCCCAGCTGGGCATGCCCAAGCATTTCGGCGCCACCAACCCCTTCGGCTTCATGGACCTGCAGGACGTGCAGGAAGTGACCAACTTCTTCGAGCGCCGGGTCTCGGCGTATCAGGTCGGCGTACAGGGCGAAGTGGCGTTCGACGAGGCGTTTTGATTCAGGCGGGTGAGATACCCGCGCGCCGAAACCTCTCCGACCTGCTTAAGGCCCCTCTCCCGCTCGCGGGAGAGGGGTTGGGGTGAGGGCGTGAGCGCCAACGGCGCGAATGCCTTTGCTTTGATTCCTAGCCGCTAAAGCAAAAGCGCCCCTCACCCTAACCCTCTCCCGCAAGCGGGAGAGGGAACTGTTCGCTACGACGTCGCTCTCCTCGCTCTGCCGGGAAACAAACCCATGACCGAAGCCCGTATCATCGAAATCGTCTTCCCCGATCACACCAACCACCTGGGCACCCTGTTCGGCGGCCAGGCCCTGGCCTGGATGGACAAGGCCGCCTTCGTCGCCGCCTCGCGCTACGCGCGGCGCACGGTGGTGACCGCGCGCTCGGAACAGATCGACTTCCACACCGCGGTGCCCAAGGGCGCGCTGGTGGAGCTGATCGCACGCGTGGTCTCGGTGGGTCGCACCTCGATGCAGGTCGAGGTCGAGATGCACTGCGAGGACCTGCTCAGCGGCGAATCGCAACTGGCCACGCGCGGGCGCTTCACCATGATCGCGCTCGATCGCGACGGCGTGCCGACGCCGGTGCCGGCGCTGGAATCCGCTGCGGCCTGAACCCGCGAACGTCGATTGACGGGCCCCGCTCCTAGGCGTACTTTGGCAGCCGTCATGGTGACCATCGCTTCATAAAGATAAAGCGATGCGACAAGACGCCGCCGGTTCGCGCCGGCGACGGCTAGAGGGAATCCGGTACGGACTCGCGTCCAATTCCGGAGCTGCCCCGCAGCGGTATAGGGAACGACCTCCGTCAGGCACTGGGTGCGAGCCCGGGAAGCGACGGACAGTAGGCGGCGTCGAACCACGCCATGCCCCAAGCCCGAAGACCTGCCATGACCGGAGGGTCCGCCCTCCGTCCGACTCCGGCCCCGCGGGTCGGCGCGTGCGTGCGGCCATGGCCGTTCGCCCTCGCCCTCCACGGGACCGGTTCGCCCGCGGGGGCGAAGGTCGAAGGCAGGTCGTGCTCCGGCGTCGCCGCATCCGCGGCGGGCGGTCGCGCGTGCGTACCCGCCTTCCTTCGTTGCCCTGCTCATGCCCACACGCATCGCAGGAGACTTCAATGATCAGCGTTACCCACCTCGGCTTCCCGCGCATCGGCGCGCGACGCGAGCTCAAGCAAGCCCTGGAATCGTTCTGGAAAGGCGAGATCGCGGCCGGCGATCTGCACGACACCGCACTCACGCTGCGCGCACGCCACTGGACGCTGGCGCGCGACGCCGGCGCCGACGTCGTGCCTTGCAACGACTTCTCGCTCTACGACCATGTGCTGGACACCGCCGTCCTGTTCGACGCGGTGCCCGCACCCTATCGCGATACCTTGGATGCCGATCCCCTGGCCGGTTACTTCGCGCTCGCGCGTGGCCTGCAGGACGCGCGCCACGACCTGCGCGCCCTGGAAATGACCAAGTGGTTCGATACCAACTACCACTACCTGGTGCCGCAGTTCGAGTGCGATCAGCGCTTCGCGCTGCGCGGCGACAAGCCGCTGGCCGAGCTCGCCGAAGCGCAGGCGCTTGGCCTGCAGGCACGGCCGGTGCTGCTGGGGCCGGTGTCGCTGCTCAAGCTCGGCAAGCGCCGCGACGGCGGCGATCCACGCGAGTTGCTGGACGCGCTGCTGCCGGCCTACGCCGAACTGCTGACCCGATTGAAGGCGGCGGGCGCGCAATGGGTGCAGTTGGACGAGCCCTGCCTCGCGCTGGATCTCGATGACGACGATCGCCGGGCCTATCGTCGCGCCTACGACGCGCTGGCCGGCGTCGATGCGCCCGCGCGCCTGCTCGCCAGCTACTTCGGCGGGCTGGGCGACAACGCCGAACTGGCCGCCGCCCTGCCCGTGCAGGCCCTGCACCTGGATCTGGTGCGCGCGCCCGGCCAGCTCGAAGCGCTGCTGCCCAAGCTGCCCGAAGACCGCGCGCTCAGTCTGGGCGTGGTCGACGGCCGCAACATCTGGCGCGCCGATCTCGACGCGGCGCTCAGTCTGGCGCGCCGCGCCGGTACGCGCGCGCAGTGGCTGGCGCCGTCGTGCTCGCTGCTGCACGTGCCGATCGACCTGGGCCTGGAACGCAAGCTGCCGCCGCCGTTGCAGCAGTGGATGGCCTACGCCAAGCAGAAGCTCGAGGAACTGCGCCTGCTCGCCGACACCCTGGCCGACGACGACCGTGCGGCGGGCGCCTTGGGCGCGGCCGCGAGCGCGCGCGCCGCGCGCCTGGCCTCGCCGCTGCTGCGCGACACCCAGGTGCGCGCCAAGCTGGCCGCGGTGGTGCCAGCGATGACCCAACGCGATTCGGCCTATGCGCAGCGCGCGCGGGTGCAGGCGCAGCGTCTGAAGCTGCCCGACTTCCCGACCACCACGATCGGCTCGTTCCCGCAGACCTCGCAGGTGCGCCAGGCGCGCGCCGAGCACAAGGCCGGGCGCCTGGACGACGCCGGCTATCGCGCCTTCCTCGAGCGCGAGACCGAGCTGTGCCTGCGCGAACAGGAAGCGTTGGGCCTGGACGTGCTGGTGCACGGCGAGTTCGAACGCAACGACATGGTCGAGTACTTCGGCGAGCAACTGTCCGGCTTCGCCTTCACCGCCCACGGCTGGGTGCAGAGCTACGGCTCGCGCTGCGTGAAACCGCCGGTGCTGTACGGCGACGTCGCCCGCCCGCGCGCGATGACGGTGGACTGGGCGCGCTACGCGCAGTCGCTGACGCCGCGCCCGGTCAAGGGCATGCTGACCGGGCCGGTCACGATCCTGCAGTGGTCGTTCGTGCGCGACGACCAGCCGCGCGCCGACACCTGCCGCCAGATCGCCCTGGCCTTGCGCGAGGAAGTGCTGGACCTGGAGGCGGCCGGCATCGCGGTGATCCAGATCGACGAGCCCGCGTTGCGCGAAGGCCTGCCGCTGCGCCGCGCCGACTGGCCGGCCTACCTCGCCTGGGCAGGCGAAGCCTTCCGCCTGGCCGCCAGCGGCGTCGACGACGCCACCCAGATCCACACCCACATGTGCTACGCCGAGTTCAACGACATCATCGAGGCGGTGGCCGCATTGGACGCCGACGTGATTTCGATCGAGACCTCGCGCTCGCGCATGGAGCTGCTGGAGGCGTTCGTGCGCTACCGCTACCCCAACGGCATCGGCCCCGGCGTCTACGACATCCACTCGCCACGCGTGCCCAGCGTGGACGAGATGCGCGAACTGCTGGACAAAGCCCTGGACGTGCTCACGCCCGCGCAGTTGTGGGTCAATCCGGACTGCGGCCTCAAGACCCGCGGTTGGCCGGAGGTGCGCACCGCGCTGAAGGCGATGGTGCAGGCGGCGCAGGCTTTGCGCGAGTCGGCAACTGCGGCGGTTTGACGTCGAGCCCGAAAGCGGCCCCTTCGCACGAGTTCCCCCCTTTGAAAAAGGGGGGCTAGGGGGGGATTTGCTTTTGCCCGGTGCCAACAGCAACAGCAAATCCCCCGGCGCCGCTAGCCACAAATCGACATCGATTCACACAAGGCGCCCGCCCCCTTTGTCAAAGGGGGCGATGGAGATGGTGCAGGCGSCGCAGGGTTTGCGCGAGTCGGCGACTACGGCGGTTTGATGTCGAGCTCGAAAGCGGCCCTTCGCACGAGTTCCCCCCTTTGAAAAAGGGGGGCTAGGG
>NZ_LMGS01000009.1:682317-1428815 GCF_001427505.1 Lysobacter sp. Root604 | reverse complement strand
CGGCGACTACGGCGGTTTGATGTCGAGCTCGAAAGCGGCCCTTCGCACGAGTTCCCCCCTTTGAAAAAGGGGGGCTAGGGGGGATTTGCTTTGCCCTGTGCCAACAGCAACAGCAAATCCCCCGGCGCCGCTAGCAAAGAATCGATATCGATTCACAAAGGGCGCCCGCCCCCTTTTTCAAAGGGGGCGATGGGGAGCCGGCTAGAGATATCGCGCCCGCCCCAAAGAAAAGCCCCGCATGCGCGGGGCTCTTCGTATCGCAACGATCGCCGCGGCTTACTTGCCCGCGACCACCTTGACCATTTCCAGGCACTTGTTCGAGTAGCCCCACTCGTTGTCGTACCAGCTGACCAGCTTGACGAAGGTGCCGTCCAGGGCGATGCCGGCGTCGGCGTCGAAGATCGAGGTGCGGGTGTCGCCGCGGAAATCGGTGGCGACCACCTTGTCCTCGGTGTAGCCCAGGATGCCCTTGAGCGCGCCTTCGCTCTGCGCCTTCATTTCGGCGCAGATCTCAGCGTAGGTGGCGTCCTGGTTGAGCTCGACGGTCAGGTCGACCACCGACACGTCCGAGGTCGGGACGCGGAAGGACATGCCGGTGAGCTTCTTGTTGAGTTCCGGAATGACCACGCCGACCGCCTTGGCCGCGCCGGTGCTGGACGGGATGATGTTCTCGAGGATGCCGCGGCCGCCGCGCCAGTCCTTGTTGGACGGGCCGTCGACGGTCTTCTGGGTCGCGGTGGCGGCGTGCACGGTGGTCATCAGGCCGCGCTTGATGCCCCACTTGTCGTTCAGCACCTTGGCCAGCGGGGCCAGGCAGTTGGTGGTGCACGAGGCGTTGGAGATGATGGCCTCGCCCTTGTAGGTCTTGTCGTTGACGCCGTAGACGAACATCGGCGTGTCGTCCTTGGACGGCGCCGACAGCACGACCTTCTTGGCGCCCGCGTCCAGGTGCTTCTGGGCGGTGGCCTTGTCGAGGAACAGGCCGGTGGACTCGATCACGACCTCGGCGCCGACCTCGTCCCACTTGAGGTTGGCCGGGTCGCGTTCCTGGGTCAGACGGATCTTCTGGCCGTTCACGATCAGGGTGTTGCCCTCGACCGCGATGTCGCCCTTGAAGCGGCCGTGGACCGAGTCGTACTGGAGCATGTAGGCCAGGTAGTCCGGCTCCAACAGGTCGTTGATCGCGACGATCTCGATCTCGCCGCCGAAATTCTGCACCGCCGAGCGCAGCACGTTGCGGCCGATGCGGCCGAAGCCGTTGATGCCTACCTTGATCGCCATTTCTTCAAGCTCCTGCGCCCGCACAGCGGTGGGATGGGAAACCTCTATTCTAGCAAGCCCGGGCCTGGGCCCGGTCCGGGAGCCCCGGGCGGGCGATATTGCAACGAAAGTCATGGTTCCCAAGCTGAACGTGCCACTAAAGTGCCATCTGATCCAAGCCGGATCACTCAGGGGACTCACGGAATGAACAAGCGTTCGCAGCGGGCCGCGCTCGCGGCCCTGGCCTTGGCCTGCCTGGCCCAACCCGCCCTGGCTCAGCAGGCCGGAACCTGGACCCTCGGGGTCGGCGCCCATCAGGTCTCGCCCAAATCCGACAACGGCACCGTCCTGGGCGGCACCGCGCAGCTGGAGATCGGCGACGACGCGCGCCCGACCATCACCTTCGAGTACTTCGTGCACGGCAACGTCGGCATCGAGGTCTTGGCCGCCATCCCGTTCGAGCACGACATCGACGTGGTCGGCGTCGGCCGGGTCGGCAGCACCAAGCACCTGCCGCCGACGGTGTCGGTGCAGTACCACTTCAACAGCCACGGCGTGGTCTCGCCCTTCGTCGGCGTCGGCCTCAACTACACCGCGTTCTTCAGCGAGGACACCCGCGGCGCACTGGCCGGCACCAAGCTCAAGCTCAAGGACTCCTGGGGCCCGGCCGCGCACGCCGGCCTGGACTTCCCGCTCGGCGATCGCGGCGCGATCCGCGTCGACGTGCGCTGGATGGACATCGACAGCGAGGTCCAGCTCAACGGCGTCAAGATCGGCACCGCCGAGATCGACCCGCTGACCTACGGCATCGCCTACGTCTGGACGTTCTGAGGCGCCCGCCCCGGCGCCGCGATCGCGACGCCGGGGTGCGAAACGACAAGAGCGGCATCGTCCGCGCGCCGCGGCGCGGCGCGGGAACGCGGTTGCCTCTAGTAAAGTGACGGGATGATCCGCGCCCTCTTCATCGCCCTGCTGTTCCTGCTGCCGTTCGACGCCCTGGCCTGGGGCACGCTCGGCCATCGCCTGGTCGCGCTGCTGGCCCTGGGCGAGCTCGATCCGGCCGTGCGCCGTGACATCGACGCCCTGCTCGTCGGCGAACCCGATCCGACCTTGGCCGGGATCGCCAACTGGGCCGACGAGCTGCGCGCTCACGATCCCAACCTGGGCAAGCAAAGCGCGAAGTGGCACTACGTCAATCTGGGTGAAGAAAACTGCGCCTACGAGCCCGCGCGCGACTGCCCCATGGGCGGTTGCGTGATCGAGGCGATCCGCAAGCAGACCGAGATCCTGTCCGACCGCAAGCGCACGCGCGAGGAACGCTTGCAGGCGCTGAAGTTCGTGGTCCATTTCGTCGGCGACGTGCACCAGCCGCTGCACGCCGGCTATGCCCGCGACAAGGGCGGCAGCGACGTGCAGATCCAGTTCAACGGCCGCGGCAGCAATCTGCACCAGCTATGGGACAGCGGCATGCTCAACGCCGCCGGCCTGGACGAGAACGCCTGGCTGCTGCGCCTGCGCGCGCTGCCGTTGGCGGTGACGGTATCGGAGCCCGCGCTGCCGCCGGACTCGCCCGCCTGGGCGCAGGCCTCGTGCCGGATCGCCCTGCAGCCGGGCCTGTATCCGGCCAAGGCGACGATCGACGAAAATTACGTGCAGACTTGGCGTCCCGAGGCCGAGGCGCAGTTGCGCCGCGGCGGCAGCCATCTGGCCGCCGTGCTCAACGCCGCGCTGAAGCGCTGAGCGCAATACACCGCCGCGCGCCGAGCCCGGCGCAGGCGCACGAATCGCACGGACGCCCCAGCAAGAGGAATCCGATGTCCCCGCAGGTGCAGTCTTTCCATCATGCCGACACCGGGACCTGGAGCTACCTGGTGGTCGATCCCGCGACCGCGCAGGCCGCGATCGTCGATCCGGTGCTCGACTACGACGCCCGCTCCGGCCGCACTGGCGGCGCCTCCGCGCAATCGATCCTGGATGCGGCCGAGGCCTGCGGCGCGCAGGTGCGCTGGCTGCTGGAAACGCATGCGCATGCCGACCACCTCAGCGCCGCGCACTGGCTGAAGCAGCGCCTGCCGCAGGCGCGCATCGCGATCGGCCGGCGCATCCGCGAGGTCCAGCGCACCTTCGTGCCGGTGCTGGGCCTGGACGCCAAGGTCGAGGCCGACGGCAGCCAGTTCGATCACCTGTTCGAGGACGACGAGGACTTCGCGATCGGCGAACTGCACGCGCGTACCCTCGCCGTGCCAGGCCATACCCTGGACAGCCTGGCCTACCTGATCGGCGACGCCGTGTTCGTGGGCGACTCGCTGTTCATGCCCGACAGCGGCACCGCGCGCTGCGATTTCCCCGGCGGCGACGCGGCCATGCTGTACGCCTCGATCCGCCATCTGTACGAACTGCCCGACGCCACCCGCGTGTTCGTCTGCCACGACTACGGCCCCGAAGGCCGCGCACCGCGCTGCGAGACCAGCATCGGCGAGCAGAAGCGCGCCAACATCCACCTGCGCGCCGATACCGCCGAAGCCGACTTCGTGCGCATGCGCGAGGCGCGCGACGCGACTCTGGCGGTGCCGGCGCTGATCCTGCCGGCGCTGCAGGTCAACCTGCGCGCGGGCGCCCTGCCCGAGGCCGAGGACAACGGCGTACGCTACCTCAAGATCCCGCTCAACCAGCTCTGAGGCCGTCATGCACCCGACCCGTACGCCGCTCGCGATGGTCTGTCTGTCACTGGGCCTGGGCTGGTGCCTGGTCGCCGCCGCAGCGGAGCCCGAGAAGAGCGCGCATGCGCACGCCTCCGACCCGCCGCAGCGCATGGCGCCGATCGACGTGACTCTGGATGCGGCGAAGATCGCCGGCCTGCCGCGCACGACCGCCACCGGCACCGCGCACGGCAAGACCCTGAGCTGCGAAGGCGTGTCGCTGGCCGCGCTGCTGCGCGCGTCCGGCGCGATGCCGGAGGAGCCGCTGCGCGGCGCGCAGTTGGCGAGGATGGTGGTGGTGTCGGCGCGCGACGGCTACCGCGTCGCGTATTCGCTGGCCGAACTCGACGCCAGCCTGGGCGCGCGCGAGGTGGTCCTGAGCGACCGCTGCGACGGCGCCGCGCTCGACGCCGATGACGGGCCCTGGCGCCTGATCGCGCCGGGCGAATCGCGACCGGCGCGCTGGATCCGCCAGATCGAATCGATCCGGGTGATCGACGCGCCTTAGAGCGAGAAGTGAGCGTGGAGGAGTGAGGAGTGAGTAAGTGCAAGGCTTGCTTACGCTCACTCCTCACTCCTCCACGCTCACCCCTCGCTTTTCGCGTTACCCTGCCGCCGTCGCCCATCGGAGCTCTGCCATGCTGCTGTCGCGTCGCCGTTGGCTCGTCGCGTTCTGCGCGCTGGCCCTGTCCTGGTCCGCCCTCGCCGCGCCGCCCAAGCCCGAGCCGATCACGGTGTTCGCCGCGGCCAGCCTGAAGGAATCGCTGGACGAAGCCGCGGTCGCCTACGAGGCCCAGACCGGGCAACCGCTGCGGGTGTCCTACGCCGCCAGTTCGGCGCTGGCGCGCCAGATCGAGCAAGGCGCGCCCGCCGACGTATTCCTGTCCGCCGACCTGGACTGGATGGACTACCTGCAGCAGCGCAAGCTCATCGACGAATCCAGCCGGCGCAATCTGCTGGGCAATACGCTGGTGCTGATCGCGCCGCAGACCAGTACCGCTCGGCCGCTGAGCTTGAAGCCCGGCGTCGATCTGCGCCCCTTGCTGGGCGACGGCCGTCTGGCCCTGGCGCTGACCGCAAGCGTGCCGGCCGGCAAGTACGCGCGCGCCGCGTTCGAATCGCTGGGCGTATGGACACAGTTGCAGCCCAAGGTCGCCGAAGCCGAGAACGTGCGCGCGGCCCTGATGCTGGTCGCGCGCGGCGAGGCGCCTCTGGGCGTGGTCTACGCCAGCGATGCGCGCGCCGAACCCAAGGTGCGCGTGCTCGCGACCTTCCCGGCCTCGACCCATCCCGCCATCGTCTATCCGGTCGCGTGCCTGCGCGCGAGCAAGCACCCTCAGGCGGCCGGGTTCGTGCGCTGGCTGAAAACGGCGCCCGCGGCGACCCTGTTCCGCCGCCACGGCTTCAGCGTGCTGAAGTAGACGCGGGCCGCGCATGTTCGATTTCAGCCCGGCCGAGCTGACCGCGATCGCGCTCAGCCTCAAGGTCGCCAGCGTGGCGGTGTTGTGCAGCCTGCCGCTGGGCGTGGCGATGGGCTGGTTGCTCGCGCGCAAGCGCTTCCCAGGCAAACTGCTGTTCGACGCGATGCTGTACCTGCCGCTGGTGCTGCCACCGGTGGTCACCGGCTACGTGCTGCTGATCCTGTTCGGCAATCAGGGGCCGATCGGCCGCTTCCTGTCCGACAGCTTCGGCGTGAGCTTCGCGTTCCGCTGGACCGGCGCCGCGCTGGCCTGCGCGATCATGGGCTTTCCGCTGATGGTGCGCGCGATCCGGCTGTCGATCGAAGCCGTGGACCAGCGCCTGGAGCACGCGGCGGCCACCCTGGGCGCGAATCCGTGGCGGGTGTTCTTCGGCATGACCCTGCCGCTGGCCCTGCCCGGCGTGATCGCCGGCGCGGTGCTGGCCTTCGCCAAGGCGCTGGGCGAGTTCGGCGCCACCATCACCTTCGTGTCGAACATCCCCGGCGAGACCCAGACCCTGTCCTCGGCGATCTACGGCATGTTGCAGGTGCCCGGCGCCGAATCGGGGCTGTGGCGGCTGACCGTGGTCGCGGTGGCGATCTCGTTCGGCGCGGTGCTGTTGTCGGAATGGCTGGTGCAGCGCCAGCGCCGCGAGCGCGGCGCATGAGCGAGTCGCCGCTGCATGTGCTCGACTTCACCCTGCGGCGCGGCGCGTTCGAGCGCAGCGTGAGCATCCGCAGCCGGCAGCGCGTGATCGCCCTGGTCGGCGATTCCGGCGCCGGCAAGACCTCGCTGCTGCATGCCATCGCCGGCCTGCTGCGGCCGCAGCGCGGTCGCATCGAGATCGGCGGGCGCTGCCTGTTCGATGCCCAGGCCGGCATCGACCTGCCCGCGCATCGGCGCCGGATCGGCTACGTGTTCCAGGACGCGCGGCTGTTCCCGCATCTGGACGTGCGCCGCAACCTGCTCTACGGCCTGCGCGGTGAGGCACGCGCAGCACCGCGGTTCCAGCTGGAGGCGATCGTCGAACTGCTGGGCATAGGCGCGCTGCTGGCGCGCTCCACCGCAGGCTTGTCCGGCGGCGAGATGCAGCGCGTGGCCCTGGGCCGCGCGCTGCTGTCGCAGCCGCAGATCCTGCTGCTGGACGAACCGCTGTCGATGCTGGACATGAACCGCCGCGACGAATTGCTGCCTTATCTGCAGCGCGTGCGCGACGAGGTGGCCTTGCCGATGATCTACGTCAGTCACTACCCCGACGAAGTGCGGCGCATCGCCGACGAGGTCCATATCGTCGGCGGCTAAGCCGCTTCGATGCGCGCCGCTACGCGGCCGCGATCATTCGTCCGTGACCTGGATCGGATCCAGGGCGACCGTCGCCGCGTCGAACGGCGCCGCCGCGGTCGGACCGGACGTGGCGGCGAAATCGACCGGCACCTGCACCCACGACGCCACCGGTTGGCCATTCTGGGTCGCAGGCTGGAAGCGCCACTTGCGCGCGGCCTCGACGGTGCTGGCATCGAGCTCGGCATCGCCCGAACTTTGCGCCAACCGCACCTGCTGTGCGCCGCCGTCGCTGCCGACCTGGATCTCCAACAGCACCCGCCCGTTGACCTTGCGGCCCTTCGGGTACGGCGGCGGCGACAGTGCGCCGTAGGCCGCGGCGGTCATATCCACCGTTTGTGCGTAAGGGTTGGGGACCGGCTTCAGCGCGGGCTTGGCCGCGGCCCGCGGTTCGACCATCGGTCGCGGCTGGACCACGGGCCGCGCATCCGCCGCGGCGCTCACCGTCACCGTCATGTCGATGCCTTGCAGCACTTCGGCGTTGCTCGATCCGCGCACGCTGCCGATGCTGATACGCGCCGGTTCCCCGTTGCGCACCGTCAAGCGCGGTTGTCCGAGCGGCTTGCCGTCGCGTTGCAGCGAGGCCACCAGCAGCGATCGCCCTTCGCCCAGCGGCGATACCCGGCCCTGCAGCGACCACGTCGAACCGCCGTCGTCGCCGCTCACGCCGAAGGATTCGCCGTAGCGTTCGAGCACACGGAAAGTGCTGGGGTCGCCGCCGTCCAGGCTGACCTCGAACTTCAGCAGGGCATAGCCATCGGGCAACGCGGCCGCGGCGGCCGGGGCGCGTTGCGGCTGCGCCGACCATGCAGCCGCGCCGGTGGCTGCGGCCAGCAGCGCCACCAGGGCGCCGCCCGCGATCCAGCGCTTCGACGATACGTTCGCATGCTTCAGCATTTCGATTCTCTCCTTGAGCGGATGGCTGTGGCCCCAGTGGCAGCCCAGCGGCACGGGGCGCGAGGCCAGTTGGGTTTTGAGCATGGCCTCGCCATAGGCGCGACGCGCCTGCGGATGTCGGCGGATCACGCGTTGATCGCAGGACAGTTCCTGGTCGTGGCGGTAGTGGCGCACGGCGTAGTGCAGCAGCGGGTTGAACCAGTAGACGCAGCGCAGCAGCGCGACCAGGGCGTTGAGCGCCAGGTCGCCGCGCGCGATGTGCTCGCGCTCGTGGGCACGCATCAGCGCCTGCTGTTCGATGCTGTAGCGCCGCTCGAAGTCCTCGGGCACGACGATGATCGGCCGCAGCACACCGATCGCGGCCGGCAGGCCGGCCACCGCGTCGGCCTGGCGCGATCCATCGGCGCGCGCGCGCAACACGCCCAGCGCGCGCACGAAGCGACGCTGTTGCCAGGCCAGGGCGAGCAAGGCCAGCAACGCGCCCGCCAGCCAGACCAGCACGACCGCGGCGGCCGGCGCGATGGCGGACGCCTGCGGCGCGGCCACCGTCAACGGGGCCTGGACCATGGCCTGCACCGGCAAGGCCAGCGGCAGGCGTGCGGGCGCGGCCGGCAACAGCACGGCCACTACCGCCACCGGCACCAACGCCCACAGCGCGTACGCGGCGGCCGCGCCGAAGCCGCGCCGCAGCGGGCGCCGCAACAGCAGCACCACGGCGATCGCGAAGCTGCTCGCGAGCGCGGTTTCCAACAGCACGGCGGCGATATCAACGCTGCTCATCGTCGAGCTCCTCCAGCAGTTTGCGCAGTTCGGCGATGTCCTTGCGGCTGAGCTTGCGCTGCTCGCTGAAGTGCGCGACCAGCGGCGCGACCCGACCATCGAACAAGCGCTGCAGCAGGCCCTGGCTCTCCTCCAGCACCCAGTCCTCGCGCTTGAGCACGGGCGCGTAGAGATAGCGCCGGCCCTGCTTCTCGGCGCGCACCGCCCCCTTGTTCAAGAGCCGGTTGAGCAGGGTCTTGATGGTCGCCTCCTGCCAATCCTGGCGCTGGGCCAGGGCCGCGACCACGTCCTCGGCGGCGAGCGGATGCTCGCGCCAGAGCACGTCCATCACCACCGATTCGGCTTCGCTGATCTGCATCGTTTACATCCGTAATTTTTCTTGAGATTACACCCGTAATCGGAGTTGTCAAGCCAGCCACCGCGGCGATGCGATACTCCTGGCCATGACCGCCCCCGCCCATTACGAACGCCTCGACGACGCCGTCGATTTCCTCTACACCCGCATCCAGGGCCCGCTGCACCTGGGCGCGCCCCTGGGCCTGGGTAAGCCGCACCGGCTGTTGAACGCGATCTACGCGCGCGCCGAAGCCGACCCTACGCGGCCGCTGCATCTGTACACCGCGCTGTCGCTGGATCCGCCCGGCGCCGGCCAAGGCCTGGAGGGCCGCTTCATCGGGCCGTTCGCGAGCCGCCACTTCGGCGACGACTTCCCGCGCCTGCGCTATGTGAGCGCGCTCAAGCGCGACGCCCTGCCCGCGCACATCGAGATCGAGGAGTTCTATCTGCAGTCCGGCGCGCTGCTGCATTCGCCGCCGGCGCAGCAGCGCTACGCCAGCCTCAACTACACCCATGTCGCACGCGCGCTGGCCGACCGCGGCGTCAACGCGATCGTGCAGAAGGTCGCGCGCCGCGACGGCGATACGCGCCTGTCGCTGTCGTGCAACACCGACCTGACCCAGGACGCGGTGGATGCGATCGTCGCGCGCGGCCTGCCGCGGCCGCTGCTGATCGCCGAGGTCGATCCGGAACTGCCCTGGCTGGGCGGCAGCGCCACCGTCGCCGAGGACTATTTCGACGTGGTACTGACCCCGCCCGGCCCGCACCCCAAGCTGTTCGGCTTGCCGCGCCAGCCGGTCACCGACGCCGACTACGCGATCGGCTTCTACGCCAGCACCCTGGTGCGCGACGGCGGCACCCTGCAGATCGGCATCGGCGCGCTCGCCGACGCGCTCTGCCACGCGCTGGCGCTGCGCCACGCCGACAACGCCGGCTACCGGCGCGTGCTGGCCGCGCTGGATCCGGCGCTGGCCGCGCGCGCGGATCTGGCCCCGTTCGCCGAGGGCCTGTACGGCTGCAGCGAGATGATCAACGAGGGCTTCCGCCGCCTGGTCGAGGTCGGGGTGATCCGGCGCAAGGTGGTCGACGACGAAGCGCTGATGCGGCGCCTCGCCGACGGCAGCGCCGACGACGCCGACCGCGCCGCGCTGGAACGCGACGGCGAATATCTGCACGGCGGCTTCTATCTGGGCTCGCCGGAGTTCTACGACTGGCTGCGCCGACTGCCCGACGAGCAGCGCCGCGGCATCGGCATGCGCCGGATCAGCGAGGTCAACGAGCTCTACGGCGGCCACGAGGCGCTGGAGCGCCTGCAACGCCGCGACGCGCGCTTCTTCAATACCTGCATGATGGCGACCGCGCTGGGCGCGGCGGTGTCCGACGGGCTGGCCGACGGCCGGGTGGTGTCGGGCGTGGGTGGGCAGTACAACTTCGTCGCCATGGCGCACGCGCTGCCCGATGCGCGCTCGGTGCTGATGCTGCGCGCGAGCCGCGAGGCCGGCGGCCAGGCCAGCTCGAATATCGTCTGGAACTACGGCCACACCACCATCCCGCGCCACCTGCGCGATATCTACATCAGCGAGTACGGCATCGCCGACCTGCGCGGCCGCGCCGACGAGGACTGCGTGCTGGCCATGGCCGCGATCGCCGACGCGCGTTACCGCGGCGGCCTGCTCGACACCGCGCGCCGCGAGGGCAAGCTGCGCGCCGATTACGCCATCGCCGCGCCGGCGCGGCACAATACGCCCGAGCACCTGCGCGCGGCGCTGGCGCCGCTGCGCCGCGACGGCTTGCTGCCCGACTATCCGCTGGGCAGCGATTTCAGCGCGGTCGAACAGCGCCTGGTGCGTGCGTTGGGCTGGCTCAAAACCGCCACCGCCAGCCGCGGCGGCAAGCTGGCCACGATCGCGCGCGCCCTGATCGGCGCGCGCAGCGACGACGCCGAGGCGCTGGCGCGCATGGACCTGGCCGCGCCCTCGGGACTGGGCGAACGCCTGCTGGCGCGGCTGCTGGCGCTAGGCCTGCGGGAGACGCGCGCGCCCTGAGCGATCGCCGGGCGCGCGGCAGGGAAAGCATGCCGGCGCCGGTCGTGGCGGGCGCGGCCCGGGTCGGGTTCGCGATCGCGGCTGCCGCCGCTCGCACAGGAAGCGGGGGCGGGCGCCGCATATACTTCGGTCACTGACCGGGTTTCAGGGAGCGCCTCGCGGATGTCGTCGGATAACGTCTACAAGCATTTCTACCGCACCATGCGCCTGGGCGCGGCCGAGCTCAGCGACGACGGCGGGCCGTTCGGCTTCGACATCACCACCGCGCTGGAGTTCGACTATCTGATCGAGCGCTATCAGTGCGACGCGATCATCGAGACCGGCTCCAACGTCGGCGACACCACCGAGTACCTCGCGCGCGCCTACCCGCACCTCAACATCGTCACCTGCGACGTGGTCGACCGTTATGTCGAGCTGGTCAAGCGCCGGGTCGGCTTCATGCCGCATACGCACGTGGAGAAGCTGGACTCGCCGGAGCTGATCGCCAAGTTCCGCGACCAGTTCCGCTGCCCGCTGTACTACCTGGATGCGCATTGGTACGACGCCTGGCCCTTGGAGCGCGAGCTGTCGCTGATCGACAACGGCGTGGTCTGCGTCGACGACTTCAACATCGGCCATCCGCGCTTCGGCTTCGACAGCTACGACGGCGTCGAGTGCGGGCCGCAGATGCTCAGCCGCTTCATCGACAAGATCCCGGCCTACTACACCAACAACCCCGATGCCCAGCACGAACTGCCCTGCCTGCAGCCCGGGCGGCGCGGCGGCAAGGCCTATTTCGGGATCGGCCAGCAGCACGACCATCTGCGCCACCACCGCTACTTCAAGCGCTACGACACGCCGCCTCCGTCGGCCTGAGGCGACAGCCCGGGCGGCGCCGTCCACGCCGCCCGGGATCACGCTCGCGTTCATCCGGCGCGCGCGATCATGATCGGGTCGGTCGCCGAAACTCGGCGCCGGCCGCACGGTCCAATCCCGTGCCGACCGGCGCGCGGGCGTCGGCCGCAACCGTAACCAGGACGAGCAAGGCATGTCGAAGAGGTGGTTGTTCGCGTCGGGTCTGCTGGCACTGAGCCTGTTGGCCGCGGCCTGCCAGCGGCCGGCGAGCGGCGACGATGCGACGGCCCGGGCCGAGGCGGTCACCATCGGCGACCAGTCCGGCGACCGCTCCGCGGCCCCCGCCGACGACCAGGCGCCGGTCAAGGCCGACGCGCTCAAAGGCACCTACTGGCCGCCGGCCAAGCTGGATTCCGGCGAGGCCTCGATCAGCTGCGAATACGACTACGCCCAGCACGGCGACGGCGAAGCGCTGACCTCGCTGGAGTTCTTCAGCCTGGTCGACGCGCTGCGCGCCTGCCAGCCGCAGGGCATGGTGCGGGTGCGCTACCGCGGCAAGATCGGCGCCGGCTTCACCGCCCTGGTCCAGCGCGTGGCGGCGATGGCCGACCGCATGGAAATCCCCACCCGCATCCTCGACCTGGATTCGACCGGCGGCCACGTCGAGGAAGCGATCCGCGCCGGCGACTCGATCGCCGAATCGCGCTGGGCGATCTGGATCCGCGAGGATTCGCAATGCCACAGCGCCTGCGTGCTGGTGCTGGCCGCGGGCGACACCCGTTCGATCTCGGGCAAGGTCGGCATCCACCGCCTGATCCGCGACCGCTCCACCGCCACCTCTCGCGCCGAACTCAGCGCCGAACTCAAGGCCATCAACACCCAGGTGCGCGATTATCTGGAGCGCAACGGCGTGGCCACCGCGGTCGCCGATCAGATGATGACGGTCGCCAACCGCGACCTGCGCATCCTCAGCGAGGCCGAGCTCAAGGAGTACGGCCTGGCCGGCACCAACGCGGCCCAGGACGATCTCGACCGGATCCGGGTCGGGCGCAAATGCGGCGAGGATTTCATGCGCCGCCGCGATGCGTTCCGGCGCGATTTCGACAAGCAGTGCATGCAGGTCGGCCAGGCCTTCCAGGCCATGGCCGAATGCGGGCTGGCGCTGCGCCAGCGCTACGGTTTCCCCGACGCGCGCTGCGCGCAGGACAGCCCCATGTCCGAGTACGACCGGTATCCGGGCCGCCTCGAGACCGACGAGCCGCCGACACGCGTCACCGTGCGCGGCGAACGACCCGCCGGCTGATCGCGGCCGCGGGGACGGCGCGCGATCCCCCGAGACGACTCCCCAAAACGATTACAGCTGCGAGCAGTCGGTCCAGCCGGCCACGCCGCCGACGGCGTTCATTTCCGCGATCAGAGCGCTGTGGCAGCTCTGGTACGAGTTGCCGAAGACCTCGTGCCCGGTGCGGAAGGTGGTGCCGATCTCGCCGATGTGTTCGATGCCGTCGCCCCACACGCTGTACTGGGTGTAGTAGCTGCCGCGCCAGGTGCCGGTGGCCGGGCCGACCGGATCGTCGCGGTCGTGGATGACCCGGCCCGGCACGCCGTTGGCGGCGCCGGCGGGAACGGAGGCGAGGCTGGCGCCGATCAGCACGGTGGTCATCAGGGCCAGGTTGAACAGCTTGAGCTTCATAGCGATCTCCAGGTGGGACCGCCGTGGCGACGGCGGTATTGGACGGTTGCGGGTCCCGGGGCCGGCCTTGCGATCGCGTGATCGGCGGCCGACCGGGTCCGATCACGCTAGGAGCGGCGCCGCCCGGCGGCCAGTGCGCGCACGGGACCAAACCGGACCGCGGCGGGAACGAATCGCGCCGATGCTTCGAAGAATCAATCGCTTGGCGCGGATTCGTACCCCGTTTGTGCCCCCGAAACCGTTGGAGCCGCGACCGCGCCGGCGCCTACACTGAGCGGGCCATCCACCTACCGTGACCGAGCCATGACGCGCCATCGCCTGCTCTGCCTGCTCAGCCTCAGCCTGCTGTTCGCCACCGGCGCCCACGCCCACGACCCTCTGGCCAAGAACAAGAAGTGGTGCCTGGACCCGAACACCGCACCCCAGATCGTCAGCACCTTCAGCATCACGCCGGCGGCGTTGTCGCAGTACCGCACCGAGCACGCGCCGCTGCTGGGCACGGCCGGCGCGACCTACTGCGTGCCGGAAAAGACCTGCGGCATCGTCGACGAGTGGTATTGGGCCAACGAGGCGGCGCACGACCAGTGCTCGGCGCTGGGCGTCAAATCGACCGACCCCGCGGCGCAGGCGGTGCCGTTCGTGCAGGGGCCCGTCGATTTCAGCCCCGACAACGGCGACCACCACGACCTCTACCGTTTCAAGGACGGCAACCTGCAGGGCGTATGCGTGGTCTGCGTCGACAACCGGGTCGAGGCCGCACCGCTGTTGCCCGATCGCTGAGGCCGCGCCTCAGACCAGCGCGCGGCGCCGGGTATAGGCCAGCGCCGCGTCGACCCGGCGCTGCAGGTCCTCGCGCTCCTGGGCCGTCATCGTGCAGTGGCTGAGCACGTAGTAGGCCGAGCGCAGCACGTCGCGCCAACGCGGTCGCCGCGGCAGCCGCGCCAGGCTGAGATATCGCTCCATCGCCCGCACCCGCAGACGGCCGTCGTCGACGGTCACCCGCCAGATGCGGCTGCGTTCGGCCAGCTCCAATCGGCTGCTGCCGGTGCTGCGCTCCCAGCTCTCGACCACCGCCAGCATCAGTTCGACCAGGGCGCGCCGGAAGTCCTCGCGCAGGTGCGCGTCGTGGGCGGAGTCGTCGCTGTTGGCCGTCGCTTCGGACAAGCCCGTCATCGCGACCGCGCCGGCGACATCCTCGCGCAGCCCCAGCACGATCAGGCCGTCGCCGCGCAGCCAGGGCGTGAGCCGCGCCTGCAGACGGATCGCGCCATCGCGACGCGCGCAGGCCAGGGTCTGTTCACTGGCGTCCTCCATGCCCTCCAGCGCCGCCGCCCATGCTTCGCGATCGGCCTCGCCGAGGTAGTCGCCCAGGGCCTGGCCCACCGGCGAGGCGGCGTCGGCATCGAGCAGTTCGCAGGCGGCGCGGTTGGCGGCCAGCACCTGGCCCTCGGCGTCGATCAGGCAGACCGCATCCTGGCGGCTGTCCAACAGGGCCTGCAGCAGGCTGCGGTCTTCGGCCAGGGCCTCGGTCTCGCGCCGGTAACGCGCCAGCGCCTCCTCTTCCCGCACCTCGCGCTCGGCGTCGAGCAGGCGCGCGCGCTGACGCCGGCGCATCCACAACAGCCCCACCGCCAGCGCCGCGGCCAAGCTCGCCGCCAGGGTCAGCCATAGCAGCAAGGTGCGCTGGCGCAGCTCGCCGCGGCGCAAGCGGTTCTCGCTCTCCAGCCCGGCGATGGTGCGGTCGCGTTCGGCGGTTTCGAAACGCGTGCGCAGCCAGCCCAGTTGGCGATCCTGTTGCGCGCGGCTGAGCATGCGTTCCTGTTCGTGGGCGCCGCGCAGGGTCGCGATCGCGGCGGCGCGGTCGCCCGCGGCCTCCTGCGCCAGCGACAGTTCCTCCAGCAGCGCGATGCGTTCCACGCCGCCTTCCGGCAGCGCCGCGATCGCCGCGCGCAGGCGTTCGGCGGCCGCATCGGCGCGCCCTTCCAAGCGTTCGCTGCGCGCGATCTGCAATTGCAGGCTGGCCGGCAAACCGAGCTTGTGCTCGCTCGCGATCGCGAACGCGGCCTGGCGCCACTGCCGCGCCTGGGCGAGGTCGGCGCGCGACAAGGCGGTGCGCATCAGGCCGGCGTAGACGCGCAACTCGTAGGCGCGGTTGCCGGCTTCGCGGTAGGTCTGCAAGGCTTCCTGCAGCCAGCGCTGCGCCTGCGCCGCGTCGCCGCGGTCCAGGCTGAGCTCGCTCAGGCTTTCTAGCACGTGGCCGGCTTCGACGCGATTGTTCTGGGCGCGGAACGCGGCCAGCGCCTCGCGGTAATGCCGGGTCGCCTCATCGGAATCGTCGAGCTCGCGATAGACGTCGGCGATGTTGTTGAGCACCGCGCCGCCGACTTCGCCCTGGGCGCGTTGCATCCGCAGGCTGGCCGTTAGCGTGCGCAGGGCGCCGCGGAAATCGCCGAGCCGGCGCAGCGCGCTGCCGACGTTCTTGAGATCGCGCGCGATCGCGTCACGATCCTCGTGCGCGGTCGAGAGTTTGAGCGCGCATTCGAAACGGCTCAGGGCTTCGGGAATCAGTTCGCGCCGATACGCGAGGATGCCGCGCTGGCGCACTAGTTCGTAGTGCAAGGACCAGTCGGCGTCGCGGCCCAGGGTCGCCTCCGCGCAATCCAGGGCCTGCCCGGCCTCATCGAAACGCCCGCCGCCGATGCGCTCGCGCGCCTGCGCGAGCAAGGCTTCGGCGGTGGATGCCGCGGTCGGCGCCGCCGCGGTGGCGGGCAGGCCGAGCCGGCGTGGGCAGGTGGCCGGATCCGGCAGCGGACGCGGCGTCGGCACGGCATCGCACAGCACCCGCGGCGGCGCGGCGGACGCGCCGCCGATCACGATCAGGAACAGCGCGGCGCAAGCCGCGGCCAGCGCGAGAGGCCGACGCCGCGCGGGCGGCGAGCACCGTCTACGGGCCGGCGCGACGATCAACCGTCGCGCCCTTGCGCGGCGGCGGCTCGCGCGGCTCGCGCTGCGCGAGCCGCGTTCGACAGTTTCGGTGCCGGCGGCCTCATCGGCGCGGCCCCTAGGCTCAGACCAGCGCCTTCGCCGCCGCGACCACGCGCTCGACCGTGAAGCCGAAGTGCGGGAACAACGCCTCGGCCGGCGCCGACGCGCCGAAGCTGTCGATGCCGATCACGGCGCCGTCCAGGCCGACGTACTTACGCCAGAAATCGCTCACGCCGGCTTCGATCGCCACGCGCTTGCGCACCGCGTTGGGCAGCACGGATTCGCGGTAGGCGGCGTCCTGGCGATCGAACACGTCGCTGGACGGCATCGACACCACGCGCACCTTGGTGCCTTCGGCGCTCAGCGCGTCGGCGGCCTGGGTGGCCAGGCCGACCTCGGAACCGGTGGCGATCAGGATCAGCTCGGGCGCGCCCTCGCTGTCGCGCAGCACATAGCCGCCGCGCGCGATCTGCTTGAGCTGTTCGTCGCTGCGCGGCTGATGGGTGAGGTTCTGGCGCGAGAAGATCAGGCAGCTCGGGCCGTCCTTGCGCTCGATGGCGGCGCGCCAGGAGGTCGCCGATTCGACCGCGTCGCAGGGACGCCAGACGTCGTTGTGCGGGATGTAGCGCAGGCTGGCCAGGTGCTCGACCGGCTGATGGGTGGGGCCGTCCTCGCCCAGGCCGATCGAATCGTGGGTGTAGACGTGGATCGCGTGCGCGCCCATCAGCGCGCTCATGCGCACGGCGTTGCGCGCGTAGTCGCTGAACACCAGGAAGGTGGCGTCGTAGGGAATGAAACCGCCGTGCAGGCTGAGGCCGTTGCTGATCGCGGTCATCGCGAACTCGCGCACGCCGAAGTAGATGTAGTTGGCGTTCGGATCGTCGCTGGCGACCGACTTGCTGCCCTTCCACAAGGTCAGGTTGGAGTGGGCGAGGTCGGCCGAGCCGCCGATCAGTTCCGGCAGCAGCGGCGCGAAGGTCTCGATCGCCATCTGCGAGGCCTTGCGCGAGGCGATGGTCTGGCCGTCGGCCTGCAGCTTGGCGATGTAGGCGTCGGCGTCGGCGGCGAAGCTCTGCGGCAGTTCGGCGTGCGAGCGGCGCACCAGTTCGGCCGATTCGTTCGGGTACTGCGCGGCGTAGGCGTCGAACAGACGGTTCCACTGGTCCTCGCGCACCTGGCCGGTGCTGCGCGCGCGCCAGCCGTCGTAGATCGGCTCGGGAATCTCGAACGCCGGATGCGGCCAGTGCAGAGCCTCGCGGGTGGCGACCACTTCGTCCTTGCCCAGCGGCGCGCCATGCGAGGACTCCTTGCCCGCCTTGGCAGGCGAACCGAAACCGATGGTGGTGCGGCAGCAGATCAGGGTCGGCTTGTCGGTCTTTGCCATCGCGGTGTCGATGGCGGTCTTGATCTCGACCGGATCGTGGCCGTCGACGTTGCGGATCACGCGCCAGCCGTAGGCCTCGAAGCGGGCCGGGGTGTCGTCGGTGAACCAGCCGTCGGTGTTGCCGTCGATCGAGATCTTGTTGTCGTCCCAGAACGCGACCAGCTTGCCCAGGCCCCAGGTGCCGGCCAGCGACGCGGCCTCGTGCGAGATGCCTTCCATCAGGCAGCCGTCGCCCATGAACACCCAGGTGCGGTGATCGACCACGGCCAGCTCGGGACGGTTGAAGCGCTGTGCGAGCAGCTTCTCGGCCAGCGCCATGCCGACGGCGTTGGCGAAGCCCTGGCCGAGCGGGCCGGTGGTGGTTTCCACGCCCGGGGTCATGAAGTTCTCGGGGTGGCCCGGGGTCTTGGACTCGAGCTGACGGAAGCGCTTGAGCTCTTCGATCGACAGGTCGTAGCCGGCCAGGTGCAGCAGCGCGTACTGCAGCATCGAACCGTGGCCGTTGGAGAGGATGAAGCGGTCGCGGTTGAACCACTTCGGATTGTTCGGGTTGTGGTTGAGGTAATCGTTCCAGAGCACTTCGGCGATGTCGGCCATGCCCATCGGCATGCCCGGATGACCGGAGTTGGCGGCCTGCACCGCGTCGATGGCGAGGAATCGGATGGCGTTGGCGAGGTCGCGGCGGCTGGGCGTCGTCATGGCGTCGGGCACGGGGTCTTCTGGAGGCGGGAGGCGCCCGCGCGAGCGGCTGGACCAGCCGGGCGGACCGGCCATTGTCCCATCCGCGCGCCGCCCTGTCGCGCCGGATCGGCGCGGGCCGGGCCCGAAAACGGCAAAGCCCGCCGTAGCGGGCTTTGCGCATCCTGGCTGGACGCCGCCGGACGGCGGCGCCGGGCTCAGGCGACGGTTTCGGGCGCTTCCGGCGCCTCGTCGGCGAGTTCGCCGCTGCGATTGGCCACCACCACCGCGGTCGCCAGATCGCCGGTGACGTTGAGGGCGGTGCGGCACATGTCGAGGAAGCGGTCGACGCCCAGGATGATGCCCACGCCCTCGGGCGGGATGCCGAGCACGCCGCAGATCATCGCGATCACCGGCAGCGAGCCGGCCGGGACGCCGGCGGTGCCGATGCCGCCGAGCAGGCACAGGCCCAGCACCATGATCTGGTGGACCAGGGTCAGCTCGATCTGGAAGGCCTGGGCCAGGAACAGCACCGTGATGCCCTCGAACAGCGCGGTGCCGTGGTGGTTGGCCGAGGCGCCCACGGTCAGCACGAAGCGCGAGACCTTGCGCGGCAGGTGCAGGTTCTGCTCGGCCACGCGCAGGGTGATCGGCAGGGTGCCGGTCGAGGACGCGGTCGCGAACGCGGTCAGCAGGGCTTCCTCGCTGCCGCGGAAGAACGCGCGCGGGCTCATGCCGCCGGCGAACTTCACCCACAGCGGCAGCACGATGAACATGTGCACCGCAATCGCCAGGATCACGGTCAGTGCGAACTTGCCCAGCACCAGCAGCAGCTCCCAGCCGAACTGCGCGCACAGGGCGAACATCAGGCAGGCCACCGCGTACGGCGCCAGCTTGATGATCATGCCGATCAAGCGCATGCAGATCTCGAACAGGCCCTGCAGCGCGGTCTTGAAGGCCTTGGTGGCCGGCGTCGGCGTCATCACCAGGCCGATGCCGATCATTAGGGCGAAGAACATCACGCCCAGCTTCTGCTTGTCGTCGACCGCGGCGGCGACCACGTTCTTGGGCACGATGCCCAGCAGCAGCTTCATGAAATCCATCTGCTGACCGGTGGCGGCGATCTCGCCGGCCTTTTGCGCGCCCTGGGCCATGGCCTGGTCGAGCATGGCGCGGTCCAGGCCGTGGCCGGGTCCGATCAGATTCACCATCAGCAAGCCGATCGCCACCGCGATCAGGGTCACCACCGCGGTGTAGAGCAAGGTGCGCCAGCCGAGCCGGCCGAGGCTGGCGACGTCGCCCAGTTCGGCCACGCCCAGCACCAGCGCCGAGAACATCAGCGGCAACACCAGCATGAACAGCAGCGCCAGGAAGATCTGGCCGATCGGCTGCGCGACGTAAGCGACCAGTCCCAACACCAGCGGCGAGCCCGGCGCGACGAAGTGCGCGACCAGGCCGATCACGGCGCCCAGGACGAAACCGATCAACACCTTGATGTGCAGGGGGATGCCCTTGGACGGCGTGGCGTCAGGCAGGCTGGCGTGGCTCATGCGGTACTCCCGGGTGCGTCAGCCGGAAAGAGTACACCAGCCCGGTCACCGTCCCGGCGGGTACAGCGGCGGCAAGGGCGAGGCCAACGGCGCGGGGGCGGCACGCCAACGCGGGCCGGATGCGAACGCGGCGCGCAGTTGCGCGCGTGCGGCCGGGCCGTCGCCGCCGGCCCAACGCGCGCGCTGCATGGCCTGCAAGGCCGCGCGCTGGGCAGGATCGTCCAGGCGCTGGATCAGTTCGTCGACATCGGCCGCCGGCGGCTGCGCGAGCGCGCACAGCGCGGCCGCGACCTCGCCGAAATCGCCTCTGTCCAGGACCTGCTTGAGCGAGCCGCGTCGGCCCGAGCCAGGTATCGGCTGCGCGGCACCCTCCCCCGTGGCCGCGGGCAAGGCCGCCGCGCCGGTGCGCGCCGGCGCCGGATGCGCGCGCAACTGCAGCGCCCAGACCAGGGTCGCCAGCCACAGCGCCGCGAACACCAGCGCCGCCAGCGCCCACCAGCGCGCGGCCGGATCCTGGGCGATCGCCGCGATCGGCGAAGCGGTCGAAGCGGATTTGGCATCGGCGCCGGCCGGCGCCGGCAACGGCGCCGGGGTCGAACCGTCGGCGGCCGCGATCTTCCAGCTCAGCGCCGGCAGCTGCGTCGTGCGCGCGCTGCCGCTGCCCACGTCCCACCAAGCCAGGCGCAGTCCGTCCAGACGCGCATCGCCGGTGCGCGTGGGCACCAATGAGAACTTGCGCGTGAGCTTGACCCGCGGGCGGCCGTTGACGAAGTTCTCGTCCGACTGCAGCGGCTCGGCGAACACCTGCACGCCGTCGATCGGCGGCAGTTGCAGCTCCGGCAGCTGCGCGGCGGTGGCGCCGTCGGCGCTGACCTCGACGGTCAGGGTGGCGGCGCTGCCCGCGCGCAGGTCCTGCGGCGCGGATTGGTAGCGCAGTTGCAGATCGCGCAAGGGCAGCCAGGGCTGCGGCGCGTTGGCCGGCATCGCCCGCACCTGCAGGCGCTTGGCGGCGGCGGCGGTGCGCAGGCTGTCGCCGTTGCTGCCGAACATGTCCTCGAAGAAGCTGGGCGCGCCGCGGCCCTCGAAGCGCGCGCCCGGCACCGTCACTTCGCCGCTGCGTTCGGGCACCAGCAGGTAGCGGCGCTCGACCACGTTGTAGCGGCGCCCGCCGAGCTCGCGCGAATACTGGGCGTCGTCGCCGACGCGCTGGAACGAGGCCCCTTCCGGCGCCGGCTGATCGAGCTGGCCGGCCACGATCGGCACCGCCGAGTACAGCCGCACCACCCAGCCCACCGCCTGCTGCACATAGGGGTCGGCGTCGTCGGCCTCGCTCTCGATGAAGACATCGTCGCCCGCGCGCGCCGGCGCGCGCGCGGCCACCGGCGCGACCACCAGGGTCAGGGGCGAAGTGCGCTCGCCGCCCACGCTCAGCGCCGGCACGGTCAGGCGCCCGTCGCGGCGCGGGCGCAGCGCCACGCCGTACAGCGAGCGAGTCACGAACTGGCCGTTGCTGCGCTCGAAGGAACGCCGGCTGGTGTTGTTGCTGACTTCGAAGTCCTTGGCCAGCGGCGCGTAATCCGGGCCGGCGCCGCTGAGCGAGGTGGTCTCGATGTTGAGCGTGACCGTCTCGCCGGCGTTCATGCTGTCGCGATCCAGCCAGGCGCGCGGCTGCGCGATCGCGCCGAAACTGACGGCGCACAGCAGCAGCCACAGCGCGAACGCGGCGGCGGTGCGGACGTGGGCGGATGGCATGCGCGGCATCGCGGTCAATCTCCTTGCTCGCCCAGGACCTGGCGGCGTTCGTGCTCGATACGGAACTTCTCGCGCAGCAGCCCGCCCGGATCGTCGGGCACGCGCTTGAGCCAGGCTTCGTTGGCGACGCGGATCTCGCGCTGCTGCGGCGTTTCCTTGCCGCGCGCGCGCGCCTGCGCCGGCTGCTCGCCGCGCGGCTGTTGCTGCAGCGCGCGCTGCATGCGCTCGCGCTGCGCACGGTCGGCCTGCTCCTGGGCCTTGGCCGCGGCGGCCGGGTCCTGCTCGGGTTTGGAGGCGGACTCGTCGCGCTCGGGTTTCTGCTGGCCCGGCGCCGGCTTCTGCTGTTTCTGCTGGCCCTGCTGCGGATCCTGCTGCGGCTGCTGGGGCTGGCCCTTGCCGCCCTGCGAGGACTGGTTCTGCTTGGACTTGTCCTGCGACGGCGGCTTGCGCTTCATCGTCGCCTCGACCGCGCGCTTGTTGGCCAGGGCGTCGGGCATGCCCGGCTGCAGGCGCAAGGCGCGATCGTAGGCCGCGATCGCCTGCGGGTACTGCCCGGCCTTGGCCAGCGCGTTGCCGAGGTTGTAGTGCGCGTCGGCCGTGTCGGAACCGCGGAACAACTGCGCCGCGCGCGGGTAGTCGCCGCCGCGGTAGGCGCGGCTGCCTTCCTGCATGCGCTTGTGCTCGATCTGATCGGGGCGCTGCCACAGGTCGGCCGCGCGCGCCGGTTGCAGCGGCCACCATGCGCACAGCAGCAGCACCGCGAGCGCGCTGCCGCCACGGCGACGGAACGCGAACAGCGCGAGCAGCAGCAGCGGCGGCAACAGCCAATAGCCTTCGTCCTGCCAGATCCGACCTTTCTCGCCCTTGGCCGCGGTCGCGTCGGTGGGCTTGGGCTTGAGCACGCCCAGCGCCTGCAGATCCTCGTCGCCGCCGACCACAGCCGCATAGGCGCCGCCGCCGGCCGCGGCCAGATCGCGCAGCGAGCCGGGATCTAGTTTGACCCCGACGATGCTGCCGTCGCCGCGCCGGATCGCCGCGCCGGCGACGCTGCCCAGGCCGAGCGCGGATATGCGATAGCCCTCGCCCGCCGCCTCCGCCGCGGCCGCGCGCGTGCGCGCATCGCTGTGGTCGCTGAGCAGCAGGATGTCGCCGCGCTCGAAGCCGGCGCGACGCAGCAGCCGCGCCGACCAGGCGATCGCGCGATCGCCGCGTTGGCCGTCGACGGGCATCACATCGGGATTGAGCGCGTCCAGGAACAGCGCCACGTTGGCGACGTCGTCGGTCAGCGGAGCCACGGTGTAGGCGTCGCCGGCATAGACGACCAGGCCGACCTGACCGCCGTCGCGCTCGCGCAGCAGAGTCGCGATCTTGGCGCGCGCCTGGGCCAGGCGCGAAGGCGGCAGATCGGCGGCGAGCGCCGCGCTGGACAGGTCCAGCGCGATCACCAGCGGTGCCCGGCTTTGCCATAGCGCCTGTTCGGTCTGGCGCCAACTCGGGCCGGCCAGCGCGAGCACGGCCAGCACGCCGGCGAGCATCGCCAGCCACACGCCGTAGCGCGTGCGGCGGTCCTGCCCGGACTCGAGCAGGTGCGGCAACAGATGCGGATCGACCGCATCGCGCCAGGCGTTGGCGCGGCGTCGGCGCGCGCGCCACCACAACGCCAGCAGCGGCAGCGCCAGCAAGGCCCACAGCCAGTGCGGGCGCAGCAGATGCAAGTGCGAGAACGCGCTCGCCAAGCCGCTCGACCAGTCGCTCATGCGCGTCGCCTCCCCTGCAGCGCGAACGCCAGCAGCGCCAGCGCGAACGCGCCGGCGAGCGGCCAGGCGTAACGCTCGATGCGCGGACGCACGGCCTGGCCGGGACGCTGGATCGGCTCCAGGCGGTCGATCTCGGCGTAGATGCCGGCCAGCTCGGCGGTGTCGCGGGCGCGGAAGAAGCGGCCGCCGGTCTGCTTGGCGACCGCGCGCAAGGTGGTCTCGTCGATGTCGTCGCCAGCGCCCGGCATCGGCAACTTGATGCCGAACAGGGACAGCTCGCCGTCGCCGCCGAAGGCGATGGTGTGCACGCGCACCTGATCGGCCGAGGCGAGTTCGGCGGCCTTCTTGGGTTCGATCGCGCCGGCGGTGTTGACGCCGTCGGTGAGCAGGATCAGCACGCGCTGCTCGGCCGGCTGCGTGCGCAGGCGCTTGACCGCCAGCGCGATCGCATCGCCGATCGCGGTCTCCTGGCCGGCCAGGCCGACCACGCTGTCGGCGAGTTGGTCGCGCACGGTCGCCCGGTCCAGGGTCAGCGGCGCCAAGGCGTAGGCGCGCCGGCCGAACACCAGCAGGCCGACGCGGTCGCCGACGCGTCGGTCGAGGAAATCCGACAGCACGGCCTTGGCCGCGGTCAGGCGGTCCACCGGTTGCCCGCCCAGTTCCATGTCCGGCTCGCGCATGCTGCCCGACAGGTCCAGCGCCAGCATCAGGTCGCGTCCCACTTGCGGCGGTTGCACGGCGTCGCCGAGTTGTTGCGGGCGCGCGGCGGCTATGCACAGCAGGACCCACGCCGCCCACATCAGCCAGCCCGGGCCGCGCCCGCGCAGGCCGTGGCCGCCGACCGCGGCGACCGCGTCCAGGCGCTCTCCGAACGGCACCTTCAAGGCCGCCGAGCCATCGCGCGCCGCCGGCAGCCACCAGCGCGCCAGCAACGGCAGCGGCAAGGCGAGCAGCCACCACGGCCACGCGAACACATCGCGCGCATCGCTCAGGGCGCGCATCAGCGCGTCCATCAGCGCACGCCCATCAGTTCGAGGAAACGCGCGCGTACCGGCTCGCGCAGCGCTTCCACATGCAGGGGATCGACGTCGCGGCGGAAACCGCCGTCCAGCAGCAGCCGGCCCGCGGCCTCGACGAATTGCGGCGACTTCGCGCCGCGGTCGAGGAAAGCCAGCCAGTCCTCGCCCTGCAGACGATCGGCCGCGCCGTCGCGCCGGCGCGCGGCCCGGCGCAGCAGTTCCGACATCGCCGCGACCTGCGCCGCCGGCGAGGCCGCGGCCGCGATCGCGTCGTCGAACAAACGCTCGGCCGTGCGCCGCTTGCGCTGGCGGCGCGCGCGCAGGAACCACACCGCAGCGGCGATCAGCGCCACCGCGATGAACACCATCCACCAGCCCGGCGCCGGCGGCCACCACGAGGGCGTCGCGCTGTCGTGCACATCGCGCAGCAGCAGGGTCGGATCGGCCATCACGCCACCAGCGGCCGCGCCCGGCCCAGCAAAGGCAACCAGGACTCGCTGGGCGCGTCGGTGGACAAGGCCTGCGCGCGCACGCCGCGCAGCGGCAGGTTTTCCAGCGCCGCCGCAACCGGCGCGACGAACTCCTGGGCCCAGCGCTGGCGTTGCGCGGGCACGCCCAGATCCAGTTGGATCCGGCGTTCGCCGCTGCGGAAGGCCAAGGCCGACGACGGCGGCGCGTGTTCCAGAGGATCGGTCAACAACAGCACGATCACTTCGTGGTGCTGGGCCAACGCCGGCCAGCGCCGCTCCGGCACCAGCGCCAGGCTGCGCGGATCGGCCAGCACCACCAGCCGCGACCCCGGCCGCAGCAGGCGCTCGGCGTGATCCAGCGCGACCGCGAGCCCGGCGTCGTCTTCGGGCGGGCGCGCGTACCAGCGCACCAGCGCGTCCAGCGCGCGCAGGGCGCCGCGCGGCCCCGAGGCCGGCGGCACCGGCGCCTCGCGCAGGCTGCCGCGCAAAGCCGCGATGCGGTCGCCGTCGCGCGCCGCGGCCCAGGCGGCGATCGCCCCCGCGCGCGCGGCCTGCACCGACTTGAAGCGCACGCGGGTGCCGAAGTACAGCGCCGGCGCAGTGTCGGCGACGATCAGGCTCAGGCGTTCGCGCTCGGCCTGGAACAATTTGGTATGGGCGCGCCCGGTGCGTGCGGTCAGGCGCCAATCGATGTGGCGGGCGTCGTCGCCGTTGGAATACTCGCGCGACTCGGCGTACTCCATGCCGCGCCCGCGCAGGGGCGACAGCGCATGCCCGCTCACGCCGTGGCGGCCCAGGCGCGCGTTGCGGCGGCCGCCGACGGCGGCGCGCAAGGCGACCAGCTCGGCCAGGCTGGGGACGATGCCGTCGCTCATGCGTCGCCCCGCAGGGCTCGATCGCGAATCACGAACGCGCGCTCCCGACCATCAGGGCAGCGGCACGCGCTGCAGCAGCTCGGCGACCAGACGATCGCCGTCCCAGCCTTCGGCGGTGGCCTCGTAGCTGGGCAGGATGCGATGGCGCAGGACCTCGGGCGCGATCGCGCGCACGTCGTCCGGGGTTACGTAGTCGCGGCCGGCCAGCCAGGCGTGCGCGCGTGCGCAGCGCTCCAGCGCGATCGAGCCGCGCGGGCTCGCGCCCCAGGCGATCCGGCGCGCGAGCGCGCCGTCGTAGCGCGCGGCGTCGCGCGAGGCCAGCACCAGTTCGATCAGATAACGCTCCACCGCCGGCGCCACGTGCAGCGACAGCACCGCCGCGCGCGCGGCGAACACGTCGGTCAGCGGCATCCGGTTTTCGATCGGCGCCGTCGCCCGCAGCGAATCGCGCGCGCGCTCGCGCGCCAGGCGCAGGATCTCGGCTTCCGCCGCGGCTTCCGGGTAGCCGATGCGCACGTGCATCAGGAAGCGGTCGAGCTGGGCTTCGGGCAGGGGAAAGGTGCCTTCCTGCTCGATCGGATTCTGGGTCGCCATCACCAGGAACAGCGAGGGCAGCGCGTAGGTCGCGCGCCCGACCGTGACCTGGCGCTCGCCCATCGCCTCCAGCAAGGCCGATTGGACCTTGGCCGGGGCGCGGTTGATCTCGTCGGCGAGCAGAATGGGATGGAAGATCGGCCCGGGCTGAAATTCGAAGCGGCCGTCCTGCGGGCGCCAGACCTCGGTGCCGGTGAGATCGGCCGGCAGCAGGTCGGGAGTGAACTGGACGCGCGCGAAGTCGGCCTCCAGGCGCGCCGCCAGCGCGCGCACCGCACTGGTCTTGGCCAGACCGGGCGCGCCCTCGACCAGCAGATGGCCGTCGGCGAGCAGGGCGATCAGCAGGCGTTCGATCAACGCCGCCTGGCCGACGATCTCGGCCGCGAGCGCCTCGCGCAGGCCGCGGAAGGCGTCGTGCAGGCGCGCCAATTCGGCGTCGGGGAGGACGGGCGTACGGTCCGGCGCAGGGCCGGCGAGGCTTTCGGGGGTATCCATCGAGGGTCCGACGCGGGGCGAAGTCCGATTTTGACCGAACTTGGCGGCCCGGGTTCACCCAACCGATGGCACGTTCAGTTCCCGGCCGTCCGCCCGGCCCCATAAACGCGAAGAGGGCCCGTAGGCCCTCTCGCGTATTTCGGCTGCGGCGGCGGGCGCTTAGCGCTGCGCGACCTTGAGCACCTTCGGGGTGACGAAGATCAGCAGCTCGGCCTTTTCCTTGGAACGGCCCTTCTTCTTGAACAGGTTGCCCAGGAAGGGGATGTCGCCCAGGAACGGCACCTTGGTGATGTCGCTGCGGTCGCGGAACTCGTACACGCCGCCGATCACCACGGTCTGACCGTCTTCGACCAGCACGGCGGTGTTGACCGCGCGCTTGGCGATGATCGGCACCTGACCGATCGAGGTGTTGAGCTGGCCGTCGACCTCGTCCTTCTTGACCGCCATGTTCAGGAACACGCGGCCGTCGTTGGTGATGGTCGGGGTGACCTTGAGCTCCAGCAGCACGTCCTTGAACTGGACGTTCGGGATCGGCGTGTTGTTGCCGCCCTGCTGCGGAGAGATCGTCACGTAACCCACTTCCTGGCCCTGGCTGATCACCGCTTCGCGCTGGTTGCTGGTGACCACGCGCGGGTTGGAGATGACTTCGCCGCGGCCTTCTTCCTGGATCGCCGACAGCTCGATGTCGAGCAGGTAGCCGGCGTTGAGGATCGACAGCGCCAGCGAACCGGCCGGGTTGTCGACGCCCAGGTTGGTCATCAGACCGCGAGTGATCGCGCCCAGGGTGCGCACCGGCGGGGTGCCGACCGAGCCGCCGTTGAGCCAGTCGCGGAAGGCGTTGGCGTAGGCGGTATCGGCGGCGACCTGCGAGTTGCGGGTCGCGGTGTTGGCGTCGAGGTTGCCGCTGAAGTAGGAATTGTCCTTGTTGCCGCTGATGCCGAACTTGGCGCCGAGCTCGCGCGAGACCGATTCGGTCGCGATCACGATGCGGGCCTCGATCACGACCTGGTCGACCGGGCGATCGATCACCCGAACCAGCTCGCGCATCTGCTGAACCTTCTTCGGGATGTCGCTGATCATCAGCGTGTTGGTGCGCTCGTCGGCGACCAGGCGGCCGCGCTGCGAGAGGAAGCCGTTCTCGTTGTTGCTTTGACCGCCGCTACCGCCACCGGAGTTGCCGACGCCCTTGGCCTCGGTCAGCGCTTTGAAGATCGCACCGGCGTTGTGATAGTTGACCTGAATGTATTCGGTGACCAGATCGACGCGGTTGTCGAGCGCGATGCGCGCGTCTTCCTTGTCCTGCTCGTACTTGGCGACCTCGGCCTGCGGCGCGATCCACACCACGTTGCCGCTGCGGCGCTTATCCAGGCCCTTGGCCTGCAGGACGATGTCCAGGGCCTGGTCCCAGGGCACGTTGACCAGGCGCAGGGTGACGTTGCCCTGGACCGTGTCGGCGGCGACCACGTTGAGATTGGACTCCTCGGCGATCAACTGCAGCACGGTGCGCACCGGCACGTCCTGGAAGTTGAAGGTCACCGGGCGGCCGCTGTAGCCGCGCTTGCTGGCATCGGTGGTGCTGCTGATGGTGCTGGCGCCGACCGCACGGCTGGACGCCGCGGCCGCCGACTTGGGCACGATCTCGACGATGTACTCGCGACCGGTCTGGTAGGCCAGCGACTCGAAACCGCCGTTGGTGTTGAGCACCAGCTGGGTGCCGTTGCCGCTGGCGCGCGCGTCGATGCGCTGCACCGGGGTGGCGAAGTCGGTGACGTTGAGCGGTCGCTGCAGCGCGGCCGGCAACTGGGCGTTGCCGACGTTGATGATCACGCTCGAGCCCTGGTTGCGCAGGTCGGGCGCGGCACCGTCGCCGCTGAACTTCAGGATCAGCTTGCCGGAGCCGCCTTCGCCGCGCTTGAAATCGATGTTCGCGACCGAGATCGCGCCCGGCAGCTGCTTGGCCGGGTCGAGGCTGTGCGCGGGAGCGACCACGGGCGCGGCGGGAGCCGCGACCGGTGCCGCGGCTTCGGACGCCGGCGTCGCGGCGTGCGCGGCGCTGAGTCCCGCGAGCAGGCCGACCACCAGGCCGGCGCTACGCGTGCTGAAAGCCAAGGGGCGCCGGGCCGGCCGCGAGCATTTGGCGTTGAATACGGTCATCGTGCTATCCCCCAATCAATTGTCTTCTAACGCCACGGTGGCTGGACGTTCCAGCCAACCACCCGCGCCATCCGGCACCAGTTCCACCAGCTCGATCCGGTCTTCGGACACGCTGGTCACCCGGCCGTCGTTCTGGCCCATGTACGCGCCCGGCCGTACCCGATAGGTCACCTTGTCGGGCGCCATCACCAGGGCGATCACCCCAGGACCGCGGCCGAGCGTGCCGACCATGTCGAGACTGTCGAGCGGGAACTGCTCCAAGGTCTGCTTGCGACGCGTCGAGTCCGGACGCGGGCCGCTGCCGCCGCCCTGGTCGGTGAACGCGTTGCTGAACGGATCGCGCAGCGTCTGCGCGGCGTATTCGAAGGTTTCGAACTGCTGCATCACCGGCAGCGGGTCCAGCGGCGGCGCCGGACGCGCCTTGACCTCGGCGATCCACTTTTCCAGGTTCGGCGCGTCGCCCGGCGTGCTGGTGATGCCGCGCGAGCAGGCCGTGGCCGCCAGCAGCATCGTCGCCGCGATCAGGAGACGGCCGCGAGCGCCCGCGTTGAATGTCGTACGCATCAGCCGCCCTCCTTCTTATCGCCAGTGGGCGCGGCAGGCGCGGCCGCGGCATTCGGATCGCCGTTGGCCTTTTCCTGCGCCGACACTTCTTCTTCGTCCAGGTAACGGTAGGTCTTGACCGTGCCGGCCAGTTCCAGAGGGCTGTTGGGCGTGATCACCGCGGTCTTGTCGCCGGCCGCGGCGCCGCGCGGACGCAGCGAGATGTCGTGCATGGTCATGATGACCACGCGCGGCAGCGAGGCCACGCCACTGACGAAAGCGCCGAACTGGTGGTAGGTGCCCACCATGCGCAATGCGATCGGCTTCTCGGCGTAGAAGTCCTTGGGTTGCTCCGGGCCGGGCTGGAACAGCTCGTTGGTGATGCCGGTGGCCAGCGCGGTCTGGGAAATGTCGACGATCAGGTCGGGCATTTCGGTCTTGCTCGGCAGCTGGCGCAGCATCTGCTGCAACTGCTGCTCCATCTGCACCAGTTGCTGCTTCAGCGGTTCCAGGTTGGCGGCGCGGCCCTGCTTGGTTTCGAACTCGGCGCGCAGGTCGTTCTCGGTGCGTTCCAGCCCTTCGAGCTGGGTGCGCTTGTCGCTGACGAACAGGTACCAGGCGAGGCCCACGATCACCAGGCCGATGATCACGCAAAAGCCGATTTTGGCCTGCTGCGGCCACGACCCCATGTTGTTGAAGTCGAGGTCCTTGAGCGACATCTTCTTCTGGCTCACGATTCGGCCCCCTTGTTGTTGCCTGCGGCCGGAGCCGCTGCGGGCTGTTCCTGGACCGGCGTCGGGACGCCGCCCGGAGCGTTGCTCGGAGCCGGTGCGGCGGCGGGCGCGGCGGCCGGGCTTGCCGGAGCCACCGGAGCGATCGCCGCCGGTGCAGCGGCGCCGGCCGGAGCATTCGCGGCAGGCGCCGCGGCGGCGGGCGTCGCGGCCGGAGCGGTCGCGTTGGCCGCGGCGGCGTCGGCCGTCGCGGCGTCGGCGCCAGCGGCCGGAGCATCGGGCTGGCCGTCGCCGTTCTCGTCCTTGGGCGCGTTCGGGTTAGCCAGCTTGACCTGCAACTTGAACTCGTACGGCAGGCCCTTGTCGGTGCCCTTGGCCTCGATGATCGACAGGTCCGGATTGGTCATCCAGCCCGAGCCTTCGAGGTTGCGCATATAGGTACTGACGCGGGCGTTGGACTGCGCGCGGCCTTCCAGGGTCAGGGTGTCCGAATCCTGCTTGATCGCGGTCAGCACCGCGCCATCGGGGATCGTGCGCACCAGCGAATCGAACAAGTGGACCATCTGCGAACGGTTCGACTGCAACTGCTCGATCACTTCCTTGCGCGCCAGCAGCTTCGACTTCTTCTTGTCGAGCTCCTCGATCTCCTTGATCTGCTTGTCGACCTCGGTGATGCGGTCCTTGAGGTAGTTGTTGCGGTTGTTCTGACCGTCGATCTGGCCGTTGTAGAACATGACGATCAGCGCGGACAGAACCAGGGCGCCGAAGACGGCCGCCACGATCATGGTGACGAACTCTTTCTGCCGCTGTTTACGGCGTTCGGCTCGCCACGGGAGAAGATTGATGCGTGCCATCAGTCGAAGCTCCTCAGGGCGAGGCCGCACGCGATCATCAACGCCGGCGCGTCCTGCGCTAGCGCGTGCGCCTGCACGCGCGGACCGAGCGTCATGTGCGCCAGCGGATTGGCGATGATGGTGGGCACGCCCAACTGCTCCTCGACCATCTCGGCGATGCCAGGAATCGAGGCGCAGCCGCCGGCGAGCACAATCTGGTCCACGCGGTTGAACTCGCTACCGGCGTAGAAGAACTGCAGCAGGCGGCTGACCTGCTGCACCATCGCTTCCTTGAAGGGCTCCAGCACTTCGGCCGAATAGCTCTCGGGCAGGCCGCCCTGGCGCTTGGCCAGGCCCGCTTCCTCGTAGCTCAGACCGTAGCGGCGCATCACCTCGTCGGTGAGCTGCTTGCCGCCGAACACCTGCTCGCGGCTGTAGAGGCTGCGGCCGTTGCGCAGCACGTTGAGCGTGGTCATGGTCGCGCCTGAGTCGATCAGGGCGACGATGCCGTCGCGCGGCGTGCTGAGATGATCGGCGATCAGCGCGAACGCGTTCTCGACCGCGAAGGCCTCGACGTCCATGACCCGGGGGGTCAGGCCGCCGATCTCCAGCGCCGAGGCGCGCACTTCGACGTTCTCCGAGCGCGAGGCGGCCAGCAGCACCTGGATCATGTCCGGGCTGTTGGGCATCGGGCCTAGGACCTCGAAGTCGTGATTCACTTCCTCGATCGGATACGGCACGTAGTTCACCGCCTCCAATTCGACCTGGGACTCGAGTTCCTCGCCGTCCAGGTCGCCCGGCATCGGGATCACCTTGGTGATCACCGAGGACCCGGCCACCGCCGCGGCGGCGTGCTTGGCCCGGGTCCCGGACCTCGCGACCGCGCGCTTGATCGCTTCGCCCACGGCCTCGACCTCGACGATGTTCTTCTCGACGACGGCGTTCGGCGGCAGCGGCTCGACGGCGTAATGCTCGACCCGGTAGCGGTTGCCGGCTCGGGAGAGCTGCAACAGCTTCACTGCGGTCGAACTGATATCCACGCCGACGAGGGCCGGCTGGCTTTTTGTGATGACGCCCACTGTTTTCTCCCCATGCCACAAGCGCTTACGCGCACTTCGTGTGGCCCCGCCTTAGATAACGGACTTTTCACAGGCTGGCAACCATTTCTTTCAGGAATGCCAACCTAGACCGCCTTTTTTGCGTAACGGCCTTAGCGGAAATCACCGGCCGCCTGCCCCCTGGGGCGGTCCGTGTCCCCGCTCCTCTATACTCCACGGCCACTACAACCCGCAATCGGAACCCGCTTCGATGCCCCGTCTTCGCCGCCTTCTGCGCTGGGCGCTGTATGCGTTCGCCGGCCTGACCCTGCTTGGGGTGATCGCCGCCGGCACCCTGTATTACCTGATCGCCCCCAAGCTGCCGGACGTGGAGACCCTGCGCACCATCGAGCTGCAGGAGCCGATGTACGTCTACGCCGCCGACGGCCGCCTGATGGCCATGTTCGGCGAGACCCGCCGCTACCCGGTGGCGATCGAGGACGTGCCGCTGCGGCTCAAGCAGGCCTTCATCTCGATCGAGGACGCCCGCTTCTATAAGCACCACGGCATCGACTACAAGGGCATCGGGCGCGCCGTCTGGCTGCTCGCGACCACCGACGACAAGCGCGTCCCGGGCGGCTCCACCATCACCCAGCAGGTCGCGCGCCAGTACTTCCTGAGCTCGGAATACAGCTACAAGCGCAAGCTCGGCGAAATGCTGCTGGCCATGCGCATGGAGCGCGAGCTGAGCAAGGACGAGATCTTCGAGCTGTACTTGAACAAGAGCTTCTTCGGCAACCGCGCCTACGGCGTCGGCGCCGCCGCCGAGTTCTACTACGGCAAGAAGATGAGCGAGCTTGCGCTCGACGAAATGGCCTCCCTGGCCGGCATTCCCAAGTTCCCCTCCAGCGGCAATCCGCTGAGCAACCCCGAGCGCGCCAAGGAACGCCGCGACTACATCCTCGACCGCATGGCCGAACTCAAGTACATCAGCGCCGCCGAGGCCGCCCAGGCCAAGACGGTGCCGATGCACGCCACCCCGCACGAGCGCCCGGTCGAGGTCTACGCGCCCTACGTGGCCGAAATGGTCCGCCAGCAGATGATCGAGCGCTACGGCGCCGAGGCCCTGACCAAGGGCTACCACGTCACCACCACCATCGACCCGACCCTGCAGGTCGCGGCCGACAAGGCGGTGCGCGACGGCCTCAAGGTCTACGACCGCCGCCACGGCTGGCACGGGGTCGAGCAGCACTTCGACCTGGCCGCCAACGAGGACGCGGCCACCGCCAAGCAGCGCCTGCGCTCGATTCCGGCCCAGGCCGGCCTGCTGCCCGCGATCGTGCTCGGCAACGAGGGCGGCGGCGCGCGCCTGGCCCTGGCCGACGGCAGCGAAGTGACGCTGGCGCCCAACCAGGGCTGGGGCGGCCGCAGCCCGGGCAGCCTGGTCAAGCGCGGCGACCTGGTCCGGATCGAGCGGATCGAACCGCCGGCGCCCAAACCCGACCCCAAGAACCCCGACGCCGTGGTCGCGGCGGCCCCGCCCGTGGTCGGCGCGCCGCTGGGCTACCGCCTGGAGCAGCTGCCGCAGGCGCAGGCCGCGCTGGTCTCGCTGGAACCGTCCAACGGTGCCCTGCGCGCCCTGTCCGGCGGTTTCAGCTTCGCCGGCGCCAAGTTCAACCGCGCCACCCAGGCCCGCCGCCAGCCCGGCTCCAGCTTCAAGCCCTTCGTCTACGCGGCCTCGTTCGAACGCGGCTACAACCCGGCTTCGATCGTGCTCGACGCCCCGGTGGTGTTCCGCGACCGTCGCGGCCATATCTGGCGCCCGCAGAACGACGGCGGCAACTTCGCCGGCCCGATGCGCGTGCGCGAAGCCATGGTGCAGTCGCGCAACCTGGTCTCGGTGCGCCTGCTCGACGCCATGGGCGTCGACTTCGCGCGCAAGTACATCGCCAACTTCGGCTTCGACATCGAACAGCTGCCGCCCAACCTGTCGATGTCGCTGGGCACCGCCTCGCTGACCCCGTTGTCGGTCGCCCGCGGCTACGCCACCTTCGCCAACGGCGGCTTTCGCATCACGCCCTGGTTCATCGACGAGATCAAGGACCGCGCCGGCGCGGTGGTGTTCAAGGAAAAGCCGCCGACCGCCTGCCCGGAATGCGGCGGCCGCGGCCCCGGCACCAGCGTGCGCTCTAGCACCGTGGTCGACGGCTTCAACTTCGGCCCCGAAGGCGAGGCCAAGCCCGATCCCAAGGCCAGCGCCAAGGCCTCCGAGCCGGCCAAGCCCGCGGCCAAGCCGCCGGCGGACCTGGTGATGGCGCCGCGCGCGATCGACGACCGCATCGCCTACCAGATCGTGTCGATGCTGCGCGACGTGGTCCTGCGCGGCACCGGTACCGCGGCCAAGGTGCTCGGCCGCGAGGACATCGGCGGCAAGACCGGCTCCACCAACGACCACCGCGACGCCTGGTTCTCCGGCTTCGGCGGCCCGCTGGTGACCACGGTCTGGGTCGGCCGCGACAACTACAAGTCGCTGGGTTACCGCGAATACGGCGGCAAGGCCGCGCTGCCGATCTGGATCGACTACATGCGCGCCGCGCTCAAGGACAAGCCGATCGCCCCCAACGAACCGCCGCAGGGCATGGTCAAGGTCTCGGTCGGCGCCAACGGCGCGCTGATGCCGGACGGCGGCGGCGGCATCACCGAATGGGTCAAGGCCGAGGACCTGGACAAGATGCAGTCCTACGTCGACTACGGCCCGGCGGAAGCCGCGCCGTCGGAAGAGTCCTTCGACATCTTCTGAGCCCGATCCGCAACGGACGCCCGCCCCGACGCGGGCGTCCACCGTTCCAGCGCCAATGTGATTAGCAAAACCACATCGGCGTGATAGCGTTGAACCGCCGGCACGCGTCGCCGGCCGCGGCGAGTCCCCTCGCCGACGCCGTGCCCGCCGCGGAGGTCGTCATGCCACATCACGCCCGTCAGCACGCACAGCAGCACGCCGAAACCCGCACCCGCGAACGCCGCCACCGCCTAGCCCACGAGGCCGCGCGGCTGATGGCCGAGGGCGGCATCCGCGACTACCACCAGGCCAAGCTCAAAGCCGCCGAGCGCCTGGGCATCTTCGACGACGCCTCGCTGCCGCGTAATCGCGAGATCGAGGACGCGCTGCGCGAGTACCAGCGTCTGTTCCAGCGCGACAACGCGACCGGCCTGCGCCAGCGCCGCGAAGCCGCGCTGCGCGCGATGGAGTTTTTCGCCGCGTTCGAACCGCGCCTGGTCGGCCCGGTCCTGGACGGCACCGCCGACGCGCGCAGCCCGGTCGCCCTGCAGCTGTACAGCGACGACGCCGACGCCGCCCCTCGCTTCCTCGACCAGCACGGCATCCCGGCCGAAGCGCGCAGCCGTCGCCTGCGCCTGGATCGCGAACGCAGCGACGACTTCCCGGTCTGGATCTTCAGCGCCGAAGATCTGAGCTTCGACCTGACCGTGCTGCCGCTGGACGTGCTGCGCCAGGCCCCGCTGTCGGGTGTGTACGAGAAGCCGATGAAGCGCGCCTCGGCCGCCCAGCTGCGACAGTTGCTGGCGGACGAGGAGATCGCGGATTACGAGGGGTTGAGGCAGGAGTGAGCGTGGAGGAGTGAGCAGCGAGCGGGCGCGATGGTGCGGTTCGCCCGCGCGCCCCGCGCACCCGCTCGTCTTCCCCCTTTGAAAAAGGGGGATTGAAGGGGATTTGCTTTGCCGTGAGATGCGGAGACGCAACATCGATGCCTGCCGCCGAGGACGCGCGACTACGTCGGCGCTCCAACTGCGCGCTGAAGTCACTGGATCCCCGCCTTCGCGGGGATGACGGCAAAAAAGGCCGGGCTATGGCGTTAACGCTGTTGCCGTTGCCGTTGCCGCGGCATTGAAGTCCAAAAGCACCGCACTCACACAGACACCCGTAGACCCGAAGGGCGGCGCGCAGGACGCGCGCCGTTTTTCGAATGGACAGGGACGTCCATTCGAAACATCCCCGCGCCAGCTCCGAACCCGCAGGGGAGGTTTGGTCACGCTAGCCCTTCTCTTTGGTTACTTTTGACCGAAGGGAATCCAGACGGACTCCTGGGCTAGCAAGAGAAAGTGACCCATGCGCGCAGCGCGCGGAAGCCTTTGACTTCCGTGAAGAACAGACGCAAAGCAAAGCAACAGCAAATCCTCCCCAGCCCTCCTTTTCCAAAGGAGGGAGCCCAAGGCGAGGCAAAAGCGAGTCCTCGCCCATCCTGCTATCGCCATACCCCGAAACGAAAACGCCCCGCACTAGGCGGGGCGTTTCGTATGCGCTGCGATGCGGCTTCAGCGCTTGTCGCTGGCCACATAATCGCGCACGCCATGACCGGTATAGATCTGACGCGGACGCCCGATCTTGTTCTCCGGATCGTTCTGCTGCTCCAGCCAATGCGACACCCAGCCGGCGGTGCGCGCGATCGCGAACATCACCGTGAACATCTCGACCGGAATACCCAGCGCCTTGTAGATGATGCCGGAATAGAAGTCGACGTTCGGATAGAGCTTGCGCTGCACGAAGTATTCGTCCTGCAACGCCGCCTCTTCCAGCTTCATCGCCACTTCCAGCAGCGGATCGTTGACGCCCAGCGCGCCCAGCACGTCGTGGGTCATCTTGCGCACCAGCGCCGCGCGCGGGTCGTAGTTCTTGTAGACGCGGTGGCCGAAGCCCATCAGGCGGAAGCCCGATTCCTTGTCCTTGGCCTTGTCGACCGCGGCCTTGACGTTCTCCGGGCGGCCGATCTCATTGAGCATCTTGAGCACGGCCTCGTTGGCGCCGCCGTGCGCCGGCCCCCACAGCGCCGCGACGCCGGAGGCGACGCTGACGTAGGGGTTGGCGCCGGTCGAACCGACCAGGCGCACGGTCGAGGTCGACGCGTTCTGCTCGTGGTCGGCGTGCAGGATGAACAGCAGGTCCATGGCCTTGGCTGCGACCGGATTGAGCTCCAGCGGCTCGCTCGGCACTTCGAACAGCATGTGCAGAAAGCGCGTGGTGTAGTCCAGGCTGTTCTTCGGATAGCGGATCGGCCAGCCGATCGAATAGCGATGGCAGGCGGCGGCGATCGTCGGCACCTTGGCGATCAGACGGATCGCGGCCAGGCGGCGCTGCTCCGGATCTTCCAGGTCGAGTTCGTTGTGGTAGAAGCTCGCCATCGAGCCGAGCATGCCGACCAGCATCGCCATCGGGTGGGCGTCGTGGCGGAAGCCGTACAGGAAGGTGCGGAAGGCCTCGTGCATCATCGTGTGATGCGTGACCTCGTGCTCGAACTTGCTGAATTCGTTGGCCGTCGGCAGTTCGCCGTTCATCAGCAGATAGGCGACTTCGAGGAAGTTCGACTTCTCGGCGAGCTGCTCGATCGGGTAGCCGCGGTACAGCAGCACGCCCTCGTCGCCGTCGATGTAGGTGATCGCCGACTTGCAGCTGGCGGTCGCGGTGAAGCCCGGGTCGTAGGTGAACAGACCGGTTTCCTTCGGCACCTTGGCGATGTCGATGCAGGAGGCACCGAGCACCGGGTGCTGGACCGGCAGGGTCACGCTCTTGTCGCCAGCGGCCAGGGTGACCTGGTCGAAGCCGGGTTTATTCGGGACAGCTTTCTCAGCAGCGGTTTTTTCAGGGGCGGACTTATCAGTACCGGACACGAACAGCTCCTCATGTCTGCGCCGCGCAGGGATGGCCGCGGGCGAGGTGGGGACAGGGAATCGCGGACTCGCCGCGTGCCTGAATTATCGCACACCGGCATGGAGCACCGGCTCTGACTTTGGTCGCGGGGACGGGCCGGGCTGTTCCGCCGGCGGGGTCGATCGCGGCGCGGGCCGGCGCGCGGAATTCGTCAGCGGGCGCCCGTCCGGCGCCGCCGGCGACGGCCGCGAACGCGGGCGATGCGGCGGCCATGAGACGGGGCCGGCGACCGACGCGGCCCAAACGCAAACGGCCGCCCAGAGGGCAGCCGTTGTGCGCGAAACCTGGCGACGCGATTACTTCTGCGCGTAGCGCTTGCGGAACTTGTCGACGCGACCGCTGGTGTCCATGATCTTGTGCTTGCCCGTGTAGAACGGGTGCGAGGCCGAGGAGATATCGACCTTGATCAGCGGGTACTCGGTGCCGTCGACCTTGACCGTTTCCTTGCTCGACAGGGTCGAACGGGTCACGATCTGGAAATCGGTGGTGACGTCCTGGAAAACGACGTCGCGGTACTCGGGATGGATACCTGCCTTCATGGCACTCACAAATTGATGCGGGAAAGAGCGGCATTATAGCCGCCCCTCCGCGGCCGAGGCAAGCCCCGGTCTAAACAGCCGCCAGCGCCCCCCGGATCAGGCCCTGGAAGCGTTCCTGGTCGTAGCGCATCAGGATCGCGACCCGGGCCGGGGCCCCGCCCTCCCCGCGCCAGTCCACGATGGTGGCGCCGCGGCCGTGCTGGCCCTCCAGCTCGATCGCCAGGGCCCGGTCCAACACCTCCAGCGCGCCCTCCGGCTCCAGCGCGAACGCCATCGCCAGGGCGTCGGCGGCATGCCAGTGGGCGCCGCGGCGGTCGGCCGACCACAGCCGGGTCTTCTCCGAGATGCGCTCGTAGAAGCGCGCGCGATCGCTGTCGGCCTGCAGCCACTGGACCACGTCGTCGTGCAGGAAACCGTGCGCGATCACCGCCTCCCAATCGGCCAGCTCGATGCGCTCAAAGGCCTCGAACACGATGTGCGCGGCCTCCGGATCGAAGTAGATATTGAACTCGGCGGCCGGGGTGATGTTGCCGCGGCAAGTGACCGCGCCGCCCATGACCACGAAGCGCGCGACGCGCTCGGGCAGGGTCGGGTCCAGCTTGAGCGCCAGCGCGATGTTGGTCAGCGGCCCCAGCGCGACCAGCAGCAGCTTGCCGGCGTGCTCGTGCGACAGGCGCAGGATCGCCAGCGCGGCGTGCTCGGCCTCGACCTGGCGGCGCGCGGGTTCGTAGCCGACATCGCCGAAGCCGTCCTGGCCGTGCACGTAGCCCGCGTCCGGCGAGGGATGCAGCAGCGGCGCGGCGGCGCCGGCGAACACCGGCACCTCGACGCCGGCGACCTCGCACAGCTTCAGCGCGTTGGCGACGGTGTGCTTGAGGCCGACGTTGCCGGCGGCGATGGTCAGGCCGACCAGCTCATGGCGCGGATCGTTGAACGCCATCAGCAGCGCCAGCGCGTCGTCCACGCCCGGGTCGGTATCGATTAGCAAGGGAATGCGGTCGGTCATGTAGCCACTCTTTCGACATTGACGGCCGGATCGGCCGGGATGGCGTGCAGCGCGCCTTCGTAGCGCAGCAGTTCGCCGAGGGGAAACAGGGAGAAGGCGACCGCGAAGCGATAGCGGTCGCCGTCCTCGATGCGTTTGTAGGCGTCGGTGCGCGGGAACAGGAAGCGCGGCAGCGGCAGGCCGCGCAGGGCGACCGAACGCAGGCGCCAGCGCCAGCCGCCGTCGGCCAGGTCCACGCCCAGGCGCAGGCGGGCCGGGCCGGTGTGTTCCAGCCAGTGTCCGTCGGGGTAATGACCGACCGGACGGAATGTCGACACGAGCTCGCTGCCGTCGTCGAAACGGCGGCGCCAGTGCATGGCCTGGCCGTCGTGGACGATGCGCACCTGGAAGCCGCGACGCGGGCGATCCAGGGGAATGCCCAGGCGTCGCGCCAGGCGCCGTCCCAGGCGCCCGGCCAGGCCGCTGCCGGTGGAGATCGCGACTTCGCCGCTCAGGCTGCCGCCGCTGCGATGCAGCGCTTGCAGCAGCGGGTGCAGCCGCTCGAAAGCCGGGCCGAACCATTGCGTGGCCGCGTTGTGAGGGGCTCCCGGCATCCGGGGGGTGCGCTCCTGGCGGCGGGACACTATAGCCAGAGTTTTGCGGGTTTGTGTGTTGAGGGTGTGGGAGGGGACCTGGATGCTCGAGACGAGGTCACGGATCTCGGGATGCTCGCTTGCGCCGGGCCCTCACCCCAACCCCTCTCCCGCTGGCGGGAGAGGGCCCAGAACCGAGCGGGATGCAGAGACTCTGCAGTCCCTACTCCCGCTTGCGGCGACCGCAGGAGGTGTGGTGCCCGCAGGGCGGATATGGGGCGAGCGGCTGCGAGGCTCCGGCCCCACACCGCCTCGTCGCTACGCTAGGGCGAGCCCTGCGGAAACCGCGACAGCCAGTACCGCGTACGCCGCAGATAGCGATCCGGCGTCAGCGGCGCATAGTCGAAATAGCGCCCATCGCGGTCGGCCGCGCGCGCCGGTTCCAACTGCGTGCCTTCGTGCCATTCGTTGAAGGACGTGATCGACACCCAGCGGGCGCCGCTGTCCACGGCCGCGCCGAACATCGCGTCGTAATAGGCGCCGCCGTCGCGGCCACGCTCATTGGCGCGGTTCCAGGGCCGCACGCGCCGGTCGCTGTAGCCCGGCCCCACCGAGGGGATGAAACGCAGCCCGTGCGCATCCGCCCAGCGCTGCAGTTGCGGCCAGTGTTCCGGCGTGGCGCCCCAGGTGAAGCCGCGGCTGGCGAAATAGGTATAGACGCCGTCGAAGCCGGAGTCGAGGAAGAACCGGCCCTCGTCGGCGTTCACCCACAGTCCGATCACGTCGGCGTCGTAGACGCCGCCGCGCAAGGATTCGCCGCCGTCCGCGCGCAGCAGGCGCGCCCAGTCGGAGGCCGGCAATTGATAAGAATCGTAGACGAAGAACAGCGGCCGGCCGTTATCGGGATCGCGGTAGAACGCGGGGTGCCCGCCGTAGTCGTCGATCGCGGCGACGAACTGCGCGCGCGCCGCGCCGATATCGGGGCGCGAGCCGGGCTCGATCTGGAAACAGATGCGCAGGCCATGCCGCTCGGCGGCATCGAACAGCGCCGGCAGGCTGCGCGCGCTCGGGTCCTGGCGGCCCAGCCAGGTCACCGCGACGATGCCGATGCCGGCCTGCGCGATCATCGCCATGTGACGCTCGGCCAGCGCCGGGTCGGCGCTGCTGTACTCGCCCAGCGCGGGGTAGAAGTCGGCGGCGATGTCGCCGCCGCCCGGAATGTCCGGCGCGCCCGCGTCCTCGGCGCGCAGCTTCAGCACCGGATGCGACCAATGCAGGCGCGCGCCGTCGCGCTCGGGGTTGCCGTACCAGTTGTAGTAGAAAACGATCGCGCGCGGATGGAGCGCGACGGCCGGCGGCGTGCGTGGCGGCGTGGCGGCACAGGCCGCCAGCCACAGCGCGCACAGCGCCAGCGCCGCGCGCAGCCTCACTGCGACTTGGCCGCCGGCAGGCGCAGCGGATGCGCTTCGGTATTGAAGGTCACCTGCTCGAAGTCCAGCGTCTGCGCCGGCGCGAACAGCAGGTAGTAGTACTTGAAGGTCTCGGCGAACAGGAAGCTCTCCATCGAGTCGTCCTGCTGCTTGCTGGTCACGTCCTTGAGCGCGGCGTAGCCGGCCTCGGTGCGACAGTGGCGCACGAAGTCGTCGAAGAACTCGCGCCCCATCGCGCGGTACTTGGGATCGCCGGTCAGCACATGCAGGTAATAGGCCGACTCGACGATCTCCGGCCGCAGCGCGTAGCCGGGAGACGCGACCTGCATCTTGGCGTAGTCCAGCGACTCGGGTTCGATGCCGTGCAGGCGCCACATCTTCAAGCCCGAATCCTGCAGGCGCTGGGCGCGATCCAGATCGCCGCCCAAGGCCAGCAGCGCCGGCATGAACGCGTCCAGCGCGCCGTAGCGCGTGGCCATGCGCTTGCCGGTGACCATGTCGGCGTGGCCGTACCACAGCTCGCGCTCGCGCACTTCGTCGGCCAGGTGCGCATTGACCGCGACGATGCTCTGATCCCACATCGCCTTGCATTCCTGGTCGCCGAACAAACGCCAGCACTTGTACAGGTACTCGTAATAGGAATCGATGCCGCCGCCGATGTGCGAGCCGGTATCGGTCCAACGGCCGCTCTCCACGTCGATCCAGGACCCGACCAGGCCGGTCTTGGGGTCGCGCCGTTTATAGGTCTCCACCAACGCGCGCTTGGCCCGCTCGTAGTACACCGGCTTGCCGGTGAGCTTGGACAGCATGCCGAACTCGATCAGCAGGGTGCCGGTCTCGGCCGGGTTGCTGACCTTGCCGCGGGTCTTGCCGGTGCGCAGATTGACGTGGGTGTAAGGCAGGCCGGTGGGCGAGTCGAACGCCGGCAGCAGGCGCGTGCCCAAGTCGTCGGCGAGCTTGAGCAGGCGCTCGTCGCCCGTGGCTTGATAGCCCGACAACAGGCCGCCGAGCAGGCGGATGGTGACCTCGAAGTTCTGCACGACCATGTCGCGGTCGAAGTTCAGCTGGGTCGCGATCAGCTCGCGCGCCTCGTCGGCTTCGCTCTTCAGGCCCATCAGCAGCAGAGTGTCCAGCGCGTCCACCGGCGTCATCAGCAGCGAGTGCGGGTACCAGTCGTGACCGCTCTTGCTCAGCGGTTTGAGCGCGTCGCGGCCCCAGGCGTAGCGCTTGTAACCCTGCCAGGCATGACGGGTCTCGGCCTTCACGCGTTCGGCCATGCGCGCGGCCTCAGCCACGTCGGCGCTTTGCGCGGGTGCCGCGGCGGGTGGCTGGGCGGCGGGCGCCGTAGCGACATCGCTAGCGGGGCGGGCGCAGCCGGCGATCAGGACAGCGGCGATAAGGCAGGCGAGCGTGCGTGGAGTCATCAGGGTCACCAAGGTCGGTTGGGGCCGCGCCCATACCGGCGCGCGGCGCGGGAAAACGGAAGCCGGACTTAGGGGGCGCCCAGCCAGCGCAGCCGCAGCGCCTGGCGCAGACGCGCGAGGTCGGCATCGGCGCGCACGCGCAGCTGCACGGTTTCGCCGGGCAGCAGGGTCAAGGCGTTATCGGACAATTCGGCGTCGAGGCCGTCGAACTCGATCCACAGCCCGCGCGCGAGGCGCTCGGTCTGCAGCGTCAATACCGCGGCCTTGCCGTCGCGACGCCACTGCGTGCGCAACTGCGGATCGCTCAGCGCCAGCGCCTCGGCTTCGTCGAAATAGATCACACGGCGCGATACCGGCTCGCCTTGAGCCTGCAGCTCGAACACCGCCGCGGTACGGCGCTGGTCGGCGCCGCGCAGCAGTTCGGCATCGCTCCAGGCGCCCGCGGCGGTGACGGCCAGCGGCGTCAGCGCGACCTCGCCCTGCGCACGCCAATGTTCGCGGGCGTCGAAATCGATCACGCGCAGCGTCCATCGCGCCGGCAGGGCCTGGGTGCGGTCCGACAGCAGGCTCAGCGTGGTGCGCCCGTCCTTGCGCAGCGCCGCCGCCGCGACCGGGGCGAAGAAGCGGCGTGCGTGGAAGTGCAAAGCCTTCCAACGGCCGTAATAGTCCAGGCTGGACCAGGACGCGCCCGGCCAGACGTCGTTGAGCTGCCAGTACAGCGAGCCCATGGTGTGCGGCCGGCTGGCGCGGTGGTGCAACGCGGCCAGCTCGATGCCCTCGGCCTGCATGACCTGGCTGAGGTAGACGAACTGGGCGAAATCGCGCGGCTCGCCGTAGCCGGCGCGAATGTAGTGCAGCAGGCGCTCGTTGCCGGCGCCGGCGAGGAACTTCTGGTGGGCGCGGATCACCGGCGTATCGATACCCTGCTCCGCCGCGCTGGCGAAGGCGTCGACGGTGCGCAGCGACGGCCAGGCCTGCAGGCCGAACTCGGACATGAAACGCGGGGTTTCGTCCAAGTAGGCGGCGATCGGTTTGGAGCCGGCCCACACGTCCCAGTAATGCTTGTCGCCCTTGGACGAATCGTTGGCCTTCTCGTCCAGATCGTTGCCGGGCGAACTGGACCAGTACGGCAGATCGCCGGCCTCCTGCGCGACCACCTCGCGCAGGTCGCGTCCGAACAGCTGCACGTAGCCGTCCCAGACCGTCTGCGCGAAAGCAGGATCGGACTCCATCAGCTTGCGGCGATGGCCCCAATCCTTCCAGGCCGTCTCCTCTTCGTTGTTGCCGCACCACAGCACGATGCTGGGATGGCGGCGCAGGCGTCGGACCTGGTCGCGCGCCTCGGCCACGGCATTGGCGCGGAAAGCCGGATCGAAGCCCGGCTGCATGCCGCCGCCGTACATGAAGTCCTGCCACACCATCAGGCCGAGCTCGTCGGCCAGGTCGAAGAACGCATCGCTTTCGTAATAGCCGCCGCCCCAGTTACGCAGCATGTTCATGTTGGCCGCGCGCGCGTCCTCCAGGGTCTTGCGCAAACGTTCGCGCGGCACCCGCGCGGGAAACATGTCGAACGGGATCGCGTTGGCGCCCTTGGCGAAGATCTCGATGCCATTGACCGCGAACGCGAAGCCCTGCCCCTCCGCGTCGCGCGGCCGGCGCAGCTCGACCCGGCGCAGGCCGGTGCGCTGCTGCGCCTGGGCGCGCTGGCCGTCCGCGTCGAGCAGACGCGCGCGGAAGGTGTACAGCGCCTGCTCGCCGTAGCCGAACGGGTACCAGCGACGCGGCCGCTCGATCCGCACCGGCACATTCAACGTTTGCGCGCCGGCTTGCAGTTGCACGGTCTGGCGCAGCGCGCGCGCGCGGCGGCCGTCGGGGTCCAGCCAGTCCAGCTCCAGGGTCGCGCTGCCGGCGGCGTCGGCGCGCACTTGCACCTGCGCGCGCAGCTCGGCGACATCGGCATCGACGCGCAGCTGACGCAGGTGCAGTTCGTCGATACGCGGGCCGTCCCAGCTCTCCAGCTTCACGTCGCGCCATACGCCAGCGGTGACGTAGCGCGGGCCCCAGTCCCAGCCGTAGTGGTAGCCGGGCTTGCGCGCGAAGTTGCCGGTCATCGCCTCCTTGGGCTCGTCGCCGTAGGGCGAGGGGTAGTTGCCGGCGATCTTGTGCGGCATCGCCTCCACGCGCGGCAGCAGACGCCGGATCGGCGAATGCAGCACCACCCGCAGCTCGTTACCGCGCGCGCGCAACTTGCCGGCCACCGGCAGCCGCCAGTTCCGGAAAGCGTTGTCGGCCGACAGCAGCGCCTCGCCGTTGAGGTAGACGTCGGCGTAGGTATCCAGGCCCTCGAATACCAGCTCGGCATGAGACTTGCGCAGTGTCGCCTCGCTCAGATCGAAGCGGCTGCGGTATTCCCAGGCGCCCAGGCCTATCCATTGCAGCTGCGCTTCCGGCGCGCCGACATAGGGATCGGGTATCAGCCCCTGGGCGAGCAGGTCGGTATGCACGTGACCGGGCACGCGCGCGGCGCGCCACTGCGTCGCGGGCGCATGCTCGCGCGCCTGCGGGTCGTCCGGCAGCAAGCGGAACTCCCAGCCCTGATGCAGGTAGCGCACCTGGGGCTGCGCCGCCGGCGCGGCCGTGGCGAACAGCACCGCCACGGCGATCGATACGACCGCCGCGCAGCCTCGCCATCCCCGCCAGAGCTTGGCCGGCCGCATCTTCGCCCTCAGCTCCCGCGCACCAGGTTCAGCACTTCGTAACACGCGCCCATGGTGTGGTAATCGGTCTTGCCGGCCGGACTCTTCTCGTCGCTGTACTTGCGGTTGTCGGCATCGAGGATGCGGAACCAGGCGCCGTAGCGATGATCGACCAGATGCGTCCAGGCGTAGGCCCACAGGCGCTGATACCAATCCCAATAGCGATCTTCGCCGGTGCGCGCGGCCAGCAGCGCGGCGGCGGCCAGCGATTCGGCTTGAACCCAGAAATACTTGTCGTCGTCGCACACATACGCGGGTCCCTCCGCAAGCGCCGGGCCATCCATGGCTGGACGTTCCAAAGCGCTTGCTTCGCTCAACGCCTGCCGTAGGCCCTCGAACGCAAAACCGTAATACATGCCGCCGCGCCGTCCATCCCAGGAATGCGCGAGCGCGGTGTCGAACAGATGGCGCGCGGTCGGCAGCAGCCAGTCGGCCTCGACATGCCGGTCCAGGATCAGCAGCAGCTTGGCCCACTCGGTCTGGTGGCCGGGCTGGAAGCCCCAGGGGCGGAACAGGTGTTTGGGATCGTCGAGGTGGTAGGTCCAGTCGATGTTCCAGTCGGCGTCGTAGTGCTCCCACACCAGCCCGCCGGCCTGGGCGGCGTGGTGGCGGGTCATGCGCTCGGCCAGGCCCAGCGCACGATCCAGGTAACGGCGCTCGCCGCTGGCTTCGAACGCCGCCAGCATCGCCTCGCACATGTGCATGTTGGCGTTCTGGCCACGGTAGCCGCTGAAGTTCCAATGCGCGTCCGCTTCGTCGCGATACAGGCCGTGCCGCGGTTCCCAGTAGCGCCGCTCCAGCAGCTGCCAGGTTTCGTCCATCCAGGCGCGCGCTTCGTCCATGCCGGCCTTGAGCGCGGTGGAGTACGCCAGCAGCACGAAGGCCACGCCGTAGCAGTGGTAGGTCTCGTCCTCGACCCGGCCGTCGCGCAGGGTCCAGGCGTAACCGCCGGTGTCCGGATTGCGGTGGCGCTCGCGCAGGTAGCGCAGGCCGTGGCGCGCCGCCTGCAGGTACTGCGCGCGCAAAGCCGCGTCCTCGCCGAACTCGCGCGCGGCCATGGCGTAGTTGAAAACGAAGCGGGTGCTGCTGACCAGATGCCGGTGCGAGGCCTCGAAAACCCCGCCGTCGTCCTTGAAATAGTGGAAGAAGCCACCGGACGGATCGATGCAGCGCGGGTGATAGAAGGCCATGGTGCGCGCGATATGCGCACGCAGGAAGTCGGCGGAACGGAAGTCCGGGGCGACGGGGTCAGGCAGCGTGTTCATACTGATCCTTGAGCAATTGCTGGACCTGCGCGCGCGAGGGCATCGCGGCGAAGGCGCCGTGCCGGGTCACCGCCAGCGCGCCGACCGCGGCGGCGAAACGCAGGGCGTCCTCCAGCGCGGCGCGGTCGGCCAGGAACGCGGGCAGGCCCGCCGCATCCACGCCACGTTCGCACAGATACGAGAGCAGGCCGCCGACGAAGGCGTCGCCGGCGGCGGTGGTGTCGACCGCCTTGACCCGGAAGCCGCGCACCTCGCCCTCGCCGTCGCCGTCGCCGTCGGCGCTGTACCAGCGCATCGGCGCGCCGCCGTCGGTGACCACCAGCCAGCGCGCCGCGCCCGCGAACAGACGTTCGCGCACCGCGCGTTCGCCGGCTTCGCCGCCGCCGTAGGGCTCGGCCAGATAGTCCAGTTCGTTGCGCGCCAGCTTGACCAGGTCGGCCGCGGCCAGCGCCTGCCACAAGCGCGGCCGCGGCTCCACGCCCTGCGGCCACAGCATCGGGCGCAGGTTGAGATCCAGGCTCACCAGGGCGCCGGCCGCACGCGCCAGACGCATGCCCTGCAAGGTCGCCTCGGCGATCTCGTCTTCGGTCAGGCTGTTGGAGCAGACGTGGAAGGCGCCGGCCCGGGCGAAGCAGTCGGCGGCGTAGTGCTCGCTGCGGAACAGCAGATCCGCCGCCGGCGGACGATAGAAGCTGAAACTGCGTTCGCCGTGTTCGTCCAGGGCGACGAAGGCCAGCGCGGTCTTGGCCGCGTCGGTGCGCAGCACGTAGTCGGTGGCCACGCCGCAACCGCGCAGGCTGTCGAGCAGGAAGTCGCCGAACATGTCGTGGCCCAGCATGCCCACGAACTGGGTCGGCGCGCCCAGCCGCGCCGCGGCCGCGGCGACGTTGGCCGGCGCGCCGCCGGCGTATTTCAGGAACGCGCGCGGCGCGTCGTCGGCGGGCGCGGGCTGGGCGAGGAAATCGATCAAGGCCTCGCCGAAGCAAACGATGTTGCGCATGCGGTTCAATCCTGCCCCTGTACGGTGTTGGCTGGCGGCGATAGGCGCGAACCGCGCAGGCCGTACCAGACGATGTAGGCGTAGCACAGCGCGGATACGACGAACGCGTACTGCAGGGCGCGGGTCTCGTCGCCCAGCGCGCCCTTGAGCAGATCCACCAAGGCGCCCTGCAGCGGCGGAATCACCGCGCCGCCGACGATGGCCATCACCAGCAGGCTGGAAGCCTTCTCGGTCATCGGGCCCAGGCGCTCGATCGCCAGGGTGAAGATGGTCGGGAACATGATCGAGTTGAACAGGCCCACCAGCACCACCGACCACAAGGCCACGCCGCCCAGGGTGTTCATGGTGACCAGCAGCAGCACGATGTTGACCGCCGCGTACAACGGCAGCAACCGGCGCGGATTGGCGCTCATCAGCAGCGCCGCGCCGAGGAAGCGGCCGATCATCGCGGCGCCGTGGTAGTAGGACAGGTACAGCGAAGCCTGGCCTTCGCTCATCGCGCCGATCTCCGGGCGCGAAACGTACTTGACCATGAAGTGAGCGACCGTGACCTCGACGCCCACGTAGAAGAAGATCGCCAGCACGCCCCAACGCAGATGCGAATGACGCAGCACGTCGACGAAGCCGTGCTTGCGCGTATCGGCCTGTTCGGTGGCCTCGGTGAGCGCCGGCATGCGGAAGAAGTACACCGCCGCCGCCAGCGCGATCAGCGCCACGGCCACGCCGATGTACAGCGGCTGCACGGTCTGCACGCGCTCGGCCGCCGGCAGCTTGGCCAGCTGTTCGGCGCTGAGCAGGGTCGCGCTGAAGATCAGCAGGCCGGCCACGTAGGGGCCGATGGTGTGGCCCAGCGAATTCACCGCCTGGGCGAAGTTGAGCCGGCTGGCGGCGCGCTCGGGCGCGCCCAGCAGGCTCACGTAGGGATTGGCCGAGACCTGCAACAGGACGATGCCGGTGGCCAGAATGAACAAGGCCGGCAGGAACAATTCGAACGAGGCCGCCTGCGCCGCCGGCAGCACCAGCAGCGCGCCGCCGCCGGCGATCAGCAGGCCGATCACGATGCCCAGCTTGTAGCCGACCCTGGCCACCACCCGCCCGGCCGGCACCGCCATCACGAAGTAGGCCCCGAAGAAGGCCGAGTCCAGCAGCATCGAGCGCGCGTGGGTGAGTTGGAACACCGACTGCAGGTGCGGAATCAGCACCCCGTTGAGCTCGGTGATGAAGCCCCACATGAAGAAGATCGCGGTCATCGCGATCAGGGCCGCGCGGTTGCGCGCGGCGGACGCCGGCGCGTTGGGATCTTGAGTGCTCATGGCGTCGACGGCTCGGTGGAGGCGTCGTGCGGTCGGCGCCGGAGGAGGGAACTCACATGGCCGCGGCTCCGCTGCTGCCGCGCACCACCAGCTTCACCGGCGCGATCACGCGCCGCGACAACGCGCCCGGATCGCGCACGCGCTGCAACAGCAGTTCGGCGGCCTGGCGCCCGCACGCGCGCGGCTGCGCCGCCAGCGTGGTCAGCGACGGCGTCGACAGCGCCGCCTCGGTGATGTCGTCGAATCCGGTCAGGGCGAAGTCCAGCCCCGGCCGGATCCCGCGCGCGCTCAGGCCCAGCATCAGGCCCAAGGCGACGGTGTCGTTGTAGCAAACCGCCGCGGTCGCATCCGGCGCGTGCTCGAACAGTTCGGCGGTGCGCGAGGCGGCTTCGACGCGGGTCGGGCTGCATTCGACCAGCCAATCCGGCGAAGGCTCGATCGCCGCCGCGCGCATCGCGTCGCTGTAGCCCTGCCGGCGCTGCCGACAGGAACTGGAATCGGCATGCCCGCCGAAGAACGCGATCCGCCGGTGCCCCAGCGACAGCAGGTGCTCGGTGGCCAGACGCGCGCCGTGCTCGTTGTCCAGCGCCAGGAAGTCCCAGTCCACGCCCGGCAAGGCGCGGTTGAACACCAGCGCCGGCGTGTGCGCGCCCAGCAAGCGTTGCAGCGCCGCGCCGTCGCTGTGCTCGGCCGGCGACAGGATGATGCCGGCCGGCCCGTGCTCGACCAGCGAGCCCAGCACCGCCAACTGGCGCTGCGGCGATTCGGCCGTGCTGCCCAACAGGGTGACGTAGCCCTCCTCGCCCAAGGCCTCGTCCACGCCCGCGGCGAACTCGGCGAAGAAGGGGTTGGACAGGTCGTTGATCACCAACGCGACCGAACTGGAAGTCTGCCGGCGCAGGTTCGCCGCCGCCCGGTTGTAGACGTAGCGCTGCCGCTTCAATTCCGCTTCCACCCGCGCGCGGGTATCGGCATGCACCAGCGGACTGCCGCGCAGCACCAGCGACACCGTCGCCCGCGACACGCCGCAGGCTTGGGCGATGTCGGTCACGGTGACCTGCTTGCGGTTGGACCGGCCGGTGCCGGGCTTGTGGGTCGTCATCGGAGATCCCGGGTCCTTGGACTCGTGCTGTCGCCCGATTATTCACCAAGTGGATCGATCCAAGTTGGCTGCTTGCGGCGGCAAGGCCCAGGCCGGCCGACCCGCGGCCGCTGCGGACCGCCGGGCGGCGCGGCGGCGCCGCGACCGCATTCAAGGCGCGCTCCCGGTTTGCGCGCCGCAGGCCGCGGCCGGACGCGCCGAAGCGGCGGTGGCCCAGGCCGACGGCGCGGGACCGAGTTCGAAACGCAGGGTGCCGCCATCGCGTACGCGCGACCAATCCAGCCAGACCTGATCGACCGCCGCGCTGCCGAAACGTACCGACTGCGGATATTGCAGCTTGCGGCCGTCGGCGCCCGGCGCCTCGATGCGCAGGGTCTTGCCCTCGCCCAGGTCCAGCTCGACGCGCTCGAAACGCGGCGCGTGCAGCACCAGCTCACCGCTGCCCGGCATCAGCGGGTACAGGCCGATCGCGCTGAACAGGTACCAGGCCGACATGGTGCCCAGGTCGTCGTTGCCGGTGACGCCGTTGGGCGCGTTGGTGAACAGCGTCTGCGCCGAACGCAGCACCGTCGAGGTCTTCCACGGCTGTCCCAGCAGCGCGTACAGCCAGGGCGCGTGCAGGTCGGGTTCGTTGTTGGGGTTATAGCGGTACTGGCTGTAGTAGCTGTACGGCCCCACCACCCACTGCTTGCGCGCGGCGTGGGCCGGGTCCGCCACCAGCGCGTCGTAAGCGAAGAACGCGTCCAGCCGGCGCAGCGCCTCGGCTTCGCCGCCCATCGCCGCGGCCAGTCCGGGCACGTCCTGCTGCACCAGCCACTGGTATTGCCAGGCGGTGCCTTCGTGGAAGCCGTGGTGCGAACGCGGGTTGTAGCGTCCGTCCGGCCCGCTGTACCAGCCGCCGTCGTCCAGGCGCGGACGCGGGAAGCCGGTGTAGCCCAGCTCGGCGTCCTGGGCTTGCGCGTCCCACACCTTGCGCCAGTTGCCGCCGCGCGTGCGCAGCGCCTGCGCGTCCGCGTCCTCGCCCAGGGCCTGGGCGAAGCTCGCGAGCGAGCAATCCGCGAGCGCGTACTCCAGCGTGGCCGAACCGCCGTGATGCGGATCGATGTCCATGCTCTTGACCGGGAACGCGCGGTCGTACTGGACGAAACCCCGCTGCAGATAGCTGGGATTACCGGCGCGGCCGCTGCTGCGCGAACCGAACGGCGGCACCCCGAAGGCGTTCTCGCGCAGCGCGGTCCAGGCCTCGCGCTCGCGGCCCTGCAATGCGCCGAACTTCCACAGATCGACCAGGAACGGCGTGACCGGGTCGCCGGTCATCACATTGGTCTCGAAGCTGGCGTAGCCCCAGCGCGGCAGCCAGCCGCCCTGCTCGCGGATTTTCAGCACCGACTGGGCGATGTCGCGCGCGCGCTGCGGACGCAGCATCGCCAGCAGCTGGTTCTGCGAGCGGTAGGTGTCCCACAGCGAGAAGTACTCGTAATAGGTCCAGCCTTCGGCCTGGTGGATGCGATCGTCGTAGCCGCGATAACGGCCGTCGGCGTCGCTGCCGGTCAGCGGCTGCAACAAGGTGTGGTAGAGCGCGGTGTAGAACACGGTGCGATCGTCGCCGCTGCCGCCCTGCACGCGCACGCTCTGTAGCTCCTTGCGCCAAGCGTCCTGCGCACGCGTGCGCATGGCGTCGAATCCCAGCGTTTGCTCGCCGGCCATGGCATCGGCGCGCAGATTGTTCCAGGCGCCTTGCTGGTCGACGTGCGAGATCGCGCTGATCGCGGTGACCGCGCGGCCCTGCTTGAGATCGAAGCTGAACCACGCGCCGGCCGGACGGCCGTCGCCCTGCATGGCGCCGCGGCCGCCGGGGTGGCCGCCCTCCTCGTCCCAGGTGCCCTGGCTTTGGAACGGGCGGTCGAAGCGCAGCACGAACCAGGTGGTGTAGTTCTGGCCGCCGCAGAAGCTCTTGGTGGTGATGCGGCCCTCGACGCTGCGCTCGTCGACCACGCGCAGCGCGCTGCCGACCACCCAGTGGCGGTTGTTGGCCTGGCCGGTGTTGACCAGCACGTGGCCGGTGCCGGCATCGACGCTGAAGGTGTAGCGCTCGGCGGCGGCGCGGGTGCGCGCGGTGGCTTCGACATCGATGCCGCCGTAATCGGTCAGCCGCACTTTGTAGTAACCGGCCTGCCCGACCTCGCCTTCGTGGGTATAGGCGGCGGCGTACTTGCGCTGATCGAAGCTCTCGGACTTGGCGGTGTCGAAGGCGCCGCCCGGCGCGATGCTGCCGGTCACCGGCAGCACCGACAACTGCCCGCCCTGCTCCCAGCAGCCGGCACCGGACAGGAAGGAATGGCCGAAGCCGCGGATCTTGGGCTCGTCGTAGCGCCAGCCGGCGTAGTGATCGCCGATCGGCGAGACCTGGATCAGGCCGAACGGCGCGGACGCGCCGGGATAGGTGTTGCCGTCGTCCTTGCTGCCGATGTAGGTGTTGACCGCGGCGGCGAGGTCCTCGCGCGCGGGCGCGGCCTGCGCGGCGGCAACGGTCAAGGCCAGGGCCAAACCCAACCAGCGCAGGCCCGTGCGCAAGCGGAGAGCGGAACCGGCGGTCTGCGGCGGCGTGTGCGAGCGACTCATTCGATCACCAGTTCGTCGACGAAATAGAAGGACGGGCTGCCGGCACCGGGATGGCCCGCGGGCAGAGCGCCATAGCCTTGAATCTGCAAGCGCAGGTAGCGTGCGCGCATCGGCTGCGGCAAGACCAGGCGCGGCGTGTGATAACGCTGGCGCAACTCGGCGGCGTCCACGTCCAGCGCGAGTTCCGCGCCCGGCGTCCAGCGCCGGCCGTCGTCGGACGTGAACAGCTGCAGGTGGCGCGGCGGCAGGATCCAGCTCTGGGTCTGCTGCAGGAAGCGCGCCGACAGCGCGCGCAGCACGGTCGGCGCGCCCAGGTCCACGATGAGCTCGACGTCGCCGCCGGCCCAGGCCGTCCAGCGGCCGTCGGCATGCTCGTCGCCGGCCAGCACGCCATCGCTCAGAGTCGCGGTATCGGCATTGCCGCGGTAGCGCGGGTGCGCCGGCAGCGAGTAGCGCACTTCGCGATCCAGACCGCGGTGCGCCACCAGGGGGTAAGCGCGGCTGCGCGCATAGGCGCGGCCGTGGCGATACGGGGTCAGCTTCAGCGTGCCCGGCCGGGCGATCTCCAGGCTGTCCTCGAACCAGGGCGAGGTCGCGTCCGGTTCGCGGCCGTCGGTGCTGTAGTGGATGCGCAAGTCGGAGAAACCGCGTTGCGCGTGCACACGCCATACGCGTTGCGCCGGATCGCGCTCCAGCCGATAGCCCACCACGTCCGTCGCTTCCGGGCCGTAGCTCACCCGCCAGGCGTCGAGCCTGGGGTAGTGCTGGCTCAGGCGGCGTTGGAAATCCGGGTAGTCGCCGACGCCGCTCCAGGTGTTCTCGGCGAACGCGAGCAGGCGCGGATACAGCATCGCCTCGGCATTGCGCGGCGTCACCCGCTCGGTCCACAGCGGCGCCTCGGCGCCCAGCACCTGCGCGGCATGCTCGGCGAACGCCGGCGCGGCGGCGAAATCGGTGCGATAGAGCTTTTCCAGGCTCAGATCGCTCAGCGCCCGGTCCAAATAGAACGGGCTGGCCACGACGATGCGGTTGCCGTTGCGCAGCGCGCTCGCGGCCGGTTCGTCTCCGCGCCAGACTTCGACGATGGCGTCCTTGCCCAGGCCGCCGTCGAGGATCTCGTCCCAGCCGATCAGGGTCTTGCCCTTGCCGGCGAGGTAGCGCTGGATGCGGCGCACGAACCAGGCCTGCAGTTCGTCCTCGTCCTTCAGCCCGAGTTCGCGCATACGCTGCTGCGAGGACGCGCTTTCCTTCCAACGCGCCTTGGGCGCTTCGTCGCCGCCGATGTGCACATAGGGCGCGGGGAACAAGGCGACCACTTCGTCCAGCACCTGCTGCAGGAACTCGAAGGTGGACTCGTCGCCGGCGCAGTAGATGTCCTCGAACACCCCCCAGCTGGCGGGCACGGCGATCGGCTGCTTACGGCAGGACAGCTCCGGATAGGCCGCCAGCGCCGCCGACGCATGCCCGGGCATCTCGATCTCGGGGATCACCATGATGTTGCGCTGACGCGCGTATTCCACCACTTCGCGTATCTGCGCCTGGGTGTAGTAGCCGCCGTAGCGGCTGCCGTCTTGCTCGTCGCGCCACGCGCCGACCTGGGTCAGCTTGGGATAGCGCTTGATCTCGATCCGCCAGCCCTGGTCTTCGCTGAGATGCCAACGGAAGGTGTTGATCTTGTAGTAGGACAGCAGGTCGATTTGTTTCTTGACGAAGTCGACCGGCATGAAATGGCGGCCGACATCGAGCATATGCCCGCGATAACCGTAGCGTGGCGCATCCTCGATGCGCAGCGCCGGCACTTCGATGCGCGTGGCGCGGCCCGGCGGCAGCAGCTGACGCAGGCTCTGCACCGCCCAGAACAGTCCGCGCGGTCGCGCGGCGCTCAGCACGATGCGCTGTGGCGCGACCTCGATGCGGTAGGCCTCTTCGCCGGCCACCGCGGCGTCCAGGCGCAGCTCGATCGTGCGCGCGTCGCGCGCCCCGCGGGCGGTCAGCCACAGGCCGTGATCGTCTGCCAGCGAGCGGCGCAGGAAATCGGCGATCTCGCGGCTGCGCGTATCGGCCGGCACCACCAGGGCCACGCCGCTGTCGAGCACGAACCTGCCCTCGCCGCGCTGCCAATGCCGCGGCTGCGGAATCAGCGCCGGCGACGTCGGCGCCTGCGTGGCCACAGCCTGCGACAACGGCGCTTGCGCGCAGACGCAGGCCGGCGCGAACAGCAGCAACAGCAGCGTCGTGGCGAGGCGGATACCCAAGTCGAACGCGTTCCGGATGCGTGCCTACGGCCCGTAGGCGAGGATCGGGCGGTCGCCCGAAAACGGCCGCCGCCCCAGGGAAAAAAGAGCCCGGCCAGTCGGCCGGGCCCAGGGCCCGAGGGGGAGGGCGGGAGAGATCAATCGAAGTTGAACACGTACTCCAGGGACACTTCGCGGCCGACCGGGCTGAACAGACGGCTGTTGTAGAACTCGTAGTCGAGCTTGTACGGGTCCTTGTGGTTCCAGCCGGTGCTGTTGAACACGTTGTTGACGTAGAAGTTGATCTTGGCGCGGTCGGTCACCTTGTAGCCGACGTTGAAGTTCCAGGTGATCGCCGGACCGACGCGGCCGTAGTAGCGCGAGGTGCTCTTGCCGGCGTTGGGGTTGCTGCTGCCGGGCGGCACCGCGCAATTGGCGTCCAGGCTGTCGCTGGGCACATAGCCGTCCGGGAACGGGCGGCAGCCGCCGGGGTTGTCGAGACGGTCGGTGCCCCAGTGGTAGCGCACGCCCGGTACCGAGCCTATGCGGTCGCCGTACACGGTCCAGTTCCACTTCTCGCCCTGCCAGCTCACGCTGCCGCGGATCTTGCTGCGCACGTCGCGATCGCGACGTTCCGGGTTGGGATCGGTGGCGTACACCTGCTCCTTCATCGACACCAGGTTGGTGTAGTTCAGGCCGAACTGGAAGTTGCCCCAGCGCGCGGTATCGAGGCGGTAGCGCAGCGAGGCGTCGACGCCGGCGACGCTGCGCTGGGCGATGTTGATCGGACCGGTTTCCACCGACAGCAGGCGGCCGTTGGCGTCGCGGTTCACGCGCGCCAGGATGGTCGCGCAGTACTCCGCGCCGCTGGGGTTGGACCAGGGCACCGAGGGATCGACGGTCTTGCCGGTACGGCAGCCGGCCTCGTCATTGAGGATCACGTCCAGCGGCAGGTCGCGGATTTCGTCGTCCAGATCGATCGACCAGTAGTCGGCGGTGAGCGACAGGTTGTCCATCGGATCCCAGACCAGACCGACCGTCCACGACTCGCCCAGTTCGGACTTCAGATCCGGGGTACCGCGGCGGTTGGCGCCGAAGGCGTAGAACACGTCGGGGTTGCCGCTGCCGCAGTCGTTGGTCAGATAGGCGCCGCTCTGGATGCAGCGCAGCGGGTCGCTCATGCCGACGTCGGAGGTGCTGGGCTGGGCCAGCAGGAAATGCATGTCCGGCGCGTGGAAGCTTGTGGCGTAGCTGCCGCGCAACAACAGGTTGGACAGCGGGCGCCATTCGATGCCGGCGTTCCAGGTGGTTTCGGCCTGTGAGCCGATCGCCAGGCGCGCGGCCGAATCGAAGGCGTGGTAGCTGCCGTAGTGATCGCGGCGCGCCGCCGCGGTCAGGGTCACCGATTCCAGCAGCGGCACCTTGAACTCGACGCCGGCCGAATAGCGGGTGCGCTCGCCGCCGCCGCGATCGATGTTCTGCACCCAGTAATCCTGGTTGCCGCGTGGATCGGGGTCGAGCTGGTAGCCCTGCTTGGCCGCTTCCAGCACCGCGGCGAAGCCGATCGGGCCGGCCCAGCCTTCGAACAGGTCGCCGCTGATCGAGGCCTGCGCCTGATTGACCCAGGACGCGGCGTTGTTGATCGAGTTGACGCCGAACTGGCGGTACTGCTCCGGCGTCACCGGCGCCCACCAGCGCGCTTCGTTGAAGTTGTACACCGGCAGACCGCCCTGGGTGCCGATCTGAGGGCCGAGGAAGAAGTTCTCGGCCGCGTCCCAATCGACCGTGGCGATGCGCTCGTGCACGGTGTAGCGCGAGCGGCCGACCGAGGCGTCCCAGTTGAAGCGGCCGTCGAACACGGTGCCGCTGAGGCCCGCGCTCAGGTCCCAGGACTGTTCCTTGTTGAGGTTGCGCATGTTGTCCATGCCGCCGACCTCGAACGGGGTGAAGCTGCGCACACCGATCAGCTGGCGGCCGGTGTTGGCGTCGATGAAGGCGCCGCCGTCCAGGCCGTCGGTGAGCTGCAACGACGGCGGCGAGGTGCCCCACTGGGCTTTGGAATCGTACAGGGCCACGTTGACCCAGGCCTGCATGCCGTTGTCGAAATCCCAGGTGGCATGCGCGTAGGCCGACCAGTCCTCGCTGCCGCTGCGCAGCAGCCAATCGCCGAAGTCGGCGCTTTTGCCGCATAGCTGGCCGGTGTTGCTGACGGTGTTGGTGTTGTAGTTGTAGACCAGGCGGTCGGCGCGGTAGTACTCGCCGCGGAACTGTTCGCAGGCGCCGGGGGGCGGGGCCAGGCGACGGTTGCCGTTGCCGGCGTCGAGCAGGGCCAGGCCGGTGAACGGACGGAAGCCGACCTTGCGCTGCTCGGTGTTCCAGGAGCTGGGCGCGGCATCGTCGGAGTCGTCCATCTGGGGGCGGTCGCGGCCGAACAGCGGGTCGCGCTTGGTCCACTGCAGGGCGTAGCTCACGCTCCACTGCTCGCCGGTCTTGCCGCCGGCCCAGGACAGGTCCCAGGTGTCGCGACCGCCTTCGGTGGAGGTGCCGCCGCGCACGCGCACTTCGTCGCCGCTGTAGTTCTTCTTCAGGATCACGTTGATGACGCCGGCGATGGCGTCGGAGCCGTAGATCGCCGAGGCGCCGCCGGTCAGCACTTCGATGCGCTCGACCGCCGCGGCGGGAATGTTGGAGTAGTTGGCGAAGTTGCTCTGGCCGCCGTAGGGCAGCGGGTAATCGGCGACGCGGCGGCCGTTGACCAGCAGCAGGCTGCGGTTGGGCCCCATGTTGCGCAGGTTGAGCGGGCTGGCGTTGGGCGTGTGCGAGCCCCATTGGACGTCGGCCTCGACGGTGCCGATGGCCTCGTTGAGCGTGCTCAGGGCGTCGTGCACGGTGACGAAGCCTTCGGCCTTGATCTGCTCGGCGGTCATCACCGTGACCGGCGCCGGGCCTTCGATTTGGGTGCGCTTGATGCGCGAACCGGTGACGGTGATTTTTTCGACTTCGGTTACCTGGTCCTGGGCGGCCGTCCCCTGCGGCGCGTCCTGGGCCTGCGCGGCCAGCGGTGCGAACAAAGCGAGCGCGAGCGCGCTGGTCAGCGCATTGCGGTGAAGCGTGGAGTGAGTCATCACGGCGATCTCGAAAGGTGGGCTGCAACGGGACACGCGGACAGCGATCTCCAGCTTTTGTCACGATCTAAAAATCCGACCGTTTAAAAGGGACGCCGGCCCGGCCATCCCTTTCCCCCTACAAAACTGGATCGATCTAAATTCATCACAGGCTTTGCCGGATTGCATTCTGCGCTGCAACAAATCTTTAACCTTCGACGGCTAAGCGATTGAGCCGGATGGGTTTAGTGCTCGAGAATCCGGCCAGACCGGGCCCCGTGCCGTTTGTGATCGAGGTGGCGAGGCAGCGCTGCGCCCCAGGCCGCGGTGGCCGCCGCATCGGTGCGATGCTGCGGTTCGCCGCTCCCTACTGCGGCGCGGCTTCCACGGCGACGAGCGAGCGCGGCGACGATGCAAGGTCTCGGCGCTTCCAGGGCGGCCTGGCCGCCTCGGTGATTGGCACGAGGTGGCGACCGCCCCGGCACGACGATTCGGGCTCGCGCGACGGTGCGGTTCGCCCCAGGCTCACCACACCCTACGGGCGGCGTCAGGCAGCGCTGGCATCCAGGGCCTGGCGCAGCGCAGCTACTTGCTCGCGCTCGCTGGCGATCCAATCCGGATCCAGCCCCACCAGCGCTGCGTTACGCCAGCGCATGCGCGAACGCTGCATGCCCTTGGCCGAGGCGTGCACCTGGTTCACTCCGGTCGCGGCCAGCAAGGCGGCCACGTTGCCGGCCCCGATCCCCGCCCCCGCCATCAGCGCGATGCGTCCCTGCGCCTGCCGCACCAGCGCGGCGATGCCGGCGGCGCCGGCAGGGGCGCCGGCCGCGCCGCCGGAACTCAGCACGCGCTCGCAGCCGAGCGCGATCGCGTCCTCCAGCGCGCGCGCGCGATCGCGCGCGGCGTCGATGGCGCGATGGAAGGTGACGCCAAGCGCGCCGGCCGCGGCGATCAGTTCGGCGCAGGCGTCGCGGTCGACGTCGCCGTCGGCATCCAGCGCGCCGATCACCACGCCGTCGCAGCCCAGGCGAACGCACAGTTCGATGTCGCGGCGCATATGCTCGCGCTCCAACGCGTCGTAGAGGAAATCGCCTGCGCGCGGGCGGATCAGCACGTACAGCGGGATGCGCAGGCGCTCGCGCGCCATCGCGATGCTGGCGTAGGACGGCGTGCAACCGCCCTCGCCCAGGTTCTCGCACAGTTCGACCCGGTCGGCGCCGCCGTCCTGCGCCGCCAGCGCCGAGGCCAGCGAGTTGGCGGCGATCTCCAGGGCGATGCGGCTCACTGGCGTGCCGTGGCGTAGACCGACGCCGATTCGTGCAGACGCTCGTGCGGCCCGGCGCCGCCGTCGTGCACGGCGTAGACGAAACCCTGGTGCAGCGCGTAGGCCCCGACTTCGCCGTGCTTGTTCAAGGCCAGGAAGCACACCTGCAATTGCTTGCTGGCTTCCGGCCGTTTGCGCACCACGCGTTCGATCGCCTCCCGGCAGGCCTCGGCCGGCGAGCGGCCCTGGCGCATCAGTTCGACCACGAGAAAGCTTGCCGCGTTGCGCACCATCTCCTCGCCCACGCCCGAGGCGGTGGCGGCGCCGGCCTCGTTGTCCACGTACAAACCGGCGCCGACGATGGGGCTGTCGCCGACCCGGCCGTGCAGCTTCCAGGCCATGCCGCTGGTGGTGCAGGCGCCGGCAAGCTTGCCGTCCGCGCCGATCGCCAGGATGCCCAGGGTGTCGTGGTTGCTGGCGTCGCCCGGGCGCTGTCTGCGCTCGGCATTGATCTGCGGGCGGTACTCGCTGGTTTTCAGCCATTCGCGCCAGGCCTTGCGCGCCTCGTCGGTCAGCAGCGGCTGCTTGGGAAAGCCCTGCGCCAGCGCGAACTGCTGGGCGCCCTCGCCCACCAGCATCACGTGCGGGGTCTTCTCCATCACCGCGCGCGCCACCGACACCGGATGCAGGATGTCCTCGAGCGCAGCGACCGCGCCGCAGCGGCCGTCGCCGGCCATGATGCTGGCGTCCAGGGTCAGCACACCGTCGCGGTCGGGATTGCCACAGCGGCCCACGGTGGGATTGCACAGGTCGGCCTCGGCCCAGCGCGCGCCGGCCTCCACCGCGTCCAGCGCGTCGCCGCCGCGCGCGAGCACAGGCCAGGCCGCCGCATTCGCGCCGACGCCGAAATCCCAGGTCGACACCACCTTGGCGCCGCTGGCGGGCGCGGACCGCGCCAGACGCGGCGCGGCCAGGGCGCCCGCGGCCAATAACGAGGACTGGAGGAAGTGGCGGCGCGTGCTCATGGCGTGGTCTCGATGGGAAGTCGGTCGGCGGTCGCCGTCGCGCCGCGCGATTTCAGTCGCCGGCGTGGCGCTCCAGGTAATAGGCGGCGGCGCCGAGCAGGCCGCGTTGGCCGTGCTCGACCAGCCGCACCGGCGTGCGCGCCATCAGCTCGGCGAACACGCCCTTGTTGCGGAAGCGCGCGGCGAAATCGCTGGCCAGCAGGAACGGCGCGATCTGGGCCGGGATGCCGCCGGCCAGGTACACCGACTGCGCGCCGAAGGTCACGGCGAGGTCGCCGGCCAGGCTGCCGAGCATGGCGCAGAAGATCGACAGCGCCTCCACCGCCTGCGCATCGTCGCCGCGCTGCGCGGCCGCGGCGATGGCTTCGGGCGTGTCCAGTCGCGGCGGCGCCGCGTCCAGCGCGCATAGCGCTTCGTAGGTGTGGACCAGACCGGGGCCGGACAGCACGCGTTCGTTGTCCACGTGCGGCCAGCGTTGCAGCAGTTGCCGCAGCAAATCCAGTTCGCGCGGCGTGCCCGCGGCCAGCGCGGCGTGGCCGGCTTCGCTGGCCAGCACGCGCGCGGGCGAGCCCGGCACGTACAGCGCGGCGCCGAAGCCGGTGCCCGGGCCCAGCACCAACGCCGGGCCGGCGTTGGCGGCGGTGTCGCCGCAGATGTGCAGCATGCGCGCCGGGTCCAGGCGCGGCACCGCGTAGGCCACGGCTTCGAAATCGTTGAGCAGGGCCAACTGTCCGCAGCCGGCCTCCAGCCGGGTGCGCTCCAGCGAGACCGGCCAGGGCAGATTGCTGTTGAGCAGGCGGTCGCCGTCCAGGCGCCCGGCGATCGCGACCACCGCGTGTTCCTGCGCCACCTGCGCCTCTTCGGCGAAGTCGCGCAGGATCGCGGCCAGGCTGGGGGCCTGCGCGCAGGCGTATTGGCGAAAGCGCAGTACCGACAGCGTGCCGTCGTCGCCGACGCGCACATGTCCGACCCGGGCATGGGTGCCGCCGACATCGGCGGCGATCAGATCGCGCAGCTGCGCGCACTTGGGATGGACCGTCATAGCCGGCGAGCATGCCGGTTCCGACACGTGCACCGCTAGCGCGGTCTCGCCGCGACGAGGGACCGGAGTGCCGGCGGCGGACGGCGCGGGCAGGACGGCGGCGTTGGAGCGGACGGCGGGCATGGCCTGCTTCCCAGGGGGTTGACCCGATTATCGACCAAGCCGTCGCGCATTTGTATCGATCAAAACCGGCCGATTTCGTCAATTCAGCTGCGCCGCCCGGCGACCGCGGCGCATGGGGGCGCCCGCCCGCCTACGCCGAAGCGTAGCGCGCGGCGCCGCCGACCCAGCGTTCGACGATGCGCTGGGCGATCTCGGGCGCGTCGGCGAGCAGGCGCTCGCCCAGCGCCTGCACCTGCGGCAGCAGGTCGGCGTCGCGGGCCAGGTCGGCGACGCGGAAGCCGGCCAGACCGGTCTGGCGCGTGCCCAGCAGTTCGCCCGGGCCGCGCAATTCCAGATCCTTTTCGGCGATCACGAAGCCGTCGTGGGTCTGGCGCATGGTCTCCAGGCGTTGCCGCGCCAGCCCCGACAGCGGCGCGCGGTACAGCAGCACGCAGCTGGACGCGGCGCGACCGCGCCCGACCCGGCCGCGCAGCTGGTGCAGCTGCGCCAGGCCCAGCCGCTCGGCGTTCTCGACGATCATCAGCGAGGCATTGGGCACGTCCACGCCGACCTCGATCACCGTGGTCGCGACCAGCAGGTCGATGTCGCCGTCCTTGAACGCGCGCATGGTCGCCTGCTTCTCGCTGGCCTTCATGCGGCCGTGGACCAGACCCACGCGCAGCTCGGCCAGCTGCCGCGACAGTTCTTCGAAGGTGGTCTGCGCGGCCTGCGCGACCACTTCGTCGGAATCGTCGATCAGGGTGCAGACCCAATAGGCCTGGCGGCCCTCGGCGCAGGCGCCGCGGATGCGCTCGACCAGCTCCGGACGGCGTTCTTCGCTGAGCGCCACCGTCTGCACCGGCGTGCGCCCGGGCGGCAGTTCGTCGATCGCCGACACGTCCAGATCGGCATAGGCGGCCATCGCCAGGGTGCGCGGGATCGGGGTGGCGGTCATCACCAACTGGTGCGGGACGATCGCGTTCGCGCCGACCTCCCCGCCCGCGCCCTTGTCGCGCAGCGCCAGGCGCTGGTGCACGCCGAAGCGGTGCTGCTCGTCGACGATCGCCAACGCCAGATCGCGGAAGGCCACGCCCTCCTGCATCAGCGCGTGGGTGCCGACCACGACCTGGGCCTCGCCCGAGGCCACCTGTTCCAGCACCTTGGCGCGCGCGCGGCCGGTGACCTTGCCGGCCAGCCAGGCCACCCGCACGTCCAGCGGTTCCAGCCAGCCACGCAGATTGTTGAGGTGTTGCTCGGCCAGCAGTTCGGTCGGCGCCATCAGCGCGGCCTGGCGGCCGGCATGCACCGCGATCATCGCCGCCATCGCCGCCACCACGGTCTTGCCGCTGCCGACGTCGCCCTGGACCAGGCGCAGCATCGGCGAGGGCTTGGCGAGGTCGGCGCGGATCTGCGCGAACACGCGCTGCTGGGCGCCGGTGAGCGCGAACGGCAGGGCCTTGCGCAGGCGCTCGGCCAGGGCCAGGCCCTTCAAGGCCGGCGCCTTGTGCGCCTGCTGGGCGATGCGCTGGCGACGCAGGCTGAGGTGATGGGCCAGCAGTTCCTCCAGCGCCAGCCGGCGCTGGGCCGGATGGGTGCCGGCGATCAGCGCGGCCACGTCGGCATCTTGCGGCGGCCGGTGCACGGTCAGCAGGGCCTCGCGCAGGGTCGGCAGTTGCAGGCGCTCGCGCAGCTCGCGCGGCAACAGCTCCAGCGCGTCCTCGTCGGGCAGGCGGTCCAGGGCCAGGCCGATCAGGCGCCGCAGCGAAGCCGGGCCGATGCCCTCGACCGCGGGATAGACCGGATCCAGGCGCTCGCCCAGCGCGCTGTCGTCGTGATCGTCGAGCACGCGATAGCTGGGATGCACGATCTCCAAGCCGATCTGGCCGGGCTTGGGCGTGCCGTAGCAGCGCACGCGCGCGCCGACCCGGAACTGCGCGACCTGGGCGGCGCGGAAATGGAAGAAGCGCAGCACCAGGGTGCCGCGGCTGTCGTCGCCGATCGCCACCCGCAGCAGCGGGCGATAGCGGAAGCCGCGCTCGACCGCTTCGACGCGGCCTTCGACCTGCGCCGGCACGCCCGGCTGCAGCAAGCGGATCGGGGTGATCGAGGTGCGGTCCTCGTACTGCCGCGGCAATTGCAGCCACAGGTCCTGCAGGCTGTTCAGACCGCGCGCGGCGAGTTTCTCGGCCACGCTCGGGCCGACCCCGGGCAGGCTGGAGAGCGGCTGCAATTGGAGATCGACGGACGCCCCGCCCTTGCGCTTCGGCATGCGCTAAGCATAAAGGCCGAGAGTCGGGATTAGGGATTAGGGATTAGGGATTCGGGATTCGGGATTCGCAAAAGCGAAGAGCCCGCCATGGGCGGGCCCTCGCTGGTCGCTCTGTCGAATCCCGAATTCCGAATCTCGAATCCCGGCCTTCAAAACTTCGCGTTGAACTCCACACCAAAGGTGCGCGGCTCGGTCACGCGCGCGCCGACGGTGCCGAGCACGGTCTTGCCGTAGGTACCCAGGGAATTGATGTACTGGTTGTCGAACACGTTGTTGCCGAACAGGGCCAGGCCCCAATGGCCGTTGGGTGCGGTCCAGGCCAGGCGCACGTCGGTGCGGTTGCGCGACTCGTCCAGGTCCAGCGCCGGGCTGGGCCCGCAGTCGCCCTGCGCCACCGATTCGGTGTTGCAGCGCTTCTTGCTGCGGTAGGCGTGACGCAGCGAGAGACGCAGGTCGCCGTGCTCCTGCAGGTACCACTGGTAGTTCATGCCGCCGGCCAGGAACCAGTGCGGCACGCCGGTGGGCTTGCCCGACAGGTCCAGGCCGCTGATCGACGCGTAGTTCTTGTAAGTGGCGTCGATGAAGGCGGCGTTGAAGTCCAGGCCCAGGCCGTCGGTGACCTGCCAGCGCGCATCGAAGTCCACGCCGTAGGCTTCCATGTCCGAGGTGTCGACGACGAAGCGCGGGATGGTGGTGCTCATGTCCAGCACCACCGCCTGGCGGTTGTCGTAAACGTAGTAGTAGGCCGACAGGTTGTACTGCAGGCGATGCTCGGGGAAGGACTGCTTCAGACCGAACTCCAGATTCCACACGTCCTCGTTGTCGAAGCGGCTGCCGATCTGCAGCGAGTTGAACCCACCGGCCTTGTAGCCCTTGGCCAGCGAGGCGTAACCCATGGTGTTGTCGTTGAAATGGTAGTCGGCGACGAAGCGCGGGCTGACATCGCTCCAGGAGCGTTTGGCGCGGTTGGTCACGCCCTTGTTGAGCATGGCCGGCGGGTCGATGAAGGCCACGTCGAAGACGAAGGTCTCGCGTGGGATGCCCGCCAGGGCGAAGAAGCCCATCGCTTCCAATTGGTCCAGCGCCGCATCCAGCTCGGGCGCCGAACGCGGGTTGTTGAGCCAGCTGAATTCCTTCTCGTCGCGGGTGTAGCGCAGGCCGAAGGTCAGGTTGAGCCTGTCGGTGGCATGCCAGATCACGTCGCCGAACACCGCGTAGGACTGGGTCTCCAGGGTATTGATGAACTTCTCGTTCCAGCGGTGGCCGCGCAGTCGGATCGGAATGCCGAACGCGGCCAGTTGCTGGTCGACGTAGCCGAACAGATAGCCGGTGGGCGTGGGCGCCAGGCCCAGGTTGTGGACGATGGTATCCACCGAGTCGGTCAGGGCGTTGACCTCGCTGGTCTGGTCGGCCTCCTCCTTGAAGTAGCTGGCGCCGGCGACCCAGTCGATACGGTCGGTGCTGCCGGCGAACTTGAACTCCTGGTACAGGCTTTCGTTGCTCTCGGTGTTGGTGGAGTCGACGTAGAGGTAGTTGCGGTCGGTGCCGTCCTCTTCGACGCGGTTGACCGAGTCGTAGTCGCGCCAGGAGCTGGTCATGGTCAGCGTGCCCCAGTCGAAACCGTGGTCGACGATCAGGGTGACGCCGTCGAAGCGGCGCGACTCCTCGTTGCCTTCGGCGTCGGAGGCGGTGGGCACCTTGCGCGGATCCAGGTAGCCCAGCTCGTCCACCGGCAGGGTCGGCAGGCCCGGCCGCGGCGGCAGCGGCACGATGCCGGTGGTGGCCTGGCCGAGCTGGTCCAGGTTCTCGTGGTCCCAGCTCAAGGTGGCGGTGGTGCGCTCGCCCAGGCCCAGCCGGAACGCGGCGCGCGTGGCCCAGTTGTTTTCGGGATTGAGATCGCGGCCGGTGTTGGCGTCCTGGATCCAGCCGTCGCTGTGGTTGAACAGCGCGTTCACGCGCAGGGCCGCGTCCTCGCCGGTGGGCAAGTTGACCATCGCGTCGGCGTAGACGCGTCCTTCGTTGCCCAGGCGCAGGCGCGCGGCGGCTTCGGTGTCGCTGCCGGGCTTGCGGGTGATGATGGACACCGCGCCGGCGGCGGTGTTGCGGCCGAACAGGGTGCCCTGCGGGCCCTTGAGGATTTCGATCCGCTCCACGTCGGTGAACGGCAGCAGCACGCCGCCGCCGCGGCCGGCGTAGACGCCGTCGACGTAGATGCCGACCGCCGGGTCGGTGCCGATGCCGAAGTCGTCGGTGCTGATGCCGCGCAGCTGGAAGCTGGGCTGGGTCGGCTGCTGGCTGTTCACCACCAGGCCCGGCACGAAGCTGTCGAGATCGCCCAGGTCCTTGGCGGCGACGTCGTCGATGAGCTGGTCGCTCACCACCTGCAGGGCGATCGGCACGTCCTGCAGTTCCTGCTCGCGGCTCTGCGCGGTGACGGTGATGGCGTCGAGGTCCTTGGCCTCGGCGCGCGGCTGCGGCTCGGTCGCGGCGGACTGCGCCAGCGCCGTGGACGGCGCGCCGAAGGTGAGGACGGCACCGCCGCAAAGCGCGGCGATCGCGGTGACCAACTTATGTTTACGCAAGAGCATCGTGATCTTCCTTCACGCTCGTTTTCGACATGGACGACGCGTTCCCCCGAACACGCCCGTCGTCCTCCCCAGGCAGCGCACGCCTCGCCGGGCGCTAGCCGCAATCTCCCTGCTGCGCCGCGATCCATTCTCGGATCAGCGTCACGCCTTCGCGATGCACCACGGAGCGACCGACCTCCGGCATCATCGCCGAGGGGTCGTCGCTGTCCATGCGGTAGGTCAGGATCGACGCGTCCGGATCGCCCGGCACGATGTCGTGGCGGCGGTCGCCGGTGCCCTTGCCCGCAGCGATCGGCAGCTTGCAGCGGCCCAGCCGCAGCGGCTCTTGGGTGGCCGCATCCAGCCACAGGCCCGAGGTGTTGCCCGGTCCTTTGGGGCTGTGGCAATGACCGCAGTTGATATCGAGGTAGGCGCGCGCACGCGCGTCCAGGCTGGCGCGCGCGGTGTCGCGCCAGTCGGCCGCATGCGGCGCGGCGCCGGCCGCCGGCGCATCGCGCAGGTAACCCAGCTGCTGCCAATGCGCGAGCTGGTTGGCGCGGCCGCCGGCGTAGTCGAACTCGCGATTGAGGTGGCGCGCCTTCAGGCCGATCGGCTGCAGCGCCTTGCTCTTGATGTCGGTGCCGTGGCAGCCGCCGCATTGGTTTTGATCGGGAACCTGATAAGTCGCGTCCTCGCGGCTGCCGTCGGCGGCCTGCAGGCTCAGCGCCACCAGTTCGCCGCCGCGCATCAGCTTGGCTTCGGTCTGCTCGGCATTCCACACGTAGGGCAGCGCGATCCAGCCTTCCTGGCGCCGCACCAGCAGGCGGGTTTCGATCAGTCGCACCTTGGCCAGGTCCAGGCCGCCGTCGCGGAACTCGCCGTCGGCGCTGTTGCTGCGCACGACCACGTCGCTGTCCGCGGCCTGGCCGGGTACGCGCGGGTAGTAAAAGGTCTTGCTGACCACGGTACCGACCGGAAACTCGAACGCGCCCTCGGCGCTGTAGCGCGCCGATGCGCCCTTGGGCATCCACACCGTGCGCAGCTTGTGCGCGTAGTCGCTGAACAGCGGCGTGTTGAGTTCGTAGGGCACCACACCTTCGTTGAGGCGCAAGTGGCGATCGGCCACGCGCAGCACGCCCCATTCGCTGAGCAGGGCCGGCTGGCCTTGGGCATGGAAGCGCACCGGCGCCGGTGCGCGATCGCAGGCGGCCAGCACCGACAACAGCAGCAATAACAGCAAGCAGGCGCGCGATCGCAATCCCGTCATCGCTTAGCCGCGCTTGAGGTCGATGGCCGGCAGTTTGGGCAGGGTGCAGTTGTAGGCCGCCATGTCCTTGCTCGGGTTCTTGTAGCCGCCGGGGCCGTCGGCGTTGAGCACGCCCGACACGTCGCGCAGACACAGGTGCGGATCGCCGGGCTTGGCCGGCTTGGGATTGCGGTAGCCGTCCCAGAGCACATCGGGCAGGCGACCGGTGAGGCCGTAGCTGGCCACCTTGAGCGCCTTCAGATCGAAGCCGTCGGGCGCGTCGCCGCCGCCGGACAAGCGGTTGCCGTAGACCGAGATGCGCTCGGGGTACGGGTCGAAGTCCTTGGCCGCCTGATCGTCCTTGTAGCCGGTCGAGTAGACGCTGGAAATGATGATGTTGGTGGTGGCGTTGTCGCTGATGTCGTTGTCGAAGATCTCGACGTCGTCGTTGGAATTGACCACCACGCCGCTGCCCGCCGGCACGCTGGCCACCGGCGTGCCCTTGGCGCCGAAGTTGGCGGTGTTGTTCTTGTACACCTTGTTCTTGTACACCCGGATCGCCCCGCCCTGCTGCGACAGCGCCGGCATGTTGAACACCAGGATGCCGCCGGTGTTGTTGGTGGCCACGTTGTCGTAGACGTCGGCGTTGACGGTGTTCTCGATCTCGATGCCGGCGACGTTGAACTCGGCACGGCTGTTGCGCACGATCACGTCGCGCGACTGGCCGACGTAGATGCCGGCGTCGGAGGCGCCGATCGCCACCGAGTTCTCGATCAGCACGTTGCGGGTCTTGACCGGATACAGGCCGTAGGCGCCGTTCTTGGTGCTGGGCCCGCCGGTCCACTCCACGCGCACGTTGCGGATGGTGATGTGCTCGCCTTCGTTGACCTTAAGGCCGTCGCCCTTGCTGTCCTCGATGGCGATGTTCTCGAGGGTGAAGTGGCTGGCGTTGACCAGCAGGCCTTCGGCGCCCGCTTTCTGGCCCTTGAAGCTGAGCACCGACTTGTCGGGGCCGGCGCCGCGGATGGTCACGCCGTCCACGCGCAGGCTGAGGCTGCGGTCGAAGCTGTAGCGGCCGGCCGGCACCTCGATCACGTCGCCGGGTTTGGCGTCGAGCAAGCGCGTGCGCAGGGTTTCGGCGTAGGCCGGATCGCCCGCTGCGACCTGCGCGCTGGGCACGTGCGCCGGTCCGGCGTCGCGGCCGCAGGCGGTCAGGGCGATCAGGATCGCGAGTGCCAGGGTCAGTCTGCTCATCGAGTCTTGCGCTCCCCGTGTGGTCGTGGCTGGCGCGCTCGCGCGCCGCTGCGTTGGGCCGCGCGGCACCCCCTGCCGACGCCGCCGTTCCATTCACGAGTCTCGGCCGCGGTCACGCGCGCGCGTGAGGGCAGTTGCGGCACACTAAGGGGGGATTAACGGCCAAGTTGCGAGAACGATGCCGCACCGGATCCAGGAAGCGCCGCGCACCGACATCGCCCTGATGTCGCCGAATCTGCTGTGGGGCCTGTTCCGTAGCGCGGAGGAACACGGCGTGTCCAGCGCCGACTGGCTGCTCGGCACCCAGCTCACCCGCGCCCAGATCGACGACCCCGGCGTGCGCCTGCCCGACCGCCAGACCGCGATCGTGGTCGAACGCGCGCTGCGGGTACTACCGCCGTCGATCGGGCTGGACCTGGGCGCACAGCAGAACGTCGGCAACTTCGGCCTGCTCGGCCTGGCCATGACCACCGCCGCCACCTTCGGCGAGGCGATCGCGCTGGGCCTGCGCTTCACGCCGGTGGTCGGCAGCCTGATGCGCTTCGTCGAAAGCGCGGCCGCGCCGGGCGAGATCGCCCTGGCCGGGGAGATGATCGTGGCCAACGCGGCCATCCACCGCTTCGTGTGCGAGGAGTTCTTCGCCAGCTGCCTGGCGCTGGCGCGCGGGCTGGTCGGCGCGGCGCTCAAGCCCCTGCGCCTGGAGTTCAGCTACCCGGCGCCGGACTACGCCGAACGCTATCGCGAGGTGTTCGAATGCCCGATCGCCTTCGACCAGCCGCAGGACCGGCTGGTGCTGGACGAACGCTGGCTGGCGCATCCGCTGAGCACCCACAACCCGATCGCGGCGCAGCAGGTGCTGGCGCTGTTGCGCGCGCAGATGCCCGCGACCCAGGCCCCGGGCGAGACCACGGCGGCGGTGGAGCGGCTGTTGCGCGCGCAACTGGCAAGCGACCCCAAGCTGGCCGACATCGCCGCGCAGTTGCACGTGAGCGAGCGCACTCTGCGCCGCCAGCTCAGCGCCGAGGGCACGCGCTACAACGCGCTGCACGACCGGCTGCGCATCGACCAGGCCTATGCCCTGCTGCGCGACCGCGAACGCCCAATCGCGAGCATCGCGGCGGCGATCGGCTACAAGGACCCGCGCGAGTTCCGACGCGCGTTCAAGCGCCTGACCCAGACCACCCCGCGCGAGGCGCGCGAGCGGCTGCTGGAAGAGGCGGCGGTGCGCAGGACCGCGCCGGACTGAGCCGCCGAGTCGCAACCGCGCGACGCGAGGCCCGCAGCGACCCGCGGCAGCGCCCCCGGTTCGACGGGCTCGCCACGAACGGCTTTTGGAACATCTGTAGGTTTTGCGGCACCCAGGGCGCGGGTCGTGCGAGCCCTGCCCGCCCCCCCCGGAACGATGCGCCGAGCGCGCACCGCCGCGATCGCGACTGGGATCAGTCCAGCACCATGATCGCGTCGGCCTCGAAGGCCACGCCACGCGGCAGCGCCGCGACCTGCACGGTCGAGCGTGCGGGATACGGCGCGTTGAAGTACTCGCCCATCACCGCATTGACCTTGCCGAAGTGGCCCAGGTCGGTCAGGAACAGGCCGAGACGGACGATCTTTTCCAGCGAACCGCCGGCGGCCTCGCAGACTTCCTTGAGGTTGAGGAAGACGCGGTGGGCCTGGGCCTCGATGTCGCCCTCGATGACCAGACCGCTGGCCGGATCGAGCGGAATCTGGCCGGACAGATAGACGGTGTCGCCGACGCGCACGGCCTGCGAGTAGGGGCCGATCGCGGCGGGCGCCTTGGCCGTGTTGATGATCTGCTTGGACATGGACGGGCTCCTGATGGGGGACGGGGAATGCTAAGACGTTTGCGCCGTCGCGTGCGGCGCGGCGGCGTCAGCCGCGGTAGCCGTTGCTGATCGGGTAGCGGCGTTCGCGCCCGAACGCGCGGTGCGAGACCTTGGGCCCCGGCGCGGCCTGGTGGCGCTTCCACTCGCTGATGCGCACCAGGCGCAGCACCCGGTCGACGGTGTCGGCGGCGAAACCGGCCGCGACGATCTCGTCGCGCGACTGCTCCTGGTCGACGTGGCGCAGCAGGATCGCGTCGAGCACGTCGTAAGGCGGCAGCGAGTCCTGGTCCTTCTGGTTGTCGCGCAGCTCGGCCGAGGGCGGGCGGTCGATCACGCCCGGCGGAATCAGCGGCGCGCCCGCGACCGCGTTGCGCCAGCGCGCCAGATCGTAGACCTCGGTCTTGTAGAGGTCCTTGATCGGCGCGTAGCCGCCGCACATGTCGCCGTAGATGGTGGCGTAGCCGACCGCGTACTCGCTCTTGTTGCCGGTGGTCAGCAGCAGGCCGCCGAACTTGTTGCTCAATGCCATCAGCAGCGCGCCGCGCGTGCGCGACTGCAGGTTCTCCTCGGTCACGTCCACGGCCTTGCCGGCGAAGGTCTCGGCGAGGGTGTCCAGATAGCCTTGGAACGGCTTTTCGATCGGTAGCGCGATCAGGCGCACGCCCTGGGCCTGGCATTGCTCGGCGGCCAGGTCGTTGGACAGACCGGCGGTGTAGCGCGAAGGCATGCGTACCGCGGTGACGTTGTCGGCGCCCAACGCGTCGACCGCGATCGCCAGCACCAGCGAGGAATCGATGCCGCCGGACAGGCCCAGCCAGACCGAATCGAAGCCGTTCTTGCGGCAGTAGTCGCGGGTGCCGCGCACGATGGCGCGCCAGGCCAGCGAATCGCGGCCGTCGTCGGTTTCCTCGGGCCAGGCCACCGGCGCGAACGCGCGCGTGGCGGCGTCGTAGTCGGCGACCAGCCAATGGTCCTCGAACGCGCGCGCGGCGTTGTGCACGCGGCCGTCGCCGTCGGCGAGCACCGAGGCGCCGTCGAACACCAGCGCGTCCTGGCCGCCGACCACGTTGAGATAGGCCAGCGCGCAACCGCTTTCGCGCACGCGCTGGGCGATCAGGGCGTCGCGCTGGGCGTGCTTGTCGCGCTCGAACGGCGAGGCGTTGGGCACCAGCACCAGCTCGGCGCCGGCCGCGGCGGTCGCCGCCAGCGGTTCGGGGAACCATAAGTCCTCGCAGATCACCAGGCCCAGCGCCACGCCCTTGACCTCGAACACGCAGCGCTCGCCGTCGGGATCGACGTCGAAGTAGCGACGCTCGTCGAACACTGCGTAGTTGGGCAGCTCGCGCTTGCGATACGTCGCCTCCACGCGACCGTCGCGCAGCACGCTGGCGGCGTTGTAGACCACCGCTCCAGCCGCCTGCGGCCAGCCGACCACGGCGGTGATGCCCTGGGTGGTGGCGGCCACGCGCAGCAGCGCGGCCTCGCAGTCGGCCAGGAAGCTCGGGCGCAGCAGCAGGTCCTCGGGCGGGTAGCCGCTGATGGCGAGTTCGGGGAACAGCACCACGTCGGCGCGATGCCGGTCGCGCGCCTCCACGATCATTTCGGCGATGCGTTCGGCGTTGCGCTCGACGGCGCCGACCGGGAAATCGAATTGGGCCAGGGCGATGCGGAGTTGCGTAGACATGCGGCGAGTCTCGGAAAACGGGGATTGATGCGCGCTGCATCGGGTCGCGTCGACTGGAAGCTTCGATCTCAGTCGTGCGAGTAACCGGCTTCGCGCTGGCCTCGAATGGCCAGGATCAGGATCGTGTCGAACTCTTTCATATATCGGTACAGCGCGACGTAGCCCCGCCCTTCGCGGCCCACGACGAGCTCACGCAAATCTCCGGCCTGCGCGCGTCCGATCAAGGGATTGTCGGCTAGCACGTCCACGGCATGCAGGAGGCCGGCGATGCGCTCTTCGCGTTGCGCGACCTCATGCCGATCCAGGTGGTCGAGGATGCGCGCGAAATCCTCCGCCAATCCGGGCGAGAGGACGATTCGGGTCACGGCTGGCGCCCGAAGGTCTTCTCGACGGGCAAGTCCGGGTGCTCGCCGCGCGCGCGGCGCTCCAGGTAGTCGCGCATGTCCTCCCAGGCCAGGACCTGGCCATCGGCTACGAAGGCCTGCCAGCGACGTTCGGCTTCGTCCAGGAACTCGCGCTGGCGCTCGGCTTCGCCCACTTTCTCCTCGATGGCGCCGAGGATGAAGCCGTGCGCGGTGGTGCCGGCGCGCTCGGCGGCGTGGCTGATGCGCGCCTTGAGCTCATCGCTGAGTCGGATCGTGGTGGTCGACATCGGCGCCTCCGGATCGTCTGGGTGCTGCGAGCAGCGTAGCACAAAGGTGCTACATACGAAGAAGCCGCCCGGAGGCGGCTTCTTCGCAACACGGTGGCGCCGGCTTACTTCGCCAGACGCTTCGCGATCGCCGCGCCCAGGTCGCCGGGCGACTTGACCGTGGTGATGCCGGCCTTTTCCATCGCCGCGAACTTGCCGGCGGCGGTGCCCTGGCCGCCCGACGCGATCGCGCCGGCGTGGCCCATGCGCTTGCCGGCCGGAGCCGAGGCGCCGGCGATGAAGCCGACCACCGGCTTGGTCACGTGCTGGGCGATGTACTCGGACGCTTCCTCCTCGGCCGAGCCGCCGATTTCGCCGACCATGATGATGCCCTCGGTCTGCGGATCGTTCTGGAACAGCTTGAGCGCGTCGATGAAGTTGGTGCCGTTGATCGGGTCGCCGCCGATGCCGATGCAGGTCGACTGGCCGAGGCCGGCGTCGGTGGTCTGCTTGACGGCTTCATAGGTCAGCGTGCCCGAGCGCGACACGATGCCGATCTTGCCCGGCAGGTGGATGTGGCCCGGCATGATGCCGATCTTGCACTCGCCGGGCGTGATCACGCCGGGGCAGTTCGGACCGATCAGGACCGTGTCCGGATAACCGGCCAGGGTGTTCTTCACCCGCAGCATGTCCAGCACCGGGATGCCTTCGGTGATGCAGACGATGACCTTGATGCCGGCGTCGGCCGCTTCCAGGATCGCGTCGGCCGCGAACGGCGGCGGCACGTAGATCACCGACGCATCGGCGCCGGTCTGGGCGACCGCGTCGCGCACGGTGTTGAAGACCGGCAGGCCCAGGTGCTGGGTGCCGCCCTTGCCCGGGGTCACGCCGCCGACGACCTGGGTGCCGTAGTCGAGCATCTGCTCGGCGTGGAAGCTGCCCTGCGTGCCGGTGAAGCCCTGGACGATGACCTTGGTGTTCTTGTTGATCAAAACGGACATGTCAGTGGCCCCTTACTTGCCGGCGACGGCGGCAACCGCCTTCTTAGCGCCATCGTTGATATCGTCCGCCGGGGTAATGGCCAGACCCGAGTTCTTCAGCAGTTCCTTGCCGGCTTCGACGTTGGTGCCCTCGAGGCGCACGATCACCGGCACCTTGACGTCGACTTCCTTGACCGCGGCGATGATGCCGTCGGCGATCATGTCGCAGCGGACGATGCCGCCGAAGATGTTGACGAAGATCGCCTTGACCTTGTCCGAGCTCAGGATGAGCTTGAAGGCCTCGGTCACGCGTTCCTTGGTGGCGCCGCCGCCGACGTCGAGGAAGTTGGCCGGCGAACCGCCGTTAAGCGCGATCACGTCCATGGTCGCCATCGCCAGGCCGGCGCCATTGACCATGCAGCCGATGTTGCCGTCCATGGTGACGTAGTTGAGGTCGTGCTGGCTGGCCAGCACCTCGGTCTCGTCTTCCTGGCGGATGTCGCGCATTGCGGCCAGGTCCTTGTGACGGAACGTGGCGTTGTCGTCGCTGTTGACCTTGCCGTCGAGCACGGCGAGGTCGCCGTTGGTGAGGATGGCCAGCGGGTTCAGTTCGACCAGCGCCAGGTCCTTCTCGTTGAACAGGCGGTACAGGCCCTGCATGATCTTGGTCAGCTGGCCGACCTGCTTGGCGTTCAGGCCCAGGTCGAAGCCGAGATCGCGGCACTGGTAGGCCTGCAGGCCCTGGATGTAGTTCACGTGCAGGGTCTTGATCAGGTCCGGCGTCTCGGCCGCGACCTTCTCGATCTCGACGCCGCCTTCGGCGGAGGCGATGAAGGTGATCGACTTGGTGGAGCGGTCGACCAACACCGACAGGTACAGCTCCTTGGCGATGTCGGTGCCTTCGGAGATCAGCACCGTGTCGATCGGCAGGGCGACGCCGGCGGACTGGTAGGTCTCCATGCGGGTGCCGAGCATGGCGGTGGCGTACTGCTTCACTTCGTCGTAGCTCTTGGCCAGCTTGACGCCGCCGGCCTTGCCGCGGCCACCGGCGTGGATCTGGGCCTTGACCACCCAGAGGTCGCCAGGAATGGCCTTGGCGGCCGCAACGGCCTCATCCGGCGTGCGCGCGACGCGCCCGGCGGGCACCGCGATGCCATAGTCGGCAAACAGCTGCTTTGCCTGATATTCGTGAAAATTCATGCGTCACCGAGGGGAGTGAAAGACGTCCCGCGCGAATAGCGGACCGCTGGGCGGGCCAGCGCGAGGGGGCCGCATTGTCGCCGATCGCGGCGGAGCGAGCAAAACCGGGCCCGGACCCGGCCGGCCCCGCCAGACCCGGCAAAGCCCGCCGGGGCGGCCCGCGACCGCCCCGGGAGGCCTTGCGCGCGGGGCCCGGCGCATGGGCGATCCGGGCGCTTTCGCGCATACTCGGCGCCATTCCGTCCGGACAGGGTCAGCCGCTTGCCGTCAGGTCTCGCCCCCGTCGCCGCCTCCGACGCCGACCATGCGCTGCGCCGCGAGCTGTACTTCTTCACCCTGTATCGGCTGCTGGAGGCCGCCCTGCTGGCGCTGCTGGTGTTCGGGCCGGCCCAGGTCCTGATCCGCGCCCCCAGCCTGCCCCTGCTCGCGCGCGCCGTGGTCCTGGGCTACATGCTGGCGGCGATGCTGCTGTTCGTGTCCGGGCGCCGCGGCAACCTACACACCCAGGCCCTGATCGGCATCACCGTCGACCTGCTGGCCGGCATCCTGGCCCTGCACGCCCTGCCCGCCGCCGGCACCGGCATCGCCCTGATGCTGGTGTTCAACGTCGGCGCCGCGGCCCTGCTGCTGCGCATGCGCTACGGCCTGAGCATGGCGGTGATCGCGGTGGCGCTGCTGCTGGGCGAGTACGCATTCAGCGAGCTGATCGGCAGCGGCAGCGAACGCGTGGTCGGCGAGCCGGTCATGTTCGCCCTGGGCTTCATGGCCATCGCCACCCTGACCAGCCTGCTCGGGCGCGAGATGCGCGCCAGCTCGGCCCTGGCCGAGCGCCGCGGCGCCGAGGCCGCCAATTACGCCGAGGTCAACGAACTCATCATCCGGCGCATGCGTACCGGCGTGCTGCTGGTCGACGGCGAGGGACGCCTGCGCCTGGCCAACGAGGCCGCCATGCTGCTGCTGGGCGAACCCGGCGAGCATTCCGACCACAGCCACCGCAACCTGGCGATCGCCTCGCCCGAGCTTGCGCGCCGGCTGGGGCGCTGGCGCGCCGACGCGGTCCCGGACGAGACCCCGCTGCAGATGGCGCCGGACCAGCCCGAGGTGGTGCCGCGCTTCACCCGGCTGCTCGCCGGCAGCGACCAGACCCTGATCTTCCTGGACGACACCTCGCTGGTCTCGCGCCGCGCCGAATCGATCACCCTGGCCGCACTGGGCCGGTTCTCGGCCAGCCTGGCCCACGAGATCCGCAACCCACTGGCCGCGATCAGTTACGCCGTGCAGTTGCTGGAGGAGTCGCGCGACATCGCCGTGGCCGACCGCCGCCTGCTCGAGATCGTGCGCCAGCAGGGCACGCGCATGAACGGCATCGTCGAGAACGTGCTGGGCATGGCGCGGCGCGAACCGGCCAAGCCCGAGCATGTCGACCTGGTCGCGTTCAATCGCCAGTTCGTCGACGAGTACAACACCAGCCACCCGATCGAACTGGACAGCCTGCGCGCGACCTCGGCGCAGCCGCGCATCCCGGCCCTGGTCGATCCGCGCCAGCTGCATCAGGCCCTGACCGTGCTGGTGCACAACGCCCTGACCTACGGCCGCATGCCGGGCGAACCGGCGCGCGTCACGGTGCACGCCTATCTGGACGCGAGCGCGGCGCCGGTGATCGACGTGCTGGATCGCGGCCCGGGCATTCCCGAATCGGTGGCCTCACGGCTGTTCCGGCCGTTCTTCACCACCTCCAGCCACGGCACCGGACTGGGCCTGTACATCGCCCGCGAGCTGGTGCGGGCGAACCAGGCCTCGCTCGACTATGTACCCATGCCGGGCGGCGGCGGCTGCTTCCGTATCCATCTCTCCGGCACCAACGCGATGTTGCCGGCGTGACCTGGAGCACGCTCCCGGCTTGGCCGTGACGCACCCTTAAGCTATCGTGTCGGGCGGAGGATGCAATGGCTGAAACTCGTAGTGCACTGGTGATCGACGACGAGCGCGATATTCGCGAGCTGTTGGTCATGACTTTGGGCCGCATGGGCCTGCGTTGCGACACCGCCTCCAGCGTTTCGGAGGCGCGCAGCCAGCTGGCCCGCAATCGCTACGATCTTTGCCTGACCGACATGCGCCTGCCCGACGGCTCCGGTCTGGAACTGATCGCCGAGATCAGCCAGAAGCATCCGGACACCCCGGTGGCGATGATCACCGCCTTCGGCAACGTCGAAGCCGCGGTGGAAGCGCTCAAGGCCGGGGCTTTCGACTTCGTCGCCAAGCCGGTCGAACTGACCGTGCTGCGCGATCTGGTCCGGCACGCGCTGGAACTGAACGAGAGCCGCCGCAGCACCGCCGACACCGTCGCCTCGCGCCTATACGGCGAATCGCCGGCCATGGCCAAGCTGCGCCAGACCATCGGCAAGGTCGCGCGCAGCCAGGCCCCGGTCTACATCGCCGGCGAGTCAGGCGTGGGCAAGGAGCTGGTCGCGCGCACCATCCACGCCGAAGGCGGCCGCGCCGGCGGTCCCTTCGTGCCGGTCAACTGCGGCGCGATCCCGGCCGAGCTGATGGAAAGCGAATTCTTCGGCCACAAGAAGGGCAGCTTCACCGGCGCCCACGCCGACAAGCCCGGCCTGTTCCAGGCCGCCGACGGCGGCACCCTGTTCCTCGACGAAGTCGCCGAACTGCCGCTGCCGATGCAGGTCAAGCTGCTGCGCGCGATCCAGGAAAAGTCGATCCGTCCGGTCGGCGCCCAGGCCGAGGTCGTGGTCGACGTGCGCATCCTCTCGGCCACCCACAAGGACCTGGCCGCGCTGGTCGCCGACGGCCGCTTCCGCCAGGACTTGTACTACCGCATCAACGTGATCGAACTGCGCGTGCCGCCGCTGCGCGAACGCCTGGACGATCTGCCCGGCCTGGCCAGCAAGGTGCTCGAACGCCTCGCCAGCGCCCAAGGCCGCCCGATTCCGCGCCTGGGCGACGACGCCCTGGAAGCGCTGCGCGCCTATGCCTTCCCCGGCAACGTGCGCGAACTAGAGAACATCCTCGAGCGCGCCCTGGCCCTGGCCGAAGGCGAGCTGCTCAACGCCGCCGACCTGCGCCTGCCGCGCCTGTCGACCCAGGCGCCTGCGCCCGTGGCGGGCGCTCCCGCGGCAACCTCCGCGCCCGCTCCCGCGGCCGGCGTCGACCCGCGCACGCTGAACCCCCGCGACACCTCGACCAGCGCCCTGCCCTCGTACATCGAGGAAATCGAACGCGCCGCGATCCAGCAGGCGCTGCAGGAAAACCGCTACAACAAGACCCGCACCGCCGCCGCGCTGGGCATCACCTTCCGCGCGCTGCGTTACAAGCTCAAGAAGCTCGGGATCGACTGAGGAGTTCGGCCGCCCGCTACGCTGACGGCCGGACCAGCCAGACCCATCAGATACGCGCCACGCCGACCCAACCGGCGCTGAGCACCGGCGTGACCCACTCCAGCGCATTGATCGTGGCCTGGAAGCCCTTGACCGCAACCCGGGTCGCGCCGCCGCTACGCTCGATCATCTCGTCGAAGCGCGCACCATAGGGCTGCAGCGACAACAACTCGACGCCGGCGCGGTCGAACAGGGTTCGCAGCGTCTTGTAGGAATAGATTTGCAGATGGTCCTGATGGGTCGACTCGCGCCCCATCAGCCCGATCGCGATGTTGTGCCAGCTGCAGGCATTCGGCGTGGAGAATACGAAGTCGACGCCGGCCAGCTCCGGACTGGCCTTAAGGCTGCGCAGGAACGCCAGCGTGTCGGGCAGATGCTCGATCAATTCGCCGGCGACGATCACGTCGGGCCGGCCATAAAGTGCGACCGACGACGACAGCGCGAAAATGTCCGCATTGACGATGCGTCCGTTCGGGCGCGTCTGCAGCCCTTCGGGCGGCACCAACGCAGAGTTGTCTATGCCCACCACCTCGTGCGCGACGGAGCACAGGCGAGCGTGCAGCCAGCGGCCGTTGTCCTGTTTGGCGGCGTAGGCCGTCTCGTCCAGGGCGCCCAGATCGAAAACCCGTTTGCCGCGCGCATGCGCCTCGATCTGGGCGACGCGATCGCGCGGCCGCGGCACCTTCACGGCCTCCAGGGCGGTATAGCTCAACGGCTGCATGGCGTGTCGCCTTGGGGTACGCACACGCGCACCAGATAGTTGGGCCGGTCTATCGTCAACAGACCCAGCTCGGCCGGCGCGCTGTCGGGCAACAGACGCCGCGCCATCTCCGCCACCTGCGCCGATCCGATCAGCATCACGCCGCGATCGCCGCTGATGTATTTGTCGGCCAGGAAACCCAGCGTCGCCCGGTAATGGCCAGGCTCGACGTCCTTGATAAGCAACGGCGCGCCTGGCCGCAGCGCATCGCTGACGGCGCGCAGGAAATCCTCGCGCTGCTCCGGAGCGACATGGTGCATGACGTCGACCACGATCGCCGCATCGTACTTGCCCGGCAGGGACAGCAAATGATCCTGGATGGTGGTCGAGGGCACCAAGGCAACGCGCGCATGGAACTGCGGGCGCAGGAACCGGCCCACGCTGCCGGCGACATCGACCATGGTCACGCGCAGGTCCGGACGCAGCGCGAACAATCGGTTCAGCAGCTCGCCGTCGCCACCGCCGATGTCCAGCACGCTGGCGTCGGCCGGCAGCGCCTCGGCCAACTTCGCGGCCACCCGGTCCAAGTCCACGAATATCGCGCGATAGGCATTGGCTGCCGCACGTTCCAGCGACGCGGGCATGCATGCCCGCAGCAGCGGACCGATCCTCATGACGCCCCCGCGATCGATGAGGGCTTATTCATCGCGCAACAGCGGATGCACGGCACGCCGCGGCACCGCGGAAATGTCGTAGGCCAGGAAACCCAGCAACAATTGAATTCCGACGATGATCTGCAAGGCCGCCAGCATCACACTGCCGGCGCTGGTCGGCACCCCGCTGCGGAACGACTCGATCCAGAACCCCAGACCCATCGCGCCACCGACCGCCATGAACAGCAGGCCGAACGCCAGCTCGATCGACGCCAGCGACAGGTCGCGCAGGAAGTAGTTGTAGAACACCCGCTTGAAGGTGTTGCGCACGTGCTTGAACAGGAAGTCGAACAGGATCTTGGAGATGCGCAGATTGCTGGTCTCGGCGCCGTAGCGCGCGTCCATCGGCACGTCCACCACCACCGCGCGGATGATGTTGAGCCGGAACAGCATGTCGGTCTCGAAGAAGTAGCGCCGGCTGATCTTCTTCAGCGGCAGCTTGGCCACCACCTTGGCGTGGATCGCGGTGTAGCCGTTGGTCGGGTCGAACACGTCCCAGTAGCCGGACGAGATCTTGGTCATGAACGACAGCATGGCGTTGCCGAAGATGCGCAGCTTGGGCATGCGGCCGATCTGGGCTAGGTCGTAGAAGCGGTTGCCCTTGGTGTAGTCGGCGTCGCCGCGCAGGATCGGCCCGACCAGCTGCGGCAGCGCCGCGCCGGCCATCTGGCCGTCGCCGTCCATCTTGACCACCACATCGGCGCCGTCGGCCACTGCGCTGCGATAGCCAGTCATCACCGCGCCGCCCACGCCCAGATTGACCTCGTTGAACAGCACGCGCACGCGCGGATCGCGGCATTCGCTTTCGACGTAACGGCCGGATTGCTCCGGGCAGGCGTCGTCGACCACGTAGATGCGCCACACCGCCGCCGGCACGTCCTCGATCACGCCCAGGATATGTTCGCGCACGCGATGGCAGGGCACGACCACGGCGATACGCGGCGCGTCGGTCGCGGGCTCCAGCCCGGGCAAGGCGGCGATCGGTTCGGCGAGCTGGCTCATGCGCTTTCGTAGGACAGGCGATAGGCGCGCGCGAGCAGGCGTGCGATCGGTCGCGGCCACAGGGAATCGAACATCATCTGGTCCTCCGCCGCACGCACCCCATCGCGCACGCCCGCGCTGGTTTCGCTGCCGGGGTGGATGCGATGCAGCATCAATTGCTCGCGAATGTACACGAACGCGCCCGGCTCCCGCGCGCGCCGAACCCAGGCGTCCCAATCCAGATTGACGCGCAGGTCCTCGCGGAAGCGCGGCGGTACCGGCCCGCGCGCCAGGGTCACCGACGGGCACGGGATCGGGCAGCCGAAGCGCAGCGCGCGCAGCTTGGCGCCCGGTCGCGCGATCGCGCCGCGCCCCAGAAACGCCAGCTCCAGCAGCAGGCGCTTGATCCGCAGCATCGCGGTGGCGCCGCGCACGGCCTCGCTATCGCCCAGCAGTTCGGCGTAACCGGTGAACAGCAAGGCCGCGTCCGGATGCGCGGCGGCGGCATCCAAGGTGCGGCGGGTGAACTCGGGCAGGTAGAGATCGTCCTGGTGCGCGATCGTGACCCAGGGCGTGTCGGCCTGGGCCAGGGCCTGGTTCCAGTCGCGGCCGATGCCGGCGTTCGGGGCGTGCACCGCGAGCGTGGCGCCGTACTCGCGCGCCAGTTCGGCCAGCCCCTCGTAGGGCGTCGAAGTCGCCACATGCAGACGCGAAGGCAGGCTCTGCGCGCGCAGCGAGTCCAGGCACGCGCGCAGATGCGGCGAACGCCCATAGGCGGGAACGACGAAGGAATGCAGCGATTCGGGCACGCGCGCGACGCTCAGGAGCCCTGCCCCACCGATGCCAGCAGCAAAACCCCGGACGACACCAGCGCGACGCCGACCCATTGCGCCGGCGTGAGCCGCTCGCCATAGACCAGCCAGCTCGCGGTCGCCATCAGTATGTACATGGTCGCGCCGGAGATCGCGAACGCCATGCCGAGCTTGACCCGGCTCACGACGATCACCCAGATGGTGAAGCCCAGCCCCTGGATCGCGATCGCGGCCAGCACGCCTGGCGACAGCATGGCCGACATCAGCCAGTCGAAACCCTTCAGGTCGGGGCTGCGCACGGCCAGTTGCAGCAAGGCGCGCTTGATCAGCAACTGGCTGCCGATGGTCGAGCAGCTCACGAACAGGATCATGAAAATTTCGCGGATCACTCAGCCCCCAAGGCCTTGATTTGCGTAGACGCTATGCAGCCCCTGCGTCCCGCTGGACATATAAGTATGCAAGCTTGCGCTCCGACCGGTCGGCCGGGATCCGCATAGCTGCGATGGCGGTCACCCCTGCGGCGCGAGGGGCCGGCGCGGCCCTCCATACCGATTCCTTCGAGTCCGAACGTCTTCGCAATCATGAAGTGACGCACAGCGTCACACGGCCGAATCACCACTGACAAATTACGTCACCTCGATTCTACGCCCTCGCCGCGTTAGCGTGATCGCCTTGCCAGTTTGGATTTTCGAAACAACCGTGGCCGCTATTGGCATGGGTTATGCGTATGCTTCTGGTGCACGTGCAGTTACGCACGGCAAGCCGACGGACCGCCAAGCCGGGCCAGCAGGCACGTGAAGTTCACCACTCCTAGGGGAAACACCAATGAAGAACAACCAGCAAGGCTTCACCCTGATCGAACTGATGATCGTGATCGCGATCCTCGGCATCCTGATCGCCATCGCCCTCCCGGCCTACCAGGACTACTCGATCCGCACCAAGAACTCCGAGTGCCTGAACGTCGCCGCGGCCGCCAAGCTTGCCGTCGCCGAAACCGCTCAGGACCGTGGTTCGCTGGGCATCGTGACCCAGGCCAACACCGGCTACAACTTCACCGCCAGCGACTACTGCAACTCGGTCTCGATCGCCAACGGCGGCACCATCACCGCTGTCACCAAGAGCACCGGTGGTCCGAACACGACCTTCACGCTGGCTCCCAGCAGCACCAGCAACAGCGGCCGCATCGATTGGACCTGCTCGGCCACGGGCATGGCGAACCAGTCGCAGCTGCCGGGCGAGTGCCGCGCCCCGTAATTCGCTCGACGTAATTCGCTTCACGCTACAACGAGAAACCCCGGTTCGCCGGGGTTTCTTCTGAGAGGCCTGTTGCATCTGCCTGCAACAGCGTTGGACCACCCCCCTGTCGGTCCGCAACGCCATATCGGCTCGCGACTTATCCGTCCTGCAGAGGGACCGACCATGAACAGACAAAACGGCTTCACCCTGATCGAGCTGATGATCGTGATTGCGATCCTTGGCATCCTGATCGCCATCGCATTACCGGCCTATCAGGACTATTCGATCCGCACCAAGAACGCCGAATGCCTTAATGTCGCCAGCGGCGCCAAGCTCGCCGTAGGCGAGACCGCGCACTCGGCCGAAGGCTTGGCGCTGATCACCCAGACCAATACCGGCTATTCGTTCACCAGCAGCGACTATTGCCAGTCCGTGCAAGTCCAGAACGGCGGTTCGATCGTCATGGTCACCCGCAGCACCGGCGGTCCCGTGACCACGATCACCCTGGTTCCGAGCAGCGCGCCGAATACCGGCCGCATCGAATGGACGTGCAGCGCGACGGGGCAGGCTAACAATTCGCAGCTTCCCGCCGAATGCAGAACCCCTTAGTATCCGGGTTCCTTGATGCGCATGTGCTCCGAGCCATGCGCATCCTGTAGCAAGCGCTAGCGGCGGATTCCCCGCCTGGGGATGAGCATGCGCCATAAGCTGTTGTTGTGCCTGGTCCTGCTGGTAACGGCGGTTATCTACTGGCAGGGCTTGTCCGGTCCGTTCCTGTTCGACGACGGCTGGAATTTCACCACCCTATTCGCCTGGGCCAAGCAAAAGGCCACTTGGCAGGAAGTCCTGTTCAGCAACGGCTCGTTGCTGCTTTCCAGGCCGGTGGCGATGGCCAGCTTCCTGCTCACCGCCTGGATCGGCGGCACGGACCCGTTCTCCTTCAAGCTCGGCAACCTGGTGATTCACCTGGTTTGCGGAGTGCTGATATGGGCGGTGAGCCGGCGCGCTCTGGCGGAAGACCCGCGCTTGATGCCCTACGCCAATGCGCTCGCGATCACGGCTGCAGCGCTCTGGCTGCTGCACCCGCTGCAAGTCAGCACCGTGCTGTACGCCGTGCAGCGCATGGCGCAACTGAGCACGTTGTTCGTGCTGGCATCGGTATGGACCTATCTGGTCGCGCGCCGCCACTTGATTCAAGGAGATAAGCGCAGTGCGGCGCTAATGCTGTTCGCGCTGATTCCGCTGCTCGTTCTCGCGGGCCTGCTGAGCAAGCAGAATGCCGCCATCGCGCCCGCGCTATGCCTGGTGATCGAGCTGGCCTACTTCTCGGGTCAGACCGCTTCGCGCCGAATGATCTGGGCCTTCTTCGGCCTGAGCTTGGCTGTGCCCGGATTGCTGCTCCTGGGCCTGCTTGCGATCGCACCCGACAAACTGTTGGGCGGATACTCGGAATGGGGGTTCACCCTCGGCGAACGCCTGCTGACGCAGCCGCGCGCGCTGGCCGACTACCTAATATCCCTGTTGATACCGCGCAGTCCGGCCATGGGCCTGTACACCGACGATTTCGCGGTTTCCACCGGGCTGTTTTCGCCGCCGAGCACGCTGTGGGCGATCCTGGCTTTGTCTGCACTCAGCGCAGGCGCGATCGCCGTGCGCAAGCGCATGCCAACCGTGTTCGCGGGCTGGTTCTTCTTCCTGGTCGGGCACCTGATCGAGTCCAGCTTCCTGCCGCTGGAGATGTACTACGAGCACCGCAACTACCTGCCTTCCGTCGGCATATTGCTGGCTCTGGTGGCGGTGGCCAGCCAGCTCGGCGTCAATCTCAAGACCAATGTGCTATCGACGCGCCAGTTGGGAATGATCGCTGCAGGCACCTTCTGTCTGGTCCTGGCGTTCGCCACGATGGGCCGCGTCATGGTCTGGAAAAACCTGGATACGGTGGTGGAGCAAGGACTCAGATTCCACCCAGATTCCTTGCGCGCCAATTTCGATCGCGCTGTCATGGCGCTGCAGGCGCGCCGCTACGACGAGCACATGGACATCATGTTGCGGCTCGAGCGCAGCCCCGACCCGCGAAATCGCCTGCTGGCCAGGATCAACATGATCACCGGCAACTGCTTGCATCATTCGGATGCCGACCCCGCCGAACTGGATACGCTGACCGCGCTGACCCTGCCGCAGATTACCGTTTTCGAGCTGTCCTCCCTGCAATTCCTGGCGGACACCACGCAAAGCCATGGCTGCGGCAAGATCACCAATAGCCGTCTGGCCGAGAGCCTGCTCAAGATGGCGGCAGCGACGCCGCAGCAACCCGATGACGCAATGCCCAAGTGGCGTACGCGCTACATCGCAGCCGATCTGTATGCGATGGACCGCAATTTCGCTAAGGCCGAGGCGCTCACGGCGTCGCTATGGGAACCTAGCGGTCACGACACGCAAGTCGGCTTGCTGATGGCGTGGTCCTACGCCAAACAGGGTAAGCGCGCGCAGGCCCAGCGCATGCTCGACCGACTGGAAGGCACGATCAAACCTTACGACTCCAAGCAACGTCGCGAACTGGCGACCGTGCGCGCCGCGCTCTAGGAGGCGCGGCACAGGCACCGGAGTGGACCCGCGATGTTCGAAGAGACGCCGCAACGGCCACTGAAGGGCGCAGCGCCCCGTCGCTGGGATCTCGCGCGCATCGTGTTGGCGGGCGCTTTGCTGGCAACGTTGGCGGTCTATTGGCCAGGCCTGAACGGGCCGTTCCTGTTCGACGACGCCGCCAACCTGACGGTGTTCCGCGACTGGTACAACGGCCGTGTCGATTGGCGCTACGCGGTGCTCGGTCGAACCGATCCGCTAGCGGCGCGGCCGTTGTCGATGGCCAGCTTCCTGGCAACCGTAGCCCTGGGCGGCCCCGAGCCGCTGTCCTACAAGATCGGCAACCTGCTCCTGCACCTCACGGTCGGACTGCTCGCGTTCCGGCTGCTGCTGCGCACGCTGGCCGAAGATCAGGCGCTCGCGAAGCGGGCACGCTTGCTCGCCGCAATCGCCGTGACGCTGTGGTTGCTGCACCCGATTCAAGTCAGCACGGTGCTTTACGCGGTGCAGCGCATGGCTCAGCTTGCCGCTTTGTTCGCGCTGGCGGCAACGCTCGCTTACTGGGTCGGACGCCGCCGGCTGATCGCCGGATACACCCGCTCGGCGACGCTCCTGCTGTTCGGAGTCTTTCCGCTGCTGCTCATGGCGGGCGTGCTGAGCAAGCAGAATGCGGTCGTCGCGCCGGCGTTGTGCCTAGTGCTGGAACTGGCCTATTTCACCGGCGCCCGCCCGCGCCGAGTATTGGCGTTCTTCGGCCTGTTCCTGGCGCTGCCGCTGATCGCCGGCCTCGCCTTGCTGGCCTGGTCGCCCCGCCTGCTGCTGGACGGTTACGCCGACTGGGATTTCAGTTTGGGGCAGCGGCTATTGACTCAGCCGCGCGTGCTGGCCGACTACCTGCTTGCTCTGCTGCTGCCGCGTGGCGAGCGCATGACCCTGTTCAGCGACGACTTCGCGCTATCCACCGGCTGGTTGACCGTGCCCTCGCCGATACCGGCAATGCTCGTGCTGGCGGCCATCAGCACGCTTGCGGCGACTCTGCGAAAACGTGCCCCCAGCTTGTTCGCAGGTTGGTTCTTCTTCCTGACCGCTCACGCCGTCGAGTCCAGCGTGTTGCCGCTGGAAATGTATTACGAGCATCGCAACTACCTGCCATCGATCGGACTCGCGTTGGCGGTCGTGGGGGCCTGGGGGTTGCTGCCGTCGCGCTGGCCCCGCGCGCCGATGTTCGCACTGCCCGCGGCGATCGCCGCATGCGGTTTGCTGGCCTGGTCCACGCACGCCCGGGCGCTGATCTGGCGTAGCAAAGCGGACATCGTGGCGAACGCTCTGGCCTACCACCCCGACTCGTTGCGCGCCCGCCAGACTCAGGCCTTCATCGACCTCAGCGCAGGCCGCCACGATGCCAGCCTTACCCAGATGGCCTATCTGGCCCGCAGTCCGCTGCCGCGCCGTCGCCTGCTGGCCGGGATCGATTCGGTTTCGATCGACTGCCTCAGCGGTCGCGACCCCGATCCGGTGCAGTTGGATCGGGCCTTGGCCGATCGCCAGACCAAGATCACGCTGGACGAGGTGCTGGTCGCCGATCTGCTCGCGCAAGCCAGCGGCCAGGGACGCTGCCCACGTATTTCACCTGAACGCGTAATCGACACCGTATCGGCCCTGCTCAAGGCCGCGGCTACGCAACCCGACAGCGCCCAGCCCAAACGCCAGCTGCGCCTGCTAGCGGCGATTTTGCTGGCGCGCAGCGAGCGCTGGCCCGAAGCCAGGGGCCAGGCCGAGGCGGCCTGGGGCGCCGATGCTCGCCTCGAACTGGCCGACCTGTTGATTCAGGCCTACGTAAAAGAGGGGCGCCCCGAATCGGCCGAACGCGTATTGCGGGAACTGACCGCGCGGACCAAGTCCTACGACCGTGCCGCCCTACGTCTGATCGCGCATTGGCGGAGCCGCCTGGCAGAGCGCTGAACTGTTCATCGCAGGCGAGGTCCAACCTGCTGAAACCCGCGTAAAGGCGTCTGCGCGGCCTTCCGGCGCGCGAAAAGGCGACCGTTGTCCGCTCGCGCAGCCCACGGATTGGGGTAAAGTCGGTCTGGGGAAAAACCGAGGACTGCGATGTCTAGCGTCGCTACCGCCAACTTGGTGGGGATCACCGGCATTGCCCGGCGTCTGGTGCTGGACGGCGCCCTGGAAGAGACTGCGGCCCGCGAGGCCATGGCCACGGCCAGCAGCGAACGCAAGCCGATTGCGACCTACCTGTCCGAAAAGCGCTTGGTCTCGGCCGGGCAGCTCGCCGCCGCCAACTCGATCGAGTTCGGCGTGCCGCTGTTCGACGCCTCCACGCTGGACTCCTCGCAATCGGCGATCAAGCTGGTCAGCGAGGAGCTGGTACGCAAGCACGGCGTGCTGCCGCTATTCAAGCGCGGCAACAAACTGTTCGTGGGCCTGGCCGATCCGACCAACACCCGCGCCCTGGACGAGATCAAGTTTCAGACCAACCTGGTGATCGAGGCCATCCTGGTCGACGAGGACACGATCCGGCGCAGTCTGGACCAGTGGCTCGAGTCCGCCGACGCGCTCGGCGAAGGCGTCAACGAGGAAGGTCTGGAGACGCTCGACGTCGGCAGCGGCGACGACGACCTGACCGCCTCCGGCGACAGCGGCGTCGACGCCAAGGGCGACGACACCCCGGTGGTGAAGTTCGTCAACAAGGTGCTGGTGGACGCGATCCGCCGCGGCGCCTCGGACATCCACTTCGAACCTTACGAAACCGATTACCGGGTGCGCCTGCGCATCGACGGCATCCTTAAGCAGGTCGCCAAGGTGCCGGTCAAGCTCAGCCCGCGCATCGCCGCGCGCCTGAAGGTCATGGCGCAGCTGGACATCGCCGAGAAGCGCGTGCCGCAGGACGGCCGCATCAAGCTCAACCTGTCCAAGACCAAGCAGATCGACTTCCGCGTCAGCACCCTGCCGACCCTGTTCGGCGAGAAGATCGTGCTGCGTATCCTCGACGGCAGCGCGGCGCGCCTGGGCGTGGACAAGCTCGGCTACGAGGAAGACCAGAAGGAGCTGTTCGTCGGCGCCGTGGTCAAGCCCTACGGCATGGTCCTGGTCACCGGTCCGACCGGCTCCGGCAAGACGGTGTCGCTGTACACCGCGCTGAATATCCTCAACGACGACATGCGCAACATCTCCACGGTCGAGGACCCGGTCGAAATCCGCGTGCCGGGCATCAACCAGGTGCAGATGAACGTGAAGCGCGGCATGACCTTCGCCGCCGCGCTGCGCAGCTTCCTGCGCCAGGATCCGGACGTGATCATGGTCGGCGAAATCCGCGACCTCGAAACCGCCGAAATCGCGATCAAGGCCGCCCAGACCGGCCACATGGTGCTGTCCACCCTGCACACCAACGACGCACCGCAGACCATCGCGCGTCTGATGAACATGGGCGTGGCGCCGTACAACATCACTTCCTCGGTGACCCTGGTCATCGCCCAGCGTCTGGCCCGGCGCCTGCACGACTGCAAGCGCGAGGTTCATCTGCCCGAACACGCGCTGCTGGCCGAGGGCTTCACCCACGACGAGATCGTCGGCGGACTGAAGATCTACGAAGCCGCCGGTTGCCCGGACTGCACCGAGGGGTACAAGGGACGTACCGGCATCTACCAGGTCATGCCCATGACCGAACAGATCCAGGCCATCGTGCTGGAAGGCGGCAACGCGATGCAGATCGCGGCCGCCGCACTGAAGTCCGGCGTCCGCGACCTGCGCCAATCGGCGTTAATGAAGGTCAGGAACGGCGTCACCAGCCTCTCCGAAATCAACCGCGTTACCAAGGACTAAACCATGTCCGCGACCCGCACCGCGACCAAGCAGCAGACCCCCGTCCGCCGCCCCAATCCGCTCGAAGTCTTTGTCTGGGAAGGCAAGGACAAGCGCGGCGTCGTTATGAAAGGCGAGCAGTCGGCGAAGAACGCCAACATGCTGCGCGCCGAGCTGCGCCGCCAGGGCATCACGCCCGGCACGGTCAAGCCCAAGGGCAAGCCGTTCTTGGGAGGCGCCGGCAAGCGCATCACGCCGCGCGATATCGCCATCTTCAGCCGCCAGATCGCGACCATGATGAAATCGGGCGTGCCGATCGTGACCTCGCTGGAGATCATGGCCGGCGGTCAAAAGAACCAGAAGATGAAGACGCTGATCAATACGATCCGCGCCGACTTGGAAAGCGGCTCCTCGATGCATGAGGCGTTGAGCAAGCACCCGATCCAGTTCGACGAGCTCTACCGCAACCTGGTCAAGGCCGGCGAATCGGCGGGTGTGCTGGAAACGGTGCTCGACACCGTCGCCAGCTACAAGGAGAACATCGAAAGCCTGAAGGGCAAGATCAAGAAAGCGCTGTTCTATCCGGCCACGGTGGTCGCGGTGGCGATCCTGGTCAGCGCGATCCTGCTGATCTTCGTGGTCCCGCAGTTCCAGAAGACCTTCGAGAGCTTCGGCGCCGAGCTGCCGGCGTTCACCCTGATGATCATCGGCGCCAGCGACTTCATGATCAAATACTGGTGGGCGGTGCTGTTTATCGTGGTCGGCACCATCGTCGGCTTCATCATGGCCAAGAACCGATCGCCGGCGTTCGCGCATTTCCTCGATCGCATGATGCTGAAGATCCCGGTGATCGGTCAGATCCTGCACAACTCGGCGATCGCGCGTTTCGCGCGCACGCTGGCGGTGACCTTTAAGGCCGGCGTGCCGCTGGTTGAGGCGCTGGATACCGTCGCCGGCGCCACCGGCAACGTGGTCTACGAATCGGCCGTACACCGGATCCGCGACGACGTCGCGGTGGGTTATCAGCTCAACATGTCGATGAAGCAGGTCAACCTGTTTCCGCACATGGTCATCCAGATGACCGCGATCGGCGAAGAAGCCGGCGCCCTCGACACCATGCTGTTCAAGGTCGCGGAGTTCTACGAGGAAGAGGTCAACAACGCGGTCGACGCGCTGTCCAGCCTGCTCGAACCGCTGATCATGGTGGTATTGGGCGTCGTGGTCGGCAGCATGGTCATCGGCATGTACCTGCCGATCTTCAAGCTCGCCGCGACGATCTGACCGCTACGTGCCGATGACCATCTAGGGTTATTCTTCACGCATGGCATTCCTGGATCAGAACCCCGGCCTCGGGTTTCCGCTCGCGGCCGGTTTCGGGCTGTTGGTCGGCAGTTTTCTCAACGTGGTCATCCTGCGCCTGCCCAAGCGGCTGGAATGGGAGTGGAAGCGCGACGCCCGCGAGATCCTCGAGCTGCCGGAGATCTACGACCCGCCGCCGCCCGGCATCGTGGTCGAGCGCTCGCATTGCCCGCACTGCAAGCATCAGCTGAGCTGGTACGAGAACATCCCGGTCTTCAGCTACCTGTTCCTGCGCGGACGCTGCCGCAGCTGCAAGACCCCGATCTCGCCGCAGTACCCGCTGGTCGAACTGGTGACCATGCTGGCCGTGTTGGCCTGCGTGTGGCGCTTCGGCTTCGGCTGGCAGGGCTTCGGCGCGATCGTGTTCAGCACCTACCTGATCGCCCTGTCCGGCATCGACTTCCGCACCAAGTTGCTGCCCGATCAGCTCACCCTGCCGCTGATGTGGCTGGGCTTGATCGCCAGTTCCGACAATCTGTACTTCACCACCAAGCCGGCCCTGCTCGGCGCGATCGCCGGTTATCTGAGCCTGTGGTCGGTGTGGTGGGTGTTCAAACAGCTGACCGGCAAGGAAGGCATGGGCCACGGCGACTTCAAGCTGCTGGCCGCGATCGGCGCCTGGGTCGGGCTCAAGGGCATCCTGCCGACCATCCTGCTGTCCTCGCTGGTCGGCGCCATCATCGGCTCGATCTGGCTGACCGCGCGCGGGCGCGACAAGGCCACCCCGATACCGTTCGGGCCCTATCTCGCGATCGCCGGCTGGATCGTGTTCTTCTGGGGCGAGCAACTGGTCGGCGCGTACATGCGCTACGCCGGGCTGCGCTGACCGCCATGGCCGCGTTCTGCGTCGGCGTGACCGGCGGCGTGGCTTCGGGCAAGAGTGAAGTGACGCGGCGTTTCGAAGCGCTGGGCGTGACCGTGGCCGACGCCGATCTGGCCGCGCGCGCGGCGGTCGAGGCCGGCTCCGCAGGGCTGGCCGAGGTCGTGGCCGCGTTCGGTGCGGAGGTGTTGGACGCGCAGGGCGGCCTGGATCGCGCGGCGATGCGCCGACGCGTGTTCGCCGATCCCGACGCGCGCCGGCGCCTGGAAGCCATCGTCCATCCACGCGTGCGCGCCCTGCTGCGCGCGCAATGCGAACAGGCGCCCGGCGCCTATGCAATCGCCGCTATCCCGCTGCTCACCGAAGGCGGCGGCCGCGAAGCCTACCCCTGGCTGCAACGCATCCTGCTGGTCGACGTGCCGGTCGCGGTCCAGCGCGCGCGCGTGATGGCGCGCGACCGGGTCGAGGCCGAGCTGGCCGAACGCATGATCGCGGCCCAGGCCACGCGCGCTGCGCGCCTGGCGATCGCCGACGACGTGATCGTCAACGACGGACCGCTGGAGGCGCTGGACCGTCAGGTCGCGGCCTTGGATCGGCGTTACCGGGCCCTTGCGGCCGGCTGAGCCGACCGCTGTCGACACTCTTCTGGTCCACGTGCTGCTTGGGCCGGAGCCGCTCTTAAGCCGCCGCCTCGGCGATCGCATCGGGCCATAGGCCGCGGATCGCGGCCACGCCCTGGGCGCCGTGCGCGCGTGCGGTGGCGATGTCGTCCGGCGCCAGGCCGCCGATCGCATAGATCGGCAGGGACACCGCCTCGCGCATAGCCGCGAAACCGTCCCAGCCGATTCCGGCCGCGCCGGGATGGGTGGGCGTGGCGCGGATCGCGCCGACCACGGCGAAATCGCAGCCTAGCGCCTGGGCGCGGCGCAGCTCCTCGGCATCGTGGCAGGACGCAGCCAGCGGCAGCTCCGCCGGTAGCGGGCGCCGCGGGTACTCGCGCAGTTGCGCGGCGCGCAGGTGCAGGCCCGACGACAAGGCCAGGGCCAGCTCGGCATCGCCGTTGATCAGGACCTCGGCGCCCGCCGTACGGCAGCGCGTCACCGCGGCCGCAGCCAGCGCGCGCCAGCGCGCGGGTGCGGTGCCGGGCGCGCGCAGTTGCACTCGGGTCGCACCGGCCGCGAGCGCGCGCTCCAGCGCGGCCAGCCAACGCGCATCGTCGTCGGCGCCGGGCGCGGGCGTAACCAGATAGCGATCGGGTTGCAGCAGGGCCGCGACCACCGGACGGTCGGCCGGCGGCATCTCGTAGCGGGCCAGCTTGGCCGGCGGCACCCAGACCAGGGCCTGGCCCTCGCGACCGCGCACGCTGCCGCGCCAGTGCTTGAGCTCGCGCACGTCCAGGCGCAGGCGCTTGTCGGGATAGGCCTGCGGCACGTCGATCAAGGCCGCGCCGACCTCGCAGTCGATGCCCAGTTCTTCGTGCAGTTCGCGCTGCAGCGCGGCCTCGGGCGATTCGCCAGGCTCGCGCTTGCCGCCCGGGAATTCCCATAGGCCAGCCAGGTCGCGGCCTTCGGTGCGGCGGGTGAGCAGGATGCGGCCGCGCGCGTCGCGGATCACGCCGGCGACTACTTCCACGACCCGAGATTCGGGATTTGGGATTGGGAATTCGGCAGGCCCGCCTTCTACGCCGCATGCAGCGGCTGGACCTGGGGACGGATCGGCCTTGGCCTTTCCAATCCCGACTCCCGAATCCCTAATCCCAGCCTTGTTAGGCCAACTGCCCATGGCAGTGCTTGTACTTCTTGCCGCTGCCGCAGGGGCAGGGATCGTTGCGGCCGACGTTGGCGAATGCCTCCTCGGACACTTCCGCGGCCTCCTCGTCGGCGCCGAAACCGCCGGCGCTGGCGTGCTGGAACTGCATCTGCCGGGCCTGGGCCTCGGCCTGCGCGCGCTCCTGCGCTTCCATCGCCGCGATCTCTTCCTCGTTGCGGATGCGCACGCGCGACAGCAGCGTGACCACTTCGCGCTTGACCTTTTCCAGCATGTCCGAGAACAGCTCGAAGGCTTCCTTCTTGTACTCCTGCTTCGGCTGCTTCTGAGCGTAACCGCGCAGATGGATGCCCTGGCGCAGGTAGTCCATGCGCGCCAGATGCTCCTTCCAGTTCTGATCGAGCACGTTGAGCATGATGTGCTTCTCCAGCATGCGCATGGTCTCGGCGCCTAGCTGGATTTCGCGATCGGTGAAGTGCTGGTTGACCGCCTCGACCACGCGCGCGGCGACGCCGTCGGCGTCGAGTTCGTCGTGGCCGCGGGCGAAATCGACCATGTCCACCTGCACGCCGAACTCCTCGGCGATGCCGGCTTCCAGGCCCGGCAGATCCCACTGCTCGTCGACCGAATTCGGCGGCACGTAGCGCGCGACCAGGTCGGCGACCACGTCCTCGCGGATGCCGTCGACGTTGTCCTGCACGCTCTCGGCTTCCAGCAGTTCGTCGCGCTGGCCGTAGATCACCTTGCGCTGATCGTTGTTGACGTCGTCGAAGTCGAGCAGGTTCTTGCGGATGTCGAAGTTGTGAGCCTCGACCTTGCGCTGCGCGTTGGCGATCTGCTTGGTCACCAGCGGGCTTTCGATGATGTCGTCTTCCTTCAGGCCCATGCGTGCCATCACGCGCTGCACCCAGTCGGCGGCGAAGATGCGCATCAGGTTGTCTTCGAGCGACAGGTAGAAGCGCGAGGAGCCCGGATCGCCCTGACGACCGGCGCGGCCGCGCAGCTGGTTGTCGATACGACGCGACTCGTGGCGTTCGGTGCCGACGATGTGTAGGCCGCCGGACGCCTTGACCGCGTCGTGACGACGCTGCCACTCGCCCTTCAGGCGCGCGTGGGTGACTTCGTCGACCGCCTGGCCTTCGTTCTGCGCCGCCAGTTCCGCCAGTTCGCTCTCCAGCGAACCGCCGAGCACGATGTCGGTACCGCGGCCGGCCATGTTGGTGGCGATAGTGATCGCGCCGGGGCGGCCGGCCTGGGCGACGATGTTGGCTTCGCGCTCGTGCTGCTTGGCGTTGAGCACTTCGTGCGGCACGCCGGCCTCGCGCAGCTGCTGGCTGAGCATTTCCGAGACTTCGATCGAGGTCGTACCGACCAGGACCGGCTGGCCGCGGCCGTGCGCGTCCTTGATCTCGTTGAGCACGGCGCGGTATTTGCCGGCGCGATTGAGGAACACCTGATCGGGATGGTCCTTGCGCACCATCGTCCGATGGGTCGGAATCACGATCACTTCCAGGCCGTAGATGCTCTGGAACTCGTAGGCCTCGGTGTCCGCCGTACCGGTCATGCCGGCCAGCTTCTTGTACATGCGGAACAGGTTCTGGAAGGTGATCGACGCCAGCGTCTGGTTCTCGCGCTGGACCGGCACGCCCTCCTTCGCCTCGACCGCCTGGTGCAGGCCGTCCGACCAGCGACGGCCGGCCAGGGTGCGGCCGGTGAATTCGTCGACGATCACCACTTCGCCATCGCGCACGATGTAATCGACGTCGCGCTGGTAGATCGCATGCGCGCGCAGCGCCGCGTTGAGATGGTGCACGACGCTGAGGTTGTTGGCGCCGTACAGGCTGTCTTCGTCGCCCTGCAGGATGCCGGCGCGGCGCAGCAGGTCCTCGGCGTGTTCCTGGCCGGACTCGGACAGATGCACCTGCTTGCCCTTCTCGTCGACCCAGTAATCGCCCTCGCCGTCTTCCTTCTCCTGGCGGATCAGCGACGGCACGATGCGGTTGACCTTGATGTACAGCTCCGGCGACTCGTCGGCCGGACCGGAGATGATCAGCGGCGTGCGCGCCTCGTCGATCAGGATCGAGTCGACCTCGTCGACGATCGCGTAGTGCAGGCCGCGCTGGAAGCGGTCTTCCTTCGACAGCGCCATGTTGTCGCGCAGGTAGTCGAAGCCGAATTCGTTGTTGGTGCCGTAGGTGATGTCGGCGGCGTAGGCGGCGTGCTTGTCGCCGTGCGCCATGCCCGGGTAGACCACGTCGACGCTCAGGCCCAGCCAGTTGTACAGACGGCCCATCCAGGCCGAGTCGCGGCGCGCCAGGTAGTCGTTGACGGTGACCACATGCACGCCCTTGCCCTCGAGCGCGTTGAGGTAGACCGGCAGCGTACCGACCAGGGTCTTGCCCTCGCCGGTGCGCATCTCGGCGATCTTGCCCAGGTGCAGGACCATGCCGCCGATCAGCTGCACGTCGTAATGACGCATGCCGAGCACGCGCCTGGACGCCTCGCGGCAGACCGCGAACGCCTCCGGCAGCAGCTTGTCCAGGGTCTCGCCGGCGGCGATGCGCTGCTGGAATTCGGGAGTCTTGGCCTGCAGCTCGCTGTCGGAGAGCTTTTCCATCTCCGGTTCGAGCGCGTTGATCTTGACGACGGAGCGTTGCAGTTGGCGCAGCAGGCGATCGTTGCGGCTGCCGAAAACGCGGGTAAGCAGGCTGTTGAGCATGAACGGGTCCGTGAAGCGGAACAGGAATCCGGGGGCGGAACGCGTTAAGAACGCTTAACCGCCGGCGAGTTCCCGATTGAGGAAGGTCCAGAGACGGAATCGGAGCGCGTGGCGCCCCGATCGCATCGAGCCTGGTCTTAAGCCAACGCTCATTCTAGCTTGGGCCGCGCCCCGGCGCTTGCAAGGGGCCACGGCGGCCGACGACGGGTCCCGCATTCATGCGGGCCGGGGCCCGAAAACGCGAACGGCGCCCGAGGGCGCCGTAGCGGTCGTCGCCCGCGCGCGCCGAGGCGCGCTGGCGTCTTGGGCCATCAGCCCCTGAGCGGCGACTGCTGGTTCAAGAACTTGACCGGGTTCACGACCCGACCGTTCTCCCAGACCTCGAAGTGCACGTGGGCGCCGGTGGAGCGGCCGGTGGAGCCGGCCTTGGCCACTTCCTGGCCCGCGCGCACCAGCTCGCCGACCTTGAGCAGCAGGCGCGAATTGTGCGCGTAGCGGGTCACGTAGCCGTTGCCGTGGTCGACCTCGACCACGTTGCCGTAGCCCGAACGCACGCCGGAATAGCTGACCACGCCGTCGGCCACGGCCAGCACCGGATCGCCGACGTCGGCTTCGAAGTCGATGCCCTTGTGGAAGGCGCTACCGCCGTTGAAGGGATCGGCGCGACCGCCGAAGCCCGACGTGATATAGCTGTTGGCGATCGGCGCGCGCGACGGTACGGCGTTCATGTCGAGCTGGCGATTGAACAGCAGCGACTCCAGCACCGACAGCTGCTCGCCGGAGGCCTTGAACTGGCCGTCCAGCTTGGCCATACCCACCGATAACTCGGCCTTGGGCATGTCCCGGACGGGGCCGGCGCCACCTTGGCCGACCGGCTTGTTGAAGTCGAACTCGCCGTCCTGCAGCTGACCGATACGGGTCAGGCGCTCGCCGAGCGCGTTGAGGCGGTTGGCCTCGGCCTGCAGCTCGCCCATGCGGGCGGCCAGGGCGTTGATCTCGCGCTGGGCGTCGCGGCGGGTGGCGTCGATCTGGGCCTGCTGGTCGCGCACCTGGGCGCGCAGCATGGCGTTGTCGGCGATGCCGGCGCCGGCACCCAGCGCCACACCGGTGCCCAGCAGCAGGGCTACCGCGACCGCGGGGCGACGTCCGCCGAAGTGGCCGACGTGCTGGAAGAACGATCCCAGCTGCGCCCGCGATTTGTTTACGATGGTTTGATAGGTCATTTGTTCTATGTCTGATTCCAAGTCCAAACCACCAACGCGCCCCCCCTCGACCCCTCGCGACGCGCTGGAAGCGCTGCTCGCGGAGCCGGCAGGGAACCCGATCCGTCGAGCGCTCTGGCTGGACGGTCTGGACCGACGGTTACGCCCCCTCTTGCCGCCTTCGCTGGCCGCGCACGCGCGACTGGCTAACTTCGAGAACGGCAAGCTCGTATTTGTCGTCGATGCTCCGGTGTGGCGGGCCAAGCTGCGGCTCGCGGCTCCGGAACTACTCGACGCGGCCCGTTCCGTCGGGCTGGATGCAGCTGAACTGATCGTCAAAACGACAGCACCGGCGGCTGCGCCTGTGCAACCGGCCAGGAAAGCCTTACCCATGTCGGCGTACGCGCAAAAAGCGTTGGCGGACGCCCTGGCATCGCTCAAAGAACCCGATCCATCGGGTTCGGATGACGCCGCCTGACCACTCGTTCGACGGCTGGCACGGTCTGTGCCGCCGCCGGCTATGAGGCCGGGTCGGGGCATGCTAACGGCCTAAACCCTTGAATTTGTTAAGAACACACTAAAGAAACGGAAAAAATCCGTTAAAATTTAGTTAAAGCGTCACCGGACGTTCACGTCTGTGATCCGTCGCACGTTGGGGTCATGCTTTGTGCGCCCTCTGTTCCCGGGCTGTGCCGGGTCGGGCGCGAGGCTCAGGCCGTGACCGGCTCGCCGTAGGCCACCGGCGGCGCGTCGACGTCGGTGTAGGTGACTTCTTCCCAGGCCGAACGCTCGGCCAGCAGGGCGCGCACCAGCTGATTGTTGAGCGCGTGGCCGGACTTGTAGCCCTCGTAGGCGCCGATGATCGGGTGCCCGGCCAGGTACAGGTCGCCGACCGCGTCGAGGATCTTGTGGCGCACGAATTCGTCGGCGTAGCGCAGGCCGTCGTCGTTGAGGACCCGGAACTCGTCAAGCACGATCGCGTTGTCCATCGAGCCGCCCAGGCCGAGGTTGCGCTCGCGCATGTACTCCAGATCGCGCATGAAGCCGAAGGTGCGGGCGCGGCTAACCTCGCGGATGTAGTTCTCGGTGGAGAACTCCACTTCCGCGCGCGACTGCGAGGCCGGGATCGCCGGATGGTCGAACACCACCGTGAAGCCCAGGCGGAAGCCGTCGTAGGGTTCGAAGCGCGCGACCTTGTCGCCGTGGCGGACCTCGACCGGGCGCTTGATGCGGATGAAGCGCTTGGGCGCCTCCTGCTCGGCGATGCCCGCCGACTGCAGCAGGAACACGAAGGGGCCGGCCGAGCCGTCCATGATTGGCACTTCGGCCGCGGACAGTTCGATGAAGATGTTGTCGATGCCCAGGCCGGCCAGGGCCGACAACAGGTGTTCGACGGTCATGACCTTGCCGGCGCCCTGGGTCAGGCCGGTGCACAGCACGGTCTCGGTGACCAGCTGGGCGGCCGCGGGGATCTCCACCACCGGATCCAGGTCGACGCGCCGGAACACGATGCCGCTATCCACCGGGGCCGGGCGCAGGGTGAGAAAGACCTTCTCGCCGCTGTGCAGGCCCACGCCGGTGGCGCGGATCACGTTCTTGAGAGTGCGCTGACGCAACATGGTTCGGAGAGGATCTGCCTGGGCTGCTGGGGAACGGCGGCCGGTCGTGGATTCTGGTCTTGCGGCCGACTCCATCACTATCGGGACGGGGTCGAAACCGCGCAAGGGTAGCACGCAGGACCCTGAACCTGAACGGAAAGGACGCAGTGTCCCACCCGAGTTCCTATACCGGAGCCTCGCACGGAGAAACCGACCGGTCGACCCGCCTAGGGACGGGTCGACCGGTCCAAACGCCGTGCGCCGAAGCGTGCGGCGGAGTGTTGCCCCCCCGGGCCAGGGGACGAGTCCGGCCCGAGGGCGGTACTGCAGGAGTGAGCTGAGAGATGTGAGTAGTGAGCGAAAGCTGCGCTTACTCGCTCCTCACGCCTCTGCGCTCACTACTCGTTCCTCAGTCCGCCTGCCGGCGCAGGAACGCCGGGATGTCCAGGTAGCTGCTGTCGTTGCCGAAGTCGGCCACGGCCGGGGCCGAGGTCTCGACCGGACGCGAGCCGCCGCGCAGGCTGCCGCCGAAGCTGGGCATCGGCGAGGACGGCATTTCGTCCATGGCCGAGAACTCCGGCTGGCCGGTGGTCGCATTGCGCACCAGCTGGATCGGGGCACGCTGCGATTCGCGCTCGTAGCCCTGGCCGCGCACCGACTGCTTGGCGGCGACGCGGTTGAGGCCGGTGGCGACCACGGTGACCTTGACCTCGTCCTGCATGTCCGGATCGAGCACGGTGCCGATGACCACGGTCGCATCCTCGGAGGCGAAGCCCTCGATGGTGCGGCCGACCTCGTCGAACTCGGCCATGGTGAAGTCCGGGCCGGCGGTGATGTTGACCAGGATGCCGTTGGCGCCGGACAGGTTGACGTCGTCCAGCAGCGGGTTCTGGATCGCCGATTCGGCCGCGGCCTGGGCGCGATCGTCGCCGCGCGCCGAGCCGGTGCCCATCATCGCCAGGCCCATCTCGCTCATCACCGTGCGCACGTCGGCGAAGTCGACGTTGATCAGGCCCGGACGCACGATCAGGTCGGCGATGCCCTGCACGGCGCCCAGCAGCACGTCGTTGGCAGCGCGGAAGGCCTGGATCATGGTGGCGTTGCGGCCGAGCACGGTGATCAGCTTCTCGTTCGGGATCGTGATCAGCGAGTCGCAGTGGTGCGACAGCTCCTCGATGCCCTTGAGCGCGACCTGCATGCGGCGGCGGCCTTCGAACGGGAACGGCTTGGTGACCACGGCGACGGTCAGGATGCCCATCTCCTTGGCCAGCTGCGCCACCACCGGCGCGGCGCCGGTGCCGGTGCCGCCGCCCATGCCGGCGGTGATGAAGACCATGTCGGCGCCGGTCAGCGCGTCCATGATGCGTTCGCGATCCTCCAGCGCGGCCTGACGGCCGACCTCCGGATTGGCGCCCGCGCCCAGGCCCTTGGTGACGTTGCTGCCAAGCTGCAGCTGCAGCTTGGCGCCGCAGTTCTTGATCGCCTGGGCGTCGGTGTTGGCGGTGATGAATTCCACGCCGTCGACGTTGCCGCTGACCATGTGCGCCACGGCGTTGCCGCCGCCGCCGCCCACGCCGACGACCTTGATGACCGCGTTCGGGGCCATTTTTTCAACCAATTCGAAATGTGCCATGTCCTCGTCCTCTTATAAGTGCCGGGATTGGGGATTGGGGATTGGGGATTCGCAGAAGCGGGCCCCTCGCCTTTCGTCCTCACCACCGACGTTTTTGGTGCACTGCCGTTTTTGGAACGTGTTGCAAATCCTTCGCTCGCCGTCTTCTCGCCCGCCGCTCTAACCAATTCCGAATCTCGAATCCCGAATCCCGGCCGTCAAAACTCGCCGCGGTACCAGTTCTTGATCTTGTTGAAGAAGCTGCCGGCGCGACCGGTCGGAATCACCGAGCTGCGCCGCGGGTGTTCGATCTGGCTGCCCATCAGCAACAGGCCGACGCCGGTGGCGTGGACCGGGTTGCCGACCACCTCGCCCAAGCCGGTCACGTGCTGCGGAATGCCCACACGCACCGGCATCTGCAGCATTTCCTCGGCCAGTTCGACCACGCCTTCCATCTTCGCGGCGCCGCCGGTCAGGACCATGCCCGCGCGCACGTGCTGTTCGAAACCCGAACGGCGCAGCTCGGCCTGGATCATTTCGAAGATCTCCTCGTAGCGCGCCTGCACCGCCTGCGCCAGCGAGTGACGCGGCATGCGCCGCGGCGGACGGTCGCCGACGCTGGGCACCTGGATCGATTCCTCGGCGGTCGCCATCTGCGCCAGCGCGCAGGCGTAGCGGACCTTGATCTGCTCGGCCTCGGGCGTGGGCGTGCGCAGCATGTGGGCGATGTCCTCGGTGACCTTGTCGCCGGCGATCGCCAGGCTGGCGCTGTGCGCGATCGCGCCCTGCACGAACACCGCGATGTCGGTGGTGCCCGCGCCGATGTCGACCAGGACCACGCCCAGTTCGCGCTCGTCGCTGGTCAGCACCGCGGTGCTGGACGCCAGCACGCTCAGCACCAGGTCGTCGACCTGCAGACCGCAGCGCTGCACGCACTTGCTGATGTTGGCCGCGGCCGACTGCGCGCACACCACCAGGTGGGCGTGCACTTCCAGGCGCACGCCGCTCATGCCGACCGGGTTGCGGATGCCTTCCTGCGAATCGTCCAGCACGTAATCGCGCGGGATCGCATGCAGGATCTTCTGGTCGGCCGGGATCGCGACCGCCTTGGCCGCCTCCAGCACGCGGTCGAGATCGCCGTAGGTGACCTCGCCGTCGCGGATCGGGGCGATGCCCTGCGAATTGCGGCACTGCACGTGATTGCCGGAGATCGAGGCGTAGACCGAGCGGATCTCGCAGCCGGCCATCAACTCGGCTTCCTCGATGGCGCGCTGGATCGACTGCACCGTCGACTCGATATCGACCACCACGCCGCGCTTGAGGCCGCGCGATTCGTGCGATCCGATGCCGATGACCTCGATCGGGTTGCCGGGCGAATACTCGCCCACCAGCGCGACCACCTTCGAGGTGCCGATGTCGAGGCCGACGATCAGCGATTTGTCGCCTTTGCGATTCATGACTTTTCCTGCTGCTGTTGCGTTGCGGCCGAAGGCGCCGTGACCGGCGCCCACGACAGCGCGAAACCATTGGTGTAGCGAAGGTCGGCGCGGGCCAGGATCTGCACCCGTTGCGCCAGCAAGCGCGGCATCAGCCGCACGAAGCGCGATAGCCGCGCGCGCGCCTGCTCGCGTCCGACCACGACTTCGGTACCGCCTGGGGCGGCGCCGTTGACCAGGCCGAGGGTGCAACTGCCGCGCTGGTCGATCTCGACCCGCTGCACCTCCATTCCGATCGGCGCGAACATCGCGCGCGACTCGTTGTACAAAGCCACCACCTCGGCCACCCGCGCTTCCGGCCCGGCGAACTGCGGCAGGCCCTTGGGCACCTGGATGCCCTTGGACGGGAACAGCCGGCCCTGCTCGGACAGCAGGCGATCGTCGCCCCAGCGCGCGAACGGCCGGTGCTCGGCCACGCTCACTTCCAGCACGTCCGGCCAGCGCTTGCGCACCTCGGCATGCTCGACCCACGGCAGCTTGGCCACCGCGGCCTGCGCCGAGGCCAGATCGACCGCGAAGAAGCCGCGCTGCGCGTAAGGCAACAGCGTGCGTCGCAACAGCGCCTCGTCGACGCGATCGAACTGCCCGGTCACGCGCAGCTTGCGCAAGGGCCACTGGCCCGCGCCGATCCAGCCGTTGAGCACGGCGACCACCGGCAGCGCGACCAGCGCCAGCGCGAGCAGCCAACCGATCAGGCGCAGCATGGCGTTCACGCCGTGGCACCTCCTTGCACCGTCGCCTCGAGCACGCGCCAGCACAGCTCGTCGTACTCGATTCCGAGCTGACGCGCCGCCTTGGGCACCAGCGAATGGCTGGTCATGCCCGGCGCGGTGTTGACCTCGATCAGATACAACTGGCCGCTGACGCGGTCGCGCATCACGTCGACCCGGCCCCAGCCCTTGCAGCCGGCGGCGACGAAGGCGCGCATCGCGATGCGGCGGATTTCGTCCTCGACCTCGCCTTCCAGGCCCGGACACAGGTATTGGGTGTCGTCGGCGATGTACTTGGCGTGGTAGTCGTACCAGGGGCCCTTGGGCACGATCCGGATCGACGGCAGCGCGGTGTAGCCGTCGCCATCGATCAGCACCGCGACGGTGAGCTCGTCGCCGATCACCATCTGCTCCATCAGCATCTCGCCGGGGTAGCGCGCGGCCAGGGCCACGGCCTCGTCGATGTCGGCATCGGCCAGCACCCGCGAGACGCCTACGCTGGAGCCTTCGCTGGACGGTTTGATGATCACCGGCAGGCCGATCTCGCGCGCCGCCGCATGCACGTCCTCGCCCTTGGCGATGCGCTTGTAGCGCGGGGTCGGCAGGCCTTCGGCCATCCACACCTGCTTGGTGCGGATCTTGTCCATCGCCAGCGCCGAGCCGAGCACGTCCGAGCCGGTGTAAGGCACGCCCAGCGCTTCCAGCACGCCCTGCAGCACGCCGTCTTCGCCGCCGCCCTTGTTGCCGTGCAGGATGTTGAAGACCCTATCGACACGCTTGGCGGGGTCGACGCGGCCGGCCTGGATCGCCTCGATCAGCGCGGGGATGCCGTCGATCGCGAACGCGTCGACGCCGCGCGAGCGCAGCGCCTCGAGCACGCCGCGGCCGGAATCCAGCGACACCTCGCGCTCGGCGCTGGTGCCGCCCATGAGCACGGCGACCCGTCCGAACACGGCCGGATCGGTGACGCGGAGCGGTGCGAACTGCGAACTCACTTGGATTCTCCCTGAAAACCTTGGCTGGCGATCTGCTGGGCGGCGTGGCCGATGTCGCCGGCCCCCATCATCAGCAGCAGGTCGCCGTCGTTGAGGACGTCGGGCAGCACCGCGGCCAGCTCGGCCGCGCCGCCGACCACGACCGGATCGATGCGGCCGCGCGCGCGGATCGCGCGCGCCAGCGACTTGGCGTCGGCGCCGGCGATCGGCGCTTCGCCGGCCGGGTAGATTTCGGTCAGCACCAGCGCGTCGACGCTGGACAGCACCGCGGCGAATTCGTCGAACAGATCGCGGGTGCGGCTGTAGCGGTGCGGCTGGAACGCCACCACCAGGCGCTTGTCCGGCCAGCCGCCGCGCGCGGCGGCGAACACGGCCTCCAATTCCTTGGGGTGGTGGCCGTAGTCGTCGACCAACTGCACATTCGCGCCCTTGGCGGTGCGCAGTTGCGCGAGCAGGTTGAAGCGACGGCCGATGCCGGCGAAGTTCTGCAGCGCGCGCGCGATCGCGTCGGGCTGCACGCCCAGCTGCCAGCCCACCGCGGCCGCGGCCAGCGCGTTCTGCACGTTGTGACGGCCCGGCAGCGCCAGGGTCACCGCGGTGCGGGTGGCGTCCGGCAGGCACAGGGTGAAGCGCATGTTCGGGCCGTGCTGCTCGACGTCCTCGGCGCGCACGTCGGCGGCCTCGTCGAAGCCGTAGGTCATGACGTGGCGCGGGGTTTCCGCGGCCAGCGCGGCGACTTTGGGGTCGTCGATGCACAACACCGCCAGGCCGTAGAACGGCAGGCGGTGCAGGAATTCCTCGAACGCGGCCAGGACCTTGGCGAAGTCGCCGCCGTAGTTCTCCAGGTGATCGGCGTCGATGTTGGTGACGATCGCGATCTGCGGATTCAGGCGCAGGAAGCTGCCGTCGCTCTCGTCGGCCTCGGCCACCAGCCACTGGCCGCCGCCCAGGCGCGCGTTGGCGCCGGCGGCGAGCAGCTGGCCGCCGATCACGAACGTGGGATCGATGCCGCCCTCGCCCAGCACGCTGGCGGCCAGCGAGGTGGTGGTGGTCTTGCCGTGGGTGCCGGCGACCGCGATGCCGCGGCGGAAGCGCATCAGCTCGGCCAGCATCTCCGCGCGCGGCACGATCGGAATGCGCTGCGCGCGCGCTTCCATCAGCTCCGGGTTGTCGCGCTTGATCGCGCTGGACACCACCACGCAGTCGCTGCCCAGCACGTTGGCGGCGGCGTGGCCGCGATGCACGGCGATGCCCAACGAAGCCAGGCGACGGGTCACCGCGTTGTCGGCCATGTCCGAGCCGGACACCTGATAGCCCAGCGTGCACATGACCTCGGCGATGCCGCTCATGCCGGTGCCGCCGATGCCGACGAAATGCACGCGCGGGAAGGCCTTGGCGAGATCGCCCGTGTGCTGCAGCCGGCGGCGCAGGGCCGTACTCATGCCGGCTTCCTCATGTTCGATTGCTCCAGGACGATGTCCGCGACGCGTTCGGCCGCGTCGGGCTTGGCCAGCGCGCGCGCGGCCAGCGCCATCTGCAACAGGCCCTCGCGCTCGCCGAGAATTTCGATCGTGGCCGAGATGCGTTCGGCCAGGTCGGTGCTTTGCGGCAGCAGTTGGGCCGCGCCGCGGTCGACCAGGAACTGCGCGTTCTTGGTCTGGTGGTCGTCGACCGCCTGCGGGAACGGCACCAGCACGCTGCCCACGCCGGCCGCGCACAGCTCGGCCAGGGTCAGCGCGCCGGAGCGGCAGATCACCAGGTCGGCCCAGGCGTAGGCCGCGGCCATGTCGGCGATGAAGGGCTCGACCGACGCGGCCACGCCGGCGTCGGCATAGGCGCGCACCGCGTCCTCGCGCAGCTTCTCGCCGCACTGGTGGCGCACTTCATAGCTCAGGCGCCCGCGCAGGCCGGCGATCGCCTTGGGCACCGCGGCATTGAGCGCGCGCGCGCCCTGGCTACCGCCCAGCACCAGCAAACGCAGCGGACCGCTGCGGCCGGCATAGCGTTCGGCCGGCGGCGCCAGCGCGGCGATCTCGGCGCGCACCGGGTTGCCGACGACCTCTTCCTTGCCGTTGGCGAAGGTGTCCGGAAAGCCGGTCAGCACCTGCCGCGCGAATTTGGCGAGCACGCGATTGGTCAGGCCCGGGGCGCGGTTCTGCTCGTGCACGATCAGCGGAATGCCGGCCAGGCGCGCGGCGATGCCGCCCGGCCCGGCCGCGTAACCGCCGAAGCTGATCACCGCGCGCGGTTGGCGCTGGCGCAGCACCTGCGCGGCCGCGCGCACCGCGCCCACGACCTTGAACGGCGCCGCCAGCAGCGCGGCCACGCCCTTGCCGCGAATGCCGCGCACCGCGATGGTGTCGATCGCGATGCCGTGCTGCGGCACCAGACGCGTTTCCATGCCGCCGTCGGCGCCCAGCCACAGCACCGGAGTGCCGCGCGCGATCAACGCGCGCGCGACCGCCAGGCCCGGGAAGATATGCCCACCAGTGCCGCCGGCGAGGATCATCACCGGATGCAGGTCGGAATCGGTGGCGGCCTTGCTCAGGCTCATGCCGTCCTCCCCAGGCTGGGCTCGATGCGCTGGCGCAGGCGGCTGGTGCCGCGCACCGGATCGGCGGCGACGCCGGCCGGCAACGGATTCGCGGTCGCCGGCACGCCGGCCGAGGGCTGGGTAGCCTCGGTGCGCAGGCGCGCGACCTGGCGCTGGGCGCGGTCGAGTTCGTAGGACACGCGCAACAGCACGCCCAAGGCGGCGCAGGTCATGATCACGCTGGAACCGCCGGAGGAGATCATGGGCAGGGTCAGGCCCTTGGTCGGCAGCAGGCCCAGGTTCACGCCGATCGAGACGAAACTCTGCAGACCGATCCACAAGGCGATGCCGAAGGCGACGTAGCCGGAGAAATGGCGGCGCATTTCCACGCACTTCAGACCGATCCACAACGCGCGCCCGGTCAGCAAGGCATACATGCCGACGACCGTGCACACGCCGGCGAAACCGAACTCCTCTGCGATCACCGCCAGGATGAAGTCGGTGTGCGCCTCGGGCAGGTAGGACAGCTTCTGCACCGACGCGCCCAGGCCCACGCCCAGCCACTCGCCGCGGCCGACCGCCATCAAGGCGTTGGTGAGCTGGTAGCCGGTCTTGAACGGGTCCGACCAGGGATCGAGGAACGAGGTCAGTCGGCTCACGCGGTAGGGTTCGGCGATCGCGACGATCGCCAGCACCGGCAGGCCGATCAGGACCGGGCCGAACATGCGCGGCATGTTCACGCCGCCCAGCACCAGCATGCCGGCGGTGATCGCCAGGATCAGCGAGGAGGAGCCGAAGTCGGGCTGCAGCAGCAGCAGCGCCACCAGCACCACCGCCACGCCGATCGGCTTCAGCATCGCCATCCAGGTCGCCGAGATGTCTTCGCTGAAGCGCTTGAGGTAGCTGGCCAGCCACAGGATGTAGAGCAGCTTGACCGCTTCCACCGCCTGAAAATTCGACACGCCCAGATTCAGCCAGCGACGCGCGCCGTTGACGCTCTTGCCGATGCCGGGCACGAACACCGCCAGCAGCAGCACCAGACACACCAGCAGCAGCACCTGGTTGTACTGCTCCAGGGTCTTGAGCTCGGTGCGCATCAGCCACACCGCCGCGACCAGGCCCACGGCCAGGAAGATCGCGTGCTTGACCAGGAAGTAGAACGGTCCGACGTCGAGCCCGTCGGCGATGCCGATCGAGGCCGAGCCGACCATGACCAGACCGGCGCAGGCCAGCGCGCACGACACCGCCAACAGCCACGGATCGTAACGTCCGTGGATGGCGTCCAGTCGTGTTGCCTGGCGTGCGGCGGTGTCGTTCATCAGCGCACCTTCAAGGTCGCCAGGCCGACGAGGACCAGCACCACCGAAATGATCCAGAAGCGCACGATCACGCGCGGCTCGGGCCAGCCCTTGAGCTCGAAGTGGTGGTGGATGGGCGCCATCCGGAACACGCGCTTGCCGGTGAGCTTGAACGAGGCGACCTGGATCATCACCGACAGGGTTTCGATCACGAACACGCCGCCCATGACCACCAGCACCAGTTCCTGGCGCACGATCACCGCGACCGTCCCCAGCACCGCGCCCAGCGCCAGCGCGCCGATGTCGCCCATGAACACCATCGCCGGATAGGTGTTGAACCACAAAAAGCCCAATCCCGCGCCGGCGATGGCGGCGCAGATGATCACCAGCTCGCCTGCCCCCGGCACCTGCGGAATCTGCAGATAGTTGGAGAACACCGCATTGCCCGAGGCGTAGGCGAACACGCCCAGCGCGCAGGCCACCAGCACGGTCGGCATGATCGCCAGGCCGTCCAGGCCGTCGGTCAGGTTGACCGCGTTGGAGAAGCCGACGATCCAGAAATAGGCGATCGCGATGAAGGTCACGCCCACCAGCGGCAGCGCGATCGACTTCAGCATCGGGATATAGAAGGTGGTCGCGGCCGGAGCGTCGGCGGTGTAGTACAGGAAGATGCCCGCGGCCAGGCCGAAGATCGACTGCAGCAGATACTTCCAGCGCGACTTCAACCCGTTCGGATCGCGGTGCACGATCTTGATCCAGTCGTCGTACCAGCCGATCGCGCCGAACGCCAGCATCACCGCCAGCACCAGCCAGACGTAGCGGTTGCGCAGGTCGCCCCACAGCAGCACCGAGGCCAGCACGGTCATGATGATCAACGCGCCGCCCATGGTCGGCGTACCAGCCTTGGAGAAATGCGTCTGCGGGCCGTCCTTGCGGATCGGCTGGCCGCCCTTGTACTGGGCGAGCTTGCGGATCACCGCCGGGCCCCACCACAGCGACAGTCCGAGCGCGGTCAGCGCGCTGAGGATGCCGCGGAAGGTCAGATAGCCGAACAGGCCGAACAGGCTCTGCAGTTGTTCCAGCCAGCGCGTCAGTTCAAGCAGCATGCGTCGGTTCCTCCCCATTCGGCGACGCGTCGCTGGCCAGCAGCGCTGTCACGATTCGATCCATCGCGCTACCGCGCGAACCTTTCACCAGCGCGCGCACACCCTCGCGCAGCTCCGCCGCGAGCGCCTGTGCCAGCGCCTCGTGGCTGTCGTAATGCGTGGCGCCCTCGCCGAACGCGCGCGCCGCTTCGGCGCTGAGCGCGCCCAGCGCGAACAGGCGCTTGAGCCCGGCGCCCTTGGCGCGACGGCCGGCCTCGGCGTGCATCGCCGCGCCGTCCGGCCCGAGTTCGCGCATGTCGCCCAGCACCAGCCAGCCCTCGCCCGCGCGGCCGTGCGCGGTGGCGTCGGCGAGCGTGTCGATGGCCGCCGCGACCGAGCCCGGATTGGCGTTGTAGCTGTCGTCGATCAGCACCGCGCCATTGCGCAGGCGATGGGTGACCAGACGCCCGGACACCGGACGCGCGGCGTTGAGGCCGGCCGCGATGATGTCCAGCGCCACCCCGGCTCCCAGCGCCAGCGAGGCCGCGGCGAGCGCATTACGCACGTTGTGGCGGCCCGGAATGGCCAGCGCGATCGCGGCCTCGCCCTGCGGCGCGGTCAGCACGAACTGCGAGCCTTCCTCGCCCAGGCGAATGTCGCGCGCGCTCACGTCGGCACTGGCATCCAGGCCGAAGCGGATCAGGCGGCGGCCGTGCGCGCGCTCGGCGAAATACGGCGCGAACGCGTCGTCGGCGTTGATCACCGCCACGCCGTCCGGCGGCAGCGAGTCGTAGACGGCGGCCTTGGTATCGGCGATCGCGAGCAGGCTGCCCATGCGCTCCAGATGCGCGGGCGCGATGTTGTTGACCAGGGCCACGCGCGCGGGCGCGATCGCGGTCAGGTAGGCGATATCGCCTGGCGCGCCGGTGCCCATCTCATAGACCGCGTACTGCGCGTCTTCGGGCGCGGCCAACACCGCCAGCGGCATGCCGATCTCGTTGTTGCGGTTGCCGGGCGTGGCGTAGGCGCGGCCCGCGCGTTCCAGGATCGCGATGGTCAGGTTCTTGACGCTGGTCTTGCCGCTGCTGCCGGTGATCGCCAGAGTGATCGTGGCGTTGCGCTCGCGCTGCACGGCGGTGGCGAAGGCGGCCAGCGCGCGCTCGGTGTCGGCGACGACCACCTGCGGCAGCGCGCTGTCGATCTGGCGCGACACCAGCGCGCCGGCCACACCGGCGGCGGCCGCGGCGGCGACGTGGTCGTGGCCGTCGAAACGCTCGCCCTTGAGCGCGACGAACAGCGCATCGCGCGCCTCGGCCAGGGCGCGGGTGTCGGTGACCACGGACGCGACCGAGGCATCCTCGCCGTGCAGGCGACCGCCGGTCATGCGTGCGATCTCGGACAGGCGCAGCGACTTCATGCTCGCGCCTCCAGCGCCGCGCGCGCGACGTCGGTGTCGTCGAAGGGGTGCTTCACACCGTCGATTTCCTGATAGGGCTCGTGGCCCTTGCCAGCCACCAGCACGATGTCGTCGGCACCGGCGTGGGCGATCGCGCGGGCGATCGCGGCGGCGCGGTCGCGCAGCACGATCGCGCGTTCGGGATGGGCGAAGCCGGCGACGATGTCGGCGACGATGGCGTCGCCGTTCTCGCCGCGCGGGTTGTCGTCGGTGACCACGACCGTGTCCGCGCGCGCCTCGGCGATCGCGGCCATCTGCGGGCGCTTGCCGCGGTCGCGTTCGCCGCCGCAGCCGAATACGCAGATCAGGCGCGCGCGCGCGTGACCGCGCAGCGAGCTCAGGGCCTGATCCAGCGCGTCGGGCGTGTGCGCGTAGTCGATCACCACCAGCGGGCGGCCGTCGCCGCCGAGGCGGTTCATGCGGCCGTGGATCGGCTGCAGCTGCGACAGCGTCGCGGCGATCTGCGCGGGCGCATCGCCCAGCGCGTACAGCGCGCCCGCGACCGCCAGCAAGTTGTCGACATTGAAACGGCCCAGCAGTGGCGAAGCCACCGCGTGCACCTGGCCGTCGACCACCAGGTCGAAGCCGATGCCGCGGTTGTCCAGGCTCAGGCGCTCGGCGCGCAGGTCGGCGCCGTCGGCGCCGCGCGAGCTCAGGCCGATCGCACGCACGCTCGCGGACAGTCCCGCGTGCAGCGTGCGCCCGAACTCGTCGTCCAGGTTGATCGCGCCCGCCTTCAGACCCGGCCACGCGAACAGCCGCGCCTTGGCCGCGCCGTAGCTGGCCATGTCGCCGTGGTAGTCGAGGTGGTCGCGGGTGAGATTGGTGAACACGCCGATGTCGAAATGCACGCCGTCGACGCGCCCTTGATCGAGCGCGTGCGAGCTGACTTCCATCGCCACCGCCTGGGCGCCGGCGTCGTGCATGTCGGCCAGCAGCTCGTGCAGCTGCAGCACCAGCGGAGTGGTGAAGCCGGTCGGCACGATCTGGCCGTAAAGCCCGGCGCCGAGCGTGCCGATGGTGCCGCAACGCAGGCCGCGCAGATTCCAGGCCTGGGCCAGCAACTGCACGGTCGAAGTTTTGCCGTTGGTGCCGGTCACCCCGACCATGCTCATCGCGGCACTGGCGCGGCCATGGAATTGGTCGCCCATCTCGCCCAGGCGCGCGCGCAAGCCGGGCACCGCGATGGCGTCGTCCGGCGCGGGCAGGTCTTCTGGCGCGGGCGGCTCGAACAGGATCGCGCTGGCGCCGGCGGCACGCGCCTGGGCGACGAACTTAAGCCCGTGCGCGCCGAAGCCGGCGATCGCGACGAAGGCATCGCCCGCGCGCACCGCGCGGCTGTCCAGGGTGAGCCCGGTGATGCTCAGGCCGGCCGGCACCGCCGCCACGTCCGGCAGCAGTTCGGTCAGCGGCATGGCGCGGCGCGCGGCGTTCATCGCCCGGCTCCGAGCGGCGCGACCGCGCCCGCCGCCACCGGCGGCAGATCGGCGGGCAGTTCTTCGATGTTCTCGCTCACGCTGTCGGCGTCGATCGGCAGCACCGGGCCGCTGGGCTTGCCGCCGTTGGCCTTGAGCCGCTTGGCTTCGGCTGCCGACTGCGCCGCCAGCCAGGTGTCGATGTCGTCGGGCGCCACGTCCATCAGGCGCAGGGCGCCGTCCATGACGTTGCGGAACACCGGGCCGGACACCGAGCCGCCGTAATAGCCGCGCATCGACGGATCCGGCTCGCTGATGACCACGGTCATGGCGAAACGCGGACGCTTGACCGGCACCACGCCGGCGAACAGCGAGATGTACTTGTTGGAATAACCGCCGGTGCCGCTGAATTTGCGCGCGGTGCCGGTCTTGCCGGCGACGTGGTAGCCCAGGATCGCCGCGGCCTTGGCGGTGCCGCCGGGCTCGGTCACGGTCTGCATCATGCGCATGACCTCGGCCGAGACCTTCGGGTCCATCGCCTGCTGCGGCTCGTTGCGCTGGCCGCGCACGAAGGTCGGCGCGATCAGCTTGCCGCCGTTGGCCATCGCCGCGTAGGCCATCGCGATCTGCAGGGGCGTCGCCGACAGGCCGTAGCCGTAGGACATGGTCGCCTTGGTGGTGCCGCTCCAGCGATCCGGCGGCATCAGCACGCCAGAGGATTCGCCGGGGAAGCCGCTTTCGGGCTTGCGGCCGTAACCGAAGCCCTTCACGAACTGATAGTAGTAGTCGTTCGGCAACGGCAGCGCGAGCTTGGCGGCGCCGACGTTGGAGCTCTTGGTGATCACGCCGGTAACCGTCAGCACGCCGTAGTTGTGCGTGTCGTTGATGCGGTAACGGCCGTTGGGCATCGAGCCCGGCCGGGTATCGACGATGGTGTTGGGGGTGACCCGGCCCGACTGCAGGGCCGCCGCGATGGTGATCGGCTTCATGGTCGAGCCCGGTTCGACCACGTCGGTGACCGCGCGGTTGCGGTGGGTGTCCGGATTGCCGGAACCGAGCAGGTTCGGGTTGTAGGTCGGCAGGTTGGCCATCGCCAGGACCTCGCCGGTGTCGACGTCCAGCACCACCGCCGAACCGCTGCTGGCGCCGGTCTCCAGCAGAGCGCGGCGCAGTTCGCGGTAGGTCAGGTACTGGATGCGACGGTCGATGGTCAGGGTCAGGTCGTGACCGGGCTCGGCCGACTTGACCAGATCGACGTTCTCGATGATGCGGCCGGCGCCGTCGCGGATCACGCGCTTGGCGCCCGGCTTGCCGCGCAACCAGTCGTCGAAGGCCAGCTCCAGCCCTTCCTGGCCGCGGTCGTCGATATTGGTGAAGCCCAGCACATGCGCCATCGCTTCGCCCTGCGGGTAGAAGCGACGGAACTCGCGCTGCGAGAACACGCCGGGAATCTTGCGCGCGAGGATGCGGTGGGCCTCGTCCGGATTGATCCGGCGCTTGAGGTACAGGAATTCCTTGCCCGAGCGCTGGCTGAGCTTGCGGGTCAGGTAGTCGGTGGGCACGCCCAGCGCCGCCGCCAGCTCCGGCAGGCGCGCCGGATTCTTCAGCAGTTCCTTGGGATTGCCCCAGATCGACTCGACCGGCGTGGACACCGCCAAGGGCTCGCCGTTGCGGTCGGTGATCATGCCGCGCGAGGTCGGGATCGGAATCTCGCGCAGCGCGCGCGCGTCGCCCTGCTGGCGGTAGAAATCGTTGCCGATCACCTGCAGATAGAACGCGCGCCCGACCAGCGCCAGCGCGCACAGACCCAGAGTGCCGCCGACGATCAGCAGGCGGTTGCGCAGGTCGAAGCGCGCGCGCCCGCGCGGCTTGCCCGCGCCGCGATCCGAGGGGCCGCGCGAATACGGGCCCTGGCGCTTGCCGCGCTCGCCCAGCAGGCGGTCCAGCGGGCCGCTGCGGTGGTCGTCGCGCCGGCCGCTCATGGCTTGATCACCACGGTTTCGACGCCTTCCGGGAACTTCATGCCCAGGCGATCGCGCGCGACCTGATCGATGCGATTGCTCTCGGCCCAGGTCGCCTGCTCCAGCTGCAGGCGGCCGAATTCGATGTTGAGCTCGTCGCGCTCGCGGTCGAGCTTGTTGATCTGGACGAAGTACTGGCGGTGCTGATGGCGCGCGTAGACCACGGCCAGGGCCGAGGCCACGTTGGCCACCACCAGCACGGTCACGAGCAGGCGCATCACTGGGCGACTCCCGCCGGTGGCGCCGGGAGTCGGGAATCGGGAATCGGGAATCGGACAAGCAAGGCCCCGGGCACATCGTCAGCGGCTTGGGCTTTCGCCGTGCCGATTCCCGATTCCCGATTCCCGATTTCCCGCTCTCCCAGCTTCTCGGCCACGCGCAGCACCGCGCTGCGCGCGCGCGGGTTGTCGGCGGTTTCTTCGTCCAGCGCCTTCTGGGCACCGCCAACCGCCAGCAGGGTCGGCGTGAACGCGATCTCGATCGGCATGCGCCGGTTGGCCGGCGGGGCCTTGCTGTGGCGCAGGATGAACTGCTTGACGATGCGGTCCTCCAGCGAATGGAAGCTGATCACCGCCAGGCGGCCGCCGGGCTTGAGCCGCGCCAACGCGCCGTCCAACCCGGTCTCCAGATCGGCCAGCTCGCGATTGATGTGGATGCGGATGGCCTGGAAGCTGCGCGTGGCCGGATGGATCTTGTCGCCGCCGCGCGGCACCACCGAGGCGATCAGGTCGGCCAGCTGGGCGGTGCGGGTCAGCGGCTGCTCGCCGCGACGGGCGACGATCGCGCGCGCGATGCGCCGGCTCTGGCGCTCTTCGCCGTAGGTCCACAGCACGTCGGCGATCTCGCGATCGTCCGCGCGCGCCAGCCACTGGGCCGCGCTCTCGCCGCTGTCGGGGTCCATGCGCATGTCCAGCGGACCGTCCTTGCCGAAGCTGAAACCGCGCTCGGCCACGTCCAGCTGCGGCGAGGACACGCCCAGGTCCAGCAGCACGCCGTCCAGACCGGACTCGGCCGCATCCCAATGCGCGAGCTGGGCGAAGCTGCCGCGGAAGATCGCCACGCGCGGATCGGCGCCGAACTCGCGTTCGGCGACGGCGATCGCTTCGGGATCCTTGTCCATCAGCAGCAGCCGGCCTCCGGCGCCGAGTTGATCGAGTACGCCGCGCGCATGACCGCCACGGCCGAACGTGCCATCCAGGTACGTCCCACTCCCGTCGATGCGCAAGCCGTCCAGGACCTGCCGATACATCACGGGGAGGTGGCCGGACCGCGCACCCGGGCGCTCCATGCCACCGCCCGTCACAGCTGCAGGTCGAGCAGCTCGTCGCTCAGATCGTCGTCGGTAATGGTCTGACGGATCTGGGCGTGATGCGCCTGCTCGCTCCACAACTCGAATTTGTCGCCCATGCCCAGCAGCACGGCCTTCTTCTCTATGCCCACGGCGGCGCGATGGCTGGCCGGCACGGTGATGCGGCTGTTGCCGTCGAGCTCGACGAAGGAGGCCGCGCCGACCAGCTTGAGCTGGATGTTGCGGTTGACCTTCTTGGCCTTGGGCAGGGCGTTGACCTGGTCGCGCACGCGCTCCCAGATCGCCAGCGGATAGAGATAGAGGCTGCCGGCCTCGAACGGGTTGTAGGTGATGACCAGGCGGTTGCCGCAATCGCGCGCGACAAGGTCCCGGTAAGCGGTGGGCACCGCTAGCCGGCCCTTGTCGTCGATCGTGATGGCGGTTTCGCCCTGGAACATTGCCCACCTTATACGGCGCCCCTCTCTACCGGATGGGTCGCCTGGTTAGGTCCGCCTCGCGACGGATCACCTGCGTACTGGCCGCCAACCGGCGGCCAAGGCCTCCGAAAAAACCACAAAAAACCCGGTTTTCCCTCGGATGCCCACCTTAGCACTGCGCACAAGGTTGTCAACAACTTTTGAGACGGAATTTCGCTAGGCGCATCAATGGCTTGCGGCAATCTTCAGAACTTTATTCAAGACTTATCCACTAACCTTTGTTTCGTCTCATATTTTGAGATTCTGGCGATTAGTTTGACGGTCGTCGCAATCTCTGGCGGCCCGGGCGGCCAACCTGCTGCACCGCACCATTCAAATTGGGACGATGAGCCCGAGGATGCGGGGCCGACCTCCCTGAGCTAGCGCGCCGCGCCAGAATCCTGAATAGGGGCACGCAGCCACGCCCGCGACAATCTCGAGGCGCGCCACTAAGCTCACGGCGCTGTCGACGCAGGTGCTGGGGATCGCTACATGAAATGGATGCTGCTTCTGATCGTCTTATGCGCGAGCCTCGGCGTCGGTCACGCCCGCCCACCGAAGCCCGCGCCGGCCGAGGCCGCGAAGCGCTACTTCACCCTGGAGCAGGACGTCGTCGCCCAGGACTACTTCACCGACAAAGGGCAGCCGTCCAACATCACGCTGGGCGCATGCACCTACCGCGTCGCGCACCGGGATTCGTCCGGCGATTATTTCATCGGCCCCGAGGGTTGCTTCCGGCTGGTCAACTTCCTAGGCGACGGACAAGTCATCCAGACGCAGGGCGGCGTGTGGGTGCCCAACAATCCGAACAAGAAACCGCGACTCTTCCGGTACGTGGGTGCGCCGGGCAACGCCGACAGGCGCGCCGTTGGCCCGATCATCTACGCAATGATGTCGCTGGAAGCCGGGAGGATTAAGAAGGAACCCGGAACCCTCAAGGACTCGGCCATCGCGCAGTTGCACGTCCGCGAGGACGGGTAAGGCAAGCGCGGCTCATTGCCGCCTACGGCGCCGCAGCCCGATAGCATGGGGCTGCTCTGGGACAACCAGGCCTTCATGAAGCAGATCGGTTTGGCGAAGTAGTCCGCACGCCGATTTTTCGCTGCGCATGCGCGAAACAAAGAGCGCGCGAAACGAGAATTTCGGCGCGAACCCGATGCCCCGCGTGCCCTCACCCCAACCCTCTCCCGTAAACGGGAGAGGGAGCAAAATCGCAAACCATACGAAGACAGATGCCCCCGACATCACCACGATGTGGAGAGCCCCCCTTAGTAAGGGGGCGCCGCGAAGCGGCGGGGATTGAAAGCACATAGCGGGGCCCGAACTTGCGCAGCAAGTTTGGGATTTCGTGCGCAGCACGAAATACATCGCGGCTCACGCCGCTGCCACAGGAAGCGGCCACAGTGACGCCGCTCGATATGGAGAGCCCCCTTAGTAAGGGGGCGCGGCGACAGCCGCGGGGATTGGAAGCGATAGCCTGGGGCCCAAAGTTTTCCACGAAAACTTTGGGGCTTTTTTAGACGCCACTGGCGTCTAAAAAAGCGGCGGAGCCGGCCGTAAGCCGGGTTCTGTCGTGAGCAGTCATTCCTCTAGGCGCAACGTCACCGTTACGCTCAAGCAGCCTACCCGGAGACACCGCGGGCCGCGGCATAGTCTCCCTATTTGGCCTTGCTCCCGGTGGGGTTTGCCGTGCCGGTCCGTTACCGGACTCGCGGTGCGCTCTTACCGCACCGTTTCACCCTTACCACGCGCGTCTTGCGACGCCGTTCGGCGGTTTGCTCTCTGTTGCACTTTCCGTCGGCTCGCGCCGCCCAGGCGTTACCTGGCACCGTGCCCTGTGGAGCCCGGACTTTCCTCGGCACCCGATCTTGCGATCCGATGACGCGACTGCCTGGCCGACTCCGCCGCGCGTATTGTCGCATTGTTCGCGTATTCGCGCCTGAAAACGCGCGAACGCGGTTCAGCAGCCGCCGCCACCGCCGTTGGCCACCGCCTTCCACTCGCTCTTGCCGCGCCGCCAGACCTGATAGCCCCAGCTTTCGTAGCCGTATTGCATGAAGATCAGCTCGTTGCGGCCGTCGCCGTCCAGGTCCAGATGGTCCAGATAGCGCGCCGAGTGCGAACTCTCGCCCCCCTCGCCCACCTCGGCCTCGCGATGGACTACGCGGTGCTTGCCGTTACGATCCAGCTCCACGATCAGCAAGGCGTAAGCCTGGGCGTGGGTGTCGTCGCGATCCTCTTCCTCGCTGAAATAGGCGCGCACGCTCGCGATCAGCACGCGCGGTCCGCGCGCCTGCCATAGCGCCGCGGCGTACTGCGGACCGGATCCGGCCGCGTCGCGCGCAGGGTCGAGAGCGGCGTCGGTTTTCCGCTTCGACAGCCCTTGTTTGCTCAAGGCCTCGCGCAACAAACGCTCGAGCAGTTGGCGCTCGCCGGCATCGGGCTCGGCGATGGCGGCCTTCGCCGAGGGTCGCAAGGCGAAGTTCGTCGCGATGCCCGCCAATAGCGGTTGGGCCCCGTCCGCGCCGACACGCTGCACCAGCGCGACGTCCGATTCGCAACTGGGCTCGGTCTTGCCCAGTACGCGCAGCAGACCGGCGTCGGCGCCGCCACGGTAGTAGTGATAGACGCGCCCGGGCCGGAAGTACGCCGGCGCGCGGCGTGGATCGCCGACCGGCAGGCCGCCGTCCGCCGCGGAATAGGGGCCGTCCTGCAAGCCGCGCTCAGTGAGCGTCGCCAGCGGACTGAGCACTTCGCCGTCGTAGGCGAAAATCAGGCGCGGCTCGTCCTTGTCGCGCCGCACCTGCGGCCGCCGCAACTCGGCGAGGGCGCGTTCGGCCTGCACCAGCGCCGCGCGTTCGCCGACCTCGCGCAGGGCGTCGATGCGCAACCGATGCGCGCGTTCGTCGAACGGCGCCAGCGCGAGCGCACGCTCGGCGATCCGAAGACGGCCCTCGCGATCGGCGGCAGGCAAGGCACGCGATTCATCCAGTAGGGCCTCCAGAGTCGGCCGTCGCATGCTCATCAAGTCGCTGCGCACCCAGCCGATCAAGCCACTGTGGTCTTTAGCCCAGACTCGCACCCAGCCGTTCTCGGCGCACCCGCCCTCGACCTCGGCGCCGATCGGCAATCGCGCGACCGCCGCGCTGTCCGGATCGGACGGCTTGCGCAGCATGACGGCGCTGGCCAGCAGATAGCGCGCGCCGCGTTTGCAATCCATCTCGGCGGGTGCCGTTTGCGCCTTGGCTTGTTCGCGTGCGGCCCCATCCCGCGGGCCGTGCTCTCGCGCCGCCTCCCGCGCCAGCGCCGCCGCGGTTTCGGCCGCTGCCTGAACACGATCGGGCCGTTCCTGCGGCGCGGCCATGGCAATGCCGGCCGCAAGCAAGCTTATGCCCAGGACCGCAGGCCAATACCCACTTCGTCGCACGTCCATGCCCCGCCCCCGCGCCGCGTTGGGCGCCTAGATTCAATCGCCGCCGTACAGCGCCTTGCGCGACGCCCCGCTAAGCTCGGCCGCCACTTTGGCGGCCTGCGACGGCTTCAAGTATTCGGTCAGCTTCGCATACAGCCGCCGCCCTTCGACGATCTGCGCATCGGCGTCTTCGCCAGCGCCTTCGATCATCACCACGAACTCGCCCTTGCGCTGGTTCGGATCGGCGGCGACGCGTTCGCGCAGCTGCGCCAGGCTGCCGTCGAGCACGGTCTCGAACAGTTTGGTCAGCTCGCGCGCCAGCACCGCCGGGCGCTCGTCGCCGAACGCGACAGCCATGTCGGCCAAGGCTTCTTCGATGCGATGCGCGGATTCGTAGAACAGCAAGGTGCGCGGTTCGGCCGCCAGCCGGCTCAGGCGCTCGCGGCGCGCGGACGCCTTGGCCGGCAGGAAGCCTTCGAACGCGAACCGGTCCGAGGCCAACCCGGCCACGCTGAGCGCGGCGATCGCGGCGCAGGCGCCGGGCACCGGCGAGACCCGGATGCCGGCCGCGCGCGCGGCGCGCACCAGGCGGAAACCGGGATCGCTGACCAGGGGCGTGCCGGCGTCGGACACCAGCGCCAGCGAGTCGCCGGCCTGCAGGCGCGCGATCAGTTGCGCGGCCTGGGCGTCCTCGTTGTGCTGGTGCAGGGCCAGCAGCGGCCGCTCCAGGCCGAAGTGGGACAGCAGCTGACGGGTGTGGCGGGTGTCCTCGGCGCAGATCGCGGCCACCCCGCGCAGGGTCTCCAGCGCGCGCGGCGACAGGTCGCCTAGGTTGCCGATCGGGGTCGCAACGATGTGAAGGGTGCCGGGGCTGTGCATCGTGCTTCCGTGTCGGGGCCGGGTAGAATCCTAACCGGTCCCCCAAGGAACGCCGCGTCGCGGCGGGAAGCAAGCCGATGCGCCTTCAGCTCGAGATCGCAGGATCCCCCCTCACGCCTACCGCTGCCGGCCGGGTCGGCTGGCGCGGCGCGCGGTTCGCCTTGGCCGCTCTGGCGCTGGGCCTCGCGCTGGCGGGCTGCGGCACGGTAGCCACCCAAACCGGCCCGGCGCCGGCGCGGACCGCCGGCCATCCGTTGGTGATGCAGGCCGCCGAGCTGGCGCGCAACGGCGCCGCCCTCAGCGGCGCGGCGCGCAGCGAGAACGACAGCCAGATCGAGCGCCTGCTCAATCAGCTCGACAACGACAGCCTGGCCCGCGAAGCCGCGGCGCTGCCGGCCGGCGACCCGCTCTACAACTACGCAGGCCGTGCCCTGCTGCGCCGCGGCCTGCCGCTGCCGCGCCCGTTCGACCGCAATTTGCGCCTCGATCCCAGCCGCCCGCCGGCCGACAGCGATGGCTACCGCCCGCCGAACAAGATCGCGGTGCTGCTGCCGCTGTCCGGCGGCCTGGCCACCGCCGCCTCGCCGGTGCGCGACGGCTTCCTCGCCGGCTACTACGGCGAGAACCGCCGACGTCCGGACGTGGTGTTCTACGACACCCTCGGCACCGCCGGCGGCACCTTGGCCGCCTACGACAAGGCCGCCGCCGAGGGCAACGATTTCGTGGTCGGCCCGCTCGGCCGCGACGAGGTCAGCGCGCTGTTCGGTAAGGGCGCGCTGCCTTTGCCGGTGCTCGCGCTCAACCGCGGCAGCGTCGCGCCGCCATCCGGCAATGCCAGCTTCTCGCTGTCGCCGGAAGACGAAGGCATCGCGGCGGCCGACTACCTGCTCGGCCGCGGTGCGCGCCGCGTGCTGGTGGTCGGCGGCGGCGACGACGGTCAGAACCGCGCGGTGGCCGCGCTGCGCGCACGCCTGAACGAGCGCGGCGCCGCGATCAGCGACGTGGTCGGCGAAGGCACCGCCGACTTCGCGCCGTTCGCCAATAAAGAAGGCGGCGTCGATGCGATCTTCCTTGCGGTCAAGGGCGCCTCGGCGCGCACGCTGATGCCCAAGCTGGCCCTGGCCGGCCTGGGCGGCAAGCCGCGCGTGGCGACCTCCTATGTGCTGTCGGGCACCGGCAAGCCGGAACAGGACCGCGTGCTCGACGGCATCGTGTTCCCCTCCGAAGCCTGGACCACCCGCGGCGTGCGCGGCCTGCCGGCGGCGGCGTCCGCCGGCCAGACCCTGCCGACCGCGCGCGGGCCGGCCGCGCGCCTGTTCGCGTTCGGCTACGACGCCTGGCTGTTGTCGGCCTATCTGGAACGCATGGCGACCGCCACCGACGGCCAGATCACCGGCGCCACCGGCACCCTGCGCATCGACGGCTTCGGCAACGTGATGCGCACGCCGGCGTGGTCGACCTTCAGCAGCGGCGTCGCGGTTTCGCTGAGCGACGTGGCGCGCCAGTAAGCCAGCCCGCATGGCCGCACCGACGGACCGACGCAGCCGCGGCGCGGCGGTCGAGGCCGCCGCGCGCGCGTACTTGCTGGAACAGGGCCTGCGCGATATCGCCGCCAACGCCAGCTTCCGGTTCGGCGAGCTGGACCTGGTGATGCTGGACCCTGCCGCGCGCGAGGACTGCGTGGTGTTCGTCGAGGTGCGTTACCGCCGCAGCGCGGCCTTCGGCGGCGGCGCGGCCTCGGTCGATATCGGCAAACGCCGGCGCCTGGTCCAGGCCGCGCAGGCCTTCCTCGTCGCGCACCGCGCCTACCGCAACGCGCCCTGCCGCTTCGACGTGATCGAAGCCGACGGCGATCCCACCGCCCCGCGCCTGCACTGGCTGCGCGACGCCTTCCGCGCCGACGAGATCTGACACCGCATGCCCACCGTCATCAGCCATGCCGTGGTACCGCTAGCGCTGGGTTGGGCCCTGGACCCGCGCCGGGTCGACCGGCGTTTGCTGGTGGCCGGTGCGATCGCGGCGATGCTGCCCGACGCCGACGTGGTCGCGTTCAAGCTGGGCATCGCCTACGCCGACGATTTCGGCCATCGCGGCGCCAGCCACTCCTTCGCGTTCGCCGCCGCCGTTGGCGCGCTGGGCGCGCTCGTTGCCCGCTGGCTGCGCAGTCCGCCGCTGTGGGCGGCGCTGTGGCTGGCGCTGTGCGTGGCTTCGCATCCCTTGCTGGACGCGTTCACCGACGGCGGGCTCGGCGTCGCCCTATGGTGGCCGTGGTCGGATGCGCGCCTCTTCGCGCCGTGGCGGCCGATCGAGGTCTCGCCGATCGGCGCCGGTTTCTTCAGTCTGCGCGGTGTGCATGTGCTGTGGTCGGAGATCCAATGGGTGTGGCTGCCGACCCTGCTGCTGGCGGCGCCGCTGGCCTGGCTGGCGCGCCGGAACGCGGGTACGCGCCCATGAGCGCGCTGCCGGTCGAGCTGGCGCGCACGCTGGCCGAGCTGCTCGGCGACGGCTGGCTCACCGACCCCGGCGAACGACTGGCCTACGCCTACGACAATTCGCGCCGCGAAGCGCTGCCGGACGCGGTCGCGCTGCCGCGCACGCGCGAGCAGGTGCAGGCGCTGGTACGCGCTTGTCGCGCGCACCGCGTGCCGGTGGTCGCGCGCGGGCGCGGCACCAATACCACCGGCGCCTCGGTGCCGGTCGCGGCGGGCGTGGTGGTCTCGTTCGAGCGCATGAACCGCATCCTCGCGATCCGTCCCGGCGACCGCTGCGCGGTGGTCGAACCCGGCGTGCTCAACGGCGAGCTGCAAACCGCGCTCAAGCCGCACGGCCTGTTCTGGCCGCCGGATCCGACCAGCGCCGCCTTCAGCACCGTCGGCGGCAATCTGGCCTGCAACGCGGGCGGCCCGCGCGCGGTCAAATACGGCGCCAGTCGCGACAACGTGCTCGCGATCACCGCGGTCACCGGCGCGGGCGACCTCATCGTCTGCGGCACCGCGACCACCAAGGGTTCGACCGGCTACGACCTGCATCGCTTGTTGGTCGGCAGCGAGGGCACCCTGGCGCTGATCGTCGAGGCCAGCCTGCGGCTCACGCCGTCGGCGCCGCAGCGGCGCGCGCTGCGCGCGATCTACCGCGACGTTTCGTCGGCGGCGCTGGCGGTGGCGCGCCTGATGGCGCAACCGGTGACGCCCTCGATGCTGGAGTTCATGGACGGCGACGCCTTGCGCCTCGCGCGCGACGTCGGTGGCGCCGATCTTCCGCACGAGGCCGGCGCGCTGCTGATGGTCGAGGCCGACGGCGATGCGGACACCTTGCCGCAGGCGATCGAGGCGCTGAAACGCGCGGCCGCCGGCGAAGGCCTGCTGGCACTGGACGACGCGGCCGACGAGGCCGCGCGCGAAACGCTCTGGGCCGCGCGCAAGGCCCTGTCGCCGGCGCTGCGCACGTTGGCGCCGGGCAAGATCAACGAAGACGTGGTGGTGCCGGTCTCGCGCATACCGGAACTGGTCGATGGCGTGCAGGCCTTGGCGCGCGAGTTCGCTCTGCCCATCGTCTGCTTCGGCCACGCCGGCAACGGCAATCTGCACGTGAACCTGCTCTACGACCCCGCCGATGCCGACCAAAGCGCGCGCGCTAACGCGGCGATGGCGCGGGTGTTCGGCCTGGCGCTGGCCTTGGGCGGCACGCTCTCGGGCGAGCACGGCATCGGCCTGGCCAAGCGCGACTTCATGACGCAGGCGATCGACGCACCGACCTTGGCGCTGATGCGCCAGATCAAGGCGGTGTTCGATCCGCAGGGGATACTCAATCCGGGGAAGTTGTTGCCGGATTGAGGGGGCGTGGGAGACGCTGGTAGCGAGGGTGAGGGGCCGTGTGCGGCCGATTCCTATCGCGCGAAAGCAAATCCCCCTCAATCCCCCTTTTTCAAAGGGGGAGGAAGAGCGACGGCATCGCGGGTGCCAGAGCCGTAGGATGCGGTGAGCCGCAGGCGAACCGCATCGTCGCGCAAGCGCGCGCAGGTGCGTTGCGACGATGCGCGATGGGAACCACGACCGCCTACGCGGCGAAGTGCTCGTACCCCGTGCGCACGTCCTGCCAAGGCGAACCATCGGCATCGATTGAGGGTTCGGTGGAGCCGCTCGTAGCGAGCGTATCGGACCGTGCGCGACTGATTTTCATCGCGCAAAAGCAAATCCCCCTCAATCCCCCTTTTTCAAAGGGGGAGGAAGAGCGACGGCCTGCGGTTGCCAGAGCCGTAGGATGCGGTGAGACGCAGGCGAACCGCATCGTCGCGCAAGCGCGCGCAGGTGCGTTGCGACGATGTGCGATGGGAATCACGACCGCCTACGCGGCGAAGTGGTCGTACCCCGTGCGCGCGTCCCGCCAAGGCGAACCCTCGGCATCGAACGCCGACACGCCCGTGCCCGCCACCACGCGGCCGATCGCGGTGACCGCCACGCCGGCGTCGGTCGCGTCGCGCAGGATCGCCTCGCGCGCGCTCTGCGGCGCGGTGAAGCACAGCTCGTAATCGTCGCCGCCTGTGGCCTGCAGCCGATACCGCGTCGCGTCGTCGAAGCACGCGCGCAAGGCTTCCGTAGCGGGCAGCGCAGGCAGATCGACTTGCGCCCCCACGCCGCTGGCCGCGCACACATGCCCCAGATCGGCCAACAAACCGTCCGACACGTCGATGCCCGCGTTCGCATGCCGCAACGCGGGCAGTAAGGCCAAGCGCGGCGTCGGCCGGTTCAGGCGCTCGCGCAGGAAGGCGTCCATCGCCGCGCCCGCGCGCCACTGCGCCAGAGCGCCCGCGGCATCGCCCAGGCTGCCGCTGACCCATACCGTGTCGCCCACGCGCGCGCCATCGCGGCGCAGCGCGCGGCCCGGTTCGACCAGCCCATGCACGGTCACGCACACCGACAGCGGGCCGCGGGTGGTGTCGCCGCCTACCAGGGCCACACGGTGCTGCGCGGCCAGGCCGAGAAAACCGTCGAGGAACGCGTCCAACCAGCCCGCGTCGGCCTGCGGCAGGGACAGCGACAAGGTGCACCAGGCCGGCTCGGCCGCCATCGCGGCCAGGTCCGACAGATTCACGGCCAGGGCTTTCCAGCCGATATCGGCCGGCGCGGTTTCGTCGGGGAAATGCACGCCTGCATTGAGCGTGTCCATCGCCACCACCAGCTCGCGCCCGGCCGGCACGCGCAGCACCGCCGCATCGTCGCCGATGCCGAGCACGACGTCGTCGCGTGCGGCCACGCGCTGGCGGATGCGCGCGATCAGGTCGAATTCGGCCATCGCGGCAGGTCGCGCTTATTTGGCGCGCGGCGCCTGCGTTTCCACCGGGCGCCAATCGGCGGCGGCATGATCGAGCACGCCGTTGACGTAGGTATGCCCGTGCTCGGCGCCGAAACGCTTCACGGTTTCGATGGCCTCGTTGAGAACCACGCGATACGGCACGTCCGGGCGGCGACGCAGCTCGTAGGCGGCGATGCGCAGCACCGCGCGCTCGATCGGATCGACCTGCTCGATGTCGCGGTCCAGGAACGGCGCCAGCGCGACGTCCAGTTCTTCCTGGTACTTGTCGACGCCGCGCACCAGATCCTCGAAATACAGCAGGTCGGCGACTTCGTGGGCCTGTTCGTGCGCGAACTGGGCGATCACGTCCTCGACGCGCGCGCCCGACAACTGCCAGGCGTAGACCGCCTGCAGCGCGCGGCGGCGTGCGCGCGAACGCGCGACCGGATCAATGCCATCGTGGCGGCGGCGGTTCATCGGCTGTGCTCCTGTGATGCTTGCTCGAACGGCGCCTGCGCGAGCAGGTGCGCCATCTCCAATGCGGCCAATGCGCACTCCTCGCCCTTGTTGCCGTGGCTGCCGCCGGCGCGGGCCTCGGCGTCTTCGTGGCGCTCCACCGCCAGCACGCCGTTGGCGATCGGCAAGCCGTAGTCCAGCGATACCCGCATCAGTCCCTCGGAACAACCGTCGGCGACCTGTTCGTAGTGGCGGGTATCGCCGCGCACCACGCAGCCCAGCGCGACCACCGCGGCGTGCGAACCGGCGCGGGCCAGTCGCGCGGCCACCACCGGCAGCTCCCAGGCGCCCGGCACGCGGATCACGTCGATCGCGTCCTCGGCGACGCCGTGTTCGGCGAAGGTGCGGCGCGCGCCGGCGACCAGCGTATCGGTGATGCGCGGGTTCCAGCGGCTGGCGATGACGGCGTAGCGCGCGCCTTCGGGGCTGCGCAGATCGCCTTCGTAATGGGACATGGGGGAACCGTCTGGACGAAAGGGGTAGTTTAGCGGCTGGGGCGGCCAGTGCCGACGAATCGGCGGCCGCGACCGCCGCGGTGCGCGCATGCGACCGCGAACGGGCGCATGCGCGGTTCGGCCGGGCTCAGCCCAGCGCGGCCGGATCGACGTATTCGACGACTTCCAGGCCGAAGCCGGCCAGGCCGACCTGGCGCCGGGGCGTGCCGAGCACGCGCAGACGGGCCAGGCCGAGATCGGCCAGGATCTGGCCGCCGGCGCCGTTGCGGCGCCATTCGGCCAGGGTATGGCCCTGGCTGGGCGCGACGACCGGTTCGGCCTCGTGCGCGGCCGGTTGCTCGCGCACCCGCGCCAGCAGCGCATCGGCGCCGGAGGCGTCGCCCAGCAGCACCAGCGCGCCGCGCTCCTCGCGCGCGATCGCGGCCAGCACGTCGCCGACCGCGGGGCCGAAGTCGGCGCGGCGCCAGTGCAGCGCATCGGCCAGCGGGTTCTGCACGTGCACGCGCACCAGGGTCGGCAGGGTCGGATCGGGCTGGCCGCGCAGCATCGCGAAATGCAGCGCATGGCTGAGGCGGTCGCGGTAGCTGATCAAACGGAACGGACCGTATTCGGTCTCGATCTCGCGCTCGTCGACGCGCTCGACGGTGTGCTCGGTGGCCAGGCGGTAGCGGATCAGCTCCTCGATCGAACCGATCTTGAGCCCGTGCTCGGCCGCGAACGCCTCCAACTGCGGCCGCCGCGCCATGCTGCCGTCGGGGTTGAGGATCTCCACCAGCACGCCGGCCGGCTCCAGACCCGCGAGCATGGCCAGGTCGCTGGCGGCTTCGGTATGGCCGGCGCGATTGAGCACGCCGCCGGGCTGCGACATCAGCGGGAAGATGTGGCCGGGCTGGGCGAGGTCGGCGGGCTTGGCGTCCGGACGCACCGCGGTGCGCACGGTGTGGGCGCGGTCGTAGGCGGAAATGCCGGTGGTGACGCCCTCGGCGGCCTCGATGCTGACGGTGAAGTTGGTGTGGTGCGAGGAGGTGTTGTCGCGCACCATCGGGCCCAGGCCCAGTTGCAGGCAGCGCTCGCGCATCAGCGACAGGCAGACCAGGCCGCGCGCGTGGGTGACCATGAAGTTGATGTCGGACGGCCGCACCAGTTCGGCGGCCATGATCAGGTCGCCTTCGTTCTCGCGGTCCTCGTCGTCGACGATCACCACCATGCGGCCGTTACGGATCTCTTCCAACAGTTCGGGAATGCTGGCGAAACTCATGCGCCGGTCTCCTGTGCGTGGCCCAGCAGGCGCTCGACGTAACGGGCGACCAGGTCGATTTCCAGATTCACCGCATCGCCGACCGCGGTCTGCGCGAATGCGGTGTGGGCGACGGTGTGCGGGATCAACGCGACCTCGAAGCCCTGCGCATCGGTTTCGTTGACGGTGAGGCTGACGCCGTCGACGCAGATCGAACCCTTCTTGGCGATGTAGCGCGTGAGCGCGGCGGGCGCGGCGAAGCGCCAGCGCTGCGCGCGCGCGTCCTCGCGCACGTCGAGCACGCGGCCGACGCCGTCGACGTGACCGCTGACCAGGTGCCCGCCGAGGCGATCGCTGGGCCGCATCGCACGTTCCAGATTGAGGATGGCGTTGTCGCGCAGGCCGCCCAGGGTGGTCAGGGCCAGGGTTTCGGTGGAGGCGTCGGCGTCGAACCAGTCGCTGCCGAACGCAATCACGGTCAGGCAGACGCCGTTGACCGCGATGCTTTCGCCCAGCTTGGGTTCGGCGAAGTCGAGGCTGCCGGTGGCGACGCGCAGGCGCACGTCTCCGCCCAGGTTCTGGCGATCGGCGAGCGCGCCGACGCCTTCGATGATGCCGGTGAACATCAGCGCGTCTCCCGGACAGCGAGCGCGCGGCGGCTAAGGTGGAGCTTGGACATGAAACGTTTCCCGCATGATGGTGAGCGAAAAACGCCTCAAGGCACGAGGCAAGCGCACGGCGACGCGCGCCATGCGAAAGCCGTCTTCTTTCATCCGGACTGTGACCGTCGGCTCCGGCATCCGACCGGATCTGCTGACCCTCCGGCGTGGCCGGAGGCGCTCGCGGGCTCGCGCGGGGAGCTTAGGCCCCGCACCTACCGCCGGTGGGGAATCGCACCCCGCCCTGAAGACGTTACGTAAGTAGTAGTGCCGGAAACCGGCGCGGGCATTCTAGCACCGGGGGTGGGGATGGCCGGCCGGATGCAGTGTTCTGGGGGTGGTGGGGGTTCGCGGCCTAAAGCAAATCCCCCTCAATCCCCCTTTTTCAAAGGGGGAAGAGAAGCGGGCGCTGTCGCCCCTTTGAAAAAGGGGGGCTAGGGGGGATTTGCTTTCAAGCCTTGCGCCGCAAATGCAAAAACAGCGGCCACTGCAGCGTGCGCAGGTCGCCCGCATCGCCCCAGGCCGCCGCCAGCGCCGGCGCATGCCGCGCGACCGGGTCGTCGCCGCTGTCGGCGAGGCAGCGCGCGGTCGCCGACATGCTGCCCAGATACCCCAGAAAACGCGCCAGCGACCATTCGGCCTCCAGCCACAGGCTGGGCGCGGGCAGCGCGGGGAACGGCCAGTCGTAACCGGCATAGGCGGCGTCGACCTGGGCGCGCTCCGGCGGCCAGTAGGCCTCGATCTGGGCGCGGAACGCGGCCACCGGTTCCAGCATGCCTTCCGGGGCCAGGAAGTCGCCGTAGCCCCAGGCCGCAAGCACGCCGCCGGGCGCGAGCACGCGCTCGCATTCGCGGAAGAAGGCCGCGCGGTCGAACCAATGCAGGGCCTGGGCGACCGCGACCAACTGCACGCTCGCGTCGGCCAGCACGGTGCGTTCGCCGGGCTCGACCGCTAGCTCGACGCGCGCGTCGCCGGTCTGGGCCCAGTGCTGGGCGATCTGCTGCGCGCTGGGATCGCTGGCGTGGACCCAGGCGAAACGCGCCGCCAGGCCGCGCGTGGCCTGGCCGCTGCCGCAGCCCGGCTCCCACACCCGCGCGGTCGCCGGCACCACGCCGCTCAGCACGTCGAACAAGGCATCGGGGTACTCGGGTCGCGCCGCCGCGTAGGCGCCGGCGATGGCCGAGAAATGGTCTTTGAAATCGGTGCCGCTCATGACCGCGCCCTCAGCCCGTAGTCTCCGGCCGCAGCAACAGGCGCACATCCTCGCCGATGCGGCGCGATTCGACGATGTGCAAACGCAGCTTCTGGGCCATCGCCTCGATCTCCAGACCATCGAACAGGGGCCGCGCGTTCTGGCCCAGCAACACCGGCGCCACGTACAACAGCACTTCGTCGACCAGGCCGGCGGCGAGGAAGGCGCCGGCCAGGGTCGCGCCGGCTTCGAGCTGGATTTCGTTGACGCCGCGCTCGGCCAGCAGGCGCAGCACCGCGTCCAGATCGAAACGGCCTTCGCGCACCGCGATCGCGGCGTGCTGGGCGCTGAGTTCGCGCGGCGGCTTGGCGTCGGGCGCGTGCAGGTACAAGGTGGGCGCATCGCCCTCGCGCACGCGCCCGCGCGCGACCGTGGCCAGGCCCGGATCCAGCACCACCCGCAGCGGCGCCACGAACGCGGTGTCGTCGCCCAGGCGCACGGTCAGCGAGGGATCGTCGGCCAGCACGGTGCCGGCGCCGGTGACGATCGCGCCCGCGCGCGCGCGCCAGCGCTGCACGTCCAGGCGCGAGGCGTCGCCGCTGATCCATTTCGATTCGCCGTTGGCCAGCGCGCTGCGGCCGTCGATGCTGGTCGCCAGCTTGACCCGCAACCACGGCCGGCCGCGCTCGATACGCGACAGGAAACCGCGATTGAGCGCGCGCGCCTGCGTCTCCATCAGCCCGCTGGCCACCTCGATGCCGGCCGCCTGCAGTTGGGCGAAGCCGGCGCCGTCGACCTGCGGGAAGGGATCGCGCATCGCCGCGACCACGCGCGCGACGCCGGCCGCGATCAGGGCCTGGCTGCAAGGGCCGGTGCGACCGGTGTGCGCGCAGGGTTCGAGGGTGACGTAGGCGGTGGCGCCGCGCGCGCGTTCGCCGGCCGCGTTCAAGGCGTGCACTTCGGCGTGCGCCTCGCCCGCGCGCTGGTGCCAGCCCTCGCCCACCACCTCGTCGCCGTGCGCGATCACGCAACCGACCATGGGATTGGGCTTGGTGGTGTAGGCGCCGCGCTCGGCCAGGCGCAGCGCGCGGGCCATGTGGAGGTGATCGGTGGCGGTGAAGGAGGTCGTCATGGGGCGCGCTTGAAATGGGTGGCGTCGGGAAAGTCGGAGATCAGGCTGCGGTCCGCCTGCACGGTCAGGGTCATCGCGCCGCCCTCGCTGGCGCCGATGGCGTTGGCGTCGAACTCGATCAGGTACAACAGCTTGGTCGCATCGTCCACGTTCAGCCAGCGTGGACGGTCGGGCTGTTCGGGGAAGCGTACGCCGACGGCTTTCACCGCGGCATCGGCCGGCAAGGCAGCGAACTCGAATTCCCCGTCGCCGCCCTCCTTCGAGGTCTGCTCGATCACCCGACCGTCGGCCAGACGCAGCATCGCCTTGGCCTCGCCCACCGCCAGACCGATACGCGGCTCGTACACCTTGACCCAAACGGCCTCGCCGGCGCGACGCGGCCGGTGCGCCCACCAGGTGCCGATCGGCAACAGTCCCGCGTCCACCGCCTGCTGCAGGGTTTCGATGCCGTCGCCGCGCACTTTGTTCAGATCGGCCTCGGTCAGGGGCGGCGGTAGCGCGCGCTTGATTCCGTCCTCGCTGTCGATCATGCGCTCCACCAGCACCAGCGTGCCGTCGCTGCGCTGCCAGCAGCCGGTCACGTCCATGCCCGGCATCGGCAGCTCGCGCAGGCGGAAGCTGCCGTCCGCGTTCAACTGCAGACTCGGCGCCGCTTTCGTCGCGCTCGCCGCATAACGCCCCGCGAGCGCCGCGTCGCCCGCCGCGCAGGCCGCGGCCGCAGGTAGCGCGAGCATCCAGGCGCACACCAGCACGATCGCGCCGGCGGCGCGCGGGTAGGATCGATGGCGCGTCATGCGGTGGAGATTCCCTCGGCGCAGGGCGCGCTCATGGTGTGCGTTTGAAATGGATGCGGTCGGGCGTATCCGCGCGCAGGCTGCCGTCGGCTTGGACGGTCAGCGTCAAGGGGCCGCCCGGAAGAGCGCCAACGGCCAGCGCATCGAAATCGATCAGGTACAAGCGCTTGGTCGAATCGGTCGTCGTCAGCCAGCGCGTGCGCTCGGGCGGGTACGAAAAACGTACGCCGATGGCGGTCACCACGGCGTCGGCGGGCAAGGACGCGAGCTCGTACTCGCCGTCGCCCATTCCCACGCTGGCCTCGAGCTCCTGGCCGTCGGCCAGGCGCAGCACGACCTTGGCCTCGCCCGCTGCGATGCCCACCTTGGAGTCGAACAGCTTCACCCGCACCGGCTCGCCGGGCTTGCGCACCTGGTGCGCCCACACGCGTCCGGCCGGCAGCAAACCGGCGTCCACCGCCTGCGCGATCGTCTCGATGCCGTCGCCGCGCACCGGGTCCAGATCGGCCTGGGTCAGCGGATCGGGCAGGACGCGCCGGATGCCCTCGCCGCCGGTATCCGCGCCCGGCGCGAAGATCACGCGGTCGCCGTCGCGCGACCAGCAACCGGTCACCTCGGGTGTCGGCGCCGCCGCCGGCAGGTCGTAGATTCGGAAGCGGCCGTCCTGGTGCAAGCTCAGGCTCACCGGCGCTTCGGCCACCGAGGCGTAGCGCGCCGCCAGCGCGGGGTCGGCGGGCTTGCAGGCTGCCACCGCGGAGGCGGCCGGGATCAAGCAGGCGACCAGGGTGTACAGGCGCGCGCAAGGTTCGGCGCGGTGTCGCGCGGGGATCTCGGGGTTCACGTCGCGCTCCTGTACTGGTCACTGCCGTACATAGCGACCGCGGATCTGCGGCGATATCAGATCGCCATCGTCCTGGGTCAGGATCATTTGCTCGAAAGACGGCGGCCGCGCCGCCGCGGTGTCGAGGCGGATCGCGAACACCCGGCCCTGGCCCTCATCCAGCGCCAGGGTTTCGCTTGGCCGATCGGGCGCCTGCAGGACCACGCGTTGCAGACGCGCACCCGGTCGTTGCAAGGCCAGGGCCCAACCGCCAGGACTGGTCTGGGCGCTCGCACTGCGACCATCGGAATACACGAACTCGACGCCGATGCCCTCGGCCCGGTAGCCACGCTGCGGATCGCCGACGACGACCGCATAGCCGCTGGGCTTGGCGGCCGCAGACGGCGGCAGACAGCCCGTCGTATCGAATTGGGGTTGGCGCAGCTGCGGCGGAGTGCGGCCGGCCAGCGCGTGCAATTCGCCGACGCGCTGGTATTGCCGCAGGTAGGCGCGCACCGCGCGGTCGGCGGCTTCCATCTCGTCGACGGGAGCCGCGTGGCCGGGCGACTGCATGGCCTTGGCCTCGTTCGCCGCTGCGGCCGCGGCCGCAGCGGCCGCGTCCGTCGCCGACGGCATCGGCGGCGGCAAGGGGTCGTAGGCAGCAGCGGATCCCGCCTTGCGCTTGATCGCCGTGGCGGCCGCCGCCTCCACCGCCAGGCGCGACCGCTCCAGGGCAGCCAACTCCGGCGTCAGGGCCGCCTCGGCGGCGGCGCGATGCGCTGGGTCGGCCGGATCGTTCGCAGGCTGGGCCACCAGGGCCTCGGTTTCGGCCTGAGCCAGGCCGAGCCGGTAGGTCTGCGCGAAGCCGCATGCGCGTTCGGCCATCGCGTCGCGCTGTTCCTGCGCAAACTCTTCCAGGCGCCGCTGCGCGTCCTGATTCCACGGCAGCACCTGATCGAGCGAGAACAGCGGCTTGCCTTCGGCCGGCGCTTGCATGGTCAGCACCACCCTATCCGCGCCCACATTCCAGATGCCGCTGGCGGACTCGACCATCAGGCCGTAGCTCAGGCTCCACTCGAAGCGGCCGTCGGGCCTGAGCTCCAGTTCGGAGCCGGCATCGGCCACGCCTTCCAGGACGTAGTGCCCGGCCAACGCCGCGCGTTGGCGGTCTTGGATCGGATCGGCGGCCTGGGCGCCGGCCGCGAGCAAGCTCAGGGCGAGCAGCGAAAATTTCAATGCGTTCGACATGCGCGAACTCCTTTCAGCGCGTGACAGGGGCTCGCGCTCGGCTCAGCGCTTCTTCTTATCCGGACGCGGTTCATCCTCGCCCAGCAACGGCAACTGCGCGTCGCCCGGGATGTCGCGTTCCAGGCGATCGAGCTCCTCGCGGAAATCGGCCACGTCCTCGAACGAGCGGTAGACCGAGGCGAAGCGCACGTAGCCGACGTGGTCGAGCTTGCGCAGCTCGGCCATCACGAACTCGCCGACCCGCCGCGAAGCCAGTTCGCGCTCGGCGGTCATGCGCAGCTGGTGCACGACCGCGCGCACCGCCGCTTCGATCTGCTCCTCCGACACCGGCCGCTTCTGCAGCGCACGGTCGAAGCCCACGCGCAGCTTGCGCGCGTCGAAGGCTTCGCGGCGGCCGTCGCCCTTGATGATCATCGGCAGTTTCAGCTCGATCGTCTCGAGCGTGCTGAAGCGCTCTCCGCAGGCCTCGCAGACGCGGCGACGGCGGATGGTGGCGCCGTCGTCGGACACGCGCGAATCGATCACGCGGGTGTCCTGGTGCTGGCAGAAGGGGCAATGCAAAGGATTAGCCTTGGCTGGACAGCAGCGGGGAATCGGCCTTCGCGTCGTTCATGCGCTCAGAACCGCGGGTACCGGTATTCGACGGATTCCACGCTGGCGACGGCAACGCCGCGAGACGTAGCGGGGACGAACGTCGCCGATCTTACTGCGGCCAGGGCCGCATCGTTGAACAAGGCTCGTGCGGACGACACGCCCATTGGGCTCATGGCTTCGTTTCGGCCGGTAGCGGAGGCGATCATTTATGCCGCCGAAACCCGTACTGCGGCCCATCCGGATAAAAACGCATGCTCACGTTGCCGTAGTCCGCCACCGGCCGACCATCGCTCAAGGCCGGCGTGTAGCTCACTTTCCGCGCGAATGCCAACGCGGGCGCGTGGAAAACCGGGTCGTTGCTGCAGATCACCATCGCATCGCGGGTGCGGCCCTTGGCGTCGATGATGACCTTGACCACCACCTCGCCGACCTTGTCGCCGGCGGCGGCGGGATACACCGCCTCGGGGCGGTTGTTCGGCTCCGGCGCGCGGCTGCCTTCTTGCGTATAGGCGGCTTGCGCCTTGCCGCGATTGGCTTCCGACAACCACGGCACGCGGTTGCGCGCGTGGAAGTCCGAGATCTCGCGCCAGTTCGTTCGGTACGGCCCCGCTCCGGCGGACAGCTCGCACATCGGGATGTAGTAGGTCTCCGTCATCCCGATGCTTTCGCGCATGTCAGGCAGCGGCGGCGGCGTGGGCGCGTTGATCTCGACGATCGTCGCTTCGGCGGCTTCGGCCGGCGTCAGCGTCCTGTACTCGATCGCCGGCGGCGGCTCTGTCCCGGCCGGCGGCGCCTCGGCGGCTTGCACGCTCAGGCATGCAAGCCAGCCGACCATCGCCAGCCGGAAACCGGCCTTAGCCATACACCGGGAACTGCGCGCACTGCTTGGTCACGTTCTCGCGCACGCCGGCGATGACCTTCTCGTCGGTGGGGTGGTCGAGCACGTCGCACATCCACTCGGCCAGCGCCACGCAGTCGGCTTCCTTGTAGCCGCGGGTGGTGACGGCCGGGGTGCCGATGCGCAGGCCCGAGGTCACGAACGGCTTCTGCGGATCGTTCGGCACGGCGTTCTTGTTGACCGTGATGTGGGCCTTGCCCAGCGCTTCCTCGGCGGCCTTGCCGGTGATGCCCTTGCCGATCATGTCGACCAGCATCAGGTGGTTCTGGGTGCCGCCGGAAACGATCTTGTAACCGCGCGCGATGATGGTCTTGGCCATCGCCTGCGCGTTCTTGACCACCTGGGCCTGGTAGTCCTTGAACTCCGGCTCCAGCGCTTCCTTGAACGCGACCGCCTTGGCCGCGATCACGTGCATCAGCGGACCGCCCTGGATGCCCGGGAACACGATGCTCTGCAGCTTCTTGACCAGGTCCTCGGAGGCGTCCTTGGCGACGATGATGCCGCCGCGCGGGCCGCGCAGGGTCTTGTGGGTGGTCGAGGTGACCACGTGCGCATGCGGGACCGGGCTGGGGTAGACGCCGGCGGCGATCAGGCCGGCGACGTGGGCCATGTCCACGAACAGGTAGGCGCCGATCTTGTCGGCGATGGCGCGGAAGCGCGCCCAGTCGACCACCTGCGAGTACGCGGAGAAACCGGCCACGACCATCTTGGGCTTGTGCTCCAGGGCCAGACGCTCGACTTCGTCGTAATCGATCAGGCCCTGGTCGTTGACGCCGTACTGGACGGCGTTGAACAGCTTGCCGCTGGCGTTGACCTTGGCGCCGTGGGTGAGGTGGCCGCCGTGGGCCAGGCTCATGCCCAGGATGGTGTCGCCGGGGTTGAGCAGGGCGAAGTAGACGGCCTGGTTGGCCTGCGAGCCCGAATGCGGCTGCACATTGGCGTAGTCGGCGCCGAACAGTTCCTTGACCCGGTCGATCGCCAACTGCTCGGCGATGTCGACGTATTCGCAGCCGCCGTAATAGCGCTTGCCCGGGTAGCCCTCGGCGTACTTATTGGTGAGCACGCTGCCCTGCGCTTCGAGCACGCGCGGGCTGGCGTAGTTTTCCGAGGCGATCAGTTCGACGTGGTCTTCCTGGCGACGCGCCTCGGCGGCGATGGCCTGGGCGAGTTCGTCGTCGAATCCGGCAATACGGGTCTGGCTGGGGAACATTCGCGGCCTCGGAGGGTAAAACGGACGGGGGGAGAGGGGTGCGCCGCGTCAGGCCCAGGCCGGCGTTAACCTACGAGCAGGCTTGACGTAAGACTTGAAATGTTAGCCTAGGGGCGTATGGCGGCCAACCGCCATGATGGGTCCGCAGGCCCCGGAGCGCCCGAAACCGCTCCCGCACCCCCACCCCACCGCTTTGTTGGATGTCCCGACCGTGAAATGGGTCTTCGTCTTCCTGTTCCTGGCCAGCGCCGTGTACGTGCACCTGCGCGGCAAGGTACGCCACCGTCTGGGGCGGCAGCTGCTGGACCATTCGACCTTCATGGCCCCGATCAACGTGCTGATGTACGCCTGCTCGCGGGTGCCGACCAGCCCCTATATCGAGCCGGACCGGCATTTTCCCGAACTCGAGCCGCTGCGCGCGCGCTGGCGCGAAATCCGTGAGGAAGCCCTGCACCTGCGCGAGCTGCAGCACATCAAGGCCGCCGACGGCTACAACGACGTCGGCTTCAACTCGTTCTTCCGCCGCGGCTGGAAGCGCTTCTATCTGAAGTGGTACGACGAGGCCCACCCCTCGGCCGCCGAGCTGTGCCCGCGCACCACCGAGCTGCTGCGCCAGATCCCGGCGGTCAAGGCCGCGATGTTCGCCGAGCTGCCCCCGGGCGGCGAGCTGCGCCCGCACCGCGACCCCTTCGCGGGCTCGCTGCGCCTGCACCTGGGCCTGGACACGCCCAACGACGACGCCTGCTTCATCGACGTCGACGGCCAGCGCTACAGCTGGCGCGACGGCGAGTGGACCATGTTCGACGAGACCTACATCCACTGGGCCCAGAACGGCTCGCAGGCCAATCGCATCATCCTGTTCTGCGATATCGAGCGGCCGATGCGCTTCGCCTGGGCGCGCGGCCTCAACCGCTTCGTGGCCAAGCATTTCATCGCGGCGGGCGCCTCGCCGAACATGGAAGGCGACAAGACCGGCGGCATCAACCGCCTGTTCAAGTACTTCTACGCCCTGCGCCTGAAGGCCAAGGGCCTGCGCGAGCGCAACAAGCCCCTGTATTACGCCCTCAAATACGCCCTGGTGCTGGCGGCGATCGGCTTCGTGATCTGGCTCTAACCCCCGTCTTGGGATAGGAGCGGTGTAAGCCGCGACCACGCAAACCGGCCTCCCGGCGCAAGCCAGGCCCCTCGGCGCCCGCTCCGCCTGCCTCCGACGGGGCCTGCCGCCCCATCGGATCCCCCACCGCCCCGCCCCGCGCTGGAACCCCGCCCGCGCCTGCGGGATAATTACCGCTTCCCGCCTCGCCCCTCCGGCCATCCCCGGCCCGGCTCGGCGCGCCCATGCTTCGGAGTCCGCATGCAATACATCTACACCATGAACGGCGTCAGCAAGACCGTGCCGCCGAAGCGCCAGATCATCAAGGACATCTCGCTGTCGTTCTTCCCGGGCGCCAAGATCGGCCTGCTCGGTCTGAACGGCGCCGGCAAGTCGACGGTGCTGAAGATCATGGCCGGCGTCGACCAGGACTTCACCGGCGAAGCGCGTCCGGCCAACGGCATCAAGGTCGGCTATCTGGCCCAGGAGCCGCAGCTGGATCCGGCCCACACCGTGCGCCAGGCGGTGGAAGTCGGCCTGGGCGAGATCATCAACGCCCAAGCCGCGCTGGACGCGGTCTACGCCGCCTACGCCGAGGAAGGCGCGGACTTCGACAAGCTCGCCGCCGAGCAGCAGCGCCTGGAGTCGATCCTGGCCGCGGGCGACGCGCACACCCTCGAAAACCAGCTCGAAGTCGCCGCCGACGCGCTGCGCCTGCCCCCGTGGGAAGCCGTGGTCGGCAACCTGTCCGGCGGCGAGAAGCGCCGCGTCGCGCTGTGCCAGTTGCTGCTGCAGAAGCCCGACATGCTGCTGCTCGACGAACCCACCAACCACCTCGACGCCGAATCGGTCGAATGGCTGGAGCAGTTCCTGGCCCGCTACACCGGCACCGTGGTGGCCGTCACCCACGATCGCTACTTCCTCGACAACGCCGCCGAGTGGATCCTGGAACTCGACCGCGGCCGCGGCATTCCGTGGAAGGGCAACTACACCGACTGGCTGGTGCAGAAGGACGAGCGCCTGAAGCAGGAAGAGAACCAGGAAAAGTCGCGCCAGAAGGCGATCCAGAAGGAACTCGAGTGGGCCCGCAGCAACGCCAAGGGCGGCCGCAGCAAGGGTAAGGCGCGCCTGGCGCGCATCGATGAGCTGCAGTCGGTCGATTACCAGAAGCGCCAGGAAACCAACGAGATCTTCATTCCGCCGGGCGAGCGCCTGGGCAACAAGGTCATCGAGTTCAAGAACGTCAACAAGAAGTTCGGCGACCGCCTGCTGATCGAGGACCTGAGCTTCAGCGTGCCGCCGGGCGCGATCGTCGGCATCATCGGCCCCAACGGCGCCGGCAAGTCGACGCTGTTCAAGATGATCATCGGCAAGGAGCTGCCGGACTCGGGCACCATCGAGACCGGCCCGACCGTCAAGCTGGCCTATGTCGACCAGAGCCGCGAGGCCCTGACCGGCAACCACAACGTGTTCCAGGAAGTCTCCGGCGGTCTCGACATCCTCAACATCAACGGCATCGAGATCCAGTCGCGCGCCTACATCGGCCGCTTCAACTTCAAGGGCCAGGACCAGCAGAAGATGGTCGGCTCGCTGTCGGGCGGCGAACGCGGCCGTCTGCACATGGCCAAGACCCTGCTGCAGGGCGGCAACGTGCTGCTGCTGGACGAACCGTCCAACGACCTCGACATCGAAACCCTGCGCGCGCTCGAAGACGCCCTGCTCGAATTCCCGGGCAACACCTTCGTGATCTCGCACGATCGCTGGTTCCTGGATCGCATCGCGACCCACATCCTGGCCTTCGAAGGCGACTCGCACGTCGAGTTCTTCCAGGGCAACTATCGCGAGTACGAGGAAGACAAGAAGCGTCGCATGGGCGAGGAAGGCGCCAAGCCGCATCGCCTGCGCTTCAAGGCGCTTAAGTGACGCGAGGCCTGGCCGGTCTCCTGCTCGCAGCCTGCCTGGTCTCGGCAGGCTGCGACGGCAGTTTGAAGTTGTCCGGCCAGGTCGTCGGCCCCACCGGTACGCCGATGGCGCGAGTTCCGGTGTATCTGTTCGTGTCGGATCGTGCCGATACGTACGACCCGGTGTTGTGGACCGATGCGCAAGGTCGCTTCGGACTGCAGCGAACGGACTGCACCTGCGACTTCCCCATCGAACTGATCGCCACACACCCCGATTTCGGCATAGGCCGGCACGCGACCACGCACAAGGCGCTGGGAAACGGCGATAGCGCGCCCATCGTCATCCGCCTGATGCCGCGACCGAAGCCGCCGAGTTACGGAGAGGCCGATCAGGCCTCTCCTCCTAACGGATAAGCAGGACTCGCTATGAGCCGATTCATCGCCGACTTGAAGCAACGCTGGACCCAGGCCGACTCGCTGGTCTGCGTCGGCCTCGATCCCGAACCGGCCAAGTTTCCGGCGCGCTTGGCCGCCGATCCGGACGCGGTGTTCGGGTTCTGCCGCGACATCGTCGATGCCACGGCGCAGTACGCCTGCGCGTTCAAGCCGCAGATCGCGCATTTCGCCGCGCTCGGCGCCGAGGATGCGCTGACGCGCCTCATCGCCCACATCCACACCGCGCATCCCGGCATCCCGGTGATCCTGGACAGCAAGCGCGGCGATATCGGCAGTACCGCCCAGCACTACGCGAGCGAGGCCTTCGATCGCTATGCGGCCGATGCGGTCACCGCCAATCCCTACCTCGGCCGCGATTCGGTGCAGCCGTTCCTGGATCGCGCCGACCGCGGCGTGGTCGTGCTCTGCCGCACCTCCAATCCGGGCGCGGGCGACCTGCAGGACCTCATGGTCGACGGCCGTCCGCTGTACCAGCACGTCGCCCATAAGGTCGCGCACGAATGGAACGCGCACGGCAATTGCGCGCTGGTGGTCGGCGCGACCTGGCCGGCGCAGTTGCGCGAAGTGCGCGCGATCGTCGGCGACGTACCCTTCCTGGTGCCTGGCGTGGGCGCCCAGGGCGGCGACGTCGAGGCGGTGGTGAGCAACGCCAAGACCGCCGATGGCACCGGCCTGATGGTGAGCTCCTCGCGCGCGATCCTGTACGCGTCCTCGGGTGAGGACTATGCCGAGGCCGCTGCGGTCGCGGCGCGGACTCTGCGCGACCAGATCAATGCCTTCAGGTGAGCAGTAACGAGTAGCTAGTAACGAGGAACCAGTAGAGGCACCATGGCTCTTACTAGTCACTAATTACTCTTCATTTAGTTACTGCTCCCCATGGATCGCCACCGCCGTCGCCTGCTCGCCGCCGCTCCGTTCGGGCTCGCTGCCGGCGCCTGTCCGGCCCTGCCCGCGCTCGCCAGCGCGATCGCGCGCAAGCGCACGCGCCTGATCCTGCTCGGCACCGCCGGCGGCCCCACGCCCAAGGCCTTGCGCGCGGCGCCGGCCAGCGCGGTGGTGATCGACGACGCGGTCTACGTGGTCGACTGCGGCAACGGCGTTGCGCGGCAGCTGGCCCTGGCCGGCCTGTCGCTGGGCGCGATCGCCGACGTCTTCGTCACCCATCACCACTCCGATCACAACGCCGACTACGGCAATCTGCTGTGGCTGGCCTGGGCCGCGGACCTGCGCCATCCGGTCGACACCTGGGGGCCGCCGCCGCTCAAGCGCATGACCCGGCAGTTCCTGGCCATGAACCAGGCCGACATCCGTACCCGCATCGAAGACGAAGGCCGCGCGCCGCTGGCGCCGATGATCCGCGCCCACGAGCTCACCCGCGGCGGTGTGGTGATGCGCGACCAGCGGGTGAAGGTGACCGCGGCGCTGGTCGAGCATCCGCCGGTCGCGCCCGCGTTCGCCTACCGCTTCGACGGCCCCGACCGTTCCATCGTGTTCTCGGGCGATACCCGGCCCTCGCCGGCGCTGGTCGAACTGGCGCGCGGCGCCGACGTGCTGGTGCACGAGGTGATGTACCTGCCGGCGCTGGAGCGCCTGATCGCCAGCGAAGCGCAGGCCGCGCGTCTGCGTCAGCATCTGCTCGACAGCCACACCACCACCGAACAGGTCGGGCGCCTGGCCAGCGAGGCCGGCGTCAAAACCCTGGTGCTGAATCACTTCGTGCCGGGCGGCGACGCCTCGCTGACCGATGCGGTGTGGCGCGAAGCGGTGGCGCCGCATTTCAGCGGCGAGCTGATCGTGGGGCGGGATTTGATGGAGATTTGATGGAGGTTTGAGTGCAGGAGCAAATCCCCTCTAGCCCCCCTTTTTCAAAGGGGGGAACAGCAACAGCTCTTCAAAGAACGGGCCGGCAACAACTTGGCCCCGCTTTTGATCCCCCCCTTTGAAAAAGGGGGGCTAGGGGGGATTTGCTTTGGCTTTGGCCGTATCAGCGCAGCCAAGCACGCACCGCCGCGATGGGAAATCGCAGCCAGATCGCCGCGAACACGCCCACCCGGGTCGCGAAACCGCGACGCGCGTATTCGAACTTGCGGAAGTAACGCCACAGCCCGCGGTGCTTGTGCCACTCCACGAACAGCGGCCGCGAGCGGCTGGACACGCCGCGCACGTGCAGCACGCGCACACCGTTGGCCACCGCGACGGTGGCGCCGGCCTCGCGCGCGCGCCGGCACAGGTCCAGGTCCTCGGCGTGCAGGCGATAGCCCGGGTCGAAACCGCCGATGCGCTCGAACAATGCGCGCGGCATCAGCATCAGGGCGCCGGACACCGCCTGCACGCGTTGCAAGGCCTGGCTGTCGTCGGGCGCGAGGTTGAGCGCGGCGCTGGGCGCGCGCCGCAGCGCGCCGGCCAGCATGCCGGCGAAGTCGGGATCGTTGCGCCGCGCCGCGCCGTCGCGCACGCCGTCGTCGTCGACCAGATCGGCGCCCAGCAGCGCCTCGCCCAACGGCGCGGCCAGCGCGCGCAGGCGCGCGAGCGCGTCGGCTTCGAGCAGGCAATCCGGATTCACGAACGCCAGCCAGCCCGTCGGCGCACCGCCGAGATCGGCCACACCCTGGTTGCAGCCCACGCCGAAGCCGGGATTGTCGGGATTGTCGATGAAACGCACGCGTGCGTCGCCGGCCGCGTGGCGCTGGACGATCTCCAAGGTGCCGTCGCTGGAGTGGTTGTCGACCACGCGGATCGCGCTCACGCCTTGCGCGGCGCGCAGGCGGGTGAGGCAGTCGTCGATGGTCGCCGCGCTCTGGTAGCTGACCACGATCGCGGCGATGCCGTCGTCGGGCGCCGCCGCGACGCGCGCAGGGGAATCAGGTGAAGAAGTCACGTTGCGGATCCGGTGGGCCGACGCCGTCGAGCAGCGCGGCCAGTCGTTCGCGCGAACCGCGTAGCGGGTCGCTCATCAAGAATCCCGCCAGACGCGCGTGCCAGTCCGGCCAGCGCACCGCCAGGTGGTCCATGTCGCCGTCGCAGGGCCCGCCCTCGCCGCGCCGGGCGACGAAGGCGGTCTCGCACAGCGCGTTGCGCCAGCCCAGGCCGGACAGGCGCAGCGACAGATCGGTGAGCGCGGCGTACCAGGAGCCGTAGCTGGCGCCGTCGATGCCGCCGGCGCGCTTGCGCGCGCTGCCGCGCAGCAGCACGGCGTGGCCGATCGCGGCCGGCAGTTCCGGGTACAGGGCCGGCATGCCGGCAGCCGCGCGCGACAGCCGTTCCAGGTCGGTGGGCACCGCCTCGATCTCGCCGATGCGCGGCCAGGACGCGGCCTCGCCGGCGTTGCTCCAGGGGGTGGCGGTGGCGATCGCGCCGTCGGTGCTCAGGCAGGCGGCGAGCCGGCTGAGCCAGCCCGGCGCGGGGATCGCGTCCGGCGCCAGCACCGCCACGTCGGCATCGCCGCAGACCGCGAGCGCCTCGCCCAGGTGGGCGGCCTCGCCGATCGGGCGCTGGCGGCGGGTGTAGTCGGCCTTGAGCGGAGTGCGCGCCATCCAGCGTTCGACGATGGCATAGCCGCGCGGACCGGCCTGGGCGTCGTCGGCCAGCCAGACCCGGGTGCCCGGCGGCGTGCACGCGTCCAGCGCGGCCAGGCAGGCGTCCAGCGCGTCGTCGTCGACGCCGACCGGGACCACGACGATGGGCAGGCTGTTACTAGAAAGCGTTTCGGCCAAACGTCGCGGTCCGTAGCAGCCGGTATTGCCGCGATCTTAACCAAGAACCGTGGCGCCGGCTCGGCGGGCCTACGCGCCCGCTCGCGGGTATCGGCCTGCATCGCATCCGACGGATGCGATGCAGCACCGCTTTGCCTCAACGGACGCGCCCGGCTCCTACTTTTTCTTCTTAGGCGGGTTGAGCGGCTCCATGGCGCGGAACCGGCGGCTATATTCGTCGGTCAGGTTGCGTGCTTCCTGTGGATTACGCACCAGGGTCGGCGTGATCAATATGATGGTTTCCCGCCGTTCGGTCTTGGAGCCTTGCGTTCCGAACAAGCCACCGATCACCGGTATGCGGCTCAACCCTGGGAAACCGGTGGAGCCACGCGTGACGCTGTCGGAGATCAAACCTGCAAGCAGGACCGTTTCGCCGCTCTGCACCGCCGCCTCGGTCTTGAGCTTGCGCGTGTTGATAGTGACGTTCTGACTGTTCGCGCGTAGCGGCGCACCAGCCGAACTGACTTCCTGGACGATATCCAGGAACACCATGCCGTCGCGGCTTACTCGTGGACGAACCTTCAGAATCACGCCCGTATCCAGGTACTGGACCTGGCTGTAGGTACTGTCGTTGTTGGAGCCTGGGTTGACCGTGACCGACTCGATCGGAATGCGGCTGCCAACGTTCAACGTGGCCTCGGCGTTATTACGCACAAACACGGAGGGTGTCTGCAACAGACGTACGTCCGTGACCTCGTCCAGCGCTGTGATCAACGCTGCCGCGTTGTTGCGGATCAGCGACCACGACAGGCCGTCGCCATTGACGCCGCCGATGCTGGCCGCGAGCGTGCTCCACTTCGGCGGCACCAGCGGGTTGGTTCGCCGATTGAGGTCGCCGAAACCATTGTCGCTGGTGGCGCGATCGAGGAACCATTGCACGCCGTAGGACAGGTCGCCGGTCAACTCAACCTCTGCGACCTGAGCCTCGATGTGCACCTGCATCGGCATCACGTCGAGCTTGTCGATCACGTCGCGGATCGAACGCCAGGCGCCGGGGCTGCTGCGCACCAGCAGCGAATTGGTTTCCTCGACCGCGGCCACGCCCACACGCGCGCCGTCGATTTCCAAGGTGACCGCGCCGTTGCCGCTCTGGCGCGAACCCAGCGACATCTCGCCGCCGCTGCCACCGCCGCCACCAGTGCCACCGTCCTTTCCGCCGATGTTGGCCACGGACCCGTTGGCGCCGTCCTGTAGCTCGACCGGATCCAGGCCTGGCATCAGAGAGGGCGAACCCCCGCCCCCATCGCCGCCGCCGCTGCGGCCGCCGCCGAACACCTCCGACAAGCGCTGGGCGAGTTCCTTGGCCTTGATGTACTTGAGTTCGTAGGTGAACAACTGCATCTCACCGCCGGCGCCGTCGATGCGCTCCAGCCACTGCTGGATATCGTCGAGATAGTCGGCCTGGGTGCTGATCACCAGCACCGCGTTGGCGCCTTCCAGCGGCATGAAGCGGAACATGCCCGCGACCGGCGACTTGCTCTGCTCGCCGAACACCTTCTCCAGATCGGCCACCACCTTGGTCGCCTTGCCCGATTGCAGCGGGAACACGCCCACCGACATGCCCGACAGCCAATCGACGTCGAAGATCTCGATGGTGTGCAGGTAGTTCTCGAGCTCGGCGCGGCTGCCGCCGACGCTGATCACGTTGCGCGCGCCGTCGACGTTGATGATCGCGTTCGGACGCGCGTAAGGCTTGAGGATCTTCTCCATCTCGGTGGCCGAGATGTAACGCAACGGCACGGTGCGCACTTCGAAGCCGCGCGCGGTCGAGGCCGGATTGGTGCTGGGCGCGACGTTGCCGGCCAGGGCCTGATCGGCGGGCACCACGTTGTAGCGGCCGCCGCTGTAGACCAGACGCGCGTTGTTCCAGCCCAGCACCATTTCCAGCAGGTTCATCGCCGCCGCCGGGCTGACCGGCTTGGGCGTGGACAGGGTCACCGTGCCCTGCACGCCCGGCGCGATCACGTAGTTCTGGCCCAGCATGTCGCCGAGGATGGCCTTGACCACGGCATGCAGCGACTCGCCTTCGAAATTGAAGGTGGCCGAACCGCTGGTGGCGCCGATGCCCGGAGGCGCTTCCGCCGCCGCGCTGCGGTTGATGACCTGGCCGGTGCCGCGCCGGATTTGCGCACGCGGGCCACTGTCTTGCTCTGGCAACGGTTGCGACGAAACGCCTTCGCTGGAAGAGGTGCCCGCAGCGGTAGCCTTGTCGGACAAGGCCGCCGGATTGGCATCGCGCCTGATGTTCGGGACCGGCACCGTAGAGCAGCCCGCCAGCAGACTGGCAATGGTGAGGCCAACAAGGGCGCGGGACGCGGTTGGGTTGTGACGTAGCTTCATGCGTTCACTCTCACGGCGTCTTGGCCGGGGGTTGCTGGGCTTGCTGTTGCCGCAATTGGGCGCGACGCGCCTCTATCCTTTTGCGGATGGCTTCCATCTGCGCCTGCTCGGTCATCGGTTCGCTACCGGCAGGGCTGACGACGGTGTTGCTGTTGGTCACGGGTGCGACCTGTCCAGGCGGGTTGGTCGAAGGCATCGGCCCGGCGGTGCTGCGTGCGACTGGCTGCGGCTGCGGCTGCGGTTGCGGCGGCGGCGGCGGCGCGCGCGTACCAGGCCCGGCCTGGTTAGGCGGCGGCACCGGCACGGCGACCGCGGTCGGCGGTTGACCGCCCTGGCCGTCATACACGCGCAGATCCATCTCGCGCCGGCCTTCGGGGCCTTCGAACACGGCCTTGCGCGGATCCAGCGCGCTCAGGCGCCAGGCCGGATGCGATTCCGGCACTTCGCCCAACTTGACCCGCACCGACTCGCTGCCGTCGGCCGGCTGCAGGATCGCCATCTTCAAATCCGGCGTGATCAGCACGCTGGTCAGCACGTAGTCGAAGGTGTTGGCCTGCGCGGTCTCGTCGCCCTTGCCCTGGACGAAGAACGCGCGCGGCCGGCGATCGTCCATCAACAGCGGACGCGCGGCGATTTCGCCGTACTGGGTGAGCGGACCGATACGCGGCTTGGCCGGCGCGCGCGACTGCGGCAGCGCCTGAACCAGGCTGGCATCGTCGTCCAACAGCCGGGTCTGGCGCCCCATGCCGGCCAGGGCCAGCAGCCAGGCCAGCACGGCCCAGCCGGCCACTGTGGCCAGCAACCAGGTACGGGGGCTGGCGGCGTCAAGACGCATCGGCGGCCCCCGGAATGTTGGCCTTGGGCGCGGGCGTCGCGGCCGCGGGGCCGGGGCGCAGATAGCCGTAGAGGTCGAAGCTCACGTCGATGCCGCCGTCGGACGAGGGCCGGCCGGTGCCGGGCACGAAATAGCCGCGCGCCGACAGCAGATTGAGATTGCCCACGAACAAACGCGGCGAACCGGTCTCCAGCGAATGCAGCACGGCCGCGGTCTCGCCGGTGCCGCAACGCAGGCGCACCTGCACGACCACGCGCGCGTATTTGTCGCGGCGACTGTTGTCGGCCAGCGGCGAGCGGTTGTCGATGCGGCAGCTGCGGTTGCCCGGGCTGGCCTGGGCGACTACGTTCTCCAGGCGCTGCACCAGGGACGCGCTGGCCAGTTCGGCCGAGGCCTCGGGCAGGAAGCCCGGCAGCCCGGCCTGTTGCTGGCGCACTTGCTGCAAACGCTGCTGCACCTGCGGCGCCTGCTGCAACTGCATGCGCTGGCGCAGCTCGCGCTCCTTCAGGTTTTCCAGGCGTTCGTTGGCTTCCAGCATCGGCACTGTCCACCACGGGTGCACCAGCACCGCGTAGGCCAGCGCGAGCGCGGCCAACAGCAGGCCCAGCGCCGCCCAGCGGTCGCGTTCGATGCCGCCGATCTTCAGCTCATTGGCCACGGGCGGCCTCCGCTCGCGGCGGACCGATCTCGGCGGTCAGGGTGAAACGGTCGCGGCCGCTGGTCGGGTCGGGCTGGACCGCGCCGGTCAAGGCCGGCGAGCGCCACAGCTGGGTGCCCTGCAGGCGCGCGATCAAGGAAGAAGCTTCGCGGCTGAGGCCGATCAGCAGCAGGCTGTTGTCCTCGATCGCGAGTTTTTCCAGGTAGGTGCTGTCGGGCAGGCGCTTGCTGAGTTCGTCGATCAGTTCGATCGTGCTCGGACGCTCGGCGCGGGTGCGGTCGAGGAAGGCCTGGCCTTCGATCAGTCCGATCAGTTCCTGGCGCTGCGCGGCGGCGTTGCGCGCGGCGACGGCGTGGCTGGCGATGGTCTGCTCCAGGGCGTCGGCGGCGCTGCGGCGGTTGGCCAGCAACTGCCACATGGTCGCGGCGATCGCGACCAGCGCGACCGCGGCCAGGGCCAGGTTCCACAGCCGGAACGGATCGCTGTGGCTGCGGCGCTGCGCGGGCGGCAACAGGTTCACGGCCAGCGGCATGCCGTCGGCGCCGGCGACGTCGACACCGGCCAGGCTGTCGGCGAGCGGACCGATCGCCGCCAGTTGCGGGGTCAGGGCCTGGCGCGGCACCGCCACCAGTTCGGCGTCGAGCTGGCCGTCGGCATCGCGGCGCGCGAGCACGCGCGCGTCGAACGCGACCGCGTCGGCGGTGAAGGGGGTTTGGCGGTCGATCTCGAAACCGACCACGTCGCGCAGGCGCTCGGCCGCGGCGGCCGGCAAGGCCAGGCGACGGCGCAGGCTGCTCGCGGCCGGCAGCAGCAGCCAGCGCGGCAGATCCGCCAGACCGGACGGCAGCAGCGGCGCCAGCGGATCGCTGGTGTGGGCGACCACCGCGTTCGGTCCGGCAAGCGCGGCCAGTTCGGCGGCGGCGGGGTCGGCGTAGCCCGCCAGCCCGGGCAGCACGCCCAGTTCGCGCAGTTCGGCGCCGCGCTGCAGCCGCAGCGACACGGCATCGCCCTGCACCTGCAGCAGCAAGCGGCCGCGGTCCATGCCCAGGGCCTGGCGCGCGCGCAGCGGCAGCCAGGCCGCGAGATTGCGCCCCCACCACGACAGGAAGCCGCCCGCGCCCGGCATCACGCGGCTGCCCAGACGTCGTAACGGATTGTCCGTCTGCCAGCTTCCCGGCCGGCTTTCCACTTGCGAATTCATCGTGGCGAAGCTCCCTCCTCCCAACGCAACGGTGTATAGGCCATGCCTGGCACGGCACCGCCTCCCGCGCGCACGACTACTCGCAACACCGACTCGCGGCCATCGGAGAGCCGCGCGCGGCTGTCGATACTATAGGTGCCACTGCCTTCGCCGACGAGACCGGGCAATTGCCCTGGCGCCCCCCCACCCGGCATCGGTGTGCCATCGGGGTTGCGACGGCCACGCTGGGCCACCACATCGGCACCGTTCAGCCCCATCGCATCCAGCACCGGTGCCGCAGCGAACGCGGGATCGGGCTGGGCGCGGCCACTGTAGACGGTCAGGTAGGGCTCGAGCTTGGCATACAGCGCGGGCGTAAAGCCCAGGATCTGCTCGACCTCGGCCACACTTTCGAACTCCGCGTCCTTGGCGCCGTAGGGTAGGCCCGCGGAGGCGTAGTCCGGATCCTCGGCGCCGCCGGCGATCTGGGTCAGCGGATCGGGATCGCGCCAATCGGCGATCGCCGAGGCCAGACGCGCCGCGTCGGCCTGTTGTTCGATGCCGCCGACGCCCTGGATCAGCGCGGTCAGCAGGGCCGGATCGGCCTGGTTGAGATCGACCTTGCCGTTCTCGTCGATCAGCTTCACTTCCACTTCGGCGCCGCCATACGACCAGCGATAGGCCGTGCCGTCCGGCCGCCATTGCAGACGCGGATCGGTCTGGCCGACCCGGGTCAGCGCAAATTCCATGCCTGCACGCGCTGCGTTTTGCGCGACCAAACCGCGCATCAGGACGCGGCCCTGTAGATTCTCGACCCGCGCCGACAGCGCGAACGCGCCGATCAAGGCGGTCAGCATCGCGATCAGCCACAGCACCAGCAGCAGCGCGGCGCCGCGAGCGTGACGGTGGGCGCGGATGCCGGGCGCGCTCATATCGTCCCCGGCACGACGCCGCGCGCGACGCTGGCGGCCAGCGGCAGCGATACCACCAGCGGCGGCCACTCGCGGCCGTCGATATCGGTCAGGGTGACTTCGACCATCAGCGGCAGTTGCTCCACCGCCTGCCAACGCTCCTGCCAGTCGCCGAGCTTGCCGGTCTCGTCCAGGGCGCGGTAGCGGAAGCGCGCCGACTTCAGGCCTTCGACCAAAAGTTCCGGCGGACGCTCCTGTTCCTCCTCGATGGTCTGGCCGGCCAGCACCATCGACAGCGACAGCATGATGCGCGCCTGGTCGCCGTCGGATTCGATCGCGAAATCGTGCAGGTAGGGACCGCCGCGGCCGAGGTAGTCCGGCAGGTCGGCGACGAAGCGCAGACGGTCGGGCTCGCCGATAAAGCGCTGCGGCAGTGCGCTGGCCTGGTCGAAGCCGAACGCGATCGGGCGGGTCGCGATCAGACGCTTGCGCAGAAAACCTTCGACCGCGCGCTGGCGCTCGTTGCGCTGGGCCATGGCCTCGCCGCGCGTCGCGGTCTGGGTGGCGGCCGACAGCGTCGCGAAAGCCAGGGCCACGCCCGCGGCCAACAGCACGGTCGCGAGCAGGATCTCGATCAGGGTGAAGCCGGCGGCGGCGCGACGCGCGCGCATCATGGCAGCACCGCCTCGGTGCCCGGCAAGGCGCTGCGCAGACTACGCAACTGGAAGCGCTGCGCGGGCCCACCGTCGCCCCACTCCACCGCCAGGGTGATTTCGAACAACTGCGGACCGTTCACGTCGACCGGCTGCGCGACCGCGGCCACGGCGCGGTCGCGCCATGGCGCCACGCCCAGGGTCCAACGGTAGCGGCCTTCCTCGAAATCGCCGCTTTGCTGGCCCGGCGTGAGCGGCTCGGCCACACCGACCTGGTCCAGCAGCGACTGCGCGTACAAGCTCGCGCGCCCGGCGTCGCCGGCCCAGCGCACCTGCCGCGCCGAGCCCGACAGCGTGCCCAGCAGCAGGGTCATCGCCAGCGCCAGCAGCGCGAACGCGATGATGACTTCGATCAGGGTGTAACCACGGGCCGCGCGCGGCGCGCGCCAGCCGGACCGACGCGGCGACGCGCTCATCGGCGCGCCTCCACGCGTTTGAGTCGCACTTCGCCGGTGAGCCAGGCTACATCGATGTTCCAGCCCGCGCGCTTGGCGCTGAGCTGGATGCGCCCGCCGGTGGAGGCGCCGTCGTTGAAGAACACGATCGCGCCCTGGCCTTCGGCGGGCTGGGTCTGACGCGCGCCGACGAAGGACAGTTTCAAGGACTTCGGAATCTCGCCCGCGCGCCCGTTCGCGCCGCTCCAGGTATGCGCGCCCGGATCGATGGTGAAAGTCTGTTTCTGGCCGGTGGCGATCGCCTGGGTGCGGGTGTAACGCAGTTGCGCGGCGAGTTCCTTGGCGTTGCTGCGCAGCTGCATGCCGGCGATGCCGCCGGTGAACGCGAACGCGGCCAGCAAACCGATCGCCGCGATCAGCGCGATCACCAACAGCATTTCCAATAACGTGAAACCGCGTACGAGGCGAGGCGAGGCGACAGCCGCCCGCGCCGCGGCATAGCCCCGGTGGCCCCTTACGGGAGCGCAAGGGCGTTGCCGCGACTGCCTCATGCGCGGCTTACTCGTACTTGACGTCGCCGTCGACGCTGGTGCCGCCGGGCTTGCCGTCCTTGCCCAGGATCACCACGTCGAAATCGCGGCCTTCGCCGGGCGAGCGGTACTCGATCGGGTGGCCCCACGGATCCTTGAGGTCGGTGTCCTTGACGTAAGGGCCGAGCCAGCCGCTGGCGTCCGAGGGCGCCTTGACCAGCTCGTCCAGCGAGCCCGGCAGGCGGCCGGTGTCCATCTGGAAGGACTCGATCTTGCCGGCCAGGGTCTGCACCTGGGTCTTGGCGAGCTTGAACTTGGCGTTGTCGTTGGCGCCGAATACCTTGGTCCCGACCACCGTCATCACCGCGCCGATCAGCACGATCACGATGATGATTTCGATCAGGCTCATGCCGCGCTGCAGGGCGGCGGACGGGCGGCGCAGGGAACGGGGATTTCGCATTTCGTTCATCCGTAAGTGGTTGGGTACACAGAAGAGGCGATCCTGCCAGGGACGATCCCGCTGCCCCCGCGACTCGGTTCGACCGCCGCGTGCCGGAACGGTTCCGGAGCGGCGTGGTCCAGCTCGATTCTGTGCCGCGATCCCGACGCCGGTGCAAGCGCGCGGGAAGCGGTACAGCTTGCGTTCAAAACGGCGGAAGCGCGCCGATCCGGACCGCCGGGCGCCAGCCTGAACAGGGAACCGTGTCGCAGTTTTGCCGCCCCGCGCTCAGCCGATCGCATTGGTCAGATCGTACAGCGGCGTCAAAACGGCCAGCACCACCGTGCCGACCACGCCGGCCAGGACCACGGTGATCACCGGCACCATCGCCGCCAGCATGCGGTCCAGGGCCAGGCTGGTTTCGTGCTCGAAGGTCTCGGCGGTCTTGACCAGCATGGTGTCCAGCGCGCCCGACTCCTCGCCGACCTGGATCATCTGCAGGGCCAGGCGCGGGAAGCGCTTGCCCTTGCCCAGCGCGGTCGACAGGGCGACGCCGTTCTTGACCTCTTCGGCCGCGGCCTCGACATCGGCGGCCAACACCCGGTTGTCCATCACGTTGCGGCCGATGCCCAGCGCGGTCATCAGCGGCACGCCGTTGCGCACCAGCGTGCCCAAAGTGCGCGCCAAACGTGCAGTTTCGATCTTGGCGACCAGCGCCCCGGCGAACTTGCGCTTAAGCAGCCAGCCGTCCAGCGCCTCGCGGAACACCGGGTCGCGACGCTTGCGGTCGAACCACCAGAACGCCACCGCCGGCGTGGCCACCAGCAGGAACCACCAGTCGCGCACGAACAGACCGATGCTGAGCACGATCTTGGTGAAGAACGGCAACGGCGCGTCCAGGCTCTCGTACATGACCGCGAACTGCGGCACCACGTAACCCAGCAGGAACAGCAGGCTGGCGCCGACCATCACCACCAGGATCGCCGGGTAGATCAGGGCGTTGATCACGCGCCCCTGCAGCGCGCGGCTGCGCTCCAGATAGTCGGCCAGGCGCGCCAGGGTCTCGTGCATGCTGCCGCCGGCTTCGCCGGCGCGCACCATGTTGATGTACAGGCGCGAGAAGGTGCCGTGCTGGCGCTCCAGCGCGGTGGACAGCGAAGCGCCGCCGCGCACCGCGTCGCGCACGTCGGTGACGGTGCGCTTGGCCGCCTCGTCCTCGGGCAGTTCCAGCAGGATGGTCAGCGCGCGATCCAGCGGCTGGCCGGCGCCCAGCAGGGTCGCCAACTGCTGGGTGAACTGGACCAGGCGCGCGCCCGCGAACGGCTTGGGCTTGAACAGGCCCTTCCATACCGAAGCGCCGCTGGCCTCGCTGGCCAGCTTGGCCTCGACCGGCAGATGACCCTGCTCCTGCAGGCGCTGCACGACCTCGGCGTTGCTGACCGCCTCCATCTGGCCGTCCAGCATTTCGCCGCGGGCGTTGAGGGCTTTGTAGTGGTACAGGGCCATCGGCGGCTCAGTCGCAGGCCATGCGGTCGGCCGGCACCACGCGCGGGTTGCCCAGCGCGAAGGCGCGGATCGGGCGCGACCACATCTCGAAACTGGAAATTCCCGGCGTCACCGCGCAGGAACTGGTGTACTCGAAGCGCTCGCCGTCGGAGGAGATGTAGAGATCGAATTTGATCGCGACCGCCAGGTCGTGACGGATCGTCAGCATGGTCTCGCCGCCGTCGGCGCCGCCGCTGGCGGTGACGTTGGCCTGGGCCGCGTCGCTGACCACCGTGCTGCTGGCCTTGCCGTCGGCCACGTCCACCTTCAGGGTCAACGGCGGCTGGCCCTTGCCGACCGCGAAGCCGGCCGGCAGCGCGTCCTTGCTCAGCGACTTGGCGGGCGCCTTGCCCGCCGCATGCACGACGCCGGCCATGGCCAGCGCGGCCGCCAGCACACACAGGCCCGATATCCTTACCGTTGCGTTACTCATACGCCCTGCCCCTATGGTGGTGGCGCGCGGCCCCGACGCGATCACGCGTCCTCGGTCACGCGCAGTACTTCTTCGATCGTGGTGTGCCCGGCCAGGGCCTTGACGATGCCGTCCTCGTACATGGTGCGCATGCCGGCGTCGCGCGCGATCTGCTCGATCTCGCCCATGCCCGCATGGCGCATCACCGCACGCCGCAGCTCGTCGTTCATGACCAGGAATTCCATGATCGTGGTGCGGCCGTGGTAACCGGTCGGCGCCAGCGCCGACCCGCGCGGGCGATACAGGAAGATCTCGCCCTGCGGCTGGTAGCGGCGCAGATGGAACTTCTCGATCTCCTCCGGCGAGGCGGGATACTTCTCGGCGTGGGTCGGCTCCAGGCGGCGCACCAGGCGCTGGGCCAGGATGCCGTTGATGGTCGAGGTCAGCAGGTAGTCCTCGACGCCCATGTCGAGCAAGCGGGTGACGCCGCCGGCCGCGTTGTTGGTGTGCAGCGTGCTCAGCACCAGGTGGCCGGTCAGCGCGGACTGGATCGCTATGCGCGCGGTCTCCAGATCGCGCATTTCGCCGATCATGATGATGTCCGGGTCCTGGCGCACGATCGAGCGCAGCGCATGCGAGAAATCCAGGCCGATCTGCGGCTTGGCCTGGATCTGGTTGATGCCCTCGATCTGGTACTCGACCGGGTCCTCGACGGTGATGATCTTGACGTCGCTGGTGTTGAGCTTGCTCAGCGCGGTGTACAGCGTGGTGGTCTTGCCCGAGCCGGTCGGGCCGGTCACCAGCAAGATGCCATGCGGCTGGTCCAGCACCTTCTGGAACTGCGGCAGGAACTCGTCGGTGAAGCCGAGCTTGTAGAAGTCGAACACCACCGTCTCGCGGTCCAGCAGTCGCATCACCACCGACTCGCCGTGCGCGGTCGGCACCGTGCTCACGCGCAGGTCCAGCTCCTTGCCCTGCACGCGCAGCATGATGCGGCCGTCCTGCGGCAGGCGGCGCTCGGCGATGTTGAGCTTGGCCATGATCTTGATGCGGCTGATCACCGCCGCGGTCAGATTGGCCGGCGGGCTCTCGCCCTCGGCCAGCACGCCGTCGACGCGGTAGCGCACTTTCAGGCGGTTCTCGAACGGTTCGATATGGATGTCCGACGCGCGCAGCTCGACCGCGCGCTGGATCACCAGGTTCACCAGCCGGATCACCGGCGCCTCGGAAGCGAGGTCGCGCAGGTGCTCGACGTCGTCCAGATCGCCCGAGCCCTCGCCCTCGGCGGTCTCCACGATCGCGCCCATCGCGCTGCGGCCCTGGCCGTGCCAGCGCTCGATCACGTCGCCGATCTCCGAGCGCAGCGCCACGTAAGGCCGGATGTCGCGCTGGGTCGCCAGGCGCAGCGCGTCCAGCGTGTAGACATCCTGCGGGTCGGCCATCAGCACCTCAACGGCCTGCTCGGTCTCGCGGACCGGGCAAACCGCGAACTGCTTCATGAATTTGAGTGTCAGGGCGACGCCTTCCGGAGGTAATTCCGGTGCGTCCTTGATGCTGACCAGGGGCAGGTCCAGCACCGCGGCCACGGTTTCGGCGTGGTCGCGCTCGGACACCAGGCCCAGCCGGGCCAGCAGCGCCAGCAGGCTACCGCCGGTTTCCTCCTGCAGCCGGCGCGCGCGCGCCAGGTCCGGCTCCTTGAGCCGGCCCTTGGCCAGCAGGGCCTCGACGATGGCCGCGTCCACGGCGGCCTGTGGGCCTCCGGCCCCGGCCTCGGCGGCGGACAGCCCGGGTTCCGGAGCCCCGGGCGATCCCATATTGGTGGCTACTGCGTTCACGTCACCCTCCTGCGCGTGAACCCGGACTTTAGCAGTTTCGGCCACTAAGTCTTCCCAGGCCGGAGTTACAACCACGACAGGGTGCCAGCTCCCGATATACAGCCAAGATTGAAAACACGGGGTCCAATGAAGCTCCCATCTCCTGCATGCAACCATTCAATCAGAGGGTGCCTTCTCATCCGTCGCGAGCTCGCCCCACTTCAGGAACATAACGCTGGGAGACGTCTTGAACGACTCACCAACACCGACGCCGAGCTTTGGTACCAACTCCGCAGAGCCCCCTGGATTGACGCTACCCTCAAGACTTCCATAAAGGCCAGCACCCACGCTTGCTTCTCCGCTAAACGTAATGGGCGCCTCCACGGCGTTGTCCATTCCCACGATGAACCCATCTCTAGGCTGGAGCGTGGCGCCGGCCGATACGCCGTACCCCGCTGTCACCATGCCGATCTCGCCGTCACCACGCATTAGGCTCATGGACCCCTCTACGCCGATGCCGTACGCCGCCATAAACTCAACACGTATGTCCACCACGTCCAGTACGGATTTGATCGCTCCCGCCGCCGAGTCATAAGCCCTAGACAATCCCTCGGCTCCCATCTGAGGTGCGCAGTTTGCTCCCTGACACTGCGCCCCTTGGCCGAACCGTCCATCGGGATCGACGAACTTGTACGGATTGTTGTTTCCGTACCAGTAGCGATTGAAGTTGGAGCCCACAACCTTGTCGACAGTAACGGGGTCGACGCTTAGGAATCGCCCTAAGCTTTGGTCGTAGTACCGCTGCTGCATGTAGGTGACACCGGTTGCTCCATCCATCACATGACCGGTGTAGCCCACGCCGTTGTAGTTCGGCTTGCCGATTGCAGCGCCATAGGGCTCCCAGTCGGTGCGATCGATCACCGCACCAGCGCCATTCGTGACAGCGATCGGGCTGCCCAACGCGTCGGTATGGTGATACTTGATCTGACCGTTGCCCGTCGCACGGTTCCATTCGATGGTCGCCAGCAGACTGCCGTTCAAATAGACGTGAGGAACGGTGAGTTCGGGATGGCTGTCGTTCTGCGCCTCGGCGGTGTGATGGTCTTCGCTCATCACCATCTGGCCATCGAGGTTGTAGAACGATCGCGAGTACGTGGTGTCGGGGCGCCCGGTCGTAGCTACGCGCCGGCCCTGCGCGTCGTATAGGTAGGCCTCCTTGCCGACGACCGTGCGCAGACGGTTGCCGTAGTCGAACTGGTAGGCCTGGCCGTTCTTGTTCTCCAGATTGCCCTGCGGGTCGTAGCCCAGGCCCAGCACCGCCGCACCCGCGCTGTTTCGGATGTTGGTCAGGCGGTTACGATCATCGTAGTAGTAGGTAGCGTGATCCTTGACGCCGCCCAGGGTCCAGCTCTTGAGGTTGTCGAGCGGGTCGTAGGTGAAACGATGCCAACAATCGCCGAGGAAACTGCACGAACCCGCGGCGGTCAGACGGTCGCGATAGTCGTAGGTCATCCAACGGCTGTAGGTATCGCCGCGCACCCGATCCAGGATGCCGTTGACGTTGCCATTGGGGTCGTAGGTGTAGTCCAACCGAGCCACGCCCGCGTCGGCGCTGGAGCTAGGCAGCTGACGGGCATTCTGGGTCAGGGTGTGGACGACGCCATTACCGTAAGTGAACTGCTTGATCGCACCGTTGGGGTAGTAGCTGATACCAGTGGCGTGATTGCCCCAGTTCGAGCTCACGCTGACCGGCTGGCCCAGCGCGTTGTTGGCGTAGCTGATCGGTTGGCCGTCCGGCGTGGTGTATTGGCTGCGATTGCCGTAGGCGTCGTAAGCGTAGGCGATGAGGCCGGTGTAGTCGCCTGGCAGGGCCTGCGTTTCGGCAGTCAGCAGGCGGTGCTTGTTGTAGGCGTAGGTATTGACCACGACACCCAAACCCGGGCCGTCGTTGCTGGTGCTGATCTCCTTGGGCAAACCGTCGGGCGTATAGACCCAGGTTTGATTGCCACGGCCGTCAGGGAACGCCAGGGTGTGCAAACGGTTGCGCTGATCGTAGCCGCGATCGACGCGACGACCGGACGCATAGCCTTCGTTGGTATTGCAGTTGTTCTGGTCCGGAAGATCGAGACCGGCAGCCGACCAGGCCAGGTTGCCGGCTGCGTCGTAGCCCATCACGGTGGCGCCCGTTTCGGGTTCGATGATCTTGCACAACTGCTGATGGGTGTCGTACACGTAGCGGCGCGCGACGCCGGTCGGCCCGGATGGCGGCTGAGTGACGGTAACGGTGGCCACCGCGGATACGCTCTGACTTCCGCGCCCGTCGGTCGCTACCGCATGGATCGTGTGCGTTCCGACGCCCACGCCGGACCACTGGAACTCATAGGGCGCGACCGTGTCGCTGCTCACCACGACGCTGTTGGCGACGAATTCGACTCGCGCAATGCCGTCGGGATCGCTCGCATTGGCCTTCAGCAGGAAGCTGCCGGGCAGGATAGATGTGGCGCCGTTGGCCGGACCGGTCAGCACGACCGATGGCGGGCCGTTGCCGATGATGTTCACCGCGGCCGAGGTGGTCTGCGCGCCGCGCGTGTCGAAGGCGCGTGCGGTCACCGCGTGACCGCCCTCAAGCATGGTCCAATGCAGTTCGTAGGGCGCGCTGGTGTCCTCGCCCATCTTGACCCCATCGACCAGGAACTCGACGCGCTGCACGCCGTCGTCGGCGTCGCTGGCGTTCGCGGTGAGCGCGATGGCGCTGCCGGCCGGGAAGACCTGATTCTGCGTAGGCGCGGTCAGAGCCACCGAGGGCGCGGCATTGTTGGTCGGCACTGCGCTGACGTTGACCGTCGCCAGGGTCAGATCGCCGCTCTTCAGGTAGAAGCGTAGCCCGCGGCTGTCTATGCCGCCGTTGGCCGAGCCGTTCTGGCCACTGGCCCATCGGGTCATGAAGCTGCCGTCCGGCAGCGAGTACCAGACCTCGGCATTGGCCGCGTTCGAGCTCCAGTTGATCGTGGTGTAGCAGGCGTTGCCGCCCCAGGGAATGGTGCAGGTCTGCGGCGACGCCGTTATCGAACCGCCAAGCACGTTGAAGGCTCGGCCGGCGCTGACCGGGTCGATCCAACGCCGGTCGCACATTTCGAAGTAGGCATCGATGAAGTAGCGGCCCGGCGGCAGATTGCTTAACGTATCGCCGTTGCTGATCGAGGTATCCAAGCCCGGACCGGTGACGTAGATGTTGATCGGGCCACAGCCCGCGGTGGCGTTCAGCAACACCTTGACGTTGGCCGGCGCGGCGAAATTCATCTCCGGCGCGGCGGGGTAGCTGAAACTCAGTGTCGGCCCCGCGGCGGCGACGGCCAGCCCCGGCAACAACGTCGCCAGCAGCAGCCATAACCACATCGCCATCCGCAGCGGCGCCTTCAGCGCCCGTTCTTGGGGCGCCATCACATTGCGTGTCTTGCACATAAACCGACCTGTTGGCCGAATCCGGCCTGCTGTCCTATGCCGTTGCCGCGATCCGCGCTGATGCGCGGGCCGCAGTCCCCTGAGCTATCGCCGGATCAACCGCCCGGGCCGCGCACGATTTCCTTGGTATTGCCCAGCACGTCGCGAACGATGGTGGTGCGCGCCTTATCGACGGTGTTCTCAGCGGCATCGATCTGCCTCGGCGCGTCGTAACCCGGCGTCCCGTAGACTTCGAACGTCTCGCTGGTGGCGATTCCGCGTGGGTCGGTGGTGCGACGCTTGAAACCGGCCAGGTAGTCGATCACCGTCGCCAGCGGCCCCTCTTCGCCGTCCTGTATCGTCCGCGTCGGCCGTCCGAGCGCATCGAACTGCGACACCGTGCCTTTCAATGCGGGATTTGAGAACGTCGACTCACCATCGACCCGTGGATTGAGCATGTAGGAGGCGAAGACTGTCCGCCCTTCGTCGTCGTAGCGCTTGGCGCTCCAGCGCAGCGTTCCGGCAGGGTTGGACATATCCTCTTCCTGCTCCACAACGGCACGCCACAGAGCGTCGAAATAGACGATCCTCTTTCGATTTCCGGTAGTCACCACCTGGCGCCAATGTCCGGCCTCCAGGCCGTACTCGGCCGTAGCTACGGGCTCGAAACGCAGTACCGTATCCAGCCACGCGACATCGTCGCCAGCCGGCGGCGTGACGCGCGTGATACGCCCCATGGAATCGTAGGAGTAGCCCGTGGCATAACCATTCTCATCGGTAACCGATCCGACCCAGCCGTTTCCGTCCACGCCCACGAGCTTCTGCGTGCCGTCATTAAAACGTATCGTCTGCGGAATGCCGCGCTTCCAATTGCTTACCGTCGTAGCCAAACCACGCCCATCGACGACGCTGGCCAGCGTGCCGTCGGCGTTGTAGGTCAGTCCCTGCTGCGGTTTTTCGTAGGCGAAGGTCTGCTTAGGCAATGCAGTAGCGGGGTCGTATTCGGTACGCGAAGGAATGGCACCGGTGTTGAAGTTGGTCTGGCGCTGGACTTGGCCAATCACCCACTTCGTCTTATCGTTGAGGTATTCGGTGATGTCGGTGCGGGTGTAGCCCAAAGTGCTCGACTGCCCAACGCGCTTCGTCTGGGCGAATTCGTCGAAGGTCTCGTATGCCGTATCGAAGCGCACGCCGTCCTGCTGCACCGAGCTGAACACCGCCGGCCGCTGGCGTTCTGACGAGAACGAGTCGAGACGGATCTGCGGGCTTACGCCCATTCGGTCGGCGAATTCCTGATTCGGCGCGGCTGCGTTACTGAGATAGGTGGTGGTCGAACTGCGAAGCAAGCTGCTGCCGGCGTAGACGTCGACCTTCAAGAGCTTGCCGTCGTTGTCGTTGTAGACCACGCCGTAAGTATTCACCGTGCGATCGCCGTCGGGATCGGTAACCGTGGTGGTCTTGGTGGTCGCGCAGCTCGGACACTCGCCTTCCCAGCTACCGATCGGAGTGGTGTAGCTGTAGCTCCAGACGTGACCCGGCAGGCCCGGCCCGGTGACGCGCTTGGTCTGCAGGGCCAGCACGTCGAAGCGTGCCGGAATCATGGCGTTCAGCGTGTCATCGCCCGGCTCGAAATCGGGATCGGGACGCGGCCCCATGTTCGGCGGGAAGACGCAATCGAACGGCACGCCGTTTCGGCCATGGCGCACCGTCTGGAACACGAACTCGCCACTGGCGCCGGACGGATGCCGGATGGTCGCGATACGTGTCAGCGGCCTGAGTTTGCGCATCCAGGAGCAATACAGCGCCTTGTCCTGCAGAGGCACGCGACGGCCGTCGGTCATGGTTTCTTCGTCGATCTCGTAGTACGGGCTTCCCCAAAGCGCGGCGAAATTGATCGCCCACTGGCTGCTGTCGGGCAGCGTCACCGCGGTGAGCTGCGAGTACGGCGAATAGCCATAGTTCCATTCGCGCCCGGTATTAGTCGCCACCTTAGTGACCCGGTCGTAGCCGTTGACGTTCTCCCAGCTCAAGCTGAGCTGACGGCCGTCGCTGGAGGTGATCGACAGCAGTTTGGCGCCGCTCCAGGCGTAGGCGACCCAGTTGCCGAATCGATCCTCGATCCGCGTCGGGTACAGGCGTATCTCGTCGCGCGGCACCGGGCGCTGAACCACGACGCCCTGGCTGACCACCGGCTTCAACAGATCGTCGGAAGGACGCGCCACCATCCAGTCGAAACGGTAACGGGTACCGTCCGGCGAACGCGCCATGAAGCCCTCGCCCGCCTGTCCGCTCTGCAGGCTCGACACGCAGGACAGGTGCCAGTGCTTGTTGGTGACCCAGGGATAGACACCGCCGTCGGTCGGCCGCGGCCGCGTCTCCGCGGTTGCGATCAGCAGCTCCTGGCTTCCGCCGGGAACCGACATGCTATAGCCGCTCCAGTACTCCCAGGGCTGCACCGCCGGCGCACTCGTAGGCGTCGAGCTCTGCACTTTGACCAAGGGCGGCCGCGCCGTTTCCGGGCTGGTGGGGAACGAACAGCGATTGGCGCTGGCAGTGGCGGCCGAAGTTCCCAGCACCCAGCCTTCGGCACGGCTGAAGTTGCCACTGATATACGGAACGTCCCAATCCCAATCTCCGAACGGGCGGCTGCGCGCGTCGGTCGCCGAAGAGAAACGCCGCCCAAGCGCGACCGAAATCGGAAAGTTGCCGGGGATCGACACGTCCACGGTCGCGAACGAAGTCGCGCCCGTGTACAGGTTCACCGAATCGCCGAACAAGGTCGGGCCCTCGGACTTGATGGTCTGCGCCGACTTGATGAGCTTGTCGTATTCCTCCCACGGCGCCTTCTGCGCGCAAACCGCGCAGGACGTAAGCGTGAGCAATGCACCGATCAGATATCGCACGGTCTTCCCCTCGACCCAGGACCAGAGGCCCGATGTGAGACCGGTATGAACTCCCGGTCGTGTCGATGCATTGTCGGACCGAAGAACGCGCGAATGCGTTCGCTTCGGCGCAGTGGGCGCACGCCTGATCGCAGGATCGCAGCCGAGTGGAAAAGGCTGTCAATCGGATGTTCGTGGTGAAACTCCGTGCATGCGCATGCGCGATCACGCCTTAGCGCAATGCGAGCACGGCTCGGCGCAGATCCGAACGCTATGCCGTCGAATCGAGCGCAATTCAGCGGTTCTATCGCCGTCGCAAGCGGCGTGCGCGCACCAAGCCGGCCATGCGAAATTCGCCGCTTTTTATGCGTGCCAACTGGCACAAAAAAAGGGCGCCCTTGCGGACGCCCTTCTTTAATGCCTCGTTCGTAGCAGCGCCAACGCTTACCCCACCCACACCCGCGCATTGCGGAACATCCGCATCCACGGCGAGTCACCGCTCCAGTCGCGCGGCGCCCAGCTCAGATTCGCGCTGCGCAGGGTGCGCTCGGGGTGCGGCATCAGGATGGTGGCGCGGCCGTCGCGCGAGGTCAGGCCGGCGATGCCGTCGGGCGAGCCGTTCGGGTTGAGCGGGTAGCGCTCGGCGACGCGGCCTTCGCCGTCGATGTAACGCAACGAGATGTCCGCCGCGCTCTGGTCGAGGTTGTTATCGAAGCTGGCGCGGCCTTCGCCGTGCGCCACCGACACCGGGATGCGCGAGCCGGCCATGCCGCGGAAGAACAGCGACGGCGACTCGCCGACTTCCAGCAGGCCCAGGCGCGCTTCGAATTGTTCGCTGCGGTTGCGCAGGAAGCGCGGCCAATGCTCGGCGCCCGGGATGATGGGCTTGAGCTGGGCCAGCATCTGGCAACCGTTGCACACGCCCAGCGAGAAGCTGTCCTCGCGCGCGAAGAAGGCCGCGAACGCGTCGCGCAGGGCGCTGCGCTCGAGCACGCTGGTGGCCCAGCCGCGGCCCGCGCCGAGCACGTCGCCATAGCTGAAACCACCGCAGGCCGCGAAGCCCTTGTAGTCCTGCAGCGAGACGCGGCCGGCGATCAGGTCGCTCATGTGCACATCGAACGCTTCGAAGCCGGCGCGGTCGAACGCGGCCGCCATTTCGATCTGGCCGTTGACGCCCTGCTCGCGCAGGATCGCGACCTTGGGACGCGCGCCCAGGTTCACGAACGGCGCAGCGACATCGTCGGCGGGGTCGAAGGTGAGCTTGGGCTTCAGGCCCGGCGCGGCGAAGTCGCGCGCGATCGCGCGCTCCTCATCGGCGCAATCGGGGTTGTCGCGCAGCTTCTGCATGGCGTGGCTGACCGACCACCAGGCATCGAATAGCTCGTCCCAACGCCATTCGGCCAGGGTTGCGCCATCCTCGCGCACGCGCACCGCGGGTGCGGCCGCCGCGCCTTCTACGCGGCTCAGCACCGGCTTGGCGATGCGCTGGGCGCAGTCGATCAGGCCATGGCGCGCGACCAGGTCGGCGAATTCGGCGCGGTCCTCGTCGGCGATCTGCACGATCGCGCCGAGTTCCTCGTTGAACAGGGTGCGGAACGGATCCTCGCCCCAGCCGTCCAGGCTGATGTCCAGGCCCAGGCGCGAGCAGAACGCCATTTCGCACAGCGCGGTGAACGCGCCGCCGTCGCTGCGGTCGTGATAGGCCAGCAGCAGGCCGGCCTCGCGCGCGTCGCGGATGAGTTCGAAGAAATCGCGCAAGCGCTGCGGGTGATCGAGGTCGGGCACGCCCAGGTCGTCGCGGTCGCCATCGGCGGACAGCGCGGCGAACGCGGGCAGACCGCCGGCCTCGGCCGAGCCGGTCGCCTGCGGGTGGCACTGCGCGAGCACCGAACCGCCCAGGCGCTGCTTGCCGGCGCCCAGGCCGATCAGCCACAGCTCGCTGTCGGGCTCGCGCGCGAGCAGCGGGGTGAGTTGCTGGCGCACATCGACCACGGGCGCGAACGCGCTCACGATCAGCGACACCGGCGACACCGACTTGTGGGCGACGCCGTCGGCCTGCCATTGCGCCTGCATCGACAGCGAGTCCTTGCCGACCGGAATGCTCAGCTCGAGCTCCGGGCACAGCTCCAGGCCGACCGCCTTGACCGCGTCGAACAGCAGCGCGTCCTCGCCTGGGTGACCGGCCGCCGCCATCCAATTGGCCGACAGCTTGATCCGGTTCAAGGATTCCACCGGCGCGGCGCACAGGTTGGTGATCGCTTCGCCCACCGCCATGCGCGCGGCCGCGGCCGCATCCAGCAGGGCCAGCGGGGTGCGCTCGCCGATCGCCATGGCTTCGCCGACATAGCCTTCGAAGCCCGACAGCGTGATCGCGCAATCGGCCAGCGGCAGCTGCCAGGGGCCGATCATCTGATCGCGCGCGGTCAGGCCGCCGACGCTGCGGTCGCCGATGGTGACCAGGAATTGCTTGGAGGCGACGGTGGGATGCGCGAGCACGCGCAGCGCGGCCTGATGCAGGTCCAGGCCGTTCCAGTTCAGCGCCGGCCACGGCGCGGTCGGCGGACGCCGGGTGTCGCGGTGCATCTTCGGCGGCTTGCCGAACAGCAGGTCCATGGGCAGGTCGATCGGCCACTGCTGAGAGTCGCCGCCAATGCCTTGCCGCGTGCCCTCATCCGCCCTGCGGGCACCTTCTCCCGCAGGCGGGAGAAGGGAATCCGCAACGCCGTAGACGGATTCGACGGTCGCGCCATACCCCACCACCAGGCGCTCTTCCGCGGTCGCGTAACCGACCACCGCGAACGGGCAGCGTTCGCGTTCGCAGATCGCGGCGAAGTCGGCGACGCGGTCGGCCGGCAGGCCGAGCACGTAGCGCTCCTGCGATTCGTTGCACCACAGCTGCATCGGCGACAGCGAGGGATCGTCGCTGGGCACGCGCGCCAGATCGATCACGCCGCCGAGGTTGGAGTCGTGCAGCAATTCGGGGATCGCGTTGGACAAACCGCCGGCGCCGACGTCGTGGGCGCTGTCGATAGGATTGTCCGCGCCGAGCGCGACGCAGCGGTCGATCACTTCCTGGCAGCGGCGCTCCATTTCCGGGTTGTCGCGCTGGACGCTCGCGAAATCCAGGTCCTCGGCGCTGTCGCCGGATGCGACCGAACTGGCGGCGCCGCCGCCCAGGCCGATCAGCATGGCCGGACCGCCGAGCACGATCACGGCGTGACCGGGCTTGAGGCCGAGCTTGGCGACCTGGATGCGGTCCATCGCGCCGAGACCGCCGGCGAGCATGATCGGCTTGTCGTAGGCGCGCGCATGCGCGCCCTCGGCGAGTTCGAAGCTGCGGAAGTAGCCGACCAGGTTGGGGCGGCCGAACTCGTTATTGAACGCGGCTGCGCCGATCGGGCCGTCGAGCATGATCTCCAGCGCCGGCGCCATGCGCGGGTTCAAGGCGCGCTCGCCTTCCCAGGGCTGCGGCAGGGTCGGAATGCGCAGGTGCGAGACGCTGAAACCGCACAGGCCGGCCTTGGGGCGGCCGCCGCGGCCGGTCGCGCCTTCGTCGCGGATCTCGCCGCCGTTGCCGGTACTGGCGCCCGGGAACGGCGCGATCGCGGTCGGGTGATTGTGGGTTTCGACCTTGATGCAGAACGCCGATGGCGTTTCCGCTTCGGCGGCGTAGGCCTGGCTGCCCGGCTGCGGGCGGAAACGCCGGCTCGGATAGCCCTCCACCACGGCCGCATTGTCGCTGTACGCCGACAGGGTGTTTTCCGGCGTCTGCGCGTGGGTGTGCTTGATCATCTTGAACAGCGAGCTGGTCTGCTCGCGGCCGTCGATGGTCCAGGAGGCGTTGAAGATCTTGTGCCGGCAGTGCTCGGAATTGGCCTGCGCGAACATCATCAGTTCGACGTCGGACGGGGCGCGGCCGAGCGCGGCATAGCGTTCGCGCAGGTAGGCGATCTCGTCCTCGGCCAGGGCCAGGCCGAGGCGGACGTTGGCGCTCTCCAGGCCGTCCAGCGGGATGCGTTCGAGTTCGCCGCGCTCCGGCACCGCGAACAGCGCCGCGGCGTCGTCGCGCGCATCCAGCAGCGACTGCGTCATCGGATCGTGCAGGGCCTTGGCCAGCGCGCCCTGGATGGCGGCGTCGGCGGGCCAGCCGGCGAGGTCGTAGCGGGTGCCGCGCTCCACGCGCGCGACCGGCTGCCCGGCGCCGCGCAGCAGTTCGGTGGCCTTGCTGGCCCAGGGCGACAGCGTGCCCAGGCGCGGGGTCACGTAGCGCGAGACCGCGCCGGCTTCGCGCGCGGCGGCGTCCGGCTCGGCCTGCAGGATACGGCGCAGGGTGTCGCCATCCGGCTGCGCGCCCACGTCGGGCCGGACCCAATACACGGGCCAGGCGTCGATCAGGCGGACTTCGGGGTGAATGGCTTGCAGGCGGGCTTGGAGCCGTTCGCGGCGGAACGGAGACAGGGCCGAAAGGCCCTCGAGGACGATCATGTCCGGGGAACCGTGCAACGTCGGGCCCGGTATTGTATCCAAGCGCCCGCACCCGCGCCGTTTTCCGTGCACACGGCCCGCCGCGGCAAGCCCGGCGGGCCCGGGCGGGGCCCGGAAACGACGATGCCGCCTCGCGGCGGCATCGTCAGTGGCGCCCGGCCGGGTCGGCCGGGGCGACGGGACTCAGGCCCCGCCGGCCGTGGCCGCCGCCGGTACGGCGTCGACCGGGCCGGTCGCGGCCGGCTTGGCGCTGCCATCGGTGGCCAGCTTGTCCAGGGTTTCGCGCAGCGCCGCCGGCGGCACGTAGCCGCCGAGCTGGGTGCCGTCGGCTGCCAGGATCATCGGGGTGCCGGTCAGGCCCACGCGCTGGCCCACGTCGTACTGCTGGTTGATGCTGTTCTTGCAGTTCTTGTTCGGCACCGCGTGGTCGGCCTTGGCGTCGGTCAGGGCCTTGCGACGATCCGGCGCGCACCACACCGACACCATCTTGTTGTAGTCCTGGCTGCCGATGCCGGCGCGCGGGAACGCGAGGTACTCGATCGCGATGCCCTGGCGGTTGTACTCGGCGATTTCGCTGTGCAGCTTGCGGCAGTAGCCGCATTCGACGTCGGTGAACACCGACACCGTGTACTTGGGATTGGCCGGCGCGAACACGATGCGCTCGCTGGCCGGGATCGCCTTCAACGCCTCTTTGCGCATGCCGGCCAAGGCCACTTCGCTGAGGTTCTTCTTGGCGGTGGTGTCGAACAGGGCGCCGCCGGAGCCCGGCAGGAACAGGTAGCGGCCGTCGTCGCTGACGTAGACCACCTGGCCGGCGACGATCGCCTCGCGGAAGCCCGGGATCGGCGCGGCGCCGACGCGCTCGACGGTGACGCGCGAGTTGAGCACGCGGATGGCTTCGATCGCGCGCGCGTCCGGCGTGCCGGCGGCGGCCTTGGCCTCGGCAGGCTTGGCGCTGGCGGCGGCCGGGGTTTTAGCGGCATCGGCGGCGGGCTTGGGGGCCTCGGCGCAGGCCGACAGGCTGAGCGCTCCGAGCACGGCGAATAGGGCGTACTTCATCGATCGGGTCCTTGGCTGGTTCACCGAGCGTTTGGACCGCGCGGGGAAGGTGTGGTTCAACGATTGTCGCACGGGGCGCGGGACGGGGTCGGCCGGGGGGGCCGGACCGGTGGCGCTAGCGCGACGGGGTTGGCGTTTTCGGGAACTGGGGAGTACGGGAATCGGGGCTGGAAACGGCCGGACCAGGTTGAATGGCGGTTCACCCTCGAGGGTGATGCTTGGCGTGCAACTGCTTGAGCTGCTCGCGCGCGACCAGAGTGTAGATCTGGGTGGTCGACAGCGAGCTGTGGCCCAACAGCATCTGCAATGCGCGCAGGTCGGCGCCGTGATTGAGCAGGTGGGTGGCGAAGCTGTGGCGCAGGCCGTGCGGGCTGATCCGGGCCGGGTCGATGCCGGCGACCGCGGCGTAGCGTTTGACCAGGCCCCAGAACTGCTGGCGGGTCAGCGCCCTTTCCTCGCCGGCACCGCCGACGAACAGGGGCTTCAGCGCCTGCTTGCCGACCAGCAGCGGACGCGACTGGGCCAGATAGCGCTCCAGCCAGTGCTGGGCCTCTTCGCCCAGCGGCACCAGTCGCTCCTTGCCGCCCTTGCCGGTCACGCGCAGCACGCCCTGGCGCAGGTTGACCGCGGTCGCGGCCAGGTTGACCAGCTCGCTCACGCGCAAGCCGGCGGCGTACATCAGTTCCAGCATGGCGCGGTCGCGCAGGCCCAGCGGCGTGTCGACCTCGGGCGCGGCCAGCAGCGCCTCGATCTGGCTTTCCGCCAGCGCCTTGGGCAGCGAACGCGGCAGCCGCGGCGGCTCCAGCAGGGCGGTGGGATCGTCGGCGCGCTCGCCACGACGCAGGCGCAGCGCGTAGAAGGCCCGCAGCGCCGACAACAGGCGCGCGTTGCTGCGCGGCGAATAGCCTTCCTTGGTGCGCCAGGCCAAGTAATCGAACAAGCCCGCGCGATCGGCGCCGGCCAGGCCGCCGTCGCGGCCGCCGCGCCAGCGCGCCAGGCCTTCGAGGTCGCGCCGGTAGCTGTCCAGGGTTTGCTGAGCCAGGCCGCTCTCGGCCCAGATCGCATCCAGGAACACGCGGATCGCGGCCTCGTCGGCGTCCGGCAGCGGCGGCAGCGACATCGCCAGGCTGCGGCGTTCGGCGGGCGTGGTCTTGCGGGATTTCGGCGACGTCATCGCGGCAGCGTCCCTCAGCCGGGCGCGACGGCGCAAGCCCGGCGCGCGCCCGCAATCGCGCACGCGCGCATCGGCGGCGCTACGACCGCGCGCGCTCGGCGGCTATCCTGTTGCGATGAGCACCGAACATGCCGCCCCGGACACGCCTACCCGACCCGCCCCCCTCTTGCTGTGGCGCTGGTTCGCGCTGTTCTACGATTTCTGGCCGGCGCTGGCGCTGTGGATGCTGGCCTCGGCCCTGTTCTCGGTCGGCTACACCGTGTCCGGGCACGACGTGCACGAGAACATCGCGCCGTTCAGCGCGCTGCAGTGGCTGCTGTGGCTGGTGTGCTGGCTGCTCACCGGCGCCTACGCCACGATCAGCTGGCGCCGCGGCGGCCAGACCCTGGGCATGCGGCCGTGGCGCTTGCGCCTGATCGGCGCCGACGGCGGCCGGCCGGGCTGGAAGGCCTTGTTGATTCGCTACGGCGTCGGCAGCGTATCGCTGCTGGCCGCCGGCCTGGGCTTCTGGTGGGCCTGGCTGGATCGCGACCGCCTGACCTGGCACGACCGCGCCAGCGGGACGCGGTTGATTCGGTTGCCGAAGAAGTAGTTCGATCCGCGCGCGTCGCCGCCGCCACGCGACGATGCGGTTCGCCTGCGGCTCACCGCATCCTACGAATACCGCCTTTCACGGAGCTGCAATTGCCATCGCCGTTGCCGTTGCCGTTGCCGTTGCCGTTGCCGTTGCCGTTGCCGCGGCATTGAAATCCAAAGGCACCGCACTCACACGACCAGTCGTAGACCCGTAGGGCGGCGCGCAGGACGCTTCTCTTTGGTTACTTTCTCTTGGGCTAGCAAGAGAAAGTGACCCGCATGCGCAGCAGGCGGAAGCCTTTGACCTTCGGTCAGAAGAAGCGACAGCAAGGCAAAAGCAAATCCTCCCCAACCCTCCTTTTCCAAAGGAGGGAGCTAGAAGCAACGGCAAGTGGCGCGCATGCGCAGCAGGCGGAAGCCCGGCCTGAAGCCTAGCTTGCACAGCAACCAGAGTTCGAGATCGCGGCTTACGCCGCTCCCACAAAAAGCCGTCTCGAATCGAAATTTACGACGTAGCCGGAGCTCGAGATCGCGGCTTACGCCGCTCCCACAGAAAGCCGTCTCGAATCGAAATTTACGACGTAGCCGGAGCTCGCGGTCGCGGCTTGCGCCGCTCCTACAGAAAGGCGACTCGAATTGAAAATTACGACGTCGCCGGAGCTCGCGATCGCGGCTCACGCCGCTCCCACAGAAAGCCGCCTCGAATCGAAAATTACGATGCAGCCGGAGGTCGGGGTCGCGGCTTGCGCCGCTCCTACAGGGGCGCCGCGGCAGGCGCCCGAGCTTTAGCCCGAGCGTTTCTTGAACAGGAATGCCGACACGCCGACCATGATTACCGTGGGCATCAGATAGGCCAGGCGGAAGTCGAACTTGTACACGCTGGCCAGCTTCACGAACTGCGTTTGCAGCAACCAGAAACCCAGCGCGAACACGATGCCGATGAACAAGCGCTTGCCCATGCCACCGCTGCGCAGCGCGCCGAACGCGAACGGAATCGCGGCCAGGCACAGCGCCAGCACGTTGATCGGATAAAACCAGCGGCCCCAGTAGTGCTCCTCGAACTCGCCCGCGTCCAGACCGTTGCGCTCGCGGTAGTCGATCGCCGCGGCCAACGCCGCCGAACTCAGGTAGCGCGGCCGGTCGGAGCCGGCCATCAGCGCGGCGCCGTCCAGCTTGGACTCCCAACGCTCCTGCGCCACATGGGTCTGGGTCACCGACTTGGCGCCGAATGTGGTGCGGGTGACGTCGCGCAGCACCCAGCCGCCCGGACGGTGTTCGGCGATATGCGCGATCGCGGCCGACTTCAGGCGGCCGTCCTCGGCGAACTCGTAGAAGAACACGTCGCGCAGTTCCAGCCAGGTGTCCTTGCCGTTGCTGCGGTCCTGACCGCCGCCGGCGTTGAGGATGAAATCGCCCTCGCGCGCCCACAGGCCCGAATACTGGGCGACGATCATGTTCTTGGACTTGGCCGAGGCCTTGAGCGCCTCGGCGCTGCGCTGCGCCCACGGCGACAGGGTCTCGCCGTTGACCACCATCAGCAGGGTCAGGGTCGTCAGGGCACCGGCCACGGCCAGGCTCAGGCGCCGGCGCGACAGGCCGACCGCGCGCAGCGCGGTGAGCTCGGAGGTCGCCGCAAGCTGGCCCAGCGCCATCAGCGCGCCGATCACCGCCGAGGTCGGGAACAGCGTGTAGGCGCGGCGCGGGATCGTGTAGACCATGTAGGTCAGGGCCTGGGTCAGGCCGTAGTTGCCTTTGCCGATGTCGCTGAGCTCGCTGCTGACGAAGCCCAGCATCACATCCAGGCCCATCAAGACCGTCCAGGTCAGCAGCACCGTGCCCAGCACGACGCGGCCGACGTAGACGTCGTGGATCTTCGGGAAGGGCTTCATGCCAGCGCCCTCGCCCGGCGCAGGCGGCCGTCACCGAAGTACAGCCACAGCGCCAGCGCCAGCATCGGCAGCACCAGCCACCACAGGCCCAGGCTCAGCGAAATCTTGCCGCTCTCCAGCCAACCGGTGCCCGCGATCATCAGATTGATGCCGATCAGATAGGCCAGGAAGCCCATCAGAATGCGTCCGTAACGCGCCTGGCGCGGCATGCTGCGCGCCAGCGGGATCGCCATCAGGGCGAACGCGAAGGTCAGCAGCGGCGGCGCCAGCCGGTAATGCAGCTGCGCGCCGGCCTCGCGACGCGCATCGCCGAGCAGGGCCGGGGTCGACATCAGCTCGGGGTTCTTGGGGTCGAACTTGGTCTCGCCGGCGGGCAGCAGCAGCTCGTTGCTGGCGTAATGCATCATGCGGAAATCCAGGCCGTTATCACGCGGCCCCTCGACCTGGAAGCCCCTGTTGAGGGTCAGGTAGCGGTTGCCCTGCTCGTCGACATTGAGCACGCCGTCGTTGGAGGTGGTGATTTCGCGGCGGTCGTCGCTCTGGCGGTACACGAACACGCGCTGGAAGCGGCTGCCGTCGTTGGACATGGCGCCGACATAGATCACCCCGCCCTTGCCGCCCGGCAATTCGGTGAAGCTGCCCGGCTCCAGGCCGGCCACGATCAGGTTGCGGTTGGCCTGACTGATCATCTGCTTGGACACGCGCTCGGCCCAGGGCCCCAGCCACAGCGAGCAGGCGCCCACCACCAGCACGATCGGCACCACCAGCAGCATGACCGGCTTGAGCAGGCGGCGCGGGCCGACGCCGATCGAGGCGATCACCGGCATTTCCGAGTCGCGGTAGAGCCGCCCGGTGCCCATCATCAGGCCCAGCATCAGCGCCAGCGGCAGGATCAGCGGCAGCCACTTCAGGAGCACCAGGCCCAGCTGGGCCAGCATCATCCCGGCCGGCACCCGGCCGCGGGCGATGTCCTGCAGCACGTCGGTGAAGGCCCCGCCGACGGCGACGATCAGCAGCACCACCAGGGTGGCGAAGGTGGCCTGGGCGAATTCGCTCAGCAGGTAGCGGTCAAGCTTGGGCATCGGGCATTGGGCTTCGGCATGGGGGCGGGCTTGCGTTAAACTCGGGGGTTCGTTCGACGGCATGGGACGGCTGAAGCCGGCGCGATGCGCGCAAGTCCAGCCCACCGGAAGCCGCCCGATTGTACGGAACTCACTTCCTTTAGCTGCACTTCTACCTGGGAATCTGTTGGATGACCCTCGAATTCGACCTGAACCGCGATGCGCCCGCCGCCGTCAAGACCGATTGCATCGTGGTCGGCGCCTATGCCGACAAGACCCTGACCGCCGCCGGCCAGGCGCTGGACGCCGCCAGCGGCGGCCGCCTGACCGCCCTGCTGGAGCGCGGCGACGTCAGCGGCAAGACCGGTAAGACCACCCTGCTGCACGATCTGGCCGGCGTGACCGCGCCGCGCGTGCTGGTGGTGGGCCTGGGCGAAGCCGGCAAGTTCGGCGTGCCGCAGTACCTCAAGGCCGCCGCCGACGCCGCCCGCGCGCTCAAGGCCGGCCCGGTCGAACACGCCGTGTTCACCCTGTCCGAAGCCCCGGTGACCGGCCGCGACAACGCCTGGGCGATCCGCCAGGCCGCGATCGCCGCCGATCACGCCTGTTACCGCTACACCGCCACCCTCGGCAAGAAGAAGGACGAGGCCGGCCTGCGCAAGCTCGCGATCAACGGCGACGATGCCGCCGCGCTGGCCCAGGGCCAGGCGATCGCCGCTGGCGTCGCGTTCGCGCGCGAGCTGGGCAACCTGCCGCCGAACGTGTGCAACCCGGCCTACCTGGCCGAGCAGGCGCAGACCTTCGCCGCGCGCTTCCCGACCACCAGCTGCGAAGTGCTGGACCGCGCCCAGATGCAGGAACTGGGCATGGGCTCGCTGCTCGCGGTGGCGCGCGGCTCGGCCAATCCGCCCAAGCTGATCGTGCTCAAGTACAACAACGGCGGCGACGCCAAGCCCTATGTGCTGGTCGGCAAGGGCATCACCTTCGATACCGGCGGCATCAACCTGAAGGTTCAGGGCGGCATCGAGGAAATGAAGTTCGACATGTGCGGCGCGGCCACGGTGATGGGCAGCTTCGTGTCCGCGGTCGGCATGCAGCTGCCGATCAACCTGGTGGTGGTGGTGCCGGCGGTGGAGAACATGCCCGACGCCGACGCCTACCGCCCCTCCGACGTGCTCACCAGCATGTCCGGCAAGACCATCGAAGTCGGCAACACCGACGCCGAGGGCCGCCTGATCCTGTGCGACGCGCTGACCTACGCGCAGCGCTTCGAGCCGCAGGCCCTGCTCGACGTGGCCACCCTGACCGGCGCCTGCGTGGTCGCGCTGGGCAAGTACGCCAGCGGCCTGATGAGCAAGGACGACGACCTCGCCGCCGAGCTGCTCGGTGCCGGCGAGCAGGTGTTCGACCGCGCCTGGCGCCTGCCGCTGTGGGACGAGTACCAGACCCAGCTGGAATCGACCTTCGCCGACGTCTACAACATCGGCGGCCGCTGGGCCGGCGCGATCACCGCCGGCTGCTTCCTGGCCCGCTTCACCGAAGGCCAGCGTTGGGCGCATCTGGATATCGCCGGCGTGGCCAACGACGAGGGCAAGCGCGGCCTGGCGACCGGCCGTCCGGTCGGCCTGCTGAGCCAGTGGCTGCTCGAGCGCGCGGCCTGAGCTGAGCTGTCGACTCCATACGATGCCGACCCTGATCCTGACCCCACGCCAGACTGAAGATTCCCGCTCTCTGTGGAAAGCGGCGAATGCGCTCGGCTGGTCTACGGAAAGGCTGGGCGGATGGCGCCTTCCTGACCATGTCGTCGCGCTACCGGACCCCGTGCTGTACGCAGAGGCTCTGTTTGCCCCCGACTACGCAGAAACGCTTGGGCTGACGCTGCTGTCGCCGTCGGAGGATTGGCTCGTCCGCCTGCCAATGAAGTACAAACATCGGCATATCCGCCTGACGACCTTGCAAGAGGCGCGCAAGCTGGAAGTGCCGATGTTCGTGAAGCCGCCGAACGACAAATCGTTTCCTGCGGGCGTCTATGGCGGCGCGGACCTCCCGATCGAGTACGACGGAGACACTCCGGTCCTGGTATCGGACGTCGTGCAATGGAATATGGAGTTCCGTTGCTTCGTGCTGAATCGCGTGCTGCATACCTACTCGATCTATTCGCGTAACGGCGATCTGCAGCGGGATACAGGGTTCTCCACCAGCGACGACGAGTGTTCAGCGCTCGAAGCTTTCATGGCGGAGATACTCGCCGACCCTTCCGTCGAAATCCCCAATGCCGTGGTCATTGATGTCGGAACGCTCGACGATGGCCGTTGGGCCTGCGTAGAACAGAATGCGGCCTGGGGATCCGGCATTTACGGTTGCGATCCCGTGCGCGTACTGGAAGTCGTCCGCGCCGCGTCGTTCAAAAAAAGTGAATAGTTAGGACACCATGCCGCGCGCCGACTTCTATCTGATCACCACCGCGCGTTTCCGCGAGGAGCCGCTGCGGCTGGTGGGCGAACTGGCGCGCAAGGCGTTCGACGCCGGCCTGCCGACCCTGATCCTGGCCCGCGACGCGTCCCAGGCCGAGGCCCTGGACGATCTGCTGTGGGACATGGGCGACGACGTCTTCATCCCGCACCAGATCGCCGGCGCCGACGTCGACGAGGAGGAGGCCGACGTGCTGATCAGCGCGCCGGACGCCGACGCGGCGATGCGCCCGCTGGTCATCAACCTGCGCGACGACGCCGTACAGGGCAGCTTCGACCGCGTGCTGGAAGTGGTACCCGCCGACGCCGAAGCGCGCGGCCCGCTGCGCGAACGTTGGAAGCAGTACCAGTCCCGCGGCTTCGACCTGAAAAAGCACGACATGTGATGAAGGCCGGGATTCTGGATGGGTGATTCGAGATTCGAACAACCTAACCACTTCCCGCCCCCGCCCTTCCCAATCCCGAATCCCCAATCCCGAATCCCGGCTCCTATGTCCCTCGCCCCCAGCTACGACCCCAAACAGTTCGAAGCCCGCCTGTACGCGCAATGGGAGAGCAGCGGCGTATTCCAGCCGCACGGCGAGGGCCCGGCGTACACGATCCTGCTGCCGCCGCCCAACGTGACCGGCACCCTGCACATGGGCCACGCCTTCCAGCACACCCTGCAGGACGCGCTGATCCGCTATCACCGCATGCGCGGCTATCGCACCCTGTGGCAGATGGGCACCGACCATGCCGGCATCGCGACGGAAATGGTGGTCGGGCGCAACCTCGCCATCGAAGGCAAGGGCGAGACCCGCGATTCGCTGGGCCGCGACAAGTTCATCGAAAAGGTGTGGGCCTGGAAGCAGCAATCCGGCGGCACCATCGAGCGCCAGATGCGTCGCCTCGGCGCCAGCGGCGACTGGTCGCGCAGCGTGTTCACCATGGATCCGATGGCCTCGGACGCGATCACCGAAGCCTTCGTGCGCCTGCACGAGAAGGGACTGATCTACCGCGGCCAGCGCCTGGTCAACTGGGACCCGGTGCTGAAGACCGCGATCTCCGACCTGGAGGTGGCCAACGAGGAAGAGAACGGCCACATGTGGTCGATCCGCTACCCGTTGGCCGATGGCGCGAGCTACGAATACGTCGAGCGCGACGCCGACGGCAACGAAATCCTGCGCGAGATTCGCGATTACGTCGTGGTCGCCACCACCCGCCCGGAAACCATGCTGGGCGATACCGCGGTGATGGTGCACCCCGAGGACGAACGCTACACCGCGATCCATGGCAGGTTCGTCGATCTGCCGCTGACCGGCCGCCGCATTCCCGTCATCACCGACAGCTACGTCGACCGCGCGTTCGGCACCGGCGTGGTCAAGGTCACGCCCGCCCACGACGCCAACGACTACGCGGTGGGCCAGCGCCATTCGCTGCTGTCGATCAACATCTTCGCGCCCGATGCGTCGGTCTGGACGCTTTCCGGCCCGACCGCGCTCAAGCACGTGCTGTCGTCCGCCGATCCGAATTTCACCAAGATCGCCCCTGATAGCTGCACGCCGCAGCAGACTCAGTACATGGACGATTTCTCCTTGTTCACCGAACAAGGCATGACGGCGATCGTCGAGAAGTACATCCCGGCCGCGTATCGGGGCCTGGACCGCTTCGAAGCGCGCAAGATCATCGTCGCGGATCTGGATGTCGCGGAACTGCTGATCGAGGTCAAACCGCATCGGCTGCAGGTGCCGCGCGGCGACCGCAGCGGCCAGGTGATCGAGCCCTACCTGACCGACCAGTGGTTCGTGAAGATGGACAGCCTGGCCCAGCGCGGACTCGAACTCGTCGAGTCGGGCGAAGTGCAGTTCGTCCCGGCGAACTGGATCAACACCTACCGCCATTGGCTGGAGAACATCCAGGACTGGACGATCTCGCGCCAGCTCTGGTGGGGCCATCGCATCCCCGCCTGGACCGTGCGCTCGGAAGATTCGGATTTCACGCCGCTCGTCGGGGAGATCGTCGCCCGCACGGAAGCCGAGGCCGAAGTTGCCGCTCACGCCAAGCTGCTTGGCGCGCTCGGTCGGGACAACTACGAGAAGGTCAAGGACCGGATTGAGCTGATTCAAGACCCGGACGTGCTGGAAACCTGGTTCTCCTCGGCCATGTTCCCGTTCAGCACGCAAGGCTGGCCGAACGAAGACAAGATGGGCGAACTCGGCTTCGACGTGGCGCTGCCGACCAGCGTGCTGGTGACCGGCTTCGACATCATCTTCTTCTGGGTCGCGCGCATGATCATGATGACCGACGAGTTGGTCGGCCGCGTGCCGTTCCGCGACGTCTACATCACCGGCCTGGTGCGCGACAGTGACGGCCAGAAGATGTCCAAGGCGAAGGGCAACATCCTCGACCCGCTGGACATCATCGACGGCATCACCGCCGATGCCCTGGTCGCCAAGCGCACCACCGGCCTGATGAGGCCGCAGGACGCGCCCAAGATCGAAAAAGCCACGCGCAAGGAATTCCCCGACGGCATCGCGGCCTTCGGCGCCGACGCGCTGCGCTTCACCATGACCGCGCTGGCCGGCCCCGGCCGCGACATCAAGTTCGACCTGGGCCGCGCCGAGGGCTACAAGAACTTCTGCAACAAGCTGTGGAACGCGACCCGTTTCGTGCTGATGAACACCGAGGACGCCAGCTTCAGCGGCGCCCCGGAGCCCAAGACCGACGCCGAGCGCTGGATCCTGTCGCGCCTGGCGCGGGTCGCGGCCGAAGCCGAAACCCACTTCGCCGCCTACCGCTTCGACCTGCTGGCGCAGGCGTTGTACGAATTCGCCTGGAACGAGTTCTGCGACTGGTTCGTGGAGCTGGCCAAGCCGGCCCTGCTGGGCGAGGACCAGGCCGCCGCGCAGAGCACTCGCCACACCCTGCTGTACGTGCTCGAACGCCTGCTGTCGCTGCTGCACCCGCTGACGCCGTTCGTGACCGAGGAACTGTGGCAGCAGGTCGCGCCCAAGCTGGGCATCGCCGAGACCACGATCATGCTGCGGCCGTATCCGCGGGCCGCGGACCTGGACACCGATTACGCAGGCGCGGAAGCCGACGTGGAGTGGTTGAAGGCGATGGTCACCGCGCTGCGCAGGATCCGTAGCGAGCTCAACGTGGCCCCGTCCAAGACCGTCGTGCTGCTGCTGTCGGGCGGCAATGACGCCGATCGTGCGCGCGCCGCGCGCTTCGATTCGCAGCTGCGCTTCCTCAATCGCCTGGAGCGGGTCGAAGCGCTTGCCGTCGGCGCCGCATCGCCGGCCGCCGCGACCGGCGTGGTCGGCGACCTGACCCTGCTGGTGCCGCTGGAAGGCCTGGTCGATCTGGATGCCGAGCGCACCCGCCTGGACAAGGAGATCAAGCGCGTCGGCGGCGAGATCGGCAAGTGCGAGAACAAGCTGTCCAGCGAGACCTTCGTCCAGAACGCGCCGCCGGCCGTGGTCGAGCAGGAGCGCAAGCGCCTGGCCGACTGGCGCGCGCAGCGCGAAGCCTTGCAGGCGCAGCGCGCGAAGCTGGGCTGAGTCCGTGCTGCGGCGCTTGCTAGGTTGGTTCGATCGCGAGGGCGCCGATGCGGCGTTCCGCGCCGCGCTGCCGCCGCTGGAGGTGTCGCCCGAACTCGTCGCCCAAGCCATAGAAGCTTTCGGGCACGGCGACCGCGCGGAAGCGCAGATCGAAGCCGAAGTGTTGCGGCTGGCTGGACATCCGCTGACCGCACGACGCTTGGTGGATGTGACCGCGGAGGCCTTCGGCCTGACCTTGATCGCGCACATCCCCGAATGCGCGGGCGTCGTACTGCCGGCCACCTTTTCGGCACGCGGCCGCAACGGCCGCTGGCATACGATCGAATGCGCGCGCGAACCGATCTTCGCCTTGGCGGCGGCAACGGCGATGCGCATGCTCCACGACGAGGGCCCCAGCGAGGCTTTCAATACCATCGCGCTGCGCAGCGCATCGCTGACCACGGTCAATCGCGCCTTGCACAAGGGCGATTCGCTCGACGGTGGCGAACTGTCGGGCCCGGCCTTCATCGGCCTTCCGGCCGAGCTCTATGTCGCCCCGTAACTCGTAGGGTGCGGTAAGCCGTAGGCGCACCGCACCGGCGTGGGTAGGCCGGGATCACGAGGATACGTTTGTCATCGCACCCTACGGCCGCAGCGGGCGCGGGGAAAGCATCGCGGCTTRCGCCGCTCCYACAGKAAGCGYGCGGCTGCGTCGCGGATSSGCTYTGCTYYGGGGTAGGAGCGCGCGGTACACACCGCACGGGGGCCACCTGCACCGATGGGGCGATAGCGCCGCCTAGAACGCGGTACCGGTTTCCTTGACCACGTCCTCCGCTTCGCGCGCCAACACCTCGCGCGCGAACGTCTGCGGATCGAGCAGAACCAGCTCGCAGGCGGCGCCGGGGTTCGCGAACGCGATCACCGCGCCTTGCAGGGACACGTAGCTGGGCCGGCGCGAGGGACGCGCGCCCTTGGTGACATAGGCCGCTTCGTGGCCGCGCAACACCACCGCGTCGCCGCCCTTGGCCTGCGCGGCCCGCGCCAGCTTGGCGAAGGCCAAGCGATAGTCGACCGAGGACGCAGGCATGCCCGTGCGCAGGTTGGGCGCCTTCTCGCCCAGCGTCACCGACACCTGGCCCAGGCGCTTGTGCGCGCAGGTCGGCGCTGAGGTCAACAGGCGCACGCTCGGCGCCGGCTCGGACGCCAACGCGGGCGCCAGCGCCAAACCGGCCAGCAGCCACGCAAGGGGCCATCGTGCCGGTCGCATTCGCTCAGCCTTCGTCCGCGAACAATTCCATCGCCATCACCAGCGCGTCCTCGCGGCCGTCGCGGGCCGGGTAATAGCGCGGGCGACGGCCGATCTCGTTGAAGCCTTCGGCGTGGTAGAGCGCGATCGCGCCCGGATTGGACGGGCGCACCTCCAGGAACACGCGCTGCGCCCCGCGCCCGCGCGCGACCTGCAGCAGCGCGTGCAGCAGGCGGCGGCCGTAGCCGTGGCCCTGCTGCTCGGGGGCGACGCAGACGTTGAGGATGTGCGCCTCGCCGGCGGCCAGACTCATCAGGAAATAGCCCAGGATGCGGTCCTTGCGGTACAGCACCCAGGACGGGTAATCGGCGCGCAGGCAGTCGCGGAAGATGCCCAGCGTCCAAGGGAATTCGTAGGCGCGGATCTCGATCGCGTGCACCGCGTCCAGGTCCTCCTCGCGCATCGGCCGGAGCGCGGCGGCCGGAGAATCGCGGTCGACGTCGGCGGCCAATGCGCTCATGGGCGGGAGCCCCGCCGCAGGCTGCGCAACAGCGGCCACAGGGCGCGCTTGGCGGCCGGATAGCCGCGCAGGGTCGCGGCGTCGTACAGGCTCAGCACCGCCTCGTCGGGCGCCGCATCGGCGCGGCGGCCGGCCGCGCGCAGCACCGCGCGCAGCAGGGCGTCGTCGCCGCCGCGTGCGGGTGTCGCGGGCCTGGCGCGCTCGATGGGACGCTCCGGCGCGCGTTCGGCGGCGGGTGCGCGCAGTTCGGCGCGTGCGCGCTCGTGCGCGGCCGGCGTGTCCGGGCGCGACGGCGGCGCCGCTTCCGGCGCGGCCGACGCCAGCGCGAGCGCGGGATGGCCCAGCGCCTGCAGCCATTCGCGTTGCTGCGCGCTCCACAAACTCACGTGGCGGCCCCCGTGTCGGCCGGCGGCAGCCGGCGCGCGCGCCGGTACAGCGCGTAGACCGGGCCGGACAAGGCGTAGGGCGCGAAGATCAGCAGCAGCACGCTGGGCGGATCGATCGCGATCGCGATCACCACCACCACCACCACCAGGATCGCCAGGAACGGCACCCGGTCGTGCTTGGGGCCGCCGCCCTTGAAACTGAAATAGCGCAGCCGGCTGACCATCAGCAGGCCGGCGATCACGGTCACCGTCAGGGCGACGTAGCGCAGCTCGTCGCCGGTCCAGCCCAGTTCGTCGCAGGTCCATACGAAACTGGCGACCAGCCCGGCCGCGGCCGGGCTGGCCAGGCCGATGAACCAGCGCTTGTCGACCTGGCCGACCTGGGAATTGAAGCGCGCCAGCCGCAGCGCGGCGCAGGCGGCGTACAGGAAGGCGGCGATCCAGCCGATCTTGCCCGGCATCGGACCGTCGTGCTTCATCGCCTCCAGCGCCCAGTGGTACATCACCAGCGAGGGCGCCAGGCCGAAGCTGATCAGGTCGGCCAGCGAGTCGTACTGGACCCCGAATTCGCTCTGGGTATTGGTCAGGCGCGCGACCCGGCCGTCGACGCCGTCCAGGATCGCGGCGATGAAGATCGCGACGCAGGCGTCGCCGTAGCGGCCCTGGGTGGCCGAGATGATGGCGTAGAAGCCGGCGAACAGGCCGCCGGTGGTGAACAGATTGGGCAGCAAATAAATGCCGCGTCCGCGCGGTCGAGGCGTAGGTGTAGGTTCCATAACGGAAGTGTAGCGCTTGCCTGCGCGCCGGCACGGTGCTGCAATCGACGTTCCCCCCGTAGTCCCCCTACCCGCCACCGTCCAGCACCGTCCTGCCCGGAGCCGACCATGCCCTGCCCGACCCGCATTCCCCCCCCCCGTCCGTCGCGCCACGCGTGGCTGGCCGCCGCCCTGCTGGCGCTGGCCCTGCCAGCCGCCGCGGGCGAGGTCTACCAGTGGAAGGACGCCAACGGCGTCACCCACTACTCCGATTCGCCGCCGCCCAACCAGAGCAACGTCAAGGGCCGCCAGATCCAGCACAAGACCGGCGCGCCCTCGGTGACCCAGGCCAAGCCCAGCGAAAGCGCGGAATGCACCACCGCGCGCAGCAATCTCAAGCAGCTGCAGAGCAACGCCCCGATCGGTCTGGACACCGACAAGGACGGCAAGGCCGATTCCGCCTTCACCCCGGAGCAGCGCGCCGCCCAGGTCAAGCTGGCCGAGGCCTCGATCGCCGCCTACTGCAAGCCGGCCGTCGCGGCCGCCGCCCCGCAGCTGTAACCCGGGATGAAACTGGGCTGGGCCATCGTCGCGGGCATCGCGCTCGGCGCTGGCTTGGCCTGGTGGGCCGCTCAGGACGAGCCGGCCCCGGGCCGCCGGGCCCAGGCCGATGCGCGGGCCCGCGCCGAATCCGCCGACCCGCCGCTGTACCGCTGGCGCGACGCCTCCGGCCAGCTCCACGTCGGCGAACGGCCGCCCAAGGGGCGCCCGTACGAGCGCGTGGCGCGCCAGCCGCAGGCCGGCATCGAAGTCCACGGCGACCGCGACTGAGGCCCGCCATTCGCGCGACGCCCGCGCGCACGGCAGAATGGGGGTTCCCCTCCGGTTTCGAATTCCCGCCGATGCGTCTGTCGCAGTTCCATCTTCATACCAGCAAGGAAACCCCCGCCGAGGCCGAAATCGTCAGCCATAAGCTGATGCTCAAGGCCGGCATGATCCGCAAGCTCGCCGCCGGCCTGTACACCTGGTCGCCGCTGGGCTTGCGCGTACTGCGCAAGGTCGAGCGCGCGGTGCGCGAGGAAATGGACGCCGCCGGCGCGATCGAGGTGCTGATGCCGACCGTGCAGCCGCGCGAGCTGTGGGAGGAAACCGGGCGCTGGGAGAAGTTCGGCGGCCAGCTGCTCAAGCTCAAGGACCGCAAGGAGGCCGAGTACTGCTACGCGCCCACCGCCGAGGAGGTCATCACCGACTTCGCGCGCAACGAGCTGTCCAGCTACAAGCAGCTGCCGGTCAACTTCTATCAGGTCCAGACCAAGTTCCGCGACGAGATCCGCCCGCGTTTCGGCGTGATGCGCGCGCGCGAGTTCCTGATGAAGGACGCCTACTCCTTCCATCTCAGCGATGAGGACCTGGGCCGCGAGTACCGCAACATGTACGACGCCTACGGCCGCGTCTTCACCCGCCTGGGCCTGCAGTTCCGCGCGGTGTTCGCCGATACCGGCGCGATCGGCGGCAGCGCCTCGCACGAGTTCCATGTGGTCGCCGATTCGGGCGAGGACGCGATCGCGTTCTCGGACGGCTCCGACTACGCCGCCAACGTCGAGCTGGCCGAGGCGCTGGCGCCCGGCGCGCGCGCCGCGGCGACCGAGACGCTGCGCAAGGTCGATACGCCGACCCAGAAGACCTGCGAGGACGTGGCCGCGCTGATGGGTATCGGGCTGGAGCGCACGGTCAAGTCGGTTGCGATCATCGGCGCGGATGCCGACGGCCAGGCCCAGTTCGCGCTGGTGCTGGTGCGCGGCGACCACGTGGTCAACGAAATCAAACTGCGCAAGCTCGCCGGCCTGGGCGAATACCGCCTGGCCAGCGAGGCCGAGATACTCGAGCACCTGGGCGCGAATCCCGGCTTCCTCGGCCCGGTCGCGCCGCCGAAGAAAATCCGCGTGGTCGCCGACCGCAGCGTCGCCGCCATGGCCGACTTCGTGGTCGGCGCCAACGAAAACGGCTACCACCTGGCCGGCGTCAACTGGGGCCGCGATCTGGCCGAGCCCGACGAAGTCGCCGACGTGCGCAACGCGGTCGAAGGCGACCCTTCGCCCGACGGCAAGGGCACGCTGCGGATCGGCCGCGGCATCGAGGTCGGGCACGTGTTCCAGCTCGGCCGCAAGTACGCCGAGGCGATGAAGCTCAGCGTGCTCGACGAGACCGGCAAGGCCGCGATCCCGGCGATGGGTTGCTACGGCATCGGCGTGTCGCGCATCGTCGCCGCCGCGATCGAGCAGAACCACGACGCGGCCGGCATCTGCTGGCCCGAGGCGATGGCGCCGTGGGCGGCGGTGGTGTGCGTGATCAATCCCAAGAACGATGCCGGCGTGACCGAGGCGGCGACGGCGCTGTACCGCGACCTCAACGCGGCCGGCATCGAAACCGCGCTGGACGACCGCGGCCTGCGCCCGGGCGCGATGTTCGCGGACATGGAGCTGATCGGCATTCCGCACCGCATCGTGGTGTCCGAGCGCGGCCTGGCCGCCGGCACCTACGAGTATCGCCAGCGCCGCGCCGCCGAGGCCGAAAACCTCGACCGCGAGCGCCTGTTCGCGCGTCTGCTTGCCGGCCCGACCGCGGCCGTCTGAGCCCGCCGACCGCGCGGGATTATCCGACCTAGAATCTCCCGGAAAACCCCGGGAGATTTACTTCCGTCGCGCCGGACCATTAATATGGGCCGGCACGCCATGGACCGGCCGATAATCCCCACCGATATTCCCACCGGAGTCCCCCATGTCGATCGATCTGAACTCGTTGTCCGCGAAAGAACTCGAATCGCTGATCTCGCAGGCCAAGAAGCGCAAGACCACGCTGAGCAAGCGCAAGCCGATCGCGGCCGTGCGCAAGAAGCTGAGCCAGCTCGCCAAGGCCGAGGGCTACGATATCGCCGAGCTGTTCGGCAACGGCGCCAGCGCCCCCAGCGCGCGCGCCAAGGCCGCCAAGCCGGCGGCCGCGGCCGCGCGCAAGACCCGCAAGCCGCTGGGCAAGGTCGCGCCGAAGTACCGCAACCCGGCCAACACCGGCGAAACCTGGACCGGTCGCGGCAAGCAGCCGCGCTGGCTGGCCGCCTACACCGGCAACGGCCGCAAGCTCGACGAGTTCCTGATCAAGTAACTCATTAAAAAGCCGGCTTAACGCCGGCTTTTTTGCTGCGGGATTCGGGATTGGTTATTCGGGATTAGTAGCCGCTTCAGGCTCTTTCGAATCTCGAATCTCGAATCCCCACTCCCGGCTCCTCACAGATTCCGCCGCGCCGGCAACAGCAGGTTGCCGAACAGCAGGCCGGCGATCAGGGCCAGCAGGATATTGATCACCGCCAGCACCGCATCCTGGCCGACTTCCATGTCCTGCTGCTGGATCAGGGTCAGCAGGCCGCGCAGGCTCACGCTGCCCGGCACCAGCATGATGATGCCGGGCACGCGCACGATCGCGCCGGGCCGGTTGCCCCAGCGCGCGTAGGCGTTGCCGGCCGCGGTCAGCGCCAGCGCGGCCAGGAAGATACCGGCCGGGCTGCCCCAGGCTTCGCCGGCGAAACGCGAGATCAGATAACCGCAGGCGGCGGCCGCCATCACTTTCGGATAATCGGAGCGATGGGCGCGGAACAGCACAGCGAACGCGTACGAAGCCACCGCCAGGCCGCACCACTCCACCCAGGCCGGCTGCGGACGCGAAGCCTGGATCGCCGGGGTCAGGCCGACCAGGTCGCCCAGGTACAGCGCGATGATGGTGCCGACCGCCAGCTTGACCACCGTGGTCAGCGCGCCGGCGAAGCGCGCCGTGCCCGACACCAGATGCTGGCTGGTGAGTTCGTTGACCGCATTGGTCAGCGCCATGCCGGGCAGCAGCACGATCAGCGAAGCGATGATGACCGTGTTCTGATTCAAGGGCACCAGGAAACTGGCCACCAGCACCGCGACCATGGCCGCGACCATGCCGGCGACCGCCTCCACCGCCTCCTTGAAGCGCGGCCGCGCGCTCGACCAGTCGATCAGCACGCCGATCAGCAGGCCGTTCACGCCGGCCACGGCGATGTCCGGCCAGGGCAGCCGCAGCAGGCCGCCGACCGCCGCCGCGGCCAGGCCGAAGGCCAGCACCTGCATCGCGCGCCAGCGCGCGGTGCGCGGACGGTCCAGGGCCTGCAGCGCGGCATGGCCGGCGGCCAGGTCCAGGCGCCCCGCCATCACGTCCTCGGCGATGCGGTCGGTCTCGCTGAGCTTGTAGAGGTCGTTTTCGCCCGGCGGCATCCGGATCACGCGGGTGGTGTCGCTTTCGCCGGGCGGGCGGTGGGGGTCGCTGAAGGTCAGGATCAGGCCGGTCGGATTCGACCAGGGCTCGCACTCCAGGCGCAGCCGCTGGGCCACCGCCGACACCGCGCCTTCCAGGCGCTGCGCGGTGGTGCCATAGGCGTGCAGGCGCTCGGCCAGTTCGACCACGAAGCCGATACGCGCGGCATAGCTGGTCGCGCTCAGCGGGGCGGGCGGCGCGCTCGAGGAATCGGGTGTCGACATGCGCGAAAGCATCGCATGCGGACGTGCCGCATGGGCAGCGCGACCGCACGTCGAGTCAGCCCGCGGACGGTCCGCGCATGCGCACGCCGCCCTCACCTCGTCGTTCCTAGCCTGTATCCTCCGCCGGAGAGCCTATGACCGCACCGTCCACGCACACGCCGCAGATCGCCGCCGACGCCCAGACGCCGTCGCGGTTGCGGCTATCCGGCCGCTGGACGCTGGAGAACGCCAACGCGATCTCGGCCGCGCTGCACGGCGCGCCGCAGGACGCGACCACGATCGACGCCAGCGCGGTCGAGCGCCTGGACTCGGTGGGCGTGCTGCAGCTGATGCGCTTCGCGCGCCGGCGCGAGCTGGATTTCGACGGCTTCGACTTCCACGACAACCACCGCGCCCTGGTCAGCGCGATCGAGGACGTCGCCGACGAGCGCCCCAAGAAGAAGCGCGAGTACGGCGTCTACGCCGCGCTCGCGCGCCTGGGCTACGCGGTCACCGACAACTGGAAGGAAGTGCTGGCGCTGATCGCCTTCTTCGGCGAAACGCTGATGAAGATCCTGCGCCTGTTCAAGGACCCGGGCCGCTTCCGCCCGACCGCGACCGTGCACCACATGGAACAGGTCGGTCTGGACGCGGTGCCGCTGATCGCGCTGCTGTGTTTCCTGGTCGGCGCGGTGGTGGCGTTCCTGGGCGCGACCATCCTGCGCGACTTCGGCGCCACCATCTTCGTGGTCGAGCTGGTCAGCATCTCGTTCCTGCGCGAATTCGGCGTGCTGCTGACCGCGATCGTGCTGGCCGGCCGCACCGCCAGCGCCTTCACCGCCCAGATCGGCGCCATGGTCAGCCGCGAGGAAGTCGACGCGATCCGCACCCTGGGCATGGACCCGATCGACCTGCTGGTGATCCCGCGCGTGCTGGCGCTGCTGGTGATGCTGCCGCTGCTGACCTTCGTGGCGATGATCTTCGGCCTGCTCGGCGGCCTCACCGTGGGCGCCTACAACCTCGACATCCCGCCCCAGCAGTACCTGGCGCGCATGCACGAGACCATGGAGCTGCGCCATTTCCTGGTCGGCCTGTCCAAGGCCCCGATCTTCGCCCTGCTGATCAGCCTGATCGGTTGTCTGGAAGGCCTGCAGGTCGAAGGCACCGCGCAGTCGGTGGGCGAGCGCACCACCTCCAGCGTGGTCCAGGCGATCTCGCTGGTGATCATCATCGACGCCTTCGCCGCGATCTGGTTCATGGAGGTCGGATTTTGAGCGAGCCCCTCGACGATCCGCGCGACCATATCGACGCCGACACGCCGATCATCCGCGTGCGCGGCCTGGTCAATCGCTTCGGCGAACAGACCGTGCACGACGGCCTGGACCTGGACGTGAAAGCGGGCGAGATCCTGGGCGTGGTCGGCGGCTCGGGCACCGGCAAATCGGTGCTGATGCGCTCCATCCTGGCCCTGCGCCGCCCCGACGAGGGCAGCATCGAGGTGCTGGGCATCGACGCGCGCAGCGAGGACCCGGCGCGCCGGCGCGAGATCGAGCGCAACACCGGCGTGCTGTTCCAGGACGGCGCGCTGTTCTCGTCGCTGACCGTGGGCGAAAACGTGCAGGTGCCGCTGAAGGAGTACCACAGCGACCTGCCCGACTCGCTGCGCTACGAACTGGCGCTGCTCAAGGTCAAGCTGGCCGGCCTGCCCGCCGACGCGATCAACAAGCTGCCCTCGCAGCTGTCCGGCGGCATGCGCAAGCGCGCCGGCCTGGCGCGCGCGCTGGCGCTGGACCCACCGCTGCTGTTCCTGGACGAACCCACCGCCGGCCTGGACCCGATCGGCGCGGCCGCGTTCGACCGCCTGATCCGCACCCTGCAGCAGGCGCTGGGGCTGACCGTGTTCCTGATCACCCACGACCTGGACACCCTGTACGCGATCTGCGACCGCATCGCCGTGCTCGCCGACCGCAAGGTGATCGCCTGCGCGCCGATGGCCGAGATCGAGAAGCTCGACCACCCCTGGGCGCACGAGTACTTCCACGGCCCGCGCGCGCGCGCCGCCCAGGTCGCGCGCGACAACTACGCGGCGACCGAACGCTGACGCCGCACGCAAGGACGCCCCGGTTTGCTTTCCGCCCTCTCGCCCGCGCTCGCCGCCGTCGACCACCTGCCCTGGGCCGCGCTCGCGCTGGCCTCGCTGCTGCTGTGGTGGCCCCGCGCGCGCATCGCCAGCCTGGCCCTGTTGGCGATCGCCGGCGTGGCCGGCTTCGCGCTGGGCCAGCTCGATATCCGCGCGCTGATCGCGCTGGCCCTGCTGGCCTTGGCCGGCTGGATGGTGGGCGCGGCGCGCGCGAAAGCGACGCGCATCGGCGGGCATGTACTTTTTGTGGTGGTCGCGCTGGCATTGGGCTTCCATGTGGCGCCTGGATTCCACAATCCGCTCGCGATCGCGCCGACCCGGATCACCGCCGACGCGATCGAATTCAGCATGTACCTCAATCTCGACAAGCCCCTGGTCGGTTTCTGGCTGGTGCTGGTCTGGGCCGGGGTGCAGCGCGAGCGGCCGCTCGCCGACTGGCTCAAGGCCGCGCTACCGGCCTGCCTTGCCGTGACGCTTGTGTGCCTGGGCCTGGCCTGCGCGCTGGGCCAAATCGCCTGGGCGCCGAAGTGGCCGAGCTGGGGGCTGCTGTGGGCGCTCAACAACCTGCTGCTGGTGACGCTGGCCGAGGAGGCGCTGTTCCGCGGCTATCTGCAGGAAGGCCTGAGCCGGCACTGGCGCGAGCGGCGCTGGGGCGACGCGGCCGCGATCGCGGTCGCCGCGCTCGCCTTCGGCCTGATCCATCTGGCCGGCGGCTGGGCCTGGGCGCTGCTGGCCGGCGTGGCCGGCGCCGGCTACGGCCTGGCCTACCGCCGCGGCGGATTGCAGGCCGCGATGCTGACCCATTTCGGACTCAACCTGGTCCACTTCACCACGTTCACTTACCCCGTGCTGGCATGATGTCCGTCACGGACCGCCCGCCGGGCCTCATCGTCTCAGGTGCCTGATGGAAACCAAGGCCAATTACGTCCTCATCGGTGCGTTCACGATCATCGCGACGCTGTTCCTGCTGTTGTTCGCGCTGTGGGCCGCCAAGTACTCGTCCGAGAAGAGCTGGCGCGAGTACGCGGTGATCTTCAACGAACCGGTGACCGGCCTGTCGGAGGGCAGCACCGTGCAATACAACGGCATCTCGGTGGGCACGGTGAAGCTGCTGCGGCTCGCACCGGACGACCCGCGCCGGGTGATCGCGCAGCTGCGCCTGCAGGCCGACGCGCCGATCAAGGCCGACACCCGCGCCAAGCTGTCGCTGACCGGCATCACCGGCAGCCCGATCATCCAGCTCACCGGCGGCAGCCCCGGCAGCCCGGCCCTGGCCGACGTCGACCGCCGCGAAATCCCGGTGATCCAGACCGAGGCCTCGGCGCTGCAGAACATCGCCGACACCGCCAACCGCCTGGTCGCGCGCCTGGACCAGGTGCTCAGCGACGAGAACGTCAAGCGGGTGTCGAACACGCTGTCCAACATCGAGGCCATGACCGGCTCGATCGCCGACCAGCGCGACGACCTGCGCCTGCTCATCGTCAACGCGCGCAAGTCCAGCGAACAGCTGTCGGCCACCCTGGACACCACCAATCAGGCGGTCAAGAACGTCGACCGCGAACTGGTCGCCAAGCTGCCCGGGCTGATCTCCAAGCTCGACAGCACCCTGACCCGCCTGGACTCGGCCGCCAACGGCGCCAACGGCATCCTCAACGACAACCGCGCCGCGATCAGCAGCTTCGCCAACGACGGCCTCGCGCAGCTCGGCCCGACCCTGGCCGAGTTGCGCGTGCTGGTGCGCGACCTGCGCCGCATCAGCGACCGCATCGACAGCAACCCGACCCGTTACCTGCTCGGCCGCGACGCCCAGAAGGAGTTCGAGCCGCAATGACCTCTCGCCCCCTGCCCCGCCCTTACGCGCTGCTGCGCCGCGCCGCCGGCCTGAGCCTGCTGTTGAGCCTGAGCGCGTGCTCGATCCTGGGCGAAAAGCCCAAGGAGCGCTCCACCCTGTACGCGCCCGATCCGCGCGTGCAGGCCGACGCCGCCTGGCCCAACGCCGACTGGCAGCTGTCGCTGACGCCGCCGACCTCGGCGCGCATGATCGACAGCCTGCGCATCGCGGTGCGCCCCAGCCCGAACGAGATGCAGGTCTACAAGGGCGCCGGTTGGGCCAAGCCGCCCGGCGAGATGCTGCAGGACGCGCTGCTGCGCGCGCTGGAAGACTCCGGCCGGATCGACGCGGTCGCGCGCCAGGGCAGCGGCGTAGCCGCCGACTACAAGCTGGTGCTGGACCTGCGCCGCTTCGAATCCGACTACAACGGCCAGGCCCTGCCCTCGGCGACCATCGAAGTCAGCGCCAAGCTGCTGCACAACAGCGACCAGAAGATCGCCGCCGCGCGCACCTTCGTGCAGAGCCAACGCGCGTCCACCACCGCGGTGCCGGACGTGGTCGCCGCCTTCGACGGCGCCCTGGCCGCGATCACCCGCGACCTCGGCGGCTGGATCTTGACCAGCGGCAACGCCCACGAACAGGCCGAGCACCCGCGCAGCACGCGCCGCTGACCGCGCTCAGAACGGGTCGGCCGGCCGCAGCACGCGGCCGGCGCCGCGATAGGGCAAGGCCGGCACGGTTTCGATCGCGATCGCCTGCGCGGCGACGCGGCGGCTGCGCAGGGCGATCGCGCCGACATGCGCGGCGTCCAGCCGGAAACTCCAGAACCGCCATGCCGGCGCTTCGGCGCGATCGCGCTGCAATCGCGGCGCGCCGTCGCCCGCGCGCGCGAACGCGATGCGATCGAACGGCAGGCGCAGGCCGCGGCCGCCGGCCTTGGCATAGGCCTCCTTCAGCGTCCAACTGCGCAGGAACGCGGCGTCGCGCCGCTCGGGCGCCTGCGCCAGCAACTCGTCCAGTTCCTGCGGCGCCAGCGTGCGCGCGTTCCACAGTTCCTCGGTGGCGCGCGCGCAGGGTTCCAGGTCCAGACCCACGCGGCCGCCCGGCGCGACCAGGCAGCCGACCAGGCCGGCGCAATGCGACAGGCTGAAACTCAGTTCCGGCGCATCCGCCACGCGCGGGCGCCCGTAGACGCCGCGCAGGTAGCGCCAGTCCTGCGGCGGCCGCGGTTGGCAGGCCGACAGCGCGTGGCGCAACAACAAGCGCGCGGCCAGGGCCTCGCGCCGCACCGGCACCAGGCGCAGACGCGCCAGGCGCGCGCGCTCGTCCTCGTCCAGCAGGCCCAGTTGGGCCTCGTAGACGGCGTCGTAGGCGGCATCGACCTCGGCCAGGAACAGGCGCGGCCCGGCGGGCACGCGCGCGTCCTTCGCGGGTGGAGAGGCGGGGCCGGTCATACGCGCAGGGCCAAAGGGAGGCGGCGTCGAGCATACCGTCGCCGCCGCGTTCGCGGGCCGACTTTGAGCTCGGGGCCCAAACCCGCGACAATTCCAGCCTCAGCAAGCGGAGAGCCAGCATGAGCGAACACAGCCCCAACCCCGCCGAGGTCGAGCGCGACGTCATGGAGTACGACGTCGTCACCGTCGGCGCCGGTCCGGCCGGCTTGTCGTTCGCGATCCGCCTCAAGCAGATCAACCCGGAGCTCTCGGTCTGCGTGATCGAGAAGTCCAGCACCATCGGCGCCCACATCCTGTCCGGCGCGGTGATCGAGACCGGCCCGCTGGACGCGCTGCTGCCGAACTGGCGCGACAACCCGCCGCCGATCTGCGTGCCGGTCACCCAGGACGAGTTCTGGCTGCTGAGCAAGGACGGCGGGCGCCGTCTGCCGGTGCCGCCGGGCATGAACAATCACCACGGCAACGTGATCGTGAGCCTGGGCGCGACCTGCGCCTGGCTGGCGCCGCAGGCCGAAGCGCTGGGCGTGGAAATCTACGCCGGCTTCGCCGCCTCCGAGACCCTGCACGACGCCGACGGCCGCGTGGCCGGTGTGCGCATCGGCGACATGGGCGTGGCCAAGGACGGGTCGCACAAGCCCGGTTACACCGCCGGCATCGACATCCGCGCCAAGGTCACCGTGTTCGCCGAGGGCGCGCGCGGCCACCTGACCAAGCGCCTGATCAAGCGCTTCGGCCTGGACGCGGACAGCGACCCGCAGGGCTATTCGATCGGCATCAAGGAACTGTGGCAGGTGCCGGAAGACCGGGTCACCCCGGGCAAGGTCGTGCATAGCTTCGGCTGGCCGGCCGACAACCACACCTACGGCGGCAGCTTCCTGTATCACCTGGACAAGGGCCGCATCGCCCTGGGCTACGTCAGCGGCCTCGACTACCGCGACCCCGACTACAAGCCCTGGGAAGCCTTCCAGCAGTGGAAGAACCACCCGACGGTGAAGCCCCTGCTGGAAGGCGGCAACCTGGTCTCGGCCGGCGCGCGCGCGATCGTCACCGGCGGCTGGCAGTCGCTGCCCAAGGTCGAGATGCCGGGCGCGCTGCTGATCGGCGACACCGCCGGCCTGCTCAACGTGCCCAAGATCAAGGGCACGCATCAGGCGATCCGCAGCGGCATGCTCGCCGCCGAACACCTGGCCGCGTCCGAACTGGCGCCGGAAGGTTACGACGCCAAGCTGCGCGCCTCGCCGGCGATGGACGAGCTCAAGAAAGTCCGCAACATCAAGCCCGGGTTCAAGCGCGGCCTGTGGTTCGGCATGCTCAACGCGGCCTGGGAAACCGTCACCGGCGGGCTGTCGCCGTGGACGCTGAAGAACAAGCCCGACTGGTCCTCGCTGCAGAAACTCGACGAGGCCGAAAAGCCCAAGCGCGACTACGTCGACCGCAGCCTGGCGCCGCGCGACCGCCTGGCCGGCGTCTACTTCGCCGCCACCGAACACGACGAAGACCAGCCGGTGCACCTCAAGGTCGCCGACACCTCGATCTGCGTGACCCGCTGCGCCGAGGAATACGGCAACCCCTGTACCCGCTTCTGCCCCGCAGGCGTCTACGAGATCGTCGAAGACGCCGAGGGCAAGCGCCTGCAGATCAACGCCGCCAACTGCGTGCACTGCAAGACCTGCGACATCAAGGACCCCTACGAGATCATCACCTGGGTCACGCCGGAAGGCGGCTCGGGGCCGAATTACCAGAATCTTTAAGGCCCAACCTCATGGCGATCCGGGCCGAGCGCATCCTGGTAACGACCGGTGCGCTCGCCATCGTGGCGATTCTGGCCACGGCGGTCTGGGCTAGCCTACAAGTCGCGCCCCCTTCGCCAGCTCGGGCAGCATGGCTTTCCATGCCGCCCGAAAGCGAGTTCGACGGCGGCGCAAACGCTAGAGGCGCACTGTTGGCAGCCAGTCCGATGCTCGGCGAGCTGCCGCACATCTGCGGGCGCGAGGACCATGCGCAGGACGAAGAGCGATACGTCGCGCTCTTCGATCCGGGCGGGTTCAAACCCTACTACCGTGCCGATTTCAGTATCCGCGACTCGAATGCGTCGATCGCCATCGAGCTGGAGTCGCGCGGATTGATGGGCGAACAGCCTCTCAGAATGCATGCTCGCCGGTTGTTCCATGCGGACACGAAAGAACTAGAAGGCATACGGCGCACCTGGCAAGACCCAACCTTGTGGCGCACGCCGCAGCTACGCACATCGGTATGCGTCAGCGGCGGCAACATCATGCAGTCGTGCGTGCGAGGTCGCTATACGCTGTCGAGGCAGCATTGCAACTCACCCGCCCACCAGGCACTCAAGGCTGCGATTCAAGCGAAGTTCCCATTGCCGCCCAGCGGCGACTGAGCCTTCCTACTGTCCCGCCTCAAGCGAACAACAAATCACGCATGCGTTTGTCCACCTGCGCGGTGACGTTGAACCGCATCCAGGTGCTCGGCGCCTGCTGCGCCGTGAACAGACTGCCCGGCGCGATCAGGATGCCCTGCTCGCGGCAGCGCACCGCCAGTCGATTGGTGTCGGCGCGCATGTTCGCCCACAGGAACATGCCGTCGGCCGGGTCGCCGAGGATCTCCACACCTTCGGCCGCGAACATCCGTTTCGCCAGCTCGCGCTGACCCGCGAGGCGTTCGCGCAGGCCTTCGACGTGCTTGTCGTAACGGCGCTCGGCCAGCAGCTTGTGCACCAGCCGCTCGTTGAGCTCGGGCGTGGTGAAGCCGGTCAGGATCTTGGCGTTGGTCAGCTTGCGCGCGAGTTCGGCGTTGGCGGCCAGGTAGCCGACGCGCACGTTCGCGGCCAAGGTCTTGGAGAAACTGCCGGCATAGACTACGCGATCGAGCCGATCCAGCGCCGCCGCGCGCGTCACCCGCGAGCCGCACAGATCGGCGTAGACGTCGTCCTCGAACACGGTCACGTCGTGGCGCGCGGCCAGCGCGAGGATGCGCACCACGATGCTCTCCGGCAGCGATAGCCCGGTCGGATTGCGTGCGGCGGTGCTCAGCACCATCAGGCGCGGCCGCTCCTGCGCCATCCGCCGTTCCAGCTCGGCCAGATCCGGGCCGTCGGCGCCGCAGGCGATGCCGACCACGCGCGCGCCGTGCGCGGCCACGATGCCGAGCGCGCCGAACCAGCACGGGTCCAAGGTCAGCACCGCATCGCCGGGTTTGACCAGGGCCGCGAGCACCAGATTCAGCGCATGCGCGACGCCGGTGGTCAGCACGATCTGATCGGGCTGGGCCAGGATGTCCAGCTCGGCCAGGCGCTGCTGCAACAGGGAGCGCAAGGGCCCGTAGCCGTGCGGCTTGCCGCTGTCCAGCCAGCGCCCCTCGCGCCCCAGCGCGCGGATCGCCGCGCCCAGTTGCGCGCCGTCCAGCCACGACGCCGGCAGCACGCCCAGTCCCGGCCCCTGCGCGGCGCCGCTTTCGAGCATGTTCTGCATCAGCCAATCCAGATCGATCACCGATCCCACCGGCGGTTCCGACGCGGGCGCCGCGACCGCGCGCTCGCGCACGTAGAACCCCGAACCGCGGCGCGCTTCCAGATAACCGTCGGCGACCAGGCGTTCGTAGGCCTCGACCACGGTGAACGGCGACACCCCGCGTTGGCGCGCCAACGCGCGCACCGAAGGCAGGCGCATGCCCGGCCGCAGCACCTCCCCCTCGATGCGCCGGCGCGCCCAGCGCACGCAGTCTTCGACCCGGCTCAGGCCGGGCGGGCGAGGCTTGGAAGGCACGGACACCGTATCGGCCCCAGGAGCGGAAAGTGTATCGGTACTGTACTGGTCGCCAGGGGTAAAAAGTACCTGCGGCGTGATGCCGCGGCTCCCTCTCCCTGCCTTCGGCCCGACCTAGACCATGGATAACGCCCCCTCCCTCCTCCGCCGCGGCCTCGCCCTGTGCGCGCTGCTGGCCGCGAGCGCCCTGCTGCCCGCGTCCGCCGCGGAGCCGACTGACAAGGCCTGCATCGGCAGCTACCGCTTACGCGACGGCCGCGACGTCGATATCGCGGTGTCCGACGAATCGCACTACCGCTGGCGCATGAAGGACGGCACCAGCGGCAAATTGAGCTGGGCCGCGCCGGGCGACTGGTCGAGCACGCGAGGCTGGACCGAACGCGCCGATGGCCACCAGATCGCCTTGCGCGACTGCGCCGCCGGCCGCATCGCCTTCGACCGCGTCGAAGGCCAGCGGCTCGCGTTCGACGTGACCGAGACGCGCTTCCAGTCCGGCGGCGCAACCCTGTCAGGTCGTCTGGTGCTGCCGCCGGGCAAAAGCCGGGTGCCGATCGTGGTGCTGGTGCACGGCTCCGAACGCGATTCGGCGCGCGACTACTACGCGCTGCAGCGCCAGTTCCCGTCCGAAGGCATCGGCGCCTTCGTCTACGACAAGCGCGGCACCGGCGCATCCGGCGGGCGCTACACCCAGAACTTCCTCACCCTGGCCAACGACGCGATCGCCGCCTTGCGCGAAGCGCGCCGGCTGGCCGGCGCGCGCGCCGGCAAGATGGGTTATCAGGCCGGCAGCCAGGGCGGTTGGGTGGCGCCGCTGGCGGCGCAGATCGAACCGGCGGATTTCGTGATCGTCAGTTTCGGCCTGGCGGTGTCGCCGCTGGACGAGGACCGCGCCGCGATCGAATTGGACATGACGCGTCGCGGCTACGGCCCCGACGTGGTCGCCAAGGCCATGCAGGTGGCCGACGCCACCGCCGCGGTGCTGGAGAGCGATTTCCGCGAAGGCTACGAGCAGGTGGCCCGGATCAAGCAGCGCTACGGCGCCGAACCCTGGTTCAAGTTCGTGCGCGGCAACGTCAGCTACTTCATTCTGGAAAAACCCGAGGCTGAACTGCGCAGCGTGGGCCCAACGCTGTTTCCGGGCGCGTCCCTGGACTACGACGCCCTACCGGTGCTGCGCAATCTGCGCACGCCGCAGCTGTGGCTGTTGGGCGCGCAAGACATCGACGCGCCCAGCGCGGAGACCGTGCGCCGCCTCACCGCATTGGCCAAGGCCGGCGCGCCGATCCGCCTCACTGTGTTCCCGCATGCCGAGCACGGCATGTACGAATTCGAACTGGCCGCCGACGGCAGCCGCCTGTCCACGCGCCAACCCGCGGACTACTTCCCGCAGATGCGCGACTTCATCAAATCCCGTTGATGCGAACCGGGCGCAGCGCCCGGTTTCGCCTTCGTCCGTGGCCGGTGGCGATGCTTCAGGGGCGTCGCCGCAGGCGGCGGACGCGCGCCTCAGGCGGCGCGCTTGAACGCCACGCCGGTCTTCTCGCGCAGCTCGTCCTCGCTCACGCCGGGCGCGCTTTCCACCAGCACCAGGCCGTCCTCGGTCACGTCCATCACCGCCAGTTCGGTGATGATGCGGTTGACCACGCCCAGCCCGGTCAGCGGCAGGGTGCACTCGGGCAGGATCTTGTGTTCGCCGTTCTTGGCGCTGTGCTCCATCAGCACCACCACGCGCTTCACGCCGGCCACCAGATCCATCGCCCCGCCCATGCCCTTGACCATCTTGCCGGGCACCATCCAGTTGGCCAGATCGCCCTTGTCGGTGACCTGCATCGCGCCCAGGATCGCCAGGTCGATGTGGCCGCCGCGGATCATCGCGAAGCTGTCGTGGCTGCCGAAGTAGCTGGCGCCGGCGCGCGCGGTCACAGTCTGCTTGCCGGCGTTGATGAGGTCGGCGTCGACCTCGGCCTCGGTCGGGAACGGGCCGATGCCGAGCAGGCCGTTCTCGGACTGCAGCCACACGTCCATGCCCTCGGGGATGAAGTTGGCCACCAGCGTCGGCAAGCCGATGCCGAGGTTGACGTAGGCGCCGTCGGTGAGTTCCTGCGCGGCGCGTTGCGCCATTTGATCGCGGGTCCAAGCCATGTCGAATTCCTTGAAAGAGTCGTAAGCGTCGAGTCGTCGGTGGGGCGTGCGCGTCAGGCGCGCACGGTGCGCTGCTCGATGCGCTTCTCGGGCGCGGCGTTGAGCACGATGCGATCGACGTAGATGCCGGGCAGGTGCACGTGATCGGGATCGATCGCGCCGATCTCGACGATTTCCTCGACTTCGGCCACGCAGACCTTGCCCGCCATCGCGCAGGCCGGATTGAAGTTGCGCGCGGTCTTGCGGAACACCAGGTTGCCGGCCTTGTCGGCCTTCCAGGCCTTGACCAGCGAGACGTCGGCCTTGAGCGCGGTTTCCATCACGTAGTGGTGGCCGTCGAACTCGCGCGTCTCCTTGCCGTCGGCGACCACGGTGCCGTAGCCGGTGCGGGTGTAGAACGCCGGAATGCCGGCGCCGCCGGCGCGCAGGCGCTCGGCCAGGGTGCCCTGCGGGTTGAACTCGAGCTCGAGTTCGCCGGACAGGAACTGGCGTTCGAATTCCTTGTTCTCGCCGACGTAGGACGAAATCATCTTGCGGATCTGGCGCGTTTCCAGCAGCAGACCCAGGCCGAAACCGTCGACGCCGGCGTTGTTGGAAATCGCGGTCAGGCCCTTGACGCCGCTGTCGCGCAGTGCCGCGATCAGGGCCTCGGGAATGCCGCACAGGCCGAAGCCGCCGACCGCCAGGGTCTGGCCGTCCGCGACCAGTCCGCGCAGCGCTTCGTCGGCATTGGGGAACACTTTGTTCTTCGCGGCGCCGGCGCTGGGCGTCGCGGCAATGGCCTCGGCCATGGGGGAACTCCTGTACGGGATGGGCGCAGTTTAGCGCGCCAGCCCGCCCGGCCCCACCGGACCTTAGGGCAATGGTCACTCGTGCCGGGATGGGTGGCGACGTTAGACTCGAAGCATGAGCAAAATCGCCCTGGTCACCGCCATCGCCGCTACCGGAACCGACACCGATATGGTGCCGCTGATCGAGGCCTGCGCCCGCGCCGGCCTGGCCGCCGAGGTGCGCGCCTGGGACGACCCCAGCGTGGCCTGGACACGCTACGACGCTGCGCTGCTGCGCTCGCCCTGGGACTACACCGAGCGCCTGCCGGAATTCCTGGCCTGGTGCGAGCGCGTGGCCGCGCAGTCGCGTCTGCTCAATCCCTTGCCGGTGGTGCGCTGGAACACCGACAAGCACTACCTGGCCGACCTGGCCGCGCGCGGCGTGGCGGTGGTGCCCAGCGCCTTCGTCGAACCCGAGGCCGAGCCCCTGCCCGCGCTGCAGGCCTTCCTGGCCGAGCACGCCGGGGCCGCCGAGTTCGTGGTCAAGCCCACGGTCAGTGCCGGTTCGCGCGATACGCAACGGTATGCGCGCTCGCAGGAGTTCGCCGCCGCCAACCACATCGCGCGCCTGCTCGACGCCGGCCGCAGCGTGCTGCTGCAGCCCTATCTGGCCTCGGTCGATCGCGACGGCGAAACCGCCCTGCTGTATTTCGATGGCGACTACAGCCATGCGATCCGCAAGGGCGCGCTGTTGCGTCCCGACGACGGCGGCAACGGCACCGCGCTCGTGCCCGAACAGATCGTCGCGCGCGAGCCCGGCCAGGACGAGCACGCGCTGGCGCAGGCGGTGCTGGCGGCCGCGCGCGATGCGCTGAAGCTGGAGGCGCCGCTGGCCTATGCGCGCGTGGATCTGATCCGCGACGCCGACGGCACGCCGCGCCTGCTGGAACTGGAACTGTGCGAGCCGTCGCTGTTCTTCCCTTACGCCGACGGCAGCGCCGACCGTTTCGTCGCGCGCCTGCGCGAGCGGCTGGGCGCGACGAACTAAGCGCGTACGCGAATCACGGGCGCCTCAGGAACGCTACGCATACCTGACGTATACGGACGCTCAAGAGCGCCCGTATACGTCCTCGAGCCGGACGATGTCGTCCTCGCCCAGGTAGCCGCCGGACTGCACTTCGATCAACTCGACCGGTTCGCTGCCGCGGTTGCGCAGGCGGTGCACGCTGCCGCGCGGGATGTAGGTGCTCTCGTTCTCGCGCAGCTCGAACACCTTGTCGTCGCAGGTGACCTCGGCCACGCCGGAGACCACGATCCAATGCTCGGCGCGGTGCTGATGCTTCTGCAGACTGAGCGCGGCGCCGGGCTTGACCACGATCTTCTTGACCTGGAAGCGTTCGCCCACGCCGATCGAATCGTAGCTGCCCCAGGGCCGGTAGACCTTGCGGTGGAACAGGTGTTCCTGGCGGCCGGCGGCCTTGAGGCGGTCGACGATGATCTTGACGTCCTGGACCCGGTCCTTGCGCGCGACCAGGGTGGCGTCGGCGGTATCGACGATGACCAGATCCTCGACGCCCAGAGTCGCGATCATGCGGCGGTCGGACGCGCGCACCAGGCTGTCGCGGGTGTCGACCGAAATCACGTCGCCTTCGTGGCGGTTGCCGTCGGCGTCGCGCTCGGCCACCGACCACAGCGAGGACCAGGAGCCGATGTCGCTCCAGCCGCAGCTCACCGGCACCACCGCGGCGCGGTCGGTCTTCTCCATCACCGCGTAGTCGATCGAATCGCTGGGACTGGCCGCGAACGCGTCATGGCCCAGGCGCAGGAAATCCAGGTCGGTGCCGGCGCTGGCGAACGCGGCCTGGGCGGCGGCGTGGATCGCCGGCGCCAGCCGCGCCAGTTCGTCCAGATAGCTGCGCGCGCGGAACAGGAACATGCCCGAGTTCCAGGCGTAGGTACCCTCGGCGAGATAGCGTTCGGCGGTGGCCTGGTCGGGCTTCTCGACGAAGCGCTCGATGCGATAGCCGTCCGCGCCCAGCGCGTCGCCACGCAGGATGTAGCCGTAGCCGGTTTCGGCGTAATCGGGGCGGATGCCGAACGCCACCAGCCAGTCCTCGCGGCCCAGCCGCAGCGCCGCGCTCACGGCGTCGCGGAAGGCGGCTTCGTCCTCGATCAGATGATCGGCCGGCAGCACCAGCAGCAGCGCGTCGGGGTCGCCGACCAGCGCGTGCAGGGCCGCGGCCGCGATCGCCGGCGCGGTGCTGCGCGCGACCGGCTCCAGCAGGATGCCGCCGCTGCGCACGCCGATCGCCTGCAACTGCTCGCCGACCATGAAACGGTGGTCGTCGGCGCAGACCGTGATCGGGGCCTGCGCATCGGGCAGCTTGCTTGCGCGCAGCACGGTTTCCTGGAACAGCGAATGGTCCCCGATCAGCGACAGGAACTGCTTGGGTTGGTTCTGTCGCGAAAGCGGCCACAATCGGGTTCCGCTGCCGCCGCTGAGGATGACCGGGTGAAGCATTTCGACTCCGCACTGGGGTTACATCGTGAAGGGTACCGGATCGGAGCCGCGCGCCGCCCGCTTGGCGGCGCGTCGGTACGGGCCGTCGCTCAGGCGGCAGTCACCCAGCCTCGCCGTCCGGCCCCGGAGGCGGCGTGAACGGCGCCCCGTCGGTGCGCCTGCAGGGGCCGGACGGCGCCAGCGCGCAGGTGGCCCTGCACGGCGGACAGCTGCTGTCCTGGACCTGCCGCGGCCGCGAGCGCCTGTACCTGAGCCCGCGCGCGCGCTTCGCGCCGGGCCAGGCCATCCGCGGCGGCGTGCCGGTGATCTTTCCGCAGTTCTCCGACCGCGGGCCCGGCCCGCGTCACGGCTTCGCGCGCGTGCGCGAGTGGTCGCAGGCGGGCGCGGGCCGCTTCGTGCTGCGCGACGACGCCGACACGCGCGCGTCGTGGCCTTATGCATTCCAGGCCGAGTTGACGGTGGAACTGGGCGCCGATGCCTTGGCGATCGCGCTGCAGGTGCGCAACACCGGCGCAGAGACCTTCGCCTTCACCGCTGCCTTGCACACGTATCTAGGCGTGGACGACCTGGCCGGCGCGCGCGTTCAAGGATTGGAAGGACGCGCCTACGCCGACGCCACCCGCGCCGGCGCCTCCGCCGTCCAGCGCGAACACGACCTGCGCTTCGACGGCGAGCTCGACCGCCTCTACCCCGACATCGCCGGCGGTCTGCATCTGCTCGACGGCGAACGCGGCTTGCGCATCGACGCCGAAGGTTATGCCGACACCGTGGTCTGGAACCCGGGCGCCGCGCTCGCCGCCAGCCTGGACGATCTGGGCGCGGGCGAGCACGCGCGCTTCGTCTGCATCGAAGCCGCCGCGGTCGCCATGCCGCTGTCGCTGGCGCCGGGCGCGGACTGGCGTGGGCGCCAGATCCTGACCGTGGCGGACCGCACGCCGGCCGCGTAATCCGTACGGATCGGCGCACGTTGCCTGCACGCTGGGCGCATTTCGGCCGCCCGGCGCCTGCCACCGGCCGTTCCGCCCCCTGCGCCCGCGAACGGTCTCCGCTAGAATTGGCGGTTCTCGGCCCCCGGGCCGCGCACCCCCCAACGGGCACCCCCAAGGAACCCCCGCACGATGAAGATCCTCGTCGGCTACAAGCGCGTGGTGGACTACAACGTCCGCATTCAGGTCAAGCCGGATGGTTCCGGCGTGGTCACCGATGGCGTCAAGCTGTCGGCCAATCCCTTCGATGAAATCGCGCTGGAAGAAGCGCTGCGGCTGCGCGACAAGGGCATCGCGACCGAGGTCGTGGTCGCCACGATCGGTCCCGCCGACGCCCAGGCGCATCTGCGCAACGGCCTGGCGATGGGCGCGAACCGCGCCATCCACGTCGTCAGCGACCAGCCGATCCAGCCGCTCACCGCCGCGCGCACCCTGCTCAAGCTGATCGAGAAGGAACAGCCGGACCTGGTGATCCTGGGCAAGCAGGCGATCGACGACGACGCCAACCAGACCGGCCAGATGCTGGCGACCTTGTGGGGCCGCCCGCAGGCCACCTTCGCTTCCAAGCTTGAGGTCGCCGACGGCAAAGCCACGGTCACGCGCGAAGTCGACGCCGGCCTGGAAACGCTGGAAGTCGATCTGCCGGCGGTGGTCACCACCGACCTGCGCCTCAACGAGCCGCGCTTCATCAAGCTGCCCGACATCATGAAGGCCAAGAGCAAGCCGATGGAGTCCATCGCCTTCGCCGACCTCGGCGTGGACACCGGCGACACCCTCAAGACCACCCATTACGCGCCGCCGCCGAAGCGCAGCCGTGGCGTGATGGTCAAGGACGCGGCCGAACTGGTCGCCGCACTGAAGCAGAAGGGGTTGCTGTGATGAGCAAGGTTCTGATCGTTGCCGAACACCTGGGCGGCAAGCTCAACGCCTCGACCGCCAAGTGCGTGTCCGCGGCGCAGGCGCTGAAGCCCGACGCCATCGACGTGGTGGTACTGGCCGCCGACCCGGCCGGCATCGCAAACGAAGCCGCGCAGATCGCCGGCGTCGCGCGCGTGCTGACCGTGAGCAACGCCGCCAACGCCAACGCGATTGCGCAAGTGCTGGCGCCGCAGGTAGCCGCGCTGGCGCCCGGCTACAGCCACGTGTTCGGCCCCTCGACCACCTTCGGCAAGGACCTGATGCCCTGCGTCGCGGCCCTGCTCGGCGTGGCCCAGGTCTCCGACGTGATGGCGGTCGACGCCAGCCACACCTTCAAGCGTCCGATTTACGCCGGCAACGCGATCATCACCGTCGAAGCCCCGGCCGATCACACCGTGGTCGCCACCGTGCGCACCGCCTCGTGGCCGGAAGCCGGCAAGGGCGGCAGCGCTTCGGTCGAAGCGGCCACGGTCGAAGCGACCCTGCCCGGCCACACCCGCTTCGTCGGCCTGGCCGCCGGCAAGTCCGACCGTCCCGACCTGCAAAGCGCCAAGCGCGTCGTCTCCGGCGGCCGCGGCGTCGGTTCGGCCGACAACTTCAAGATCATCTACGACTTCGCCGACAAGCTCGGTGCCGCGGTCGGCGCCTCGCGCGCCGCGGTCGATGCCGGCTACGTGCCCAACGAACTGCAGGTCGGCCAGACCGGCAAGATCATCGCCCCGGAGCTGTACGTCGCGGTCGGCATCAGCGGCGCGATCCAGCACCTGACCGGCATCAAGGACGCGGGCACCATCGTCGCGATCAACAAGGACGGCGATGCGCCGATCTTCGAGATCGCCGATATCGGCCTGGTGGGCGATCTGTTCACGCTGTTGCCGGAGCTGGAAAAGGCACTCTGAACCGACCTCGCCGCGACACGCGAAAGGCCGCCTTCGGGCGGCCTTTTTCGTTGCCGGTCGCCGTTTTCCCAGGGAACAGGCGCCGGCCCGTTTCCGGGCGATCGGCGACAACGCAGGTAGCTGGCACACGAACGCCCCCATTCATGTGCTTTCGGAACTGGAATAGGCGTAGCAAATAGCCGCGATCCGCCCCGAGCCCGGTCATGCGACGGCCCGAGCTAAGGCGCTATGCTTGCCACCGGGCGCCACCAACGATGCAGCCAGCTGAGGCAACGATGCGTTATTCCATATTAGCTTTGACCCTTACTTTGTTCCTTGCCGGCTGTGCGTCCGAATCGGACGACGGCCGCAAGGCCACAGCCTCGGCGAAGACGGGTGCTGGCGCCGTCGCCCAGGCCACGAGCCCCGCATTCGGCCACGCGCCGGGCCAGGGCTTCGCAGCGCTGCCCGACCGCGGCGCCCTGATCCAGTACGACCGCAAGCAGCCCAGCGAACAGCGCGGCGCCTTCACGTATCTGCCGGTCGAGCTGAGCGAGGCGCATGGCCTCGCCGCCACCGTGCCGGGTCGCGCGATCTCGCTGACCACGCCGGACGGCCGTCCGATGCGCATCGCCTACCAGCGCCACGAGGAAAGCCTCGACGGCAACTGGACCTGGATCGGCCAGACCGAGGACGGCCTGCGCGCCGTCATCACCTTCGGCGAGAAGGCGGTGTTCGGCAAGATCGAACAGAAGGCCACCGAAGCCCTGCGCATCACCACGCTCAACGGCCGCACCTGGGTCATGCAGGCCGATCCATCCAAGCTGCTCGACGGCAACCTGCGCAGCGAGGCCGAGTCCGACACCCTGATTCCGCCCAAGGCCGCGGCGAACGCCGCGTCGGCCCAGGTCGGCACGCTGGCCAACGCGGCCAACACCGTCGACGTGGCGCTGGGCTACACCGCCGGCATGGTCGCCCGCTACGGCGGCGCCACCCAGGTCAACACGCGCCTGGTCAACCTGATGGCGATCACCAACCAGGCCTACCAGGACAGCCAGATCAACCCGCGCGTGCGCCTCGTGCACACCATGCAGGTCGACTACACCGACGCCAACAGCAACGACACCGCGCTGGAAGCCCTGACCGGTTACACCTGCACCAGCTCCGGCTGCACCCAGCAGCCGGTGCCGGCGGGCCTGCAGGGCCTGCGCGCCGCGCGCGACGCGGTCGGCGCCGACCTGGTGTCGCTGGTGCGTCCGTTCACCACGCCCGAACAGGACGGCTGCGGCATCGCCTGGCTGCTCGGCGGCGGCGGCAGCACCATCGACAACAGCGATGCCGGCTTCGGCTACTCGGTGGTCAGCGACGGCCAGGACCGCGACGAAGGCGACGGCAAGACCTACTTCTGCCGCGAGGAAACGCTGGCGCACGAGCTCGGCCACAACATGGGCCAGGCGCACAATCCCGAAGACAGCAGCGGTCAAGGCGCGCACAGCTATTCCTACGGCTACCGCGAAGCGGCGACCAACGGTTTCTACACCGTCATGGCCTACCGCCTGGCCAGCAGCACCCAGTTCTCGATCCCGTACTTCGGCAACCCCAACGTCGTCCATCCGGGCACCGGCCGTCCCACCGGCTCGGCCACCGCCGACAACGCGCGCAGCCTGAACATCACGATGCCGCTGATCGCGCAGTTCCGCGCTTCGCTGGTGCCCAACCCGAGCCGCAAGCACAACGACATCAACGGCGACGGCTACTCCGACCTGGTCTGGTACAACGCAAACCAGCCGGGCATGGCGTACTGGTTCATGAACAACACCACGAACATCGGCAGCGGCTACTACCCGCTGGCGGCCAGCACGCGCATCGCGGGCACCGGCGATTTCGATGGCGACGGCCGCATGGACGTCCTCTGGGTCAACTTCAACCAGCTGCAGCTGTGGCGTAGCCGCGGCGACGGCCAGTTCGACTTCTCGGTGATCGGCGGTTTCGCCAGCGAATGGAAGGTCGTGAAGACGGTCGACCTCAACGGCGACGGCAAGGACGACATCGTCTGGGAGAACACCAGCGCGAGCCTGATGGCGTACTGGCTGATGAGCACCAACACCGTCACCGGCAGCCGCGTGTTCCCGGTCGGCGCCGCGCGCGTGGTCGCCGCCGGCGACTTCGATGGCGACACCCGCGGCGACCTGGTGCTGGCCAATCCGAGCCTGGGTCAGCTGACCCTGTGGCGCGGCCGCGCAGACGGCGATTTCGATAAGCCGTCCCTGGGCGGTTACGACAGCGCCTGGACCATCGTCGGCACCCCCGATCTGAACGCCGATGGCCGTTCGGATCTGGTCTGGGAACACTCCGGTCACGCCATGATCGCGTACTGGATGATGAACGGTGCGAGCGTGCAGTCCAGCGGCGTGAAGGGCGTGGCGCCCGAGTTCCGCATCGCCACCACCGGCGATCTGGACGGCGACGGCCGCGGCGATCTCATCTGGACCAATGCCACCACCGGTCAGATGTACTTGTGGCGCAGCCGCGGCGACGGCAACTTCGATGCCTCGTTCGTCGCAGGCTACTCCACCGCCTGGTCGTTGTTGCCCTGACCGACGCTCGCGTCTCGACCCCAAAAGCCCCGCGAAATTCGCGGGGCTTTTTTTTGCGCGAACGCGGTCTCAACCAGTATTCGCGTGCCGCTACTGCAATGCGCCGATGCCGCAACCGCAAGATGCGACACACGCAATGCACACACCATCAATATCAATGGCACTTTAAGAACGTAGGCCCATTTTTCGCGAGCGCGCGCGTGATTTTTTCCTCACGCAAGCGTCGTATCCTGCGTGCGGCCACTGGGATGATCCAGCCGCAGGGAGCGCAGCATGCGCCATTACGTTTCGATCGCAGTCTTTGCTGCGCATCCGCGCAGCTACGCCATCGAACCCGATAAAAACGCCGTCGCTATCGACATGCGCGCGGCCGACATGCGAACGCGCATTGCGCTGGCTCGCGCACCGCAAGCACGCGCGATCTTGCCCTCGCATCCCGTCGATCCGATGCGCGCCCATGCCATCGCATCGGCGAGGCGCCATGCGGGCATCGCGTTGCCAGGTCCGGCGCAAGTCGACGCATGCGGCGCTGACGACATCGCGACGCTCGCGGCATGCGCCGATGTCACTCGCGCAGCGCTTCGCGATGCGCATGCGGATAGCCGCCCGGATCTCGTTCGCCAGAAACGGCACGCGCGGGCACGGCTCGCCGGCGCGCGATCGGCAACCGAACCTCGGATATCAGCAAGGAGCTCCCCATGCGTCATCTCGTTCTAGCAGGAATCGCCGCCGTCTCCTTGTCGGGCTGCCCGCTCGATTCGAACAAGGTCGCCGCGCCCGCGCAGGCCGCCACGGCGCCTGTGCCGGCGCAAGCCCTGGGCGCGAACGCCTCCAGTTTCGTCGCGCCGACCGGATCCGCATCCGGGCCGCTGGCCCGCGCCTCCGCGCCCATCGAACGCGGCAGCCCGTCCGCGCAACCCCTGGCGAGCGCGCGCGGCGCCTACAACGATGCCAACGCGGACGGCCGTTCGGACCTGGTCTGGGCCGGCGACCTCTCCGGGCTGCATGTCGCCCATTGGCTGATGAATGGCAACCAGGTTATGCGCACGCTCAACCCGACGCCGATGGCCGCCGACAGCCATGTCATCAGCACCGGCGATTTCGACGGCGACAAGCGGGTCGACCAACTCTGGTTGCGGCTCGAACGTCGCGGCGGCAGCTTGACCCTGGGCCGACTGAACGAAGCCGGCTCCTACGAACACAGGCAGGTCGCCGGGATCGGCGACGGCTGGTTGCTCGATCGCTCCGCGGACCTCAACGGCGACGGCCGCAGCGACGCGATCTGGACCAACCGCACCTTGGGCCGGATGGCGTACTGGCTCATGAACGGCACCACCATACTGAGTAGCGGCGTGTACCCGCTCGACGTCAACAACTATGCGCTCGTCGCCGTCGGCGACTTCGATGGCGACGGCCGCGAAGACCTGCTGTGGCGCGGCCGCCAAAACAGCGCCTATTACATGTGGCGCAGCCGCAGCGATGGCCATTTCGATCAGTCCTACGTCGGCACGGTGCCGGCGGGCTGGGTGCTCGATGCCGTGGTCGACCTCAACGCAGACACGCGCTCCGACCTGGTCTGGACCAACCGGGACGCGAACCAGATGGCGTACTGGTGGATGAATGGAGCCGCCCCGCAACGGACGGGCGTGATCGGTGCGGACACCGAGCGCTACACGATCGCCGCATGGGGCGACTTCGACGGCGACGGCAAAGGCGATCTCGTCTGGGCGACGCGACGCGATGCCACCGCCGCTTCGCTCTACCTCTGGCGTAGCCGCGGCGACGGCTCGTTCGATCCGAGCTTTATCTCGACTTACGACGACAGCGTCTGGCAGCCGATGCCGCCGTATGCGGACGCATGAACACCGTCCGTTGCGAACCGATGGCCTCGACCGGCGCTCAGCGCATCGCATCCAAACCCAGGGATAGAACCATGCGAAATCTCTTTTCGGCCGCCGTCGCCGCCGCGCTATTGACCGGCTGCCCGCTCGAGCAGGCGAAAATCGCGACGTCCTCGGAAGGCGACGCAGCCATGGCCAAGCAGGTCGCGAGCGCAGTGCAGGCGCGGATGCCCGCCGCCCCTTCGGCCCGCGCGCCCGGCGCAGCGCAAGGCGGCGTGGTCCAGGCTCTGGGTGTCGGCCCGACCGGCGCGGCGGCGGCCTCGCCTCTCGCAACCGCCGTGCGCCCGCCCAACAGCGACGCCAACGCCGATGGCCGTTCCGACATGTTCTGGCTAGGCGGCAGCAGCGGAACCTTTCATGTCGCGCATTGGCGAATGAACGGCGCCACGATCCTGCAAATGGTCGGGGCGACCGTGCTGCCGGAGGGGAACTACTCCATCTTCAACGGCGATTTCGACGGCGACCGGCGCGTCGACCAGATATGGTTCAACCCAGACGCCGGCAACCGTCGGCTGTTGCTGGCCCGCCAGGACGCAAACGGCATCCTAGCGCCCACCTTCGTGGCCGGTGTCGGCGGCGCGTGGCTTCCGTCCGCGGTCGAGGATCTGAACGGCGACGGCAAGAGCGATATCGTCTGGGTGGATAAGACGCGCGGGCAAATGGCGTATTGGCTCATGAACGGCACCGCGATCGCGGGCAGCGCCGTGTTCGGCGTGGACACCGCCAACTACGACTTCCTCGGCCGCGGCGACTTCAATGGCGACGGCCGCGGCGACCTGCTATGGCTGGGCCATCGAACCAACGGCCCCTTGTACATGTGGCGCGGCCGGGCCGACGGTCAGTTCGATCAAGTGCTGGTGGGCAACCTCAGCATCGCCTTTCAGTTCTATGGCACGACCGATCTGAACGGCGATGGCCGATCCGATATCGTCTTCACCAGTTACACCGGCAGGTCGTTCGCCTACTGGCTGATGAGCGGCGACGGCGTACTGCAGGGCGGCACCATCCCGATCGACCGCGACCGCTTCGAGATCGCGGGCGTGGGCGATTACGACGGCGACGGCAAGGGCGACGTCATGTGGACGACCAAGGCTCAGCGAGAGGATGCGTTGCTGTATCTGTGGCGCGGACGCGGCGATGGCAGCTTCGATTCGACGCTCGTAGCCCAGTACGACCACAGCATCTGGGTGCCGTTCCAACGCCAATGATTCGACGCGATCGCGGCGCTGTCGCTACGCTCCGGCGCGCGCCGCAGAGGCGAGCGTTACAGCCAATCGATCGCCTGCCGCAGGCGATCGATGACGGCGGTCGGCACGACCTCGCCCTGGCCGGGCTCCTCCGCCGCTGCCGCTCCCGGGGGGCGGTACAGCAGGGTCGTGGCCAGGCCGGCACGCTGGCCGGCGAGGATGTCGGAGGGCTTGTCGCCCACCAGCAGGCTGTCCGCCAGCGACACGCCGAACTCCTGCGCGGCCGCGAGCAGCATGCCCGGGTTCGGCTTGCGCATCGGCGACTCGCGGCGATAGTCGCCGATGCCATGCTCGGGATGGGTGGGGTCGAAGTAAACCCGATCAATCGGCGCGCCTTCGGCGGCGAAGGCCTCGCACATGCGCTCGGTCAGCGCGAGGAAGTCCTGCTCGGTATAGCGACCGCGGCCTATGCCGGCCTGGTTGGTGACCACGAACAAGCGGTAGCCCTGGGCGCGCGCGGCGCGGCACAGGTCGAAGATGCCGTCGATGAAGACGAAATCCTCCCAGCGATGGGTATAGCCCTCGTCGCGATTGACCACGCCATCGCGATCCAGGAACAGCGCCCGCGCGAGCCCGGCCACGGTCAGCGGATCGCCGACAGCAGGGTCTGGGCGCGCGCGTAGTCCTCGGGCGTGCCGATGTCGATGAAATCCGTATTGGTCGGCAATGCCAGAAACTCGCGGCGGCTCACCGCATCGCGCAGGTACTCGGTCTCGAACGAGAAACGCTCGCGGTCCGGAAACTCGCGCACGATGTCCGTCGGCAGCACATAGCAGCCGGCGTTGATCAGCCCGGGACCGCCGCTGGCGTCCTTCTCGAGGAAACCGGTGATGCGCCCCTGGTTATCCACCTCCAACTTGCCGTAGCGCGCGGTGTCTTCGACCTCGCGGGCGACGATCACGGGCAGGCCGCGGCGCGCCCACAGCGCGTCGGTTTCGGCGGTTTCCACGGCCAGATAGGTGTCGCCGTTGAGTACGTAGACGTGGCCATCGTCGCAGTGGGCCATCGCCTCGCGTATCGCGCCGCCGGTGCCCAGCGGCTCGTTCTCGACCGCGTAGGCCAGCGGCACGCCGCGGAAGGCATCGCCGAAATGGGCGACGATGGTGTCCGACAGATAGCCTACCGACAGCACGATGCGCTGGAAGCCGTTGCCGACCAGGTGGCTCAGCAACAGCTCCAGGAACGGCCGCCCGGCGATGCGCGCCATCGGCTTGGGAACGTCGCTGACCACGCTGCGCAGACGCGTGCCGAAACCGCCCGCCAGGACGATCGCTTGCTTCACGCGGGCTTACCGAAAATCGCGCTCTCGACCAGGCCGGTGATGATGTGGCCCAGCACCGCGTGCCCCTGCTGGATTTCGGCGGTGTCGGTGGCAGGCGTGCGCAGCAGGATGTCGCACAGCTCGGGCATGTCGCCGCCGCCGCTGCCGGTCAGGCCGATGCAGAACAGGCCGCGTTCGCGCGCTTCGCGCAGACCGGCCAGCACGTTCGGCGAACGGCCCGAGGTGGAGTATGCGATGAAGACGTCGCCGCTGCGGCCCAGCGCCTGGATCTGGCGCGAGAACAGCTTCTCGTAGCCGTAGTCGTTGCCGATCGCGGTGAGGATCGAGGTGTCGGTGGTCAGCGCGATCGCCGGCAAACCCGGGCGGTCGAAGGCGAAACGGCTGACGAACTCGGCTGCGATGTGCTGGGCGTCGGCGGCGCTGCCGCCGTTGCCGGCCAGCAGGAGCTTGCCGCCCGAGTTCAGCGTCTCGATGCACTTGGCCGCGCAGGCTTCCAGCTGCTGCTGCGTGGTCTGGTCGTCGGCGAGGGCGCGCATGACCTGCACGGCGCGCTCGAGCTTCTCGATGATCTGTTGTTTCACTCGATTCTCCAGGCTTGCGTGCCATTCTTGGTGAAGTGGCAGTTGCTGACTTGGCCGTCGAAGGCCTTCAGCGCTCGGATCACTTCCATGCGTCGATCCGGCTTGACGAAAAACATCATGAAGCCGCCGCCGCCGGCGCCGGACACCTTGCCCGCCAGCGCGCCCGCGCCGACAGCCGCCTCGTAGATCGCCTCGATCTTCGGCGTCGACACCGAACTGGCGGTGCTCTTCTTGCTTTCCCAGCCCAGACGCATCGAACTGACCATCTCGCCGAAGCTGCCCTTGAGCAGGGCGACCTTCATGCTTTGCGCCTCTTCCTTCAGCCGATGCATGGCCTCGATCGTGCCGGAATCCTTGTCGCGCACGTTGTCGCTCTGATCGGCGATGATCTTCGCCGACTCGCGCGACACCCCCGAGTAGTACAGCAGCAGCGAGGCTTCCAACTCGCACAGCACCCAGTTCTTGATCCGCAATGGGTTCACGATCACGCGATCGTTCTCGTAGAATTCCATGAAGTTGAAGCCGCCGAAGGTGGCCGAATACTGATCCTGCTTGCCGCCCTTGAGGCCGCAATCGACGCGCTCGATCTTGTAGGCCATGTGAGCGATCGCGTAGTCGTCCAGCGGCAGGCCCAGCAGCTCGGCGAACGCACGGATCATCACCACGACCAGCGTCGACGAAGAGCCCAGGCCGGAACCGATCGGCGAATCGCAGAACGTGGTCAGCTCGACGGCCAGCGGCTCGCCGTTGTTGTAGCGGGCGACGATCTCGTTGTAGACCGCCTTGTGCAGCTGCAGGCCGTCGCGCAGCTCGTATGACGGCTGCAGCGGCAGATCGGCCGATTGCTGCTGATCGCTGGCCACGAAGCGGACGTTCGGGCCTTCCATCGGCTTGATCACCGCATACGCGTAACGGTCGATCGTCGCATTGAGCACATAACCGCCGTACGTATCGCAGTACGGGGAAACGTCCGTGCCGCCACCGGCCAAGCCGAGGCGCAGGGGCGCGCGGGCTCGGATGATAGCGTTGCGGTTCACAACGGCTCGTCGTTCTGGAAGGGCGCGGCGCCCTGGTTCGAGTTCTTCATCGACTGCATGTCCTGTCGATACTGATTGAAATGGATGCGCAGTTCGCGATCGTCCAGGGTGGCCGGGCGCTGCCAACGGCCGCGCGCCTCCACTTCCGCCGCAGGGCGCTTGCGCAGCACCAACTCGATACCGCATTCGCCGACCGGAGTGAGGGTTTGGTCGAAGCGCGGAAGATCGAAGCGATAGGTCGAGGACAGCTGCTCGATGCGGACGATCTCGGCCTCCGCGCCCAGGTCGCGGGCGAGGTCGACCAGGTTGATCGAGCGATCGGACCAGGACTGCGGCTTGTACGCGGTGAAGGTCCACTTATGGTCGCGATTGAACGTGCTAGGGAAGACGCCCTGCTCGTAGAGGTCCTCGTCGGGCACGGTAAGCACCAGGTAGCCGCCCGGCTTCAGCACGCGGAACCAGTTCTTGAGCCCCTCGTGCGGATCGGTCAGGTGCTCCAGACAATGGCTGCTGTGCACGAAATCGTAGCTGCCGTCGCCCGCGCTCTGCAGGTGCTGGGCGTCGCCGTCCTCCCAATCCCAGGTCTTCACGCCGGTCATGCGCGAGAACATGCCGACGTAGAGCGCCAGCGGATCGGGCTTGCCGCCGATATCGATGCCTTCGCCGACGAAATACCGATTGCTGAAGTTCGGATCCGACAGTCGGCGGGCGATCGATTTGCTGCATTCTTTCATGGTGCGATCCTAGTCACGCGATACGTTGCCGGGCCAGGCCCGAACCTTCACTTCGGCGAGCGCGCCGCGTCGGCCTTGGCCACCAGCCCCGTCGGCACCGGCGTCCATTCGCCGCCGATGGACGGTAGCTCACGATCCGTGATCGCTCCGTTCGCGGCAAGCAGCCATGCGCCGACCTGGCCGGTCTTCGGGTTGTGCCACAGCAGGTCGGCGTAGCCGTTGCCGTCGACGTCCAGCGCGGCGACGAAACGCCAGTCGCCGGTGGCCTGACGGGTGAACGCGATCTGCTTACCCGGATCGGCCGAGCTCCAGCCTTGCAGACGACCGTCCGAGGCGCGCCACAACAGATCGTCGCCGGCCTCCCCGTCGAACTTGCCGGCGGCCACCAGGCTCCAGTCGCCGCCCGTGTAGGTGATGGCCCGGGCGCTCTTGAGCTTGGCGCCATCCAGCAGCCACAGGCTCGCGGACGAGCCGTCGTCCTTGATCCAGAACAGGTCGCCGCGACCGTCGCCGTCGAAATCGCCGACTTGCGCGGCCGACCAGCCGGTGCCGACGTTGCCGATCAGCGCCTGTTCCTGGACCTTGCCGTCGCGCAGCGTCCAGACCGCGACGCCGCCGTCGCGCCCCAGCCACACCACATCGTCGAAGCCGTCTTGATTCACGTCGGTGAACGCCACCACCTGCCAGCTCGCGTCCGCGGCGGGAAGGATCTCCGCGGCCGGCTCGGGGCTAGCGGCGGAAAGCTTCCACAGCCGGACCTCGCCCGTCGCCTTCATGCGCCATGCGGCCAGATCGTTGCCGCCCCAGGCGCGCGACATGTAGCCCAGCGCGCTCCACTCCGGCGCGACCGCCCAGGTTTCCAGGGGGGCCATGGCGGTCTTGCCGTCGAAACGCCAGCGCCGGTTCTCGCCCGTCGCGCCGTTGCGCCACAGCAAGGTCACCGGACCGACGCTGGCTTGCGCCGCATCGGTCGTCGTCGGCGTCGCCGTGGACGCCGGCGCGCCCGCCGCGGGTTCGACGCTGGCCGCCGGGGGCGCCGCGTCCTTGCCGGACTTCGGTTCGGTAAGCCACCAAATCCCCGCAAGCGCGGCGATCGTCAGCAACACCACCAGGATCCCTTTCTTCATTGGAACATTCCTTCTTCGAGTGCGCGGGGCGCCGAGCGCCGCCTAGCCTTATAGACCATCAAGCTTGAAGCCCGTGCGAATGGGCCCGGTCGGATCAGCGCGCCGCCTTGGTGGCGATGCAAAGAATCTGTTCCTGTCCGAGGTATGCGAACTTGGGCGACCAGTAGAACAACAACCGCGCGTCGGCGAACCCCGCCGCTCGCATCTGCTCAAGCACCTGCAGACCGAAGTACTGGAAGCACAAAGCCCCACCGTCGGGATCGACGGGATTGCAGTGATACTCGGGCTCCATCAGGTGCACGAGCTCGCCGTCGCCATCGATACGCGCCCGGATCACGTTCCGGTCCAGCATCTTGTGATTGCCGTCCAGCGCGAAAGGCGCGGCCCACAGCATCGAGCCGCCCGGGCGCAGAATGCGGGCGCACTCGGCGAAGGCCTTGGCGGGATCGGGCACGTGCTCCATCACGTCGAACGAAAGCACGAAATCGAAACTCGCGTCCGGCCAGGTCAAGGCCATGATGTCTTCGTTGCGCAGCCCGCCCAGCTCCTCGCCCGGCGGCACCTTGTCGGCGAAGTATTCGCTGCCCTTGGCGTTCGGGAACTGCTCGTGCAGCCAGCGGTACAGCGGCGTGGTCTGCTCGGTGATATAGACCCGCGCTTCCGGCTCGGGCTTCAGCTCCGAGCGGAACGCGTGGATCGCCGCGCGGATCCGGTTCGTGAAGCCGCACTTCGCGCAAACCAGATGCTCGCGCCAATTCGGCATCGGCCCGCCGTCGGACCGCGTGCCGCAGGAGTACAGAAAGCTGACGTCGAACGCGGAAGGACGATCGCAGACAGCGCAATGACCGTCGACCAGGAACGAATCGACGCGCTCGGGAATCAGAGCTTCTTCCGCGGCAACGCGCTTGGGATATTCCCCGATCGCCTCGGCGTGATAACGGGCGTACTCGGCGGGCGTGGACACGGCCACGGCCGGGAACGCCGGCGGATCGCCCGCGACCATGCTCATGAACTCATCGATGCGCTTCAGGCCCGCGTCGAGCGAATAGGTATCGGCCACGAAATCCAGCCCAGCCTGACTCAGTCGGTTCCACAGCGCCTCGTCGTTGTACAGACGCACCACTTGGTCGGCGAACGCCTCCGGCTCGTCGGCGACCAGCACATGCTGCTCGTCGACCACGCGCATGCCCTCCACCGCCACCGACGTGGCGACCGAAGGCACGCCGAAGCTCAGGCTCGTGCCGAGCTTGCCCTTGATGCCGGCGCCGTAGCGTAGCGGCGCGATGCTCATGCGGATGCCGTTGAACCACGGCTTGAGATCTTCGACGTAGCCGACCACGTTGACGCCCGGAATCTCGCCCAGAGCGAACACTTCTTCCGAAGGCGAATTGCCCAGCAGATGCACCTTCGCATCCGGAAGTCGGGCGCGGACCATCGGCCATACCTGCTCGCAGAAGTAGGTGACGGCGTCGACGTTGGGAAGGTGCGGGAAGCCGCCAATGAACAGAATGTCCTTGCGCGAGGCGTAGTCGCCGGTGCGCCCCGGGATATCGACGAACATCAGCGGCACGTGATGAATGTTCGAGTTCGGCAGCTCCTTCGACAGGATCGCCAGTTCGTGATCGCTCATCACGATGCTGTGATCGCAGCGCCGAATGACCTCCAACTCGCGCTCCTTCCAACGCAGCGCGGCCTGCATCTTCTCCTCCGAGCCCTCGATCTCGGCCTGGCGGATATCGCGCAGGTAATGCAGATCGGAGGTGTTGAGGATGATCTTGGCCCGGCTGGCGTGCTGCCGGATGATGTCGAGATAGGGCTCCACGACGGGCGCGCGGCAAAGCAGCGCGTAGTCGTACAGGTGGCCGTCCGCGATCAGGTGCGCCTCGATGGACGGCACGTCGTCGCGGCCCAGACAGGTCACGCCGACGTTCTGCAGCTGCTGCGTGTAGTGACCCAGCTTGACCAGATCGCTGGGAATGAAGGTCACGTCGTAGCCGATGTCGACCAGGATCTTCATCAGGTAGAACGCGGTGATCGAGCCGGCGTCGCAATCCGGCCTCGGCGTGTACATGTCGATGAAGAGCAGCTTGCCGCGACTGTTGTTGGCGGCCTCGACGATCGCCTCGGTTTCCGGCGCGAGATAGGGCAGCACTTCGACCGGACGGCTCAGACCACGACCGTGCAACAAGGGATAGATGAGGTTGAGCTGGCGGACGGTGTCGCGAACCAGGCGCAAGCCGCCGCGACGATACACCGCGACGGCCTTGCTCATCACCGCCGACCAGCCGCCGGAGTGATCGCGCACCCGGCGCAGGGTCGTGATCGCGTTGGACAGCTTGCTCAGCGCGCCGCCGCCGGCGGCGGCCTGCGCAACCACGACATGCTCGCCCGACGGCTGCATCGTGGCCTCGGATTCCGGCGCGCGCGCCGGCTCCGGGGTGTGCTCGTTCACGCCAGAGGCGCCATTCCAGCTGAACGCGTACGGGAGCTTGGAGTAACTCGCGTGGCCGTTGGCGAACACGCGTGCGCGATATTCCTTGAGCAACTCGTTGGCTTCGCCGACGTTCGCCGCGGTCAAGCGCGGGCTATGCCGCGAAAACACGTTCTCGTCGTTGAGATTGTTGCCGCTGAAATGCACGAAACGCAGGGGCAAGCCGTTGGACAGCCAGCCGTCGCCCGATCTTTCGATCTTGCGCTGCCACAGATTCCAGTAAGCCACGTTGTAGCCGGGGTGATGCAGGATATGCGTCTTGGCGATGAAGGAGGGCAGCAGATCCGCCCACTTCTGATCCACGAACAGTCCGTTCGGAATATCGATGACGCACTGGCTCTCGAGCCGCCGCGCCCACCAGCGCACGATGTCCAGCACGCGCGGGGTGCGGTTGAAGGCGACGAAGCCCAGATTGTAGATGCCCAGCTGCAGCATCTTGATGTCGTCGATATCGACGTTCTCGGCGGGATTCAGCACGTGCGGCGTCAGCACGGCGTCCGCGCCCGCATCCATGGCGTCCTGCAACTCCTTCAGCGGGCCGACCACGATAATGTCGGGGTCGAGATACGCCACGCGCTGCTCGTCGCGCTTGCTGAACAGATAATCGAACACATACGGCTTGATCGACGTATTGAGCTCGGTGATGTTGTAGCGGGCGATCATTCCGGCCAGATCCGGAATATCCAATTGATCCAGCTCGATGATCTCGAACGGCTCGTTCGCGCGATCGATCATTCCGTCGACGCGATCGCACAGGGCGACATAGAAGGTCGCGTCCGGGTGGTGTTCGCGCACGGAGTCGAACAACGTACGCGCATAGGCGAGGAAGTTCTTCGAGCAGATCGTGAAAAAGGTAAGTTGGGCAGTATCTTTCATATCGACAACATCGGATCCAGAGCGGGATAGTCCATAAATTCGGCGCCGCAGGCGTTGAGCTCCTTGCGCAACGACCCCATCGCTAATCGTTAGACCGCGCCGTAGCGGCCGCAGCGCCGAGAAACCACCCGGCACACGAAAGCCACCTTTTGCGTGGGTGCCGATACCCGAACGCCCGGCGTCCAATCGCAGGCGTTGTTCGAATGCTGCTTCATGCCCTGTATTCCTTGAAGTCCACTACAGATTTTATAGCTATTAACAAGTCTTTAATACGTCTCAAGTGGGTCTTTAGTACGCATCGGCTCGCGCCCTCCCCGCAGCGCGGGAATCGGTTCAGGAAGGTCGAGTTCCGAGCTCGGCTCAACCGCCCTGACGCCAGGTGCGCGCCAAGCCTTCCTCCAGATCGATCCGCGGGCGCCAACCGAAACGTGCGCCGGCCGCGGCGATATCCAGCACGATGCCGCGCACATCGAAACCTTGCGCGGGCAAGTACTCCACGTTCATGGTCTTGCCCGCGACCCGCTCCGCCGCCGAGCGCACATCGTTGAGGCTATGGCCGATTCCGCTGCCGACGTTGTACACGCCGCACTCCGCCCCGTTCACCGCCTGCGAGACCAGGGACACCAGATCGTCGATATAGAGGTAATCGCGGACCGCGCTTCCGTCGCCCCAGATCTGCAGCGGGGCGTCGTCGTGCAGGCAGGACAGGACCTTGGCGATGAACCCCTGGCGTCCCGACGCGGCCTGACGCGGCCCATAGGGGTTGGACGGCCGCAGGATCAACGGGTCCAGCTCGCCCAGGCGGTGGTACATCAGCAAGTACTGCTCGATCGCCGTCTTCACCACGCCGTAGGAGGAGACCGGCCGCAGCGGATGCGTCTCTTCCACGGGCAGGCTATCGGGATTGCCGTAGACGGTACCGCCGGAGGAGAAGAACACGATGCGGCGCAGACCGCGGCTGCGCATCGCGCCCAGCAGGCGCAAGGTATCGACCAGATTGGTCGATACGTCGTAGACCGGATTGGCGTTGGAAGTGAACGGCACCGTGGTGCTGGCCAGGTGCAGGACCACGTCGCAATCCGCCAGCATCTCGCCCAACACGGTTTCGTCAGCATGGGAGGCGCAGCGATAGTTCACGCCGCTCCAATCCACGTCGTCGCGCGCAGGCCGGGGATCGAGCACCGAAACCGCGTGGCCCGCGGCGCGCAAGCCCTCGACCAGGTGCGAGCCGATGAAGCCGTTGCCGCCAATCAATAAAGTCCGCATGTCGCTCCTCTCACGCCAAACCGAAGTGCTCGCGCAGATGCGCGGCGTAGTTCGATGCGGCGACTGACGTTTCTTCCTTCAGCGGATACAACCGCGCGGCCAACGCCTGCGCCGCGACCACTTCGTCGTAATGCCGCTGCAGGTCTAACGCCGCGGTTACGCTGGAGGTGTGGCGGCGATGGCGATTCAGGGCGCGCGGCTCGAAATGGATACGCCCCAACGCTAGCAGGCGCAGATAGACGATCCAGTCGCCGGCAACGCGATAGGACACGATCTCGTCCTCGTGCTCGCTCAGCACCCGCAGCAACGCCTCGCGCCGGAACACGGCGGCGCTGACGTTCGGCACGGTGTTCTTGATCGCCAGCCCGGCGATCGCCTCCTCGGCGCCGGTGGCGGTGTAGGCCGAGCGCCAACGATCCCGGGACAGGTCGTCGGTGTAGCCGGTGTAGTCGGCCGCGATCACGACGCCGTCGGCATCGATCGCCTCTGACTGGCAATAGGCCATGACCAGGCTGGTATCGGCACGCAGCGCGCCCACCAAAGACTCGACCATTTCCGGCCGGGCCTCGTCGTCGGCCTCCGCGATCCAGACGAACTCGCCGGTCGCGCGCCGCGCACCCGCCAGCCACTGGCGGAACACCGAACCCGAGTTGCGCTCGTTGCGCACGATCATCGGCTCCGGGTGATAGGAACCCCTGTGCGCCTGCACCACCGCGACGCTGTCGTCGGAAGACGCGTCGTCCAGCACCAGGATCTCGGTCAGCGGCAGCGTCTGCGCGGACAGCGTGGCCAGCCTGTGCGGAAGATAATGGGCGTAGTTGTAGTTGGGCACGATGGCCGACACCCGCGGCGCCGGCACCTCGCAGAGCTCCAACAGGTCCTGGGCGTAACGGCGGAAGGAGTACTCCGTGTCCACCATATCCCGGCCCGCGCGTGCGTAGCGCGCGCGCAGCTCGCCGTCCCTGCAGATGCGCAGCAACGCTTGCGCGTAGGCGTCGACATCGAACGCCCTTACCGTCAGGCCGGCGCGGTCGGCCACCAGATCGGCTCCGCCGCCGGTGCCCTCGAACGCGACCACCGGCGTACCTACCGATAGGCTTTCCAGCACCACCGACGGGAACGGGTCTTCGCGCGAGGGAAGCGCATACACGTCGGCACCGGCGTAATAGTCGTCGGTGTCGAAGTCGAGCCCGACGAAGTGGAAGCGAGAAGCGATGCCCGCTTCCTCCAGCATCCGATCGACATCCTGCTTCACTTCGTCCTCGTGGTTTCCCACCCAGACGACATGCAGGTTCGGCTCGCTGCGGTAGGCAATGGCGGCCGCGCGCGCGAGCAGGTCCAGGCCCTTGCGCAGATCGCCGAAGCCCACCGCCAGCACCACCACCGCCTGCTCGGAGACGCCGAGCTTGCGGCGCAGATTCGCGCGCGGCTCCGACAGGTCGTCCAAACCGCGATAGCGACTGCGCGTGAACAAGCCCTGCGGCCGCAGGATCAACTTGCCGGCCAGCGCTTCGGGCGGCACCAGTCCGTCGACGCCCTTGCGTACCGCTTCGGACGAGATCACGACGCGATCGCTGGCGTCCACCAGGTCCAACAACGCCTGACCCAAGCCGTACTTGGCGATGATGCCCGGCAGCTCGTGTATCAACGAGACCACGCGCAGCCCGGCTTCGCGGAACGGCGCGATGACGAGACCCGGTACGGTGGTATTGGCGATCACCGCCTGCACGCCCTGCTCGCGCAGGCGCACGGCGAAGGCGCGGAGCTCGGCCTGATCCATTTGATACAGGCGATGCAGCGGCGCGATCGCCTCGAACTCGGGCTCGAGGAGGCCGCCGTTCTGCATCAGGACTTCCACGTCCTGATGCATGCGCTGCAGTTCGCGAACCAGATTCAGCGCCAAGTACTGCGCGCCATGCGGATTGGCGTCGTGCGAAATCAAGGCCAGTTTGGCGCGCAGCGGCGCAGCCGGCGCCGCCACGGAAAGCGGTGCCGGATCGTCGGTGGCCGCGATGGCCGCGAGCTCCGCGACCGAGCCATCGGAAACCTGCTGATCCCACCGCCGGTAGGCGTGCGTGCCCGACAGCACGGGCGCGAAGCCGCGAAAGATCAGCTGTTTCAACTTCAGCCGCATGGCCCAGGACAAGGGCAAGGCGTGATACACCTTGCGCAGAGACCTGCCGACCAGGGCCTTGAGCGAGGCCATGCTATTTTCCCTTGAGCTTCGTCGAGAGCCAGCGCATGGGCGCGGCCAGTCTCCAACTGAACGAAGCCATGATCGCGCGCACTTGCTCGTCGCGCGCGCGCAAGCGCGTCTCGCGATCCTGCAACGCGGTTTCGAGATTCGTGCGAACCGTCTCGTTGGTGGCGTTGGCCGAGCGCAGGGCCGTCACCTCGGTGGACAACTGGGCCGCCTGCAGACGCGTGACGGCCAGATCCTTGGACAGCTGGGACATCTGCTCGCGAACCACGGTCAGACCTTCGGGCAGTTGTACCGCCCGGTCGCGGACGAGGGCGGCGCCTTCCTGCAGCCCCTCGGTCGCTGCGCCGGATTGGGCCAAGCGCTGACGGGTCTCGAGCAGGACTTCGTCGACGCGCTGTTCGGCGGCCTCGATGCGTTGATCGGCGCAGATGCGGCTGCCGAGCGCATCGAACAGTCGCAGCACGGTCACCTCGCTGTCCGTGCCGCGCAGCGCGGCCAGATCCAGCAGGGACTGCGGCTGCTGCGGCCCCACCAGCAGAACGCCCAGACCGTGCGAATGCACGAACTCGAAGCTCGGATAGCGTTGGCTCAACTCGGACCACAACCGCCAGACGCCGAAGTTACGCTCGCGCACCATGGTGTCGTGGAACAGCACGATGCCGCGCGTCGACATCTTCGGCAACCAGTTCTCGAAATCCTCGCGCACTGCTTCGTAAGTGTGCAGACCATCGATATGCAGCACATCGACGCTGCCGTCGGCGAAGTAGCCGCGGGCCTCGTCGAAGGTCATGCGCATCAAGGCCGAGAAGCCGCCGTACTGCTCCTGGTTGTACTGCCAGAGCGTGTTGAACACTTCGTCGCCGTAGAAGCCCGAGTGCTCGTCGCCGGTCCAGATGTCGACGGCGAAACAGCGCGTATCCAGGCCGCAGTGACGAACGGCCTGACAGAACCCCAGGTAGGAGGTGCCATGGTGGCTGCCCAGCTCGACCAGCATGCGGGGCTTGGCTTCCTCGACCAGCCAGAAGGCGAACGGAAGATGCCCCGTCCACGCGCTGGGCGGAACATGCAGCGCCGGCAAGGACATGGCGGCGTTGAGCTTCAAACGCGGTGTACCCGTACTCATGCTTGTACCTTCGATTCGCATAGGGGCGACGTATCGAGAGCGGTCTCAGCCCCGGTTTCGCCGACTCGCGGTCTGCTTTGGTAAAGACGGAGACTCAAGTTCAACACTCCGGGGCTTCAGGTGTAGGGGAGAAAATCGATTCGCATCGGCCGACGGATATCGCGGCGAGCGGCTCGATCGATCGCGGTGGCGAGGGATGCGATCGGATCAGATCGGCGTCCCGGAGGCATGCGCCGAATCGGCGGCCTCGGCCACGTCCGATACCGAAAGCTCGATCGCGCGGAAGGGAATCCCGACCAGCCCGGTCGAACGCGTGTCCGTGGTGGAATCGAGCACGAGCGCATCATAAACCCAAACGGTTTGCACATGATTTAGGTAAGTTCCGTCTGCCAACGCTGCGTCTATCGTGTAGCGGCCAGGCTGCAAGAAAGGCACGCGGAACTCGAAAATCGCGCGCACTTGCCGGCCCGCTTCGACCGCCTTCGCGGGTTCGCCGTCCCTATAGGTGTTGGTGCCGAACAGATGCTGGCCGAGGCGATCCTTCAGCATGAAGCCGATGACCGGGCTGGGGATGCGGCGATTGGCCGTCGCTTCGATGATCAGGCGCACGATCTGGCCGCCCTCAAGCAGGCTCAGGCCGCGACCTTCGGCGTTTTCCAACCGTATCGAGGTCATCGTCGCACCGCCGTCGCCGAAGCTTTGCGCATCCGGATCGAAGCGGAAAACGCGCATGCTGCTTCGATCCAGACTCGGATCGAACGCATCGGGATCGGCGGCATCGATGGCGGCGACGTCCTGGGCGGCGTCGGTCTGGCTCGCCTCGTCGCCATCCGACGCCGCGGCGACCGCGATCGCGGCCGGCTTGGACGGATCGGGACGATGGCCGTAGACGCTGGCGTTGTAGGCCTCGCAGACCTCCTTCGCCGGGCCGTCCATCACCACCTGGCCGCCATCCAGCCACAGCGCGCGATCGCACAGCATCGTCACCGCGCCGGCATCGTGGCTGACGAACAGCACGGTGCCGCGTTTCTGGAAGTCGCGCAGGAAGCGCATGCACTTCTGGCCGAAGAACACGTCGCCCACCGACAAGGCTTCGTCGATGATGAGGATATCCGCATCGGCGTGAGCGATCACCGCGAACGCGAGACGCACGTACATGCCGCTGGAGTAGGTCTTGACCGGTTGTTCGATGAATTCGCCGATATCGGCGAAAGCGACGATGTCGTCGTACTTGGAGGCGATCTCCTGTTCGCTCATGCCCAGGATCGCGCCGTTCATGTAGACGTTCTCGCGCCCGGTGAACTCGGGATTGAAACCGCTTCCGAGCTCCAGCAACGCGCCGACGCGCCCGGAAATCGCCACATCGCCGCTGGTGGGCGACAAGGTGCCGCACACGATCTGCAACAAGGTCGACTTGCCCGAACCGTTGCGGCCGACGATGCCGACGGTCTCGCCGCGGGCGACGGTCATGGAAAGGCCGCGCAGCGCCCAGAACTCGCGGAAATACGCGCGCGGCTTCAGGCCGGCCATGCGGTCCAGGCGCGGTAGCAGCGCCTGCTTCAGGCGATCCTGCGGCCGTTCGTAGATTTGATAGCACTTGCCGACGTCGGACACGACGATGGCGCGTTCCGGCGCGGCGTCGGCGATGTCCGTCAGCTGCGTGTCAGAGGACATCGGCGAACCCTCGGCGCGACTTCTGGAACCACCAGTAGCCGAACGCCATGAACACCAACGCGAACGAGTAGTAGCGGATCAGCATCGCGGCGTCCGGCGCGGTGCCCGCGAACAAGGCCGCGCGGCTCTGCTCGATGGCCACCGTGATCGGATTCATATAGACCCAGCGATGGTATTTTTCCGGCAGCGACGCGATCGGATAGAACACGGGCGCCAGGAACATCAGTACCGTCGAGATCACGCCGGTCATCTGCCCGATGTCGCGGATGAACACGCCCAGGGCGGCCAGCAGCCAGGAGATGCCCAGCGCGAACAGCACCAAGGGCAGCAAGATCACCGGCAACCACAAGGTCGCCAACGTGATGGAACCCTCGAACACGAGCTTGGCCGCGAGCAGGATCGCCAGGCTCGCCAGCGCATGAAACACGGCCGAGCCGACCAGGCTCCAGCCCAACGTTTCCAGCGGGAACACCACCTTCTTGACGTAGTTGGCGTTCTGCACGATCAGAGCCGGCGCCCGGGTCAGGGCCTCGGCGATGATGCCGTGCGCGATCACGCCGACGAAAAGCAACAGCGCGAACTGGGTCTTGCTCTGCCCCGCCATCGCGCCGGGCCACTTCGCCGAAAACACCACCGAGAACACGAAGGTGTATACCGCCAGCATCAGCACGGGATACAGGAACGACCAGGCCACACCCATTACCGAGCCGCGATAGCGGCCCAGCACTTCGCGACGGATCAACTGCCCGATCAGCCTGCGCTCGCGCCAGAAGCCAGCGAACATGCTGACCGGCCCGGCCTTCGGCGGAAGATGCGCGTTCACCAGATGGCCGTAACTCATGTCGGCCGCACGCCTGCCGGCAGCGCGCGCGGCTGCGCCGAGCGGGCGATGCTCGCGCGGGTTCGGTAATCGGAATCTGACATGGGCACGGTCATGCGCTCTTGTGGAGGCGGTACGCGAATCGCATCGCGGCCTGGAACGCGCGGGTCCTGAGGCCGACGCGTTGCTTGCGGAACACGCCGACGGTGTCGCCCCAGTCCTGGCTGTGCGGATCGGGATGGTTGCGCTCCCAGTCCGTGCTCACTTCCAGCAGGTCGCAGGCGCCGTACTTGGCCAGGGCGCGGTAACCGTCCGGGTAGAACCGCCAGCAATCTTGCGGGTAGCGGTGCTCGGGGCCGCGTGAAGGCGCGATCAGGAAGATCCGGCCGCCCGGCTTGAGCACCCGCACCATTTCCAGCCAGCTCATCCAGAAGTACTCGACGTGCTCGAAAGCCTGGCCGGAGATCACCAGGTCGACCGAGCCGGAGGCGAACGGCAGGCGGTAAGGCGAGGTCAGCACGACGTCGACGCCGGGGCCGGCCTCCAGGTCGATGCCGGTGTAGGACCACTTGGGCTGACCGAAGAGGGTGCGGTAAGAGCCGTTGACGTCGTAGGAGCCGATGTCCACGACCGAAAGCGACTGCTGCGGGTCCAGGTGGCGGGTCACCAGATCCTGCATGTGTTCGTACGAACTGTGGTGCACTTAGACGCTCCAGGTGGCCGCTCGCGCGCGGCGAACGGGCATGGCGGGGGAAATTCGATTGGGCTGGGTGGGAGCCGCGCGCACGCGGCTTTCCTGCCTGTCCGCGGCCACGAATCGCGGCGCGGAAAATGGAGCGAACCCGTCGGATCGCGATACGGAGCGAACGCGCGCAGCGGCGCTGGCGTTGCGCTCCGTCGCGATCGGCGTCAAGCCAGCGCGCCTTCTAGCTCGGCGCGCAGATCCGCCAGATCCTCCACGCCCACGCTCAGGCGCACCAGGTTGTCGGCGATGCCCAGCGCGGCGCGGCGGTCGGGCGGAATCGAGGCGTGGGTCATCACGGCCGGGTGGTTGATCAGGCTTTCCACGCCGCCCAGGGATTCGGCGATCGCGAACAGTTCGCAGCGCTCCATCATCCGGCGCGCGCCGTCCATGCCGCCCTTGACCAGGATGCTGACCATGCCGCCGAAGCCGTGCATCTGGCGCTTGGCCAGCTCGTGCTGCGGGTGCGAGCTCAGGCCCGGGTAGATCACCTTCTCCACCGACGGATGCGACTGCAGCCACTCGGCCAGCGCCTGCGCGTTCTCGCAATGCGCCTTCATGCGCAGGTGCAGGGTCTTCAGGCCGCGCAGGGCGAGGAAGCTGTCGAACGGCCCCTGCACGCCGCCGATGGCGTTCTGCAGGAAGGTCATCTGTTCGGCGAGGCCGGCGTCGTCGCCGACCACGACCATGCCGCCGACGATGTCGGAGTGGCCGTTGAGGTACTTGGTCGCCGAGTGCATGACCATGTGCGCGCCCAGTTCCAGCGGGCGCTGCAGGATCGGCGAGCTGAAGGTGTTGTCGACGACCACGATCAGGCCGCGCTTACGCGCGATCTCGGCGATGCGGGCCACGTCGACCAGCTTCAGCAGCGGATTGGTCGGGGTCTCGATCCAGACCAGCTTGGTCTCGGGACGGATCGCGGCCTCGAAGGCGGCGATGTCGCTGAGGTCGACCCAGCTGAAGTCCAGGCCCGCCGAGCGTCGGCGCACGCGCTCGAACAAGCGGTAGGTGCCGCCGTAGACGTCGTCCATCGCGATCACGTGGCTGCCGGAGTCCAGCAGTTCCAGGATCGTCGAGGTCGCGGCCAGGCCGGAGGCGAAGGCGTAACCGTGGCTGCCGCCTTCCAGGCCGGCGACGCAACGCTCGTAGGCGAAGCGGGTCGGGTTGTGGCTGCGCGAGTACTCGAAACCCTGGTGCACGCCCGGGCTGCTCTGGGCATAGGTCGAGGTCGCGTAAATCGGGGTCATCACCGCGCCCGTGGTCGGGTCGGGGGACTGGCCTGCGTGGATCGCGAGGGTGCCCAGTCCGGGCTTGTGCGCCCCGCCATCCGGCTTTCGTTCAGTCATTGCGTTCTTCCGCTTCGGCTAGCATGCGCAAACGCGAATTCTACCATCGCCCATGAGTCCGACCCGGCGCCTGCCACCCGACTTCAGTCACAGTGCAGCCTATCCATTGTTCGCCTTCGACGCGGCAGCGGGGCGCGGCTGGGTGCTGCATTTCGAGCCCGCCGACTACCGCCGCGCGAGCTTCCTGGACCAGCGCGCCCTGCACCATCGCGACATCCGCGGCTGGGAGCTGCCGCTGGCCGAAATCGAGGCCGCGCTGGCGCCGCCGCCGGCAACGGCGCCCCTGCACTGGATTTTCCATATTGGACATTGCGGCTCCAGCTTGGCCAGCCGTTTGCTGGATACGCTAGATCCGGTATTGGGGCTGCGCGAGCCCCTGCCCCTGCTGAGCCTGGCCCAGGCCCCCGACGACCCCGCCACCCAGGCTTGGCAGGGCCCGGTGCTGCGCCTGCTGAACCGGCGATTCGCCGACGACCAGGTCGTGCTGATCAAGCCGACCAGCACCGTGACCACCCTCGCCGCGCGGCTGCTGGCGCGGGTACCGGGGCGCGCCTGCCTGCTGTGGATCGACCTGCGCAGCTGGCTGGCGACGATGTTGCGCGACGACGGCCTGCGCGACGGCAGCCTGGCCGGCGAGACCCTGCGCCTGGCCGAGTTCGGCCGCGACGGCCTGCCCGCCGCGGCCGGCGACGGCGCCCGCCTGGCCCGGCTGTGGCTGGCCGAACAACTGCGCTGGCGCCGCTTGAACGCGGACCCGGCCCTGGCCGGCCGCCTGATCGATCTGGATTTCGCGGCCGTGCTGGCCGATCCGGCCGCGCGCACCGCCGAACTGGCCGCGCACTACGGCCTGGCCGTGCCGGCGGACTGGGCCGCGCGGATCGCGGCCTCGGGCCTGCTGGATCGCTACGCCAAGGACCACAACCAGGCCTATGACACCGCCGCGCGCGAACGCGAGCTGGCGGCGGCGGCGCGCGCGCATGCGGCGCAGATCGAGGCCGGCCTGGCCTGGGCGGAAAGCGCGCTGGCCGGCTTGGACGCGGAGAGTCTGCGACCGCGACTGGGCCTCTGAGCGCGGACGCTCAGGCCAGAAATGTCGTCATCGCGTAGCGGGTGCCGCTACGTACCGGCAGCACTTCGTGCAGCAGCGAACACGAGAACACCAGCGCCGAGCCGGTCGCCGGCGAGAACAAATGCGGGCCGAATTCGGGATAGCGGAATTCGCCGCCGGCGTAGGCGCCGGCATTGAGGTTCACCGACAAGGCGAAGCGGCGGTAGGCCACGTCGGGCGTTTCGTTGTCGCGATGGGCGCGGAAATAGCCCGCGTCCTGCGGATAGGCCAGCAGCTTGAACGGATCGCGCCGGCTTACGTTGAACTGATAGACGCGCGCGATCTCGGGCAGCGCGCGGCGCAGCAGGCGTTCGTGCATGCGCGCGTCCAGGGCCGGATCGCGCGGAAAACTTTCGCGACGCTGCTTGACCGTGGGATCGAGCTGGAAACGCTGTGCGCCGTCCTCCAGCACCATCACCCCGGAGGCGTCGCCGCCGCCGCAGTCGACGTCGAGATGGCGGATCAGCTCGGCGCACAGCTCGGTTTCGAACACGTCGGGAATCTGCAGCACCGGCGCGATGCGCCAGGTCTGCGCCGGCGTCAGCGCGCTTTCGATCGCGGCCGGCGCAGGCGGCGCGGCGGCCGGCAGCGCGTTCGCGGCCTGCAAACGCAGGTTGGCATCGGCCAGCCACAAGGTGTCCGCGCCCAGGCCGGCCAGCCAACGCGGATCGGTCGCGAACGCGCGCCAGCCGGCGGGCGGATTCGGGTAGACGTCCGCGCCCAGGCACAGCGCCAGCACCCCCGCCGGCGGCGCCGGCAGGGCCGCGGCGAGCGCGGCCTGGGAGGGTGCGGCCAGCCACAGCGGCGCGCCGGCGAACTCGGCGTGCAGGGTCTGGGCCTGGCCGGCGCCGTCGCGCAGCAACACGTCGGGCAGGCGGTCGCCCGGCAGCCAGCGTTCGGCCGCCGCCGCGGTCACTGCACGCGCCGCCGCAGGAAGTTGAGCAGGTCGATGCGGGTGATCAGGCCGAGGAAGCGCTCGCCGTCCATGACGATGGCGACGTGGCCGCGGTCGAACACCGGCAACAGCGATTCGATCGGATCGGACACCGGGATCTTGTCGAGCTTGCTGACCATCGCGGTCGAAACCGGGTCGCGGAAGCGCGATTCGTCGCCGTACACGTGCAGCAGCACGTCGCTCTCGTCGACGATGCCGACGATGTGCTCGCCGTCCATCACCGGCAGCTGCGAGACGTCGTACAGCTTCATGCGTTGGTAGGCGGTGACCAGCAGATCGTTGGGACCCACCACCACGGTGTCGCGCTGCGAATATGGGCGCAGGATCAGGTCGCGCAGATCGCCGTGGCTTTCGCGCTGTATGAAGCCGTTGTCCAGCATCCAGTAGTCGTTGTACATCTTCGACAGATACTTGTTGCCGGTGTCGCAGACGAACACCAGCACGCGCTTGGGCTGGGTCTGTTCGCGGCAGTACTTCAGCGCCGCGGCCAGCAGGGTGCCGGTGGAGGAACCGCCGAGGATGCCTTCCTTCTCCAGCAGCTCGCGCGCGGTCAGGAAGCTTTCCTTGTCGCTGATCGCATAGGCCTGCTTGACCCGGGTGAAGTCGGAGATCGGCGGCAGGAAATCCTCGCCGATGCCCTCGACCATCCAGCTCGCCGACTTGTCCGAGAGCGTGCCGCGGTTGATGTATTCCTCGAGGATGGAACCGACCGGATCGGCCAGCACCAGCTCGGTGTTCGGCGACAGCTTGGCGAAAGCGCGCGACAGACCGGTCATGGTGCCCGAGCTGCCGCAGCCGAACACGATCGCGTCGAGCTGGCCGCCCATCTGTTCGAGGATTTCCGGCGCCGTGCCGAACTCGTGCGCGGCCGGGTTGTCGGGATTGCCGAACTGGTTGATGAAGTAGGCGCCGGGGGTTTCGCGCGCGATGCGCTCGGCCAGGTCCTGGTAGTAGTCGGGATGGCCCTTGGCCACGTCCGAACGGGTCAGCACCACCTGCGCGCCCATGGCCTTGAGGTTGAAGATCTTCTCGCGGCTCATCTTATCGGGCACCACCAGCAGCAGCTTGTAACCCTTCTGCTGCGCGACCAGGGCCAGGCCGATGCCGGTGTTGCCGGCGGTGCCTTCGACCAGGGTGTCGCCGGGCTTGATCTTGCCGGCCTTCTCCGCCGCTTCGATCATCGACAGGCCGATGCGGTCCTTGATCGAGCCGCCGGGGTTCTGCGATTCCAGCTTGAGGTAGAGCTCGCATACGCCGGTGTCCAGGCGCTGGGCTTTGACGATCGGGGTCTGACCGATCAGTTCGAGTACGGATTGATGGATGGCCATGCGGTTACGCGGCTTCTGCGAGGCCGCGTTCGGCGCGGCGGGACCCGGCCATTCTAGCGGGGCGCCGCGCTTCGCGGCCGCGCTGGGCGCGCGATCGGGCCGCCCGCGGGCGCGGAGGCGATGAGGGAACGTGTCGGGAATACGGGCCGGCGATGGTCACGGTCCGTCCGGTAGCCGCGGGCGGTGGCGGCCGACGAGGATGGCCGCCACCGCCCGCGCTGAAGAAGATTCAGTGAGGTTGCGTGTCGTACAACTGGGTCAATCGGTCTTTCGCCGCCAGCTTCTCGCGCTTCATCTGCGCCAGGGTGACGTCGTCGATCGGCAGCACGCCGAGCTCGGCGTCCATCACCTTCTTGTCGAGCTCCTTATGGCGCTGGTAGAGCTGTTTGAACTCGGGGCTGCTCTTGATCAGGGCGTCGATTTCGGGCTGCGGTCGTTCTTCGAACATGAAAGCCTCCTTCAGCAGAAAAGCAAACGCCCCGGCCTAATGACCAGGGCGTCGCGGGGGGTCCGTGAGGGGCGCCAGGCGGGGCGCGGCGCCGGCCTCATACAGGCCGGCCACCGACAAGCTTGCGGTGGCGGGTTCCTGCAGATGGTGGGCTTGCGTCATCGGCCTGGCTCTTCGCCAAGCGGAAATCCGGCCGCTTGGGTATTCGACCCTACTCCTCCTTTTCGGGGTCGGCAAGGCCGACGGTCGCATTCGACAGGATCGGCATCGGGCCCGCGCCAAGGCGGTGCCTTTGGCGCGGGCTCAAGCAACAAATAACTGATTTTTAAGATTATTTATCCGATACCACGACATCGACGCGGTCGCCCTTGCCGCTGCGGCCGCTGCTTTGGATCTTGCTCTTGGCCACGCCGCCGGCGACCAGGGCATCGCGTACCGCGTCGGCGCGGCGCTGGGCCAGCTTGGCGTCGCCGGCCTGGGCCTCGACCTTGACCGAACCGGAGGGACCGGCCTGGACGTAGGCGGCCAGGGTCCGCACCTGCCCAGCCGCGGCGCCGCCCAGGGCGGCCTTGCCGGCGCCGAAGGCATCGCGGTTCAAGGCGAACACTTCGCCGCGTGCGTCGCGCTTGGACGCGGGCAGCTTGCCGCCGGCCATCAGCTCGGCTTCCTGGCGCGCCAGCGCCGCCTCGCGCTCGCGCGCGGCGTTGAGCTTGGCGGTCTGGGCGTCGCCGACCGTGGCCAGGGCCGCGTCGGCGTCCTGGATCGCCAGCGCATCGGCGGCGGCCTGGGCACGCAGGCGCTCGGCCTCCTCGGCCTGCATCTGCGCCTGCAGGCGCAGGCGTTCGGCCTCGGCGCGCGCGCGTTCGGCGTCGCGGCGGCTGGCCTCGACCAGCAGGTCGCTGCGCTCGCGGTCGAGACGGTCGACCTCGCGCTGCGCGGCCTGGCTGCGCGCCGCGATCTCGGCGATCTGGACCCGGCGCTCGGCCACGTAGAAGGCGCCGTCGCGGTCGCGGCGGCTGGCCTCGGCCAGGGCTTGCACGGCCTGACGCGCCTGCAGGCGTTCGTAGGCGCCGAAGCCGTTGAGGCCGGGATCGGCGTCGACCGCGGTCAGACGGCGCGACAGCCGCGCCACGTCCGGGTCCTCGGCGGCGTGCGCGGCCGGCATTGCGGCGGCCAGCGCGGTCGCCAGCAGGGTGCAGCTGAGCAGATGGCGCAGGCTCATCGGTCGTCTCCGGTCTGCAGGCGGCGGCGCAAGTCGGCGATCTCGGCGCGGCGCTGGGCCAGCTCGGCGTTGATCACCGCGTCGCGGCTCTTGGCGGCGGCGAGGTCGCCGTCGGCGGCGGCGGCCGCGGCCAGGCGACGGGCGTCGTCCTCGCGGCCGCGCGACATCGCGCCCTGGGCCTGGCCCAGCGCATTGCGCGCGGCGGCCAGGTCCTGCGGCGCGTACTGGTCGGCATCGGCGCCGTCGGCGCGCGTGACCGCCTGCTGGGCGGCGGCCAGCTCCGCGGTCGGCGGCGGCAGCGAGGCGCATGCGCTCAGCGCGGAAGCGAGAACTAGTGCCAGCGCCACGGTGCGCATCTGTGAGAAGCTGATTCGTGCGAAGCTTGCGTTCATAGGGGATGCCGTTGCGTAAGGAGTGCGCTCGGCCATTGTCGGAAGCCGGCGGCGTGCTTGCAACGGTACGTCGTCGTTAACAAGGGGTGTGTGCATGGACATCGGCTATTTCCTGAAGCTGATGACGGAAAAGAACGCGTCGGACATGTTCCTGACCACCGGGGCGCCGGTTTATATCAAGGTCGAGGGCAGACTGTACCCGCTTGGCAACACCGGGTTGCCCCCGGGCATGGTCAAGAAGATCGCCTATTCGCTGATGGACGAGGGCCAAGTACCGCAGTTCGAGCGCGACCTGGAGCTGAACATGGCTCTGGCGCTGCCCGACGCGGGCCGGTTCCGCATCAACGTGTTCAAGCAGCGCGGCGAAGTCGGCATGGTGATCCGCGCCATCCGCAGCATCATTCCCAGCATCGAGGAACTGCAGCTGCCGCAGGTGCTCAAGGAGATCATCATGGCCCCGCGCGGCCTGGTGCTCATCGTGGGCAGTACCGGCTCCGGCAAGTCGACGACGCTGGCGTCGATGATCGACCACCGCAACAGCAATACCTCGGGCCATATCCTCACCATCGAGGATCCGATCGAGTATCTGCACAAGCACAAGAAGTCGATCGTCAACCAGCGCGAAGTCGGCCTGGACACCCACGCTTTCCACAACGCGCTCAAGAACGCGATGCGAGAAGCGCCGGACGTGATCCTGATCGGCGAAATCCTGGACGCGACCACGATGGAGGCGGCGATCGCCTTCGCCGAAACCGGTCACCTGTGCCTGGCGACGCTGCACTCCAACAACGCCGACCAGACCCTGGAACGCATCCTCAACTTCTTCAACGAGTCGGCGCATAAGAACGTGCTGATGAACCTGGCCTTGAACCTCAAGGCGGTGGTGTCGCAGCGCCTGGTGGTCGGTACCGACGGCCGCCGCCTGCCCGCCGCCGAGATCCTGATCAACACCCCGCACGTGCGCGACCTGATGCGCCGTGGCCAGGTGCACGAGATCAAGCAGGCGATGGAAGAGTCGCTGGAAGAAGGCATGGAGTCGTTCGACCAGTGCCTGTTCCGCCTCTACAAGGAAGGCCGGATCGAGATGGAGGAGGCGCTCAAGGCGGCCGACTCGCGCGACGGCCTGGCGCTCAAGTTCCGCCTCTCCGAGGGCGGCGCCGAGCACGACCCTTACGCGGACATGTACGACGCCAACGCCGCGCACTGAGCGCGGCGCGGTTCGTCACCGCTCCGATGATCAGCGGCATCCGGCTGCACCGATACTGGTTTCCTACCCGTATCGGTTTCGGCATCGGTTTCGGCGCGACCGCATGGACCGAGCAAGACGCGCGCAGGCTCTTGCGATCGGCCGTGCCGTATATCGACATGACCACCTTGGGCCCGCCTATCGTCGACATCGATATCCGCGATCTGGATCCGGGACACGTGCTCCCGAACATCGGTGTGTGCAGCGTGCGCGGCGTCTGGTATCCGAATGTTCCGTCGCCGGGCACCTGAGCGGACGCGCGCCCTCAACGCCAGAGCTGAAGCACCGCCAGGGTCGCAAGGGGCCGACTGCGCGATGTCGCGCGCAAGAACGTACGATGAGCCAAGTCCGCGACACGGCATCCACCGGCAGGAGCAGGCATGAGCACTCGCACGATCGCGGCCGTCGCCGTCTGCCTCACGCTGGCGATTTCGGCCTACCTGGGGCTGCCGCTGCTGATGCGTCCGGCCGCGGTCGTGCCAGCGCCCATTCTTGAACCAGCCGGCGATGAAGCGCGCGCACCTTCGCTCGAAGGACTGCAGCCGATTCCGCTGACGCGACAACTCGCTTCGGAAAACGACCTCGCCGTGCTTTCGCTCGTGCTCAAGGATCTATGCAAGGGACAGAGCAAACCCCTGCTGCTTCACGACGTGCCCGACGAACTTGCGCACGAGCGCAAGCAACTGGATTCGACTCGATTCCCACCAGGGATCGACCGTGTCTGCGCGCTCGTGAGGATCGAACCGTCCGCGAAGCTGGACGCCGCGCTCGCCGGCAAGCCTCCCTGCCCGGAAAGCGAAAAATCGGCGCTACCGCTATGGCGTTGTTTTCACCGCCATTACCCCGAAGCGCACGGAACCCTGCGCATGGGCCTGCCCGTCTACTACCGTCGCGACGAGCTGATCGCCACCGTCGACACCGGAATCGGCTGCGGCCCGCTGTGCGGCGAGGGCCAACGATTCGTGCTCGCCCATCGGGCAGGCGCATGGAAGCTGTTGGCGGTACAAGGCACCTGGATCGCCTGACCCGCCCCGCTCACTCCGGCGGCCGGTCCGGCTGGTTCTCCGGCCGCGCCGCATCGAACGCGGGCAGCTCCAAACAAGCCTGCTCGATCCGCACGATGGTCGGGAAATCGTCCAGCGGCACGCCGAAACGGCGGGCGTTGTAGACCTGCGGCACCAGGCAGCAGTCGGCCAGGGTCGGGGTGTCGCCTTCGCAGTAGCGCCCGGTGGCCGGATGGTCGGTCAGGGTGGCCTCGATCGCGCTGAAGCCTTCGCGCACCCAGTGCTTGATCCAGTCCTCGCGCTCCGGATGCGGCACGCTCCAGGTGCGGTCGAAGTACTGCAGCACGCGCAGATTGTTGAGCGGATGGATGTCGCAGGCGATGGTCTGGGCCAGCGCGCGCACGCGTTGGCGGTCGCGCGCGGTGGCGGGCAGCAGGGACGGCTGTGGCCAGGTCTCGTCCAGGTATTCCAGGATCGCGATCGACTGCCGCATCTTGCGGCTGCCGTGCTCCAGCACCGGCACCAGGCCCAACGGATTGATCTCGCGATAGGCCTCGCTGTGCTGCTCGCCGCCGTTGCGGACCAGATGCACGGGCACGGTCTCGTACGCCAGGCCCTTGAGATTGAGGCCGATGCGCACCCGATAGGACGCGCTCGACCGCCAGTACGAATACAGCCTGAGTTGCTCGCCCACTGCCTGTCCCTGGATCTGCCGTCGTGCCTGGTCGATCGCCACCTTAGCCGGTGGCCGGCGCGCCGGGGATACCTCTCGTCCGGCGCGCCGCTGCCGTCAGGCGGAAGCCTGCCGCTCGATGCGCTGCTCGATCGCGCCGAAGATGCTGCGCCCGTCGGCGTCCAGCATCTCGATGCGCACGGTGTCGCCGAACTTCATGAACGGGGTCAGGGGCTTGCCGTGCTCCAGGGTCTCGACTGTGCGGCGCTCGGCGAAGCAGGACGCGCCCAGCGAGGTGTCCTCGTTGGCGACGGTGCCGGAGCCGACGATGGTGCCCGCCGACAGCGGCCGGGTCTTGGCCGCGTGCGCGACCAGTTGGGCGAAGTTGAACTGCATGTCGACGCCGGCCTCGGGCGCGCCGAACCACTCGCCGTTGATGTGGGTGAGCAGCGGGCGATGGACCTTGCTGTCCTGCCAGGCCTCGCCCAGCTCGTCCGGGGTCACGAACACCGGGCTCAGCGCCGAGCGCGGCTTGGACTGCAGGAAGCCGAAGCCCTTGGCCAGCTCGTTCGGGATCAGGTTGCGCAGCGAGACGTCGTTGACCAGGCCGATCAGCTGGATATGGGCGGCGGCCTGCTCCGGCGTGGCCGCCATCGGCACGTCGTCGGTCACGATCACCACCTCGGCTTCCAGGTCGATGCCGTAGTCCTCGCTGACCACGCGCACCGGATCGCGCGGGCCGTAGAAGCCGGCGCTGACCGCCTGGTACATCAGCGGGTCGACGTAGAAGCTCTCCGGCACCTCGGCGCCGCGCGCGCGGCGCACGCGCTCGACATGCGGCAGGTAGGCGCTGCCGTCGACGAATTCGTAGGCGCGCGGCAGCGGCGAGGCCAGGGCGGCGTAGTCCAGATCGAACGCGCCCTCGGCGCTGCCGGCGTTGAGCGCGTCGGACAGGGCGTTCAAGCGCGGCGCGGCGTTGGACCAGTCCTCCAGCGCGCGCTGCAGGGTGTCGGCGATGCCGCTGGCGCGCACGGCGCGGGTCAGATCGCGGGAGACGACGATCAGCGTGCCGTCGCGGCCGCCTTCCTTCAGGGAACCGAGCTTCATCCAGACCTCAAATTGCAGGGCGCCGCAGCGCGATAGTTTCAATTGTAACCGAATCGTCGCGGGCAACAGGCCCGCGCGGATCGGCCCTCACCCTACCGGGCCTGCGCGTCGGCGGCGAGTCGGGGCGAGGCGCGTTGCATGGACGGGTTCCCGAAGCTCACATCGCGGCCGTTTGGCGCGACGATGCGGTTCGCCTTCGGCTCACCGCATCCTACGCAGCGTGGCGGCTGAGCCGCAAAAACAAAAAACCCGCCGGAGGGCGGGTTTTTTGTTGCCGATCCGCGCCGTCGCCGGCATGGATCGATCTTGTTGTGGCAGCCCCGGATGGATTCGAACCACCGAATGCCTGAGTCAGAGTCAGGTGCCTTACCGCTTGGCGACGGGGCTATAGAACAAATCTTAGCAAAAAACGCAGAATTGCGACTGCGATTAACGCTTCGAGAACTGGGTAGCGCGACGTGCCTTGTGCAGGCCGACCTTCTTACGCTCGACTTCGCGGGCGTCGCGGGTCATGAAGCCGGCCTTGCGCAGCTCGGACTTCAGGGTTTCGTCGTACTCGACCAGCGCACGCGCGATGCCGAGGCGGATCGCACCGGCCTGGCCGGTGATGCCGCCGCCGGCGACCGTGACGCTGACGTCGAACTTGTCGCTGGACTGGGTCAGCTCGAGCGGCTGGCGCACGATCATGCGCGCGGTCTCGCGACCGAAGAACTCTTCGATCGAACGCTGGTTGATGGTGATCTTGCCCTCGCCCTTGCGCAGGTACACGCGAGCGGTGGAGGACTTGCGGCGGCCGGTGCCGTAGTTCTGCTGGATAGCCATGTGCGTGTCTTTACCTTAGATGTCCAACGGCTGCGGCTGCTGGGCAGCGTGCGGATGCTCGGAGCCCTTGTAGACCTTGAGCTTGCGATACATGGCGCGGCCGAGCGGATTCTTCGGCAGCATGCCCTTGACGGCGATCTCGATGACGCGCTCCGGGTGGCGCTCCAGCGCCTGGCCCAGGGTTTCGCTCTTCAGGTTGCCGACGTAGCCGGTGAAGCGGTGATAGATCTTGTCCTGGAGCTTATTGCCCGTGACAGCGATCTTCTCGGCGTTGATCACCACGAGGTAATCGCCGGTATCCACGTGAGGGGTGTAGACGGGCTTGTGCTTGCCGCGCAGACGGCGCGCGAGTTCGGAGCTCAAGCGGCCGAGCGTTTTGCCCGACGCGTCGACGATGTACCAGTCGCGCTGGACGGTCTCGTTCTTAGCGGTAAAAGTCTTCATGGAAGTCTGCTATGGGTACCTGGTCGGGCTGATTTCGCGCATCTCCCCGACCTGCGATCAGGGCGGGCGCGGCGCGGAATTTCGCCTCGCGTTGTGAATGTGGAACGAAAGAGGCGGAATGATAGCGGGGTCGGGCCAGGCCTGCAAGTCGAGCTGAACCGGTGCTAGCATCGGGGGTCATGTCCGCCGCCCGCCCGCCTTCCGCCGACCCGCTGGTGGCGCTGGCCGACCGTTGCGTCCAGTGCGGGCTGTGTCTGCCGGCCTGCCCGACCTACGGCCACGACCGCCTGGAAGCCGAATCCCCGCGCGGGCGCATCGCCGTGGCGCGGGCCTGGGCGCTGGGCACGATCGAGCCCAGCACGATCGCCGACACCCACCTGGACCACTGCCTGGGCTGCCGCAGCTGCGAAGCCGTATGCCCGGCCGGCGTGCAGTATGGCGAGTTGCTGGGGCTGGCGCGCAGCCGTCAGCGCCAGCGCCGCCCCGCCGGCCGCCGCCAGCGCTGGATCGAGGCCCTGGCCGCGCGTCCGCGTGCGCTGCGCGCCCTGCTGGGGCTGTATCGGCTGGCCTACCCGGCCCTGCCGGGGGCCTGGCGGCCGCTGCCTAGGCCGCCGGCGACACGCCCCGCGATCGCGCCCCCCGTCGTGAATGGACCACGCGGCGAAGTCGCACTGTTCGTCGGCTGCGTCGCCGGCCCTTATGAGACGGCGCTGCGCGACGCGGTCGCCCGCCTCTGCGGCCATCTGGGCTATCGGATACGCGCCATCCCCGCGCAAACCTGCTGCGGCAGCCTGCATGCGCATGCGGGCGACGCCGAGCGCGCGCAGGCCCTGGCCGCCCGCAACCGCGCCGCGTTCGCGGGCGTGGGCACCGTGCTCAGCCTGGCCAGCGGCTGCCACGAGGCCCTGGCGCAGGCCCTGGCCCCGGACGCGCGCGTGCTCGATGCGATCGCCTTCCTCGAATCCCAGGCCGATGCGCTGCGCCTGCGTCCGCTGCGCGAACGCGTGGCCCTGCACCTGCCCTGCACCCAGCGCAACGTGGTCGGCTCGGTGCCGGCGCTGCGCCGCCTGCTGGCGCGCGTGCCCGGGCTGGACGTGGTCGAACTCGACGCCGGCTACGGCTGCTGCGGCGCGGCCGGCACCCAGATGCTGACCGAGCCCGAGCGCGCCGACGACTACCGCGCGCCGCTGCTGCGCCAGTTCGCCGACAGCGGCGCGAGCCGCCTGCTCAGCGCCAATATCGGCTGCCGGCTGCACCTGGGCGCGGCGCTGGCGACGCCGCCGCTGCATCCGCTGGAATTCCTGGCCGGCCTGATCGAGGACGCCGATTCACTGCCGGCGAACGCCGCCGCGCCGTAAACTGCGCGCATGAACACGATCCGCGAGCTGTCTCCCCTGGACCGCCTGCTCAGCGATGCGCAGCGCGCCCTCGACACCGTCTTCGGCGCGCCCTACGCCGCGCGCCCCAACCCGGCCGCCGATACCGCCCAGATCGAGCTAGACGACGGCGAGCGCCGCCACGCCGCCGGCCTGATGCGCATCAACCACGTCGGCGAGGTCTGCGCGCAGGCGCTGTACTGCGGCCAGGCCGCGGTCGCGCGCGACGCGGCCACGCGCGAGCACCTGCTCGAAGCCGCGCAGGAGGAAACCGATCACCTGGCCTGGTGCGCGCAGCGCCTGGACGAACTCGACAGCCGCCCCAGCCTGCTCAACCCGCTTTGGTACGCCGGCAGCTACGCGATCGGCGCCCTCGCCGGCCTGCGCGGCGACGGCTGGAACCTGGGCTTCGTGGTCGAGACCGAACACCAGGTCGAGGCCCACATCGACGAGCACCTGGAATCGCTGCCGGAAGCCGACGCGCGCAGCCGCGCGATCCTGCGCACGATGAAGGAAGACGAGGCCCGCCATGCCGCCAACGCCGAAGCCGCCGGCGCGCGCCTGCTGCCACCGCCGGTACCCAGCCTGATGGCGGCGGCGTCGAAGCTGATGAAGGCGGTGGCTTATAGGCTGTGATTCGGGATTCGGGATTTGGGATTCGAAAAAGCAAAAGGCCCGCCATTGGCGGGCCTTTTGCGTTCTTGCTCTATCGAATCCCGAATCTCGAATCCCGAATCCCGGCCCTCAATCGACCAGATTGCGGCCATGGAACAGCTCTTCGATCTCGCGCTTGAGCCGCGCCTCGATCTTCATGCGTTCCTTGAACGACAGGTTCTTGGCCTTCTCCTCGAACAGGTAGTTGTCGAGGTCGAATTCCTTCAGGTGCATCTTGGTGTGGAAGATGTTTTCCTGATAGACGTTGACGTCGAGCATCTCGTAGCGCGACTTCACGTTCTTGGCCAGGTAGTCCTGGATCGAATTGATCTTGTGGTCGATGTAGTGCTTCTTGCCCTTCACGTCGCGGGTGAAGCCGCGCACGCGGTAGTCCATGACCACGATGTCGGACTCGAGGCTCTCGATCAGGTAGTTCAACGCCTTCAGCGGCGAGATCACGCCGCAGGTCGCCACGTCGATATCGGCGCGGAAGGTCGCGATGCCGTTGTCCGGGTGGGTCTCCGGATAGGTGTGCACGGTGATGTGCGACTTGTCCATGTGCGCGACCACGGCGTCGGAGATCACGCCCTTGGCCGCCGACTTGTCGATCACCGGCTCTTCCGAGATCAGGATCGTCACCGAAGCGCCCTGCGGATCGTAGTCCTGGCGCGCGATGTTGAGGATGTTGGCGCCGATGATGTCCGCCACATCCGTGAGGATCTGGGTCAGTCGATCGGCGTTGTAGGCCTCGTCGATGTACTCGATGTACCGCTGGCGCTGCTCTTCCGAGACCGCGTAGCAGACGTCGTAGATGTTGAACGAGAGGGCCTTGGTGAGGTTGTTGAAACCTTGCAACCTCAGGCGCGGCAACGGCTTGACCACGGTAGGGGGATCCCGGTCGGACGGCGAGGGCGTGGATTATGCGGCAAACGGCAGCGGGGGGAAACGCGCCGCTGTCACCCCGTGGTCACAAGTCGGAGACCTGGGCGGCCAGGGGACTGCCCATATCGGCCCGGGGTGACGTAGAGTGCCGCAGGGTGACGCTATTTGCCCAATCCCCCGGTTCGTCCTAAGCTCACTCGATAACCTAAGCCCAATCCCATGTCCGCCAATCCGGTAGCCCCCTTGACTGCCCTGCGCCGAACCAATAGCCCGTTGCTGCCCGACGGCGCGACGATCGAACGCTTCCTGGCGCACTGCCACCGCCGACGCTACCCGTCGCGGACCGACGTGTTCCGCCCGGGGGACCCCGCCAGCACGCTGTACTACGTGGTTTCCGGCTCGGTGAGCATCATCACCGAGGAGGAAGACGGCCGTGAACTGGTGCTGGGCTACTTCGGCCCCGGCGAGTTCGTCGGCGAGCTGGGCCTGTTCATCGAGAGCGACCATCGCGAGGTGATCCTGCGCACGCGCAGCACCTGCGAGCTCGCCGAGATCGGCCACGAGCGCCTCTACGACCTGCTGCTGACCCGTCTGTCGCTGGACGCCCCCAAGCTGCTGTACGCGATCGGCGCCCAGATTTCGCGCCGCCTGCTCGACACCAGCAGGAAGGCCGGCCGCCTGGCCTTCCTGGACGTGACCGACCGCATCGTGCGCGCCCTGCACGACCTGGCCAAGGAACCCGAGGCCATGAGCCATCCGCAGGGCACCCAGCTGCGGGTGTCGCGCCAGGAGCTGTCGCGCCTGGTCGGCTGCTCGCGCGAAATGGCCGGCCGCGTGCTCAAGAAACTTCAGGCCGACGGCAAGCTGCACGCCCGCGGCAAGACCGTCGTCCTGTACGGGACGCGCTGAGCCGCCCGTCCACGATGGGTCGCGCCGCCCCTTCCGCCGAGACCGCACCCCGGGTGCGTCCGGCGGAATTGGGCGATGCCCACGATGTCGCCCGCCTGCTCGGCGACCTGGGCTATCCCTGCAGCCGCGACGAAGCGGCCGAACGCATCGCGGTGGTCCGCCACGACCCGCGCCAGCACCTGCTGCTGGCCGAGATCGACGGCGACGCCTGCGGCCTGATCTCGCTCTACACCCTGTATTCGGTGGTCCACGGCACCGAGCTGGCGCGCATCACCGCCCTGGTGGTGTCGCCGGCCTGCCAGCGCCAGGGCGTCGGCCGGCGCCTGCTGCGCGAGGTCGAGCAGATCTCGCGCCGCGTCGGCGTGGCGCGGATCGAGGTCACCAGCAACCTGCGCCGCGAGGAGGCGCATGCCTTTTATCGCGATTGCGGCTATAGCGACGGCTCGCTGCGCTTCGTGAAGGCGCTGGGCGACTAGCCCGCCGACAGCCGCGTGGGAACGTTCGCAGGGTGTGGCGAACGTAGAGAACCGCACCGACGACGCCTCCTGAGCCCCGCAACGATGCGGTTCGCTGCGCTCACCGCATCCTACGGGACCGCCGCGGATTGGGCGTCTCGCCGCTGTGCGTGCTTGCGCGGATCGCGGCCCCACAGCGGGGCGCCCTGGCTCTCTGTGGGAGCGGCGTAAGCCGCGATTACGAAACCTGGCGACCTGTGCGAGGCCGCGGCCTAGCCTGCCGCCGACGCCACCGCGTCGCCGCCGCGGCCGGGGCAGCCCCAGTTGAGGATGGGCGTGCCCGGCGGCAGCACACGCCGGAACATCTCGATGCGGCGCGGCTTGGGGTTGACCACCACCGGCCGGCGCGCGGCCTTGAGCAGCGGCAGGTCGGCGCTGCTGTCGGAATAGGCGACTTCGACCGGCGCGGTGTAGCCGGCCTCGCGCAGCATGGTCATCTTCATTTCGGAATGGCAGTGGCGCAGCGCGCCGACCGCGCCCAGGCGCGCGCCGACCAGGGTGCCGACCACCGGCACGTCCTCGTGGGCGACGAAGGCCAGGATCGCGCGCGCCAATTCCGGCGGCGCGCCGGTGGCGATCACCACCCGGTCGCCGCGCTCGCGGTGGTGGTGCAGCACGTCCAGCGCCACCGGCAGCAGGCGGCGGCGGATTTCGTCGGTGTGCGCGGCCACGTAACGGTCGATGGTGGCGTCGAACTCGCGCCGCCCGCCCATGCCGACCGAACCGACCCAGACGAAGCCGGAAATGCCGACCCGGCGGGTCGGCAGGTAGGCGATCATCGGCCCGAACAGCGGCGCGATCAGCAGCGCCAGCAGCTGCCGCCACCACGAGCGCCGGATCAGCCAGGCGAACAGATGGCTGCCCGAATCGCCGTCGTAGAGGGTGTGGTCGAAGTCGAACACCACCAGCGGCGCGTCCTCGCGCGCGGGCGGGAAGCGCCCCGCCGCGCTCATGCCGCGAACAGCCGCTGCAGGGCCGCGCCCGGGTCGCGCTCGCGCATGAAGCTTTCGCCGATCAGGAAGGTCTCGATGCCGGCGCCGCGCATCTTGGCCACGTCGGCGCCGGTGGCGATGCCGCTCTCGGTGACCAGGGTGCGATCGCGCGGCACCGCGTCGCGCAGGGCGATGCTGGTGTCCAGCGAGACCTCGAAGGTGCGCAGGTTGCGGTTGTTGACGCCGATCAGCTCGCAATCGGTCTGCAGCGCGCGTTCCAGCTCGTCGATGTCGTGGACCTCGACCAGCACGTCCATGCCCAGTTCCATCGCCAGGCCGGCCATTTCGATCATCGGACCGTCCTCGAGCGCGGCCACGATCAGCAGGATCGCGTCGGCGCCGATCACCCGCGCCTCGTAGACCTGGTAGGGATCGATGGTGAAATCCTTGCGCAGCACCGGCAGCGCGCAGGCCGAGCGCGCCTCGCCCAGGTAGAGGTTGCTGCCCTGGAAGAAATCCACGTCGGTCAGCACCGACAAGCAGGCGGCGCCGCCGGCCTCGTAGCTGCGCGCGATCTGCGCGGGCTGGAAGTCGGCGCGGATCAGGCCCTTGGACGGGCTGGCCTTCTTGACCTCGGCGATCACCGCGGCCTCGCCGGCGGCGTGCTTGCGCTTGATCGCGTCGACGAAGCCGCGCGTGGGCGCCTGCTGCGCCGCGCGCGCGCGCAGGTCGTCCAGCGAGCGCACCCGGCTGCGCTGTTCGATCTCCTCGACCTTGCGGGCCAGGATCGTGCGCAGGACATCGGTCATTCCATTATCTCCACATCGCCCCCCAGGGGCTGGCCGGGGCGCCATTGTCCCAGTTGCAGCCGATCGAGCAAGACGACGACCGCATCGCGGGCCTCGCTGTTGTGGATGGGCAGCACCAGCACGTCGCCCGGCCGGGCCCAGCGCAGCAGGCGGGTGGCGGCCTCGACCTCCTGCAGGCAGACCTCCAGCGCGTCCTCCGCCAGGCCGTGGCGCAGCAGCTCGTCGCGCAGGATCCCGGCGACCTCGCCCTCGGCGCGCCCGCGCAGGTAGCCCTCCATGTCCTTGAGCACCACCCGGTCGGGGCGGAAGCCGGCCGCGACCGCCGCCAACTCGCGGATGTCGCGGTCCTCGCGGTTGCCGGCCTGGCCCAGCAGCAGGCCGAGCCGGCGTCCGGGCCGCGCCGCGACCTCCAGCAGCTTGCCCAGGCCGTCCGGGTTGTGGGCGTAGTCCAGATAGACCTCGCTGTCGCCATAGGCCCAGCGCTGCAGGCGCCCGGGGTTGTCGCCGGGCGCGGCGCCGAAGCGCGCCAGCACCTGGGCGATGCGCTCGGGCGCGACGCCCAGCGCGGCGGCCGCGAGCGCGGCGCCGGTGAGGTTGGCGAGGTTGTAGGCCACGCGGCCGCCCAGGGTCAGCGGCATCGCGGCGACCTCGCCCAGGTCGTGATCGTGGCGGCGGTAGTGCAGCCGCAGGCGGCCGTCGCGCACGCCGCAGGTCGCGCCGCCTTGCTCGCGGTGTGCATGCAAGCGCGGATGCGCCTCCTCCAGCGCGAACCAGCCGATCCGGTGCGGCAGCGCCACGCCGTGCCGCACCAGCAGTTCGTCGTCGGCGTTGAGCGCGAGCAGGCCGTCCTCGGCCAGGCCACGCGCGACGGTGAGCTTCACCTGCGCCAGATCGTCGAGGGTGTGGATGCCGTATTCGCCGAAATGATCGGGGCTGATGTTGGTGACCAGGGCCACGCGCGCATCCTGCGGGGTCAAGCCGCGACGCAGCAGGCCGCCGCGCGCGGTCTCCAGGATCGCCGCTTCGACGTCGGGGCGGCGCAACAGGGTGCGCGCGCCGACCGGGCCGGAGTAGTCGCCGCCGTCGATGCACTCGCCGCCAACGTAAAGGCCGTCGGTGCTGCTGTGCGCGGTGCTCCAACCCTGCGCGCGCGCCATCGCCGCGAGCAGACGCACGCTGGTGGTCTTGCCGTTGGAGCCGGTGACGATGGCCTTGGGGATGCTGCGCAGCAGCGGCCAGGGCACTTCGTCGGCCGCCGGCAGCGCATCCAGGCTCCAGGTGCGGCTACCGACACCCTCGCCCAGCGACAGCGCCTCGTCGTCGCTGTAGGCGAGCACCTCGCGCGCTCGCGCCTGCTCGATCAGCGCGACCAGGTCGGCACGCGCCTCGGCGCGCGCCGCGGCTTGCAGGGTGCGCAAGGCATTGTCGCGATCCCAGTACGCGGCGTGGCCGGGCGCGTGCGGCGGCAACGCGCCTTGCGCGATCGGGCCGACCGCGTCGATCCAGGCCCATTCGTTGATTTCGGTGGCGCTGTACAGGCAGTCGACCGGGGCCACGAACGCCAACGATGCGCCGCTGGCGTGCTCGCGCACGACGACGTCGCCCGCTTGCGGCCAGCGCAGCAGATCGCGGGCCTCGGCGATGTTCCGCCGCCAGCCTGCGAGCGCCGGCGCCAGCGGCCGCTCGCCGCGCGTCTCCAACACCGCGCCAGGCCGATCGAAATACAGATTCGCGCCGGTCAGCCGGCGCGAATCCTCGAACGGGAACTCGTACTCCGGTAGCGCTGCCGCTTTGGATTCGGCCGTCACTCAGTCGCTCTCTTCGCGCTCGAAGCGCAGGCCGCGTTCGTCGCGGACCACGCCTTCCATGGCCGCGACCACGGCCTCGTCCAGGGTCTGCTCCAGCGGCGGCAGCTCGATCCGAGCGGCCGCGGCGGTCATGCCACCCTCGGGCTGGAAGTGGATGATCTGCTTCCACGAACGCGCCAGCGCGTCGGCGAACACCAGCAGCAGGTCGCCGGACTGGGCCATGCGCAAGGCGGCGTCGATCGCGGCCTGCTCGTCGGGAATGAGGGTGATCGCGTCGTCGCTCACGCCGCGCGCCTGCAGGGCCTTGGCGATGATGCGCGGCACTTCGTCGCCGTCGCGTCCGCGCAGGCCGTCGTCGCGGCGGCAGATGTAGTGATCGAACTTGCCGGCCACGGCCTCGGCGATCGCGTGCAGGTCCTCGTCGCGGCGGTCGCCGGGGCCGGCGACCACGACCAGACGGCGCCCGGCCACGTCCAGGCGCTGGGCCAGATCGGCCATCACCCCGACCGCGTGCGCGTTATGGCCGTAGTCCATGAGCACCTTGAACGGATGCTCGTTGTAGACGTTCATGCGCCCCGGCGCCTGGAAGAAGGTGGTGTCGAAGGTGCGCAGGCCGTGGCGGATCGCGTCCAGCTTCATGCCCAGCGAGAACGCCATCGCCGCGGCCACCATCGCGTTCTGCACGTTGTGCAGGGCGCGGCCTTCCATCGTGGCCGGGATCAAATGCGTCCACAGCAGCGGGATGTGGCTGCCCTTGTCGTACAGGGTGATCATGTGGCCGTTGACGCCGGCTTCGAGCGCGCAGGCGCGGCCGCCGGCGCGGATGTGCTCGCGCACCAGCGCGTGGGCCGGGTTCATGGTGACGTAGCAGATCACCTTGGCGTCGGTGTAGGCCGACATCTTCAGCACGTTGGGATCGTCGGCGTTGAGCACCGCGCAATCCTTGGCCACCTCCACCACCACGCGCTTGACCTCGGCCAGTTGCTCCAGGGTGTCGATGCCCTTCAGGCCGAGGTGGTCGGATTGGATGTTGATGACCGCGCCGACGTTGACCTCGGACACGCCCATGCCGGCGCGCAGCAGGCCGCCGCGCGCGGTTTCCAGCACCGCCAGGTCGATCTGCGGATCGGACAGCACCATGCGCGCCGACACCGGCCCGGTCATGTCGCCCTCGACCGTGCGCTGGCCGTCGATGTAGACGCCGTCGGTGGTGGTGAGGCCCGGGGTGTAACCAGCCATCTTGGCGATGTGCGCGAGCATGCGCGCGGTGGTGGTCTTGCCGTTGGTGCCGGTGACCGCGGCGATCGGCACCCGCGACGGTGCGCCGGGCGCGAACAGCATGTCGATCACCGGGCCGGCGGCGTCGCGCGGCGTACCCTCGCTGGGCGCGACGTGCATGCGAAAGCCGGGCGCTGCGTTGATCTCGCAGATGCCGCCGCCGGCGTTCTTGTAGCTCTCGGCGATGTTGGGCGAGATGAAATCCACGCCGCCCACGTCCAGGCCGATCGCGCGCACCGCGCGCACCGCCATGTCGCGGTTGTCGGGATGGATGATGTCGGTGACGTCGGTGGCGGTGCCGCCGGTGGACAGGTTGGCGGTGGAGCGCAGGTAGACGACCTCGTCGTCGGCCGGCACCGATTCGGCGGTGTAGCCGACGCGTTCCATCATCAGCACGGCCTGCGCGTCCAGCTCCAGCCGGGTCAGCACCTTCTCGTGGCCGACGCCGCGGCGCGGATCCTGATTCACCGCCTCGACCAGCTCGGCGATCGTGCGCTGGCCGTCGCCGACCACGTGCCCGGGCGTGCGCCGGGTCGCGGCGATCAGCTCGCCGTTGACCACCAGCAGGCGATGATCGTCGCCGCCGACATAGGTCTCGACGATCACCGAGCGCGAATGCTCGCGCGCGGCCTCGAAGCCGGCCCGGATTTCGTCGTCGCCGGAGATGTTGATGGTGATGCCACGGCCGTGGTTGCCGTTATAGGGTTTGGTCACCACCGCGCCGCCGAGCTTGCGCGCCGCGCGCACCGCGCCGGAGGCGTCGGTGACCAGTTCCTGGCGCGGCACCGGCAGGCCCAGCGAGGCCAGGATCTTGTTGGTCTCTTCCTTGTCGCTGGCCAGCTCGACCGCGATATGCGGGGTGCGGCCGGTGATCGTGGCCTGGATGCGCTGCTGGTACTTGCCGTGGCCGAACTGGATCAGCGACTGGGTGTTCAGGCGCAGCCACGGAATCCCCCGCTCCTCGGCCGCGCGCACCAGCGAAGCGGTCGACGGCCCCAGCGCGCGGCGCTGGGCGTAGCGGATGAAGTCGTCGCGCGCCGATTCCCAATCCCAGTCCTCGGGCACGCTGCCGGCCGGACGCAGTTCGGTCGGCAGCAGCGAGCTGAGCAGCTTCAGACCGAGCTCGCCGGCGGCGATGCCCTCCTCGCGCTGGGCGTACTCGTAGACCACCGAGTACACGCCGGGGCGGTCGTCGCCGACGCTGCGGGTCTTGCCGAAGGTGACATTCTCGCCGGCGACGTTCTGCAGCTCGATCGCGACGTGTTCGAGCACGTGGCCCAGCCAGGTGCCCTCGTCCTCGCGCAGACGGCGCACGAAGCCGCCGGGGGCGCGGTAGGAGCAACCGTGTTCGGCCAGCCCGGGCAGCGCCGCCAGCAGGCCGTCCACGAAGGCCGGCCCCAGGCGCGCGGTGGGCCAGGCTTCCAGCGCCTGCAGGTCCAGTTCCAGCCGTATGACCGGAAAATGCGCATAGAGCGAAGGGCCGACGTAGACGGTGCGTTCGAGTATGCGCATGTGAACCTCACTTCATGTCTTGGGTGGTGCCAGAGAACCGGCGGATGCTTTGCGGGTGTTGAGATTGAACGTGGCGCCCTTGGTGAGGATATGCACGCCCAGGCCGAGCAGGCACACCGGCTCGTTCTCGCCCACCAGATGCATGGACGAGAACTGCAGGCCGTCGGCGTCGACCACGGTGACCGAACCGCTGCCCTCGACCTCGATCGTGTTGTCGGGCGCGATGAAGGCCGCCGTGTCCTCGTCCAGACCGATCCCGACCGCGAACGGGTTGTAGGCCAGCGATGCCACCAGACGACCGAGACGGTCGCGCTGACGGAAGTGCTGGTCGATCACCACGCGATTGGTCAGACCCAGGCCCGGCGCGAGCCGGACGCTGTTGGCGCGCGGCGACGCCCCTTCGACACCGTAAGCGATCATGTGCTCGCTGAGAATACTGGCGCCGGCGCTGGTGCCGCCGACGGTCACGCCCTGCGCGTTGCGGGCGCGGATCGCTTGCGCCACCGGCGTGCCGCCCAGCATGGTCGAAATCCGGATCTGATTGCCGCCGGTGAAGAAGATGCCGCTGGCGCGCTCGATCCGGCGCACCCGGCCCGGTTCGTGGCAGTCGCGGCGGGTGTCGAAGTCCATCACCTCGACCTCGGCGGCGCCCAGCTCGCTGAACAGCTTCTCGTAACGGTCACCGGTATCGGCCAGACGACTCGCCGTGGGAATCACCACGATATCGGCCGAGCGGCCGCCGCTGACCTGGAGGAAACGCCGCAGGATGGCGGTGTCGTTCTCTTTGTCTTCCGCTCCGCCGATCGGAACGATCCAACCCCGTTGTTCGCCGTCGGGGATTTTGCTGGGTGCCATCCTACTTACTCGCTTCTACTTAAACTTGATCGGAATGCCGCGACGGGGTTTCGAACTGGCCATGGCGCAACAGCGCGCCATCGCGTACATGCGCCGTCCCGCCTATGAACACATCATGCGCCGCGCCGGCCGCGTCCAGGGCGACCAGGTCGGCATCGGCGCCGACCTCGATCCGGCCCTTGCGGTCCAGGCGCAGCAGGCGCGCGGGGTTGAGGGTGTAGGCCGGCAAGGCGCGCTCCAGCGCGACGCCGCGCGCGAGCACCGCGTTCAGGCTGTCCAGCAAGGCGCCGGACTCGCCCACGTCCATGCCGCACACGCGCCCATGCGCGTCGAAGCACGGCAGGCAGCCACCGGCGTCGGAGCTCACCGTCACCCGCTCCGGCGGCGCGCCGCTGTCGAGATAGCGTTGCAGCGCCTCGTCGGCGCTCCAGGCGTCCTCGCCCTCCTCGACCGGGAACGCGGTGAGGTCGATCCAGCAACCGCGGCGCGCGAGTTCCAGCGCTTCCTCGAACAGCGCCTTGCGCCGGTTGACGTGAGTGGGGTTGAACACGCGCGCCGGCAGTTCGCTGCGCTCCAGGGCCTGGCGCACCAGTTCCAGACCGCGCGCGCCGTCGCCCAGGTGCAGATGCACGATGCCGGCCTTGCCGGTCATCAAGCCGGCGACGTGCGCTTCCGAGGCCAGTCGCAGCAGTTCGTCCAGGGTCGGCTGGCTGGAGCGGTGGTCGCTGATCGCGACCTCGCCCACGCCGAGCAGGGGTTCGATGAAGGCCACGTCGCCGCGCACGCTGCCGGTCAGGGTGGTCGGCGGCAGGTGGTAGCCGCCGCAATAGCCCCACGCGTTCAAGCCTTCTTCGCGCAGCGCGTAAATCGCCGCGACCAGTTCGCGCGTGCTGCGCGCCAGATCGTCGGTGCCGAGCAGACCGACCACGCTGGTCACGCCGGCGCGGGTGTAGCGCGACAGCATCGGCGCGGGCACGCGGGTGCGGAAACCGGCTTCGCCACCGCCGCCGGTGACGTGCACGTGGCCATCGATCAGGCCGGGAATCAGGCGCCGGCCTTGCAGGTCGATGCTCTCGGCCTGCAGCTGTGCGGGCAGCGCGGGCGCGTCGGCGCCCATCCACAGGATCCGGCCGCCGCCCAGCAGCAGTTGCTGTCGGCCCAGCGGCTGCGGCGCATAGACCTCGGCGTTGCGCAGTAGGCGCATTCCGGCCTGCGGCGCGGCGTCATTCATCCTGCGGTCCCTTGGTCCATCCGTAAGCGCGCTCGACCTTGGCCACGCGCAATTCGTAGCGACCATACCAGTGTTTGCGGCCGCGTTCGCGGGTGGCGGCGTGCTCGAGATTGCGCTTCCAGGCCACGATCGAGGCCTCGTCCGCCCAATAGCTGACGGTGATGCCGAAGCCGTCCGCGCCGCGCGTGGATTCGACCCCGAGGTAGCCCGGCTGCTGCGCGGCCAACTCGACCATGCGGTCGGCCGCCTCGCCGTAGCCGGCGTCGTCCTGCTCGGTGCGACGCGAACTGAAAATCACCGCGTAGTACGGCGGCGCGGGCAGTGCGGCGAAGGGGTCGCTCATGGTCGGACTCGCTGGCGAAGGCTGGCGAAGAGGTCAGGAAGACAGTCGCCGGGTCGCGGCGACGAACTCGTCCAGTTTGGCGCGCGCGGCGCCGGAAGCCAGCGCGGCGCGCGCGCTCGCGATACCTTCGGCGATGCTGTCGACGGTGCCGGCCGCGTACAACGCGGCGCCGGCGTTGAGGGCGACGATCTCGCGCGGCAGGCCGTCGCGGTTCTCCAGCGCCTGCAGCAGCATGGCCTTGGATTCGGCCGCGTCGGCCACGCGCAGATTGCGGCTGGCGGCCATGGCGATGCCGAAGTCCTCCGGATGCACTTCGTACTCGCGCACCACCCCGTCGCGCAACTCGCCGACCAGCGAGCCGGCGCCCAGCGACAGCTCGTCCATGCCGTCGCGGCCCCAGACCACCAGCGCGCGCCGCGCACCCAGTTCCTGCAGCACGCGCACCTGGATGCCGACCAGGTCGGGATGGAACACGCCCATCAGGATGCTGGGGGCGTTGGCCGGATTGGTCAGCGGACCGAGGATGTTGAACAAGGTACGCACGCCCATTTCGCGTCGCACCGGCGCGACCACCTTCATGGCCGGATGGTGCACGGGTGCGTACATGAAACCGATGCCGGTGTCGGCGATGCACTGCGCGACCTGTTCGGGCTGCAGTTCGATCGCCGCGCCCAGGGCCTCGAGCACGTCGGCGCTGCCGGACTTGGACGACACGCTGCGGTTGCCGTGCTTGGCGACCTTGGCGCCTGCGGCGGCGACCACGAACATGCTGGCGGTGGAGATGTTGAAGGTGTGGGCGCCGTCGCCGCCGGTGCCGACGATGTCGACCAGGCCGCTGCGGTCGGCGACCTCGACCGGACGCGCGAATTCGCGCAGCACGGTGGCCGCGCCGGCGATCTCGCCGACGGTTTCCTTCTTCACCCGCAGGCCGGTGAGGATGGCCGCGGTCATGGTCGGCGAGACTTCGCCGCGCATGATCATGCGCATCAGCTCGACCATCTCGTCGTGGAAGATCTCGCGGTGCTCGATCGTGCGCTGCAGGGCTTCTTGCGGAGTCAGAGGCATGGCGCGGTCCGGATTCAAAGCTCTCAGATCAGAGCGAGGCGTGTTCGAGGATTTCCTGGCCCATCAGGACGCAGTCGTTGCCGAGGCGGTAGTACTCCAGACGCATCCGGTACTGGCCCTTGTAGACATAACCCCAGACTTCCAGCACGTCGAAGCGCTGCTTGGCATTGGCCGGATTGACGATGGACGGCAAGGGCTTGGCCGGCCCGGACACTTCGGCGCGATCGTCGTCGTCGGTGTGGAAGGCCAGCAGTTTCTTGGCCTGAATCACCGCGTCGGCGGCGCAGGCGTTGCTGGACGGCTTGGTCGCCGCGTGCGCGCCCAGGGCCGGCACGGCCAGCAGCGCGAGAGCGAGGGTCAACTGCATGCGGGTCATCTCAACGCTCCAGGAAGTTCTTGAGCAGGGCGTGGCCATGCTCGGTCAGGATCGACTCGGGGTGGAACTGCACGCCTTCGACCGGATGCTCGCGGTGGCGCAGGCCCATGATCTCCTCGAAGCTGCCGTCCTCGTGCTCGGTCCAGGCGGTGATTTCCAGGCAGTCCGGCAAGGTCTCGCGCGACACCACCAGCGAGTGGTAGCGCGTGGCCTCGTAGCGGTCCGGCAGCCCGGCGAATACGCCCTGGCCCTCGTGGCGGATGCGCGAGGTCTTGCCGTGCATGATGGTCTTGGCCCGGATCACGTCGCCGCCGTAGGCCTGGCCCAGGCTCTGGTGGCCCAGGCAGACGCCCAGGATCGGCACCTTCGCGCCGAGTTCGCGGATCAGCTCCAGCGACACGCCGGCCTCGTTCGGCGTGCACGGACCGGGCGAGATCACGATCCGCTCCGGCTGCAACGCCGCGATCTGCGCCACGCTCAAATCGTCGTTGCGGATCACCTTCACCTCCTCCCCCAACGCCTGCAGGTACTGCACGAGGTTGTAGGTGAAGCTGTCGTAGTTATCGATCATCAGTACGGACATGACGCGTCTCGAAAGCGTTGGGGGCCGGGGCTGGGGAGGCGGACATCGGGCTGCGGACCGCCACGCGCGGACACATCCGGCGACGGTCGCGGGCCAGCGAACGCCAGCCCACGATTATCCGGCCGCGGGCGGCCCACGGGAAATAACGATCGCAAGGGGGTACGGCGCGGGGACGCGCGGCCGTCAGGCGAGGCTGGACAGCGGACGGCGCGGGCTTGCAGCGAAGGCGATGGAGTCACGCGGGGTTTCCCGGAAGGTCGACGGAACGCAGACAGCGGCAGCACGCCACCATCGCCAGCCCGGGACGGCCTTGGACGGGAATTGCGGGTTCGCGCGAACGATCATGGCCCTACTGTAGCCGCTTCCCGGCTTAGACGCGACGGGGCCGGACCCGCGCCGGCGCTAACCGCGGCCGGTCTCGGCCGCGCTCAGCGCGATGCGCACTTCCAGCCCGGGCGCGTTGTCGCCCAGGCTGACATGGCCGCCATGGCGGTGGGCGATCGCGCGCACCAGGCTCATGCCCAGGCCGGTGCCGGGCGAGCCGCGGTGCGCTTCCAGGCGCTGGAAACGGTCGAACACGCGTTCGCGGTCGGCCGGCGGAATGCCCGGGCCGCGGTCGCCGATGGCCAGCGTCACCGTGCCGCGCTCGCGGCGCAGGCGCACCTCGACCTCGCTATCGGCCGGCGCGTACTTGACGGCGTTGTCGAGCAGGTTGACCAGCATCTGGAACAGCTGGTCGGCATCGCCGCGCACTGTCGCCGGCGCCTCGTCGGCGCGCGGCAGCTGGGTGCGCAAGATGATGCCGCGCTCGCCCGCGCTGGGCGTGTACAGCTCGACCGCGTCGCGCGCGAGTTCGGCCAGGTCCAGTACCGGCTCGTCGTGCACCGGCGGCTGGGCCTCGATCCGCGCCAACCGCAGCAAGGCGCCGAAGGAATGCAGCAGTTGGTCGGTTTCGGCGATCGCCGCGTCCAGCTCGGCTTCGCGGCCGGCATCGTCGGGGCGGTCGCGCAGTTCTTCCAGGCGGTTGCGCAAACGCGTCAGCGGCGTGCGCAGGTCGTGGGCGATGTGGTCGGTGGCGTGGCGCACGCCGCCCAGCAGCTCGCCGATGCGGTCGAGCATGCCGTTGAAGCGGCGCGCGAGGCGGTCGAAGGCGTCGTCGCTGCCGTCCAGGGCCACGCGCAAGGCGAGCTCGCCGCCGCCCACGCGCTCGGCGGTGTCGTCCAGGCTGCGCAGGCGCCGCGACACCCAGCGCGAGGTCAGCCAGCCGATCAGCGCGCCCAGGGTGGCGGCGACCAGCAGCGCGGCCAGCGCGGTGCGCAGCATCAAGGCCAGGAAGCGCCCCTGCGAGCGCAGGCGCACGCCGGTCAGCAGGGTGTCGCCGCCGGACAGGCGCTGCAGTTGCGCGACCACGCGCAGGCGTTCGTCGCCGTCGCGCTCGACGAATTCGGTCCAGCGCGTGCTGGGCGCGCGCGCGATCGCATGGCCTTCATAGCGGCCCGCGAGCACGCGCCCGTCGGCGGCGATCAGGGCGTAAACCGCATCGGGATCGTCCTGCGCGTCCAGGCGCTCGCGCAGCTCGGTCCGCAGCGCTTGCCGGCCGTGTTCGCGGTACAGCTCGACCAGGCCGGCTGCGTCGGCGCGCACGACCTCGCGTGCGTCCTCGACCAGCAGCGCCGACACCGCGTAGTGCACGCCCGCGCCCAGCAGCACGAACGCGAGCAGGAACGAGGCGGTGACCGCCAGCGCCAGCCGGCCGCTGGTGGAACGCAGGGTCATGCGCCCAGCCGGTAGCCGGCGCCGCGCACCGTGTGCAGCAGCGGTTTGGGATAGCCCAGGTCGATCTTCTGGCGCAGGCGGCTGATGTGCACGTCGATGACGTTGGTCTGCGGGTCGAAGTGATAGTCCCAGACCGCTTCCAGCAGCATGGTGCGGGTGACCACGCGCTCGGCCTGGCGCATCAGGTATTCGAGCAGACGGAACTCGCGCGGCTGCAGCTCGATGCGCTTGCCGCCGCGGCGGGCCTCGCGACTGAGCAGGTCGAGTTCCAGATCGGCCACGCGCAGCCGGGTCGGCTCGCTGCCGCCGGCGCTGCCGCGGCGCAGGATGCTGTCCAGGCGCGCGCTGAGCTCGGCGTAGGCAAAGGGTTTGACCAGATAGTCGTCGGCGCCGGCGCGCAGGCCCTCGACGCGGTGATCGACCTCGCCCAGCGCGGTCAGCAGCAATACCGGGGTGCGGTTGCCGGTGCCGCGCAGGGTCTGCAGCAGGACCAGGCCGTCCAGCCCGGGCAGCATGCGGTCCAGCACGAGCGCGTCGTAGCTTTCGGTGGTGGCCAGGAACAGGCCGTCCTTGCCGTTGTCGGCATGGTCGACGGTGTGCCCGTCCTCGCGCAGGCCCTTGGCGATGAAGCCCGCGGTATGGGGATCGTCTTCGATCAGCAGAACGCGCATGCCGACTCCCGGTGTCGCAAAAAGAATACCCCGCCGGGAGGAAGCCGGCGGGGCAGCCACCTGGGGTCGAGGTGGGCTTCGGGGACGGGTGGAACGGTCGAACGCAGGAGAACGCTATGGCGGTAGGACGATTACGAAGCGATCAGCTCTTCTTGGCTTCGGTTGCGGCGGTCTTGGCCTCGGCCTTCTTGGCCTTGTGGGCCTTGTGCTTGACGGCGGCGGTCTTGGCCGGAGCGGCGGCGCCCGGCGCGGGGGCCGGAGCGGCGGCGAACGCGGAACCGGCGACGGCGGTCAGGGCGAGCGCGATCAGGGCATTGCGGACGTTCATGGTGAGGCTCCTGGACGATGGATGGGGAACACGGGATATCGGGTTCTTGCCGTTGGGGTCTGCCCCAGCGCAGGGTCAGATTGCGCGCCGGGCGTTGCCGGCGAGCTTTCGGGCGCATGAACTATCCGTAATGTTTGGCGCGGGCCGTTGCGGCCCGCGCAGGGTCCGAAACCGAGACGGCCTCAGTCTTCGAGCAGGAAGACGGTGTAGATCTTGTCCTGGAAATCGACGTAGCCGGCCTGGAACGAAGGCGCCTGGTTGGCGCCGATACGGCTGCCGGTGACCTGGATGCGCTCCAGTCTGCCGAAGCCATCCGAATAACCCTGCGTGTCCCAGGCGTACTGCGCCGGCCAGGAGCCCTCGCGCACGCCGTACTGAAACTGCGGCGCGACATCGGACACGCTGTAGACGCCACCGAGGCGGGCGCCGTAGGCCTTCGCGATGACCTCGGCCTTCTCACGCGAGGACTCGATGCTTTTCTGGCGCAGCTGACGCTGCAGCTCGGCCTCGCTCGACAGTTCGGTGGCGACACTGGAAATCGACAGTTCGTTCGAGGTCTTGAGCGTGCCCAGAAACTGCTCCAAAGTTTCCTTGCGATCGAAGCGCGCGCTGAGCGTACGGCGCACACCGGTACCGACGAAGACCTGCTCGTTCAACCTGTCGTCGTGGCGCCGACGGGTATCGACCTGCATCGAAGTCGCGACGATTTCGTTGTCGGCCACGCCCGCGCTCTTGAGCTGGGCCAGCACCTGCTGCAGTCGGGTTTCGACGCGGCGGCGCGCCGCGGCTGGGTCGACGTCGATCGCCTCGAACTGCAGGGCGATCTTGAACCGGTCCGGCACCGCGCGTGCCTGGGCTTCGCCGTAAACCAGGATATGCCGCGTCGGCGGCAAGGCGTTGACCTGCGCCTGCGCGGCGGTGGAAATGAAAGCCAGGCCGAGCAAGGCCAGGGTACGCAACTTCATGTCGCCTCCTTGATGACGATCGTGGTGTCGATGCTGAACGCGCTGCCGTCCGAGATCGGACGGCGCACCTGTATCGCAACGGGCGAAGTCGGAGTCCGGGGTTAGCGGAGAGGGCGCGCACGCGCTATCGACCCGCGCGAACCGCTTTGGGGTAGGAGCGGCGTGAGCCGCGACAGGTCATGCGCTTGCGTCGTGAGATGCGCGCTGGCGTCGCCGTGTGGATGTCGCGGTCGCGGCTTACGCCGCTCCTACCCCACAGCAAACGCGCGTGGATGGAGGCGCGCCGCGAAGCAGCGGCGCGCGGGCGACGCGCGCTTACAGCCCGCGCGCCGCCTGGGCCACCGCGCGGAACAGCGCGCGGCCCTTGTTCATCGTCTCTTCCCATTCCTTCTGCGGGTCGGAGTCGTAGACGATGCCGGCGCCGGCCTGGATGGTCAGGCGGCCGTCCTGGATCACCGCGGTGCGGATCGCGATCGCGGTGTCGGCGTCGCCGTGCCAGCCGATGTAGCCGACCGCGCCGGAATAGACGTTGCGTTTGATCGGCTCGAGTTCGCGGATCACTTCCAGCGCGCGGATCTTCGGCGCGCCGCTGACCGTGCCGGCCGGGAAGGTCGCGCGCAGCACTTCGGCGTAGCTCAGGCCTTCCTTCAGGCGGCCGGTGACTTCGCTGACGATATGCATCACGTGGCTGTAGCGTTCGATCACGAACTGTTCGCCCACCTGCACCGTGCCGGCCTCGGCGACCCGGCCGACGTCGTTGCGCCCCAGGTCGATCAGCATCAGGTGCTCGGCGCGTTCCTTGGGATCGGCCAGCAGTTCGGCTTCGAGCGCGTTGTCCTCTTCCACGGTCTTGCCGCGCGGACGGGTGCCGGCGATCGGACGCACGGTGATTTCGCCATCCTGCAGGCGCACCAGGATTTCCGGCGACGAACCCACCACCTGGGTTTCGCCGACATCGAGGAAATACATGTAGGGCGAGGGGTTGAGCGCGCGCAGGGCGCGGTACACGTCGACCGGGCGCGCCTTGAACGGCACGCTCAGGCGCTGCGACAGCACCACTTGGAAAATGTCGCCGGCGCGGATCAGTTCCTTGGATTTCTCGACCGCGGCGATGAAGCCCTCGCGGGTGAAACCGGACACGAAATCCTCTTCCTCCAGCCCGACCGAGTCCAGGGTTTCCGGATAGCCGGCGCCGGCGTGGCGCAGGCGATGGGTAAGCTGGTCGAGGCGGCGGTTGGCGCGCGCGTAGGCCTGCGGCTCGCTGGGATCGGCGTGCACGATCAGGTACAGCCGGCCCTTGAGGTTATCGAACACCGCGACTTCCTCGCTCTGCATCAGCAGGATGTCGGGCGTGCCCAGCTCGTCGGGCTTGTGGCTGCCGTCGGCCTGCGGCGCGGCCAGGCGCGGCTCGATGTACTGGATGCATTCGAAACCGAACCAGCCGACCAGGCCGCCGGTGTAGCCCGGCAGGCCCTCGATGCGCGGCACCGAGTGCGCGGCGCGCAGTCGCTCGACTTCGGCGAACGGGTCCTCGACGGTGCGGGTCTCGAGCAGTTCGCCCAGTTCGGTCACGAACAAGGTGTGGCCGGCGAAGGCGTACACGCGCTTGGCCGGCAGACCGATGATGGAATAGCGACCGAAGCGTTCGCCGCCCTCGACCGATTCGAACAGATAGGTGTGCGGCCCGTCGGCGAGCTTGAGGTAGACCGACAGGGGCGTGTCGAGGTCGGACAGGACCTCGCGCACGACGGGAATGCGGGTGTAGCCGTTAGCGGCCTGTTGCTGGAAGAGTTCGGGCGAAATCACGCGGCGGTTCCTTCATGGACGAGTGGGCAGGAGCGACGATGGCCGACGGCCACCATCGCCAACCCACGTCGGCGCAAAAGGAATGCGGGTTCGCCCAGGCTTTCATGGCCGACACTGTAACGGCTTCGCCGGGCCGGCGCGACGGGGGCCCCGGGCTAAGCCGCCGGCACCGAGGCCGCCAGCAGCGGGCAGCCCTCGGGCAGGTGCATGCGCACGCGCGCGGGCACGCAGTCGATGCGGAAATGGTGCGAACGCACGGGCTCGCCGTCCAGGTTGAGGGTCAGTTCGCGCTCGCTGTCGATCTCCACGCTGCGCAGGCGCGCGCGCACCGCCACCCGCTCCAGCGCGGCGTGCTGGCCCTGGGTCAGCAGGGTCGCGGCGGTGGCGCCGACTTCGCCGCTCAGATCGGGCACCACGGTCAGATCGAGCAGGCCGTCGTCGATCAACGCGTCCGGGCACAGCGCCTGGCCGCCGCCGGCCTGGCGGCCGTTGCCGATGCCCAGGGCGATGAAATCGCCTTGCCAATCGAAACCCTCGCCGCGCAGATGCGCGCGGATCGGCTCGATGCGGCCAAGCTTGGAGATGCCGGTGATCAAATACGCCAGGCCGCCGAGCATCTTCTTCAGGCCCGCGTCGGTTTCCACCGTGACCTGGGTGCCGAAACCGCCGCTGGCGAGATTGGCGGCCCAGTGGCCGCCGTCGGCCGCCTCCAGGCGCAGCAGGTCGATCGGCTGCGGGCGGCTGGCGCGGATCAGCCGCAAGGCCTCCAGCGCATCGACCGGCAAGCCGGCGGCGCTGGCGAAATCGTTGGCCGTGCCCATCGGCACCAGGCCCAGCGCGGGCAGCGCGTCGGCGGGCTCGTCGCGATGCGCCAGCGTGGTCGCGACCTCGCTGAGGGTGCCGTCGCCGCCGGCCGCGACGATGCAGTCGGCGCCGTCGGCGATCGCCTCGGAGACGTAACGCTCGGCGTCGCCGCCCTCCCAGGTCACGCGCACGTCCAGGTCGACGCCGTCGGCACGGATCGCGGCCACCGCCTCGCGCAGGGCGTCGTCGCCGGCGGACTTGCCGTTGAGGATCAGGCGCCAGTGCGGCTGCGGCATCGGGTGGGTCTCGCGCGTAAGGATCGGCGAGGCTAGCAGCGGCGCGCTAAAACCCGGTGAACGGGTCGCGCGCTTTTGGTGGCGCGCCTGTCATCGTCGCGTCATCGCCGGCCTGGAGTATCGAAGGCCATATCAGGGACGACGGGCGGAGGCTGGATTGCCTCCAATATTCCGGAAGGGCGCCGCGGCGCCCTTTCAAGACGCCGGGCAGGACGCCCGGCGTTTCAGCGGAGGACGGCGTCGGACACGACGACGCCGTCCTCGTCGGCGCACAGCCAATCGCCGGGCCGCACGGTCGCGCCGCCGATCTCCACCGCCACGTCGCGCTCGCCGCGATCGTGTTTGTCGGTCTTGCGCGGGCAAGTGCCCAAGGCTTTGACGCCCAACTCGAGCGCGCCGATCGCGGCGCTGTCGCGGATCGCGCCGATCACGACCACGCCGGCCCAACCGTTCTCCACCGCCTTGGCCGCCAGCAGGTCGCCCAGCATCGCGCGCCGCATGGAGCCGCCGCCATCGATCACCAGCACCCGGCCGTGGCCGGATTCGGCCACCGCCTCGCGCACCCGCGAATTGTCCTCGTGCGCCCGCACCGTGCTGACCAACCCGTCGAACGCGAGACGTCCGCCGTAGTCGCGCAGCGGCAGCTCGATCACGCGTAGGCGATCGCCGTGCAGGTCGCACAGATCGCAGGTGTTCACCCGCGCGCGCCCTGCACCGCCGCCTTCATGCGGCCGATCACGTCCGCATAGTCGGGCGCGTTGAAGATCGCCGAACCGGCGACGAAGCTGTCGGCGCCGGCGGCCGCGATTTCGGCGATGTTGTCGGCCTTGACCCCACCGTCGATCTCCAGGCGGATCGGCTTGCCGGTGGCGTCGATGCGCTCGCGCACGCGGCGCAGCTTGTCCAGCGCCGAGGGAATGAAGCTCTGGCCGCCGAAGCCCGGATTGACCGACATCAGCAGCACCAGGTCCAGATCTTCCAGCACCCAGTCCAGCACCTCGATCGGCGTGGCCGGGTTCAACACCAGCCCGGCCTGGCAGCCGTGCGACTTGATCAGCTGGATGGTGCGGTGCACGTGGGCGCTGGCTTCGGGATGGAAGCTGATGATGCTGGCGCCGGCCTTGGCGAAGTCGGGGACGATGCGGTCCACCGGCTCGACCATCAGGTGCACGTCGATCGGCGCGGTCACGCCGTGTTTGCGCAGCGCCTCACAGACCAACGGGCCGATGGTCAGATTGGGCACGTAATGGTTGTCCATCACGTCGAAATGCACCCAGTCGGCACCGGCCGCCAGCACGTTGTCGACCTCCTCGCCGAGCTTGGCGAAATTCGCCGAGAGGATGGACGGAGCGATCACGGTGGGCTGCATGGGCGGGGCTCGGACGGACAGGCCGCCATTGTCGCCTCCCGGCGAGGGGCCGGCCAAGCGCGGCGCCTGCATCCGTCCCGGCCACGCCGTCGTATGTCCTAAAGCGGGCCCAGACCCGTTGCGCGGCGCTGCCCGGCCGCCGGACCGCCCCCTAAGGAGAGAACGCATGACCCGCAAGCATCCGCATCTACGCTACAGCCCCCTGTTGCTCGCCCTGCTCGGCGCCAGCCTGGCCCCGGCCGCGCTGGCCCAATCCTCCGGCGACTGGACCGGCGGCTACGTCGGCGGCTACCTCGGCCAGGTCCTGGACCCGGACGACGGCAACGATCGTTTCGTGTTCGACACCAACCTGGACGGCCGCTACGGCGATACCGTGACCACCGCGGCCGGCGCCGACGCGTTCTCGCCCGGCTCCTGCAATGGCGTGGCGCGCGGCCCGACGCCGGCCGCCGGCTGCGACGGCAACAACGGCGGCGCCGAATGGGGCCTGCGCGCGGGCTACGACTGGCAGGTCGGCGACTGGGTGTTCGGCGTGGTCGGCGACTACGGCATGAACGACGCGCGCGATGCGGTGTCGTCCTTCAGCACCACGCCGGCCCGCTACACCATGCTGCGCAAGGTCGACAGCGTGGCCGCGATCCGCGCTCGCGTCGGCATGGCATTCGGCGACGACGGCCGGAATCTGGCCTATTTCACCGCCGGCTACGCCACGGCGAAGGTCGAGAACACCTTCCTGACCAGCAATGGCGTCAACACCTTCACCACCAACGGCGACAGCGACGCCAACGGCGCCCAGTTCGGCATCGGTTACGAACGTCGGGTCAACGAGCACCTCGCGCTCGGCATCGAGTACCTGCGCACCCAGCTCAAGGACGACGAGTACCGGGTGCGCGCGCAGGGCCCGGCGCCGGCGACCAACCCCTTCATCCGCCAGAACGCCGCCGGCACCGATTTCCGCCGCAGCGACGACGATTTCGATCTGGACAGCATCCGCCTGACCGCCACTTACCGCTTCTGAACCCAACCGCGGGCCGGGGTGCGGGCCGACCGGCCCCGCCCCGGCTGCGCGGTCCCGGACGGCTCAGCGCCGCTGGCGCAGGGTCTTGATGCGGTCGTAGGCGCCGTTGATCGCGCGCGCCTTGCTCTCGGCCTGCTGGCGCAGCTCGGGCGCGGCGCCGTTGAGGCGGTCCGGGTGGTACTGCGAGATCAGCCGGCGATAGGCCTGGTCGACCTCGGCGTCGCTGGCCTCGGCGGTCAGGCCCAGCACCGCGTACGGGTTGTCGCGGCCAAGCCGGAACCAGTCGCTGTCGAAGGCATGGCCGACCAGCAGACCGATCAGCGCGCCCAGGAAGGGGTTGGAGCGCAACAGCGCCGCACCGGCGAAAAACCCCAGCAACTTGCCGTACCAGCGTTTCGTCGCCATCGCCGCCGCAACCGCCTGCCCAGAACCGGCCGTCAGTCTACCTGCACGCGAGGCCCGGCCGGCGTACACTGCCCGGCCCCGTCGCGCCCGCGCACGCGGCCGACGTCGGGGATTCCGCCCGCCGCCATGGGGACTACACGTTGTCGACCACCTTGCGATCCGCCCTTTCCGAGTCCCATCTGCCCGGCCTGCCGCTGCGCCATCGCGGTAAGGTCCGCGACGTCTTCGACCTGCCGGCCGAACGCCTGCCGCCGGGCACGCCCGTCGGCGACTACCTGTTGATCGTCGCCACCGACCGCCTCAGCGCCTTCGACGTGGTCCTGCCCGACCCGATTCCGGGCAAGGGCGAGATGCTGTGCCAGATCAGCAACTTCTGGTTCGGCAAGACCGCGCACATCGTCGCCAACCACCTCACCGGCATCGACGTCGCCGCGGTCCTGCCCGCGGGCACCGACCCGGTGCTGTACGCCCAGCGCGCGGTGGTGACCAAGCGCCTGAAGCCGGTGCCGATCGAATGCATCGCGCGCGGTTACGTGATCGGCAGCGGCTGGAAGGATTACCAGCGCACCGGCCGCATCAGCGGCATCGCCCTGCCCGACGGCCTGCGTCAGGCCGAGAAGCTGGCCGAGCCGATTTTCACGCCCTCGACCAAGGCCGCCGTCGGCGACCACGACGAGAACATCGACTTCGACACCGCGGTGCGCACCGTCGGCGCCGAGCTGGCCGAAGCCGTGCGCGACGCCACCCTGCGCCTGTATCGCTATGCCGCCGATTACGCGGCCGAACGCGGCATCCTGCTGGCCGACACCAAGTTCGAGTTCGGCACCGACGCCGACGGCCGTTTGTACGTGATGGACGAGATGCTCACGCCCGACTCCTCGCGCTATTGGCCGGCCGACGAATACCAGGTCGGCACCAGCCCGCCCAGCTACGACAAGCAATACGTGCGCGACTATCTGGAGGCGCTGGGCTGGGACAAGACGCCGCCGGGCCCGCCGCTGCCGGCCGAGGTGATCGAGCGCACGCGCGCCAAGTACGCCGAAGCGCTGCAGAAGCTGGCGGGGATTTCGGTCGACTGAGGTCGGCCGGATCCGCGTATGTCCGTGGGCTGGATGCTGGGACTGTTTGCGCTGGTAGCGATCAGCCTACTAGCGGCGGAACTTTGCGCCTACACCGCGAAGCTGCGCATTTCGGAAGTCGCTCCCGATTATGCGCAGCAGCTGTTCCGGACCTGGGGTCAACGCATCCTCCCAAAATCCGGCCCGTGTCGATTCAAAGTTCTGTACTTCCAACCGCCGCCGCCGGGGTTGGCAAAGACCGTCAAGAAATTACGCATGGTTCTGCTGACCAGCGATATTTTGTTGTATGCGTATCTCGGTGTGGCAACGATCTGGATCGTCCATGGCTGGCTCGGCTGATCGACCGTAGGATGCGGTGAGCGCAGCGAACCGCATCGTCGCGCACCGCCCTCGGAGCCACCCTCATGCCCAAAGGCCTGCTCTTCCTCGCCATCGCGATCCTGGCCGAAGTGGTGGCCACCAGCGCCCTCAAGGCCTCCGAGGGCTTCACCCGCCTCGGGCCTTCGCTGATCGTCGCAGCCGGCTATGCGACTGCGTTTTATTTCCTCTCGCTGGTGCTCAAGACCGTACCGGTGGGCGTGGCCTATGCGATCTGGTCCGGCGTGGGCGTGGTCCTGATCGCCCTGATCGGCTGGCTGGTGCTGAAACAGCCGCTGGATCTGGCCGGCATGATCGGCATCGGCCTGATCGTGGCCGGGGTGGCGGTAATCCAGCTATTCTCCCGTACTGGTGCGCACTGAACCGCCCGTCCGCCGCCGCGCACGCCTGACCCGCCGGGAGCCCGTCATGAGCACTGCCGCCGAACCCGCATCGCAAGACGCCTCGTACCAGCAGCGTCCGATCGATCGCTACTTCGCCAACTATTCGCGCGATCACCGCAACCACGCCAACCAGCTCATCCATGTGATCTGCGTGCCCGCGATCGCCTGGAGCGTGATCGCGCTGCTGTGGTGCATCCCCTCGCCGGGCACCTGGTTCCGCGCCGGCTTCTGGGCCGGTCTGGCGATGTTCGCGGCCTGGATGTTCTATTACCGCGCCTCGCGCCGGCTCGGCCTGGGCATGCTGGTCCTGTTCGTGCTGTCGGGCTGGCTCACCCAGTGGCTGCACCAGCGCCTGGGCACGACGCAGCTGCTGTACCTGGGCATCGGCGTGTTCGTGGTCGCCTGGATCGGCCAGTTCATCGGCCACAGCAAGATGTTCGAAGGCAAGCGCCCGAGCTTCTTCACCGACCTTCGCTATCTGCTGATCGGGCCGGCCTGGGTGCTGGCCAAGTTGTACCGCAAGCTCGGCTGGTCGTACTGAACGCGTAAGCGCAACGCTGCGTGCGACGGCGTACGCGCCGCGCGCGTACGCCAGCGGCGACAATAGGGCCCGCGCGGCTACGCCTCGGCCGCGCCGCTTCCGGTTTCCGACCTCATGCCCGCCCGCGACATCGTCCTGCTGCTGCTCATCGTCCTGGCCTGGGCCGGCAACTTCCTGACCTCGGCGTTCGCGATGCGCGAGATCCCGCCGTTCCTGTTCACCGGCCTGCGCTTCGCCCTGCTCGCGCTGCCGCTGATGTTCTTCGTCAAGCGCCCGGCGCCCGGGCAATGGCCGCGGCTGATCGCAGTCTGCCTGTGCATCGGCGTGCTGCATTTCGGCCTGAGTTTCACCGCCCTCAAACTGGCCGGCGATCTGTCCTCGCCGGCGATCGTGATGCAGAGCTACGTGCCGATGACCGCGCTGCTGGCGTGGATGGTCTTGGGCGAGCGCTTCGCCTGGCGCACCGGCGTGGCGATCGCGGTGAGCTTCGCCGGCGTGCTGGTGCTGGGCTTCGATCCGCTGGTGCTGGACAAGCCGATGTCGCTGGTGCTGATGCTGATCTCGGCCGCGTTCCTGGCCGTGGGCACGGTGCTGATGAAGGGCCTGCGCGGACTGGACGTTTACAGCCAGCAGGGCTGGACCGCCTTGCTCAGCGTGCTGCCGCTGCTGGCGATCAGCGCGCTGCTCGAGCCCGGCGGCATCGCCAGCCTGGGATCGGTGAGCTGGGTCGGCTGGTTCGGCGCGCTCTACGCCGCGTTCGTGTCCTCGCTGCTGGGCCATGGCCTGTACTACGTGCTGGTGCAGCGCCACCCGGTCGCGCAGGTCACGCCGTGGCTGTTGCTGGTGCCGGTGCTAGCGATCGGCCTGGGCGTCGCGTTCTGGGGCGACCGCCCCGGCCCGCGCCTGCTGCTGGGCGGCGCCATGGTGCTGGGCGGCGTGCTCATCATCGCGCTGCGCGCGCTGGCCAAATCGCGCCCGATCCCGGCCTCCGACACGCCCTGAACGCGCGCGGCCGCGCGCGGCCGTGTCCGCTCGCGCGCCGCCACGCCGTTGATCGTCCTTGTCAGCCGCCAAACCATGCCCCCGACAAGGACGCCCGCCATGACGATTCGGACTTCGACCGCGAGTTTGGCCCTGCTGCTCGCCTGCACGGCCCTGGCAGGCGGCTGCCGCCTCGAGCGCAGCGTGCTGAACGGCATGGGCCAGGTCACGCCCGCGCAGTACTGCCCCGGCGATACCGTCACCGCGTCCTACGACTTGTTGCGCGAGGAAACCTGCCCCGCCGACGTCGACTGCGCCGCGCATTTTCCGACCATGAACATCACCAGCGCGCCTGAGGCCTTCCCGCCGCGCACAGTGCGCGCATTCGCCGACAGCTTCACCTTCGCGCCCACCGCCGACCGCGTCGACGTGACCTTCGACATCGATCGCGATGCGGTGACGATCCCGACCTCGCGCTTCGACGGCAGCACGCGCATCTTCGTCCAGCGCACCAATCTGCGCGACCAGACCCACACCATCACCCGCATCACCGGCACCATCGACAGCGAGCTGCTGCACGAAGGCGTCTGCTCCGGCAATGCCCCGGTCAATCTGCCGGCCGAAATTCCCGGCCCGCCGCGGCTGTCGCCGAACATGCGCCTGGCCGAGCTGTGCAATACCAACGGCGTGCCGATCATGGTCGAGGTCAGCACGACCTCGGGCAGCATGGCCTTCAACCTGCTGCCGGGCCGCTGCCTGCAGCCCGGCGTCGACGGGGTGCCGGCCGACCTGGCCAACGCGCGCACCATCGGCGCCAGCGCGCCCGACCTGGCCGCGCGCTGCTCGGCGACCATGCAGCAGCCGCCGCGGCCGCTGCGCACGATCGCGCGCATGGCCTGCCGCTGAGCCGCGCCCGTCCCCCTTCCAGCTACGGGAACATCGCCATGAAACTCCCCCTGCGCTTCGTCGCCATCGGTCTGTTTTGCCTCGCGCCGCTGGCACTGCACGCCGCCAGTTCGGCCACTACCTTGCTTCAGAGCATGGACAAGACCCACTACAGCGCGCGCGTCGTCGCCCGCATCAGCCAATACGCGCCGCCGCCCAAGGGCAAGAGCGAGCACGCGCTGGTCAGCGTCGACAGCGTCGAGCTGCTGCTGGAACGCCCGGACCGCTTCCGCTTCGTGCTGCGCCCCGGCCAGAAGAACGAGCTGACCTTCGTCGCCCAGGCCGGCATCGCGCGTTGGCGCGACAAGGCCAGCGGTACGACGGGCAAGGCCACCACCGACCAAGTCGTCGATCCGCTGGCCTTGATCGCGTTGGGCACGGCCGGCGAACTCAAGCGCTATTCGTCCTTGGGCGAAATCAATCCCGGCAAATCCTCGCCCTTGCGCGGCGCGCGCCTGGATCCGCGCGTGTTCGGCAGCGACGTCGAACGCGCCACCGCCTGGTTCGGCAACGATCAGCCGGTCGGCTACGGCTTCGAGATGAGCGACGGCAGCCGCATCTACCTCGCCATCGCCAGCTACAAGCCCAACGTGCAGACCAAGCCCGGCGATTTCGAACTCTGAGCGCGCCGCCTCAGCGCGGATCGAACATCGAGCGTTCGGGCAGGAAGCGGCGCGGCGCGTACGCGAAATCGCGTTGCGCCGGCGCCAGATCGAACACCAGGTCGCTGCGCATGCGCCGCACCGCGGCCTCGCCCAAGCCGGTGGCATGGCCGCTGGCCTGCGCGGCCAGCAAGGCCAGGTTGAACACCGGCGACGGCAGCTCGATCAGTTTCGGCGGTGGCTCCAGCACGCCCAGCACGCGCGCGACCATGTCGCGATAGCTCAGGGTCTCGCCGCCGGGCAGCGCGTAACCCTGGCCGTAGCTGGCCGGCGCCGACACGCAGGCGAACGCGGCCGCGGCGAGATCGTCCACGTGCACCGGCTGGCGCAGGCCGGTGGCGTTGCGCGGCAGCGGAAAACGCCCCCAGCGCTGGGCGATCGCGGCGATTCGGGTCAGGGTGGCGTCGCGGCCGGCGCCGTAGACCAGCGTGGGCCGCAGCGCGGTCGCGGCTGCGGCGCGCTCGCTGGCTTCGGCGAACAAAGTCGCCTCTCCCGCGCGCAAGCGCGCGGCGACATCGCGTTCGTCCGGATCGGCCGAACCGCGCTTGGTCTCGACGCTGGTCGAGCCGAACGCGACCACGCGCGGCGATTCGACCCGCGAGGTCGCGTACCAACGCGCAAAGCCGTCCAGCGGCCCGCAACTGAAGATCGCATCGACCCGGCGCGGCAGCTCCTCGAGTTGGGCGAAGTCGCCGCGCAACCAGTGCAGCCCCGGCTCGTCGTGCTGGTCCTGGCGCGACACCGCGCTGACCCGCCAGCCGGCGCGTCGCAACGCGCCCAGCAGCGGCAGACCGATCTGCCCGCTGGCGCCGAACACCAAAGCGTGCCGCATCCCTTAGCTCCGTTGCGCGCGCGACGGCAGCACCGCGCGCAACCACAGATAGCCCACCAGCGCCGAGATCACCGAGGCGGCCAGCACGCCCAGCACCGCCTCTTCGTAATGCAGAGGATTCTGGTACGCCAGCGAGGCGATGAACAAACTCATGGTGAAGCCGATGCCGCACATCAGGCCCAGGCCCAGCATCGCGCGCAGGTCCATGCCCGCGGGCAGCTTGACCCAGCCCAGCGCGCGCAGCAGCAGGGCGATGCCGACGATGCCGATCGGCTTGCCCACTACCAAGCCCAGCACGATGCCCAGCGGCAGCGCGGCCGTAGCGTCGTCCAGGCTCAACCCGCCCAGCACCAGGCCGGCATTGGCGAACGCGAACAGCGGCAGGATCGCGTAGGCCACCCAGGGATGCAGCGCGTGCTCCAGGGTTTCCAGCGGCGAATGCTCGTGCGCGTCGTCGATGGCGTTGCGCTTGTCGACGTGCGGAATCATCAGGCCGGTGGCGACGCCGGCCAGGGTGGCGTGCACGCCCGACTTGAGCACGCACACCCACAGCACCACGCCCAGCAGCAGGTACGGCGCCAGCGCGGTCACGCCGCGACGGTTCAACAGCCACATGCCGGCCAGCGCGGCGCCGGCCCAGATCAACGCGGTCATCGACAGGCCGTGCGAATAGAACAGCGCGATGATCAGGATCGCGATCAGGTCGTCGATCACCGCGATCGTCGACAGCAACAGCTTCATCGCCGCCGGCACGCGCGACCCCAGCAGGGCCAGCACGCCCAGGGCGAAGGCGATATCGGTCGCCGTCGGCACCGCCCAACCGCGCATGGCTTCGGCGTCGCCGCGGTTCATCGCGTAGAACAGCAGCGCCGGCACCGCCACGCCGGCGCTCGCGCAGGCCAGCGGCAGGATCAACTGGGCGCGTCCGGCGAGTTGGCCGCTGAGCATTTCGCGCTTGATCTCCAGCGCCACCAGTAGGAAGAAGATCGCCATCAGGCCGTCGTTGATCCACAGCAGCGCGGGCTTGGCGATATCCAGCGCGCCGATGCGCACCTGCACCGGCATCTGCCGGAACGATTCGTAGGCGTCGTGCAGCGGCGAGTTGGCCGCGATCAGGGCCAGCGCGGCGGCGGCGATCAGGACCAGGCCACCGGCGGCTTCCAAGCGGAAGAACTCGCTCAGCGCGCGCAGCGCGCGGGTCGGAATCGGACGCGCCGACGGCGGCGGCGAAGAGACTGGCGTGTTCATGGCCTCAGTATATCGACCCGACGCCGGCGCCCGCTCCGCATCAGCGATACAGCATCGCCAGCTCGAAGCCGATCCAGGCCAGCAAAGCGATCAACAGAACCGCGCCCTCGCCTTTGCTCACGCGCAGATCGCCGCGCAGCATCGGATACAGCATCAGCGCGAACGCGATCGCCGCGGGCAGTTCGAAGCGCACGAACGAAGCCGGCAGCGCCACCGCGTTCCAGGCCGCCATGCCGCCGACCACGATCAGCAGATTGAACAGGCTGGAGCCGATCACGTGCCCGACCACGATATCGCCCTGGCCGCGACGCGCGGCGGCGATGGCGGCGGCGGCTTCCGGCAGCGCGGTGCCGATCGCGACCGGCAACAGACCGGTGAGCAGCGGCGTGAGGCCCAGCGAAGCGCCCAAGCGCGGCGCCGCGCCGACCACGAATTTGGAACCGAAGTACAGCAGCACCGCCGCGATCGCGAAACGCAGCAGGTTCAAGCCCAGATCGGTGCGGGTGCGCGCGAACGCGGCGATGGCGTCCTGCAGTTCCGGCGCCTCGCGGCGCGTGCGCGCCATCGCGTAGGCGACCACGGCGAAGAACACGACCACCATGCCCACGCCCTCGGCGCGGCTGAGCACGCCGTCCAGGCCGAGCGCGATCACCGCGGCGGTACCCAGGATCAGCACCAGCAGCAGCGGCGCCAGCGAGCGCCAGCGCACCAGCAGTGGCGCGGCGAACGCGGCGATGCCCAGGGTCAGGCCGAAATTGACGATGTTGCTGCCGACCGCGTTGCCCAGCGCCAGGCTCTGCTCGCCGCGCACCACCGCCTGCAGGTTGACCGCCAGCTCGGGCAGCGAGGTGCCGAAGGCGACCAGCGCCAGCCCGGCCACGAACGGCGAGGCGCCGAAACGCTGGGCCAACCCGGACGCGCCCTTGACGATGGAATCGCCGCCCAGCGCCAGCAGCACCAACCCCAGCACGAACAAGCCGATGGCTTCGAGCATGGTCTCTTCCCCTCGCGGACACTGCCCCGATTCTATGCCGAGTGCGGGGCTTGGCGTCCATCGGCGGTACGGATAGGCGCCACGCCTGCTTTGCGGGCCAAGGCGAGCGAGCGGACAGGGCGATGCCGCGGTTCGCTGCGCTCACCGCAGCCTACGGCCCTGTCGGCGGGCTGGGGTCAGGAGCAGCCTTCGACATAATCGACCTGCGGCGCCAGGCCCACCCGCCACAGGCTGGCCTTGCCGTCGACGATCTCGAACAGCAGCACGCCAGGGCCGGCCGCATCCTTGATGCGCCAGTACTCGCCGCCGTCGACGTACTTGTGCGGCTGGGTTTCGATTCGTCCCGCGTACAGCACGCGCAGCTCGTCCGCGCCCATACCTACCTTGCCGCCGCCGGGCGCGACGATGTCCTCGCCCTCGCCGACGTCGTAGCGGACCAGTTTCTCGCCTTCGATCATCAGGCCCGGCAGCTCAGGGCGGCTGCTCGAGCTCAGGTAGTAGCAGCCGCCGGGTGCTTCCGCCTTGCCCGCGACGTCGCCGCCCAAGGCCTTGCGGGCTTCGGCCGCGTCGCCGCCCAGGCGCAGATCGCCATAGCCGTCCATGCGTGCCAAGCCGCCGTTCTTGGCCGGCGCCAGCGGCGTCGGCGCCGTGGCCGGCGGTACGTCTTCGCTGGGCTGATCGCTGACCGGCGGCGTTGCGGTGGGCGCAGGCGCCGGGGCGGAGGCGCGATCGCCGCAGGCGGTCAGCGCCAGACTCAGCAGCAGCGCGCTCGCGCCCAACTGGATGGAACCCTGCTTCATTACGACCCCGGCTGCGGCGCAGCGTGTGCAAGACGCGCGCAGCCTAGCGGCCAGGCGTGAACGGCGCGCGAAGCGCCGCGCGGCCTCAGGCCGAACGCGGCGGCTCGAAGTGCCGGCGCAGACCGGCCCAGCAAGCCTGGTACTCGCGCTGGCGGTGGGGCGCTTCGAAGGCCTGCGCGGTCGGACGGATCACCGCGCGGGTCTCGAACATGAAGGCCATGGTGCCGCCGATCACGTCGGGCTTGCTCAAATCGGCGTGGCTGGCCTTCTCGAACGTGGCCGCGTCCGGGCCGTGCCCGCTCATGCAGTTGTGCAGCGACGCGCCGCCGGGCACGAAGCCCTCGGCCTTGGCGTCGTAGGCGCCGTGGATCAGGCCCATGAACTCGCTGGCGACGTTGCGGTGGAACCACGGCGGGCGGAAGGTGTGCTGCGCGACCAGCCAGCGCGGCGGGAAGATCACGAAATCCAGGTTGGCCGTGCCCGGGGTGTCGCTGGGCGAGGTCAGCACGGTGAAGATCGACGGGTCCGGATGATCGAAGCTGATCGAACCGATGGTGTTGAAGCGACGCAGGTCGTACTTGTACGGCGCGTAGTTACCGTGCCAGCCAACCACGTCCAGCGGCGAATGGCCGAGATCGGCGCGCCACAGCTGGCCCTGGAACTTGGCGATCAGTTCGAACTGCCCGTCGACGTCCTCGTAGGCCGCGTTCGGGGTCAGGAAATCGCGCGGATTGGCCAGGCCGTTGGCGCCGATCGGGCCCAGGTCCGGCAGGCGCATCAGCGCGCCGAAGTTCTCGCAGACGTAACCGCGCGCGACGCCGTCGGGCAGCTCGACACGGAAGCGCACGCCGCGCGGGATCACCGCGATCTCCTGCGGCTCGACTTCGAGCACGCCCAGTTCGGTCGCCAGGATCAGGCGGCCGTGCTGCGGCACGATCAGCAGTTCGCCGTCGGCGTCGTAGAAGAAACGCCCGTCCATCGAACGGTTGGCCGCGTACATATGCACGCCCACGCCGTGCTGCGAAGCCGGCGAGCCGTTGCCGGCCATGGTGTAGAGGCCGTCGACGAAATCGACCGGCGCGTCCGGCATCGGCAGCGGATCCCAGCGCAACTGGTCGGGCGAGACCGGGCCGTGCTCGAAATCGTTGTGCAGGCGCGGCTGCGGATACGGCGCGAACGTGCCGTGCATCGCCGCGGGGCGGATGCGGTACAGCCAGCTGCGGCGGTTCTCGCCGCGCGGCGCGGTGAAGGCGGTGCCCGACAGCTGCTCGGCGTAGAGGCCGTAGGCGACCTGCTGCGGCGAGTTCTGGCCCTGCGGCAGCACCCCGGTGTAGACCTCGGTCGCGAACTCGTTGCCGAAGCCGCTGAGATACCCGCGCGCGGCCACCCGCTGCGCATCGCGCTCGGGCATCGGGATCACGTTGTCGCTGTCGTTGGCGGCGGTGTTCATGGCGATTGCGCTCTGGAGCTTAGAGCCCCACTCCCTGCGGGAGAGGGGTTGGGGCGAGGGTCCGGCCGCCGAGGGCCCAGAGGGTCGCCTCGACCACCGCTTCGGTGTTCATCCATCCTGACAGTGGGGAGAGGCGGATTTGAGCGTACGGCCATGTCCCGCCCCTCTCCCACCCCTCTTCCGACGGAGAGGGGCTTGAAGCGCCGAGCTTAGAGCACCCCGCGGCGCATCTGGTCGCGTTCGATGCTCTCGAACAGGGCCTGGAAGTTGCCCTCGCCGAAGCCCTCGTTGCCCTTGCGCTGGATGATCTCGAAGAAGATCGGACCGATCGCGTTCTGGGTGAAGATCTGCAGCAGTTTGCGCTGGTGGGTCTCCGGGTCGGCGTCGATCAGGATCTTGTTCTTGGCCAGGCGCGGCACGTCCTCGCCGTGGTTGGGCACGCGCTGATCGATCACGTCGAAGTAGGTGTCCGGAGTGTCCAGGAACTCCACGCCCTGCGCGCGCATCGCTTCCACCGTGTCGTAGATGTTGTCGGTGAAACAGGCGATGTGCTGGATGCCCTCGCCCTTGTAGGCGTCGAGGTATTCGTTGATCTGCGACTTGGGATCGCTGGACTCGTTGAGCGGAATGCGCACCACGCCGTCCGGCGCGGTCATCGCCTTGGACACCAGGCCGGTCTTGGCGCCCTTGATGTCGAAGTAGCGGATCTCGCGGAAGTTGAACAAGCGCTCGTAATAGTCCGACCACTTCTGCATGTTGCCGAAGTAGAGGTTGTGGGTGAGGTGGTCGATGAAGGTCAGACCGAAACCGGCCGGATTCTGCGGCGCGCCCTGCACCGGCAGGTAGTCCTCGTACACGTTGCCCTTGTCGCCGTAACGGTCGACCAGGTACAGCATGCAGTCGCCGATGCCCTTGACCACCGGCGCGTCGACCGCGCGGCTGTCGGCCTGGTCGACGATCGCCTCGCCGCCGTTGCCGAGCACGGCATCGAGGACGGTGGTGCCGGGCTGCTGGAAGCGGATCGCGAAGCCGCAGGCGCTGGGGCCGTGCGCGCGCGCGAAGTCGGCGGCGAAGCTGTCCGGGTCTTCGTTGACCAGGAAGTTGACCCCGCCCTGGCGGTAGACCGTGATCGGACGGGTCTTGTGGTGCAGCACGGCGGTGAAGCCGAGCTTGCGGAAGTAGTCGTGCAGCATTTCGCCCTGACCGGCCGGGGCGGCGAACTCGACGAACTCGAAGCCGTCGATACCCAGCGGATTTTCGAAGGTGGTGACCTGCATGCCGAGGTTGGGCTGCGCATTCATGGCATTGTTCTCAGGTAGCGGCCGGACCCGCGCGGGACGGCCTGGTGCGAAGAGCCGTTATAGTTTCATATGAAACCATATGCAAGCAAGGTACAGCGCAGCATGAACAAGCCCCGACCCCGCCATGCCGAGCTCGACCTCGAGCATTTCCTGCCCTACCGCCTGTCGGTGCTGTCCAACCGGGTCAGCAGCGCGATCGCGCGGGTCTACTCCGAGCGCTTCGCCCTGAGCGTGACCGAATGGCGGGTGATGGCCGTGCTGGGCCGCTATCCGGGCCTGTCGGCCAACGAGGTCGCCCAGCGCACGGCCATGGACAAGGTCGCGGTCAGCCGCGCGGTGGCGCGCCTGATCGAGGCCGGCCGCCTGGCCCGCGAGACCCACGACGACGACCGCCGCCGCTCGGTGCTGCAGCTGTCGCCGGACGGCTACAAGATCTACGACGAGGTCGCGCCGCTGGCGCTGGCCTTCGAGCGCCGCCTGCTGGACGGCATGGACGGCGCCGAGCGCGAATTGCTGTTCCGCTTGCTGGATCGGCTGGATGAGCTGGAGATTCGCGCCGAGGCGGAGTTGCCGGTGGCGGGGTGAGCTAGCTGGCGCTGTATTCAAGCCCCTCTCCCGCTCGCGGGAGAAGGGACTCCCATCGCGCTTACGCCTCTCATCGCGCCTACGCGTTAGCCCCTCTCCCGCTCGCGGGAGAGGGGTTGGGGTGAGGGCCGACGCAGGCGCGCAACGCCWRCCGCGTGCGCCGCCCTCATCCGCCCTTCGGGCACCTTCTCCCGCMAGCGGGAGAAGGAACTCCCATCGCGCGTACGCCTCTCATCGCGCCTACGCGTTAGCCCCTCTCCCGCAACACGGAGAGCTGTGAGCTTCGTAGGATGCGGTGAGCCGAAGGCGAACCGCATCGCCACAGCGCCTCAGGTCGAGGGCGATGCGGTGTCCGGGCAGAACCTACTCCCCGCAACGCCGGTACTCGAACGCGATCCGCAGCTCCTTCCCCTCCCGCCCTGGCCCCGCGATCTCCGCGTGCAGCCGCTCGCCCTCGCGCCGGTACTCGATGCGCTGCGGAAAATCGTGCGCAAGGTTCTCGAACCGAACCCGATTCGGCCCGCCCTCGCTGCGCCGGAATGCGGTCGCCTTGCCGCCGCCGGGCTGGGCCAGATACGTCGATACGCCGTCCACGGGCTCGATGCGTAGGAACTCGAAACTGCCGACGCGCTCGCCGCGCGCGGTGCGCGACACCCCGTACAGGCGCCCGCCCACCGCCGGCAGCCAGGTCTCGTCGATGCGTTCCCCGTCGGCTTCGCTGCACCAGTGCCCGGCCATCCAGCCCAGATCGGCGGCGGCTTCACTGGCGGGCGTCGGCGACACGGCCAGCAGCAACCCCAGGCCCAACAGACTCGCGGCGAAATTCATCGGCTTCCCCTTTTCGTGATCGATTGACCGCCACGCTAGCCTCGGCGCACCGCGATCGGCTTGTAAAAACGCGCAGGCTCGGGCTTTGATGGTGGCATGGACTACAGCGAGCAGCCCGTACCGCCATCGCTGAGCCGCCACGTGCAATGCCTGTGGCGGCTGCGCGACGACGCGCCCGCGCCCGAAGTGCAGGCGATCTATGCCGACGGCCGCTGCGAACTGATCGCGCACCTGGGCGCGCCGATGCGCCTGTACGGCGCCAACGGCGACTCCCAGTTGCAGGCGCCGCTGTTGTTCGCCGCTCAGCAACGCGGCCCGATCCGCCTGCAGCCGACCGGACCGGTGCATTGCCTGGGCGTGCGCCTGACCCCGGCCGGCTCGACCTTGGTCGCCGGCGCGCGCCTGGCCGCGTTGCGCGATCGCATCCCCGACCTGCGCGAGCTCGACCCGGGCTTCGCCGCGGCCTTCGCCGAGGCCGCCCACGCCTGCGTCGCCGGACACGGCGTCGACGCGATGTGGGCGCTGCTCGCGCAGCGCGCGGCCGCCCAACCGCCGGACGCCGCGATCGAACAGGCGCTCGCGCAGTTGGACCAACACGACGGCGACCTGCGCATCGCCGAACTCGCGCGCACCGCCGGCCTGGGCCTGCGCAACCTGCAGGCGCGTTTCCTGGCCGCGGTCGGCATGACCGCGAAGGAGTACGCGCGGGTGCGGCGCCTGCAAGCCCTATTGCGCAGCCTGGACGAAGAACGCGCCGAGATCGCCGATGCCGCCGCGCGCCATGGTTACAGCGATCAGGCCCACGCCACTCACGACCTGAGCCGCTGGACCGGCACCACGCCCGCGCGGCTGGTGCGCGCGCTGCGCGGCGATCGCGACGGCGAAGCCACCCTGCGCCTGGCCGCGGCCTTCGTGCGCGGACATTCGGGCGTGCGCGCGGTGGCGCTGGGCGACTAGCGCAGGCGGCTCAGTCGCTTTGCGGCTCGGGCCAGTACGCGCGCATCCGATTCCAGCAACGCTCGATCTCGGCGACCGTGGCGCGCGGTCCGGAGCGCACGGCCGGCCCCGAGGCGATGCGCAGATGCGCCAGCAACCACTCGTCCGGCCAGCCGTCCCAGACGCCCAGGTGATTGCGCAAGTTCGCGTGCAGCGCCGGGAACACCTCGTTCCACAGCACCGCCTCGGCCTCGCTCCGGCTCAGCCCGGACTCGGCCACCGTCCGGGCGATGTAGGCGTAAGTAGGCTCGTCGATTTCGGTATCGAGGAAGAACTCCGAATAAGCGCGCCACAGCGGCAGTCGGTCCTCGGGGCTGGCTTCGATCATGTTCACATTGAACATCCAATGCCCGCTCGGGCCAAGCCGATCGGCGACCAGGGCGTATCCATCGCTGCCGTCGGCTGCTCCTGCGGCCAGCGGCTGAACTCCCCTTCAGGCAGCGGGTTGCGGCTCCCGTATCTCCGCCAAGGCCGTGCGCATCGACGATGGCCGATGATCCAGCCTCAAGGAGCGTCCGCGTACTGCCCGGACCGCCTCCGATCCGGCAGCACGTGGATGAACCAATAGAACAGCTTCGACCAGCCAGAGGTCTCGAACACCAGGAACGCGCCCCATACGTTGCTCGCGCCGCCGATGTAACGATCCTTCCAATGCAGGACGGGAATGAACATGAGCCAGAAGAACAAGGGCGCGGCCAACAGGATGCCGACGAACGTAAGCGCCACCACATCGGTCGGAATGCCGACGATCATGAGGACTAGCCCCAAGCCCGCCGCCAGTGCGAAACGCTTCAGCCACAGCCATTTGGGTTCGAACCATTCAGCGCGCGTCATACGGCCTCCAAGACCGGATCCGATCGAACAGATGCGAAACGACCTCCGATGGCCTACTTCACCCCATGCATCAACTTGTTGATGAACGGCGCGAACAGCAGGAAGGCCACGCCCATGCCGAAGCCCGCGTAAGCGATGTGGGTATAGGTGGCCGAGTACTGCGCCAAGCCGCCCAGATCGCCGCCCGACGCCACCGCCGCGACCAGACCGGCGACGTAGTTGCCGATCGCCGAGCACAGGAACCAGGCGCCCATCGCCATGCCGGTGTCCTTGGGCGCGGCCAGCTTGGACACCATCGACAGGCCGATCGGCGACAGGCACAGCTCGCCCATGGTGTTGAACAGGTAGGCCAGCACCAGCATTTCCCAGGGAATGCGCCCGCTGCCGTCGGCCATGTAGGCGATGCCGGCGATCAGGACCGAGAAGCCCACCGCGACCAGCAGTAGCGCCAGCGCGAACTTGCGCGGCACCGACGGGTTCCAACCACGCGCGTCCAGGCGCGGCCAGGCCCAGGCGAACAGCGGCGCCAGCGCGATGATGAACACCGAGTTGGCCGACTGGAACAAAGCGAAGTTGAACGGCGCGTCGACGTGGTCCTTGGCGAAGAAATTCAGCGACGAGCCGGCCTGCTCGAACATGCCCCAGAACAGGATCTTGGCCAGAAACAGCAGCAGCATCGCGGTGTAGCGGTGCATCTGTACCTTGTCGCCGCTGCGCAGGCTGCCGCCGATGAAGTACACGCTCAGACCTATCATCATCGCCAGCAGGATGTAGCCGACGATCTGGGTGCGGCTGAGCATCAGGTAGACCACGGGCACCGCGGCGATGCAGCCCAGCAGCACCTTGATCAAACGCGCGCGGTTGAGCGCGGGTACCGGCGATTCGCCGATGCGGCCGAGCTGGCCGCGCAGCCAATGGAACATCATCAGGCCCAAGATCATGCCCACACCGGCGGCGAAGAAACCCCAGCGATAGCCGAAGCGCTCGCCGATGATGACGCCGCACACCAGCGGCGCGAGCGCGCCGCCGATATTGATGCCCATGTAGAAAATGGTGAAGCCCGAGTCGCGGCGCGGATCGGCCGGCGCATACAGGCGTCCGACTATGGTCGAGATATTGGGCTTGAACAAACCATTGCCGACCACGATCACCGCCAGGCCCAGCAGGAACCAGGTCAGCTGCGGAATCATCAGCAGGAACAGCCCCACGGCCATGATCGCGCCGCCGAGCACGATCGACGGCCGGTAGCCCAGGTAGCGGTCGGCGATGAAGCCGCCGAACAGGCCGGTCGCGTAGATCAGTGCGGTGTAGGCGCCGTAGGTCAGGCTGGCCTGAGCACGCGCCTCGCCTTCCGGCAGCAGGCTGAAAAAGGTGCTGGCCACGTACACGGCCAGCAGCGCGCGCATGCCGTAGTAGGCGAAGCGCTCCCACATCTCGGCGCCGAACAGCATCCACAGCGCGCGCGGGTGGCCGACCAGTTCGCCCGGCGGCGGTGCGATGAATTCGGGTTCGACGTGTTTGCTGACGGTCATCGGAAGGCGCTCATGCGATAGCGGGTTGCGAATGCGGCGACGCCACGGCCGGAGCTCTCCGGCCGTGGCGCCTAGGGGTACGGCTGCGGGCGACGGCGCTTACTTGACGCCGTGCATCAACCGGTTGATCAGCGGGGCGATCAGGAACAGCAGCAGGCCCGCGCCGGCCAGGATGTAGAAGCCCATGGTGTAGGCGGTCAGCGCCGAAGCCGTGGTCATGCCGGTCTCGCCGCTGGCCTGACCGGCGAAGATGCCGGCGAGGTTGTTGCCGATCGCGATCGACAGGAACCAGGCGCCCATGGCGAAGCCGGTCAGGCGCGCCGGCGCCAGCTTGGTCACCATCGACAGACCGATCGGCGACAGGCACAGCTCGCCCACCGACTGGATCCAGTACACCGCGAACAGGGTCCAGAACGGGATCTTGCCGGTGTCCGGCGCGATCAGGTTGACCAGCGCGAACATCAGCAGCAGGAAGGCCAGGCCGTTGAAGATCAGGCCCAGGCCGAACTTGCGCGGGATCGAGGGATTGGCGCGGCCCATGCGCACCCAGATCCAGGCGATCACCGGTGCCAGGGTGATGATGGCCACCGAGTTCACGCTCTGGAACCACGACACCGGGAACTGCGTGCCGCCGGCCAGCGCCTGGAACAGGCTCTCGAAGCCGATGTTGCGGTCGACGATCTTCTCGGCCAGGAAGTTGAACGAGCTGCCGGCCTGTTCGAAGAAGCACCAGAAGAACACGTTGAAGGTCAGGATGATCAGCATCGCGATCACCTTGTCGCGCGAGACCTTGCCCTCGCGGATGCCTTCCACCACCAGCATGATGGCCGGCACGATCAGCAGCGCGATCAGGATGTACTGCAGCACCATCGCGTTGATGGTCAGCAGGAAGAAGAAGATCGGAATCGCGATCAGCGCCGCGCCGGCCAGGACCATGAAGGAACGGGTCAGGCTGGTCTTGTCCGCGGGCGGCAGGCCGATGCCCTTGAGCTGGGCGCGACCGAACCAGAACCAGATCAGGCTCAGCACCATGCCGACGCCGGCGGCGATGAACACCACCTTGTAGGCCGGCGTGTCGTTGACGCCGAACACCTTCTGGGCCAGGTACTGGGTGATCAACGGCGCCAGGAACGCGCCCAGGTTGATGCCCATGTAGAAGATGGTGAAGCCCGAATCGCGGCGGCCATCGCCCTGCAGGTAGAGCTTGCCGACCATGGTCGAGATGATCGGCTTGAACAGGCCGTTGCCGACGATGATCGTGGCCAGGCCGAGCTTGAACATGGTCTCGGTGGGCGAGGCCAGCAGGAACAGGCCGGTCGCCATGATCAAGGCGCCGAGCAGAATCGAGCGTTGGTAGCCGATCAGCTTGTCGGCGATCCAGCCGCCGAAGATCGCCGAGGCGTAGACCAGCGCCAGGTAGGCGCCGTAGAGCTCGCTGGCGGGCTTTTCGTAGCCGGCGTCGCCGCCGTGGAACTGCGCCACGATGTACAGGACCATCGCCCAGCGGATGCCGTAGAACGCGAAGCGTTCCCAGAATTCGGACATGAACAGCATCCATAGAGGCTTGGGATGCCCCAGGACCTGCTTGAATTCCGGAATGGGCGTTTCGCCCGTCGTCGTTGCGGCTCCGCTCATGCGGTGTCCCCCGTGTGTCGAAACTGAATGAGATGACCCTTGCCGGCGGCACGGGATCGGGGAGATTTACCGGGTGCTGTCGGTCCCGTCAAACCTTTGTGAAGACGCTCGCGTATTGCTGCGGCGCAGCAATCGGCGCCGCGCGTCGCGCGAAAATGCCTGAACGGGAAGCGATTTTGCCGAATCCCGCCGCTGGGCTTGCGCCTGGCTGGGACATGCAGCGCTGCCCTCGGGCCGACGCGGACCCTGCGGACCGGATGAACGAATGCCTAGCGCGGCATGCGGCGCCCGCCGCGTGCGCGCCGTCGGCGCGCGATTGCGCGGTCGACGATCTCAGCCCAGTGCCCGCGCCCGCCCGCTTCAAGCCCCCTCGGCCGCCAGCGCCTCGCCCAGCAGGCGCGCGAACGCCGGATGCGCCGCAGCGAGGTGGCGCGCCGCCTCCTGCGCCGTGCACCAGCGCAATTCCTCGTGCTCGTCCGGCTGCCGGTTGCAGGGCTCGCCGCGCCACTGCGTGACCGCATACAGATGCAGGCGCCAGGGCGTGGGCTGCACGCCCTCGAGGGTGTCCAGGCGTCGCCAGCGCGTGGGCACCACGCCGGCCTCCTCGTCCAATTCGCGCATCAAGGTGTCGATTTCGCTCTCGCCGTCCTCGCTATGGCCGCCCAGCACGTCCCAGGCACCGGCGAGAAATTCGCGGTCGGCCGTGCGCCGGCCCAGCAGCACGCGCCCGTCGCACACCAACAAGGCGCCGACGCACTCGTGCACGCGCGCGCTCACGGCACGATCGCGCCGCCCGGGCCGATGCTGGTGCGCACTTCGAACAGCTCCGGGAAGAAGGTCAGTTCCAGCGCCTGCTTGAGGAAGCCCACGCCGCTGGAACCGCCGGTGCCGCGCTTGAAGCCGATGATGCGCAGCACCGTGCGCATATGGCGGAAACGCCAAAGCTGGAACTGGGTTTCGACGTCGACCAGGTCCTCGCACAGCGCGTACTCGCGCCAGTACACATCGGTGTTTTCATAGATGCGTTCGAACACCGGCTGCAGGGCCGGATCGGCCACATGCGGCTGGCGCCAGTCGCGCTGCAGGTGCGCGGCCGGGATCGCGTGACCGAAACGCGCCAGGTACATCAGGAATTCGTCGTAGAGACTGGGCGCGGCCAGCGCGCTTTCGAGTTCGGCCTGGGCCTGGGGATCGTGCCCGAACACCCGCAGCATGCCCTCGTTCTTGTTGCCCAGCATGAATTCGATGCGCCGGTACTGCAGCGACTGGAAGCCCGAGGACGGCCCCAGGGTGTCGCGGAAGCCCATGTATTCCGACGGCGTCAGGGTCTCCAGCACCGACCACTGCTCGGTCAGCTGGCGCAGCACCTGCTTGCAGCGCGCGAGCACCTTCTGGCACTGCCAGACCTGGTCGTTGCGCAGGTGTTCGATGGCCGCGCTGAGCTCGTGGATGATCAGCTTCATCCACAGCTCCGACACCTGGTGCTGAATGATGAACAGCAATTCGTCGTGGTGCGGCGGGTCGGAGCGGCCGTGCTGGGCCGACAGCAGGCGATCCAGCTGCAGATAGCCCGCATAGGTGATCCGCCCCTGCAGATCGGTGTGGATTCCGGTCTCCAGTTCGCGCTGGTTCTTCTCGACGGTCATCGCGGTTCTCGCTTAGGGGCGCAAAGGGTACCGCAGCGCACACCTTCCGGACGGTCCACCCCCATCACCGTATGGTATGCCGTCATGCCTCTGAAATGCCGATTTGTGACGATTGATGCACAATCTTGCCAGCCCGCGTCAGGGGAGCATTCCTGGGGAATCTTTGGGCGGGCGGCATCCAACGGGGAAAAACATGGACAAGTTCTTAGGCCGCCTGGCGGCCGTGGCTTTGACGTTCCTGATGGCCGGCGGCGCGCATGCGCAAGTCGTGGTCAGTCAGGTCTACGGCGGGGGCGGCAATTCCGGTGCCACGCTGAAAAGCGACTTCATCGAATTGCGCAATAACGGCGCCACGGCGGTCGACCTGAGCGGATGGAGCGTGCAATACGCGTCTTCCGCCGGCGCCACCTGGGCGCGCACACCGCTGACCGGCAGCATTCCGGCGGGCGGCTACTACCTCATCAAGCAGGCCGACGGCGCCGGCGGCACCGTGGACCTGCCCACGCCCGACGCGACCGGCACCCTGGCCATGGCCGGCACCGCCGGCAAGGTCGCGCTGGTCAACAACAACGTGTCGCTGAGCGGCGCCTGCCCGGTCGGCGGCGCCACCGTGGTCGACTTCGTCGGTTACGGAACCGCCGCCAACTGCTCGGAGACGGCGCCCACCGCGACGCTGACCAACTCCACGGCCGCGCTGCGCAAGAACGACGGCGCCACCGACACCGGCAACAACAGCGCCGACTTCAGCACCGGCGCGCCGACCCCGCGCAACACCGGCACCGCGCCGCCGAACCCGCCGGATCCGCCGGTCGCGCTGACCATCGCCCAGATCCAGGGCGCCGGCCTGCTCTCGGCCTACGACGACAAGCTCGTGGTCACCGAGGGCATCGTCACCGCGCGCAAGTTCAACAACGGCTTCTTCCTGCAAAGCGCCAACGACGACGGCAACCCGGCCACCTCCGAAGCGGTGTTCGTGTTCACCGGCGCCGCGCCGCCGGCCAGCGCCGCGGTTGGTAACCGCGTGCGCGTGACCGCCAAGGTCGACGAGTTCACCCCGCCCTCGAATCCGAACCAGCTCAGCATCACCGAACTGGTCTCGCCGACGGTGGAGCTGCTGGAAACCGGCGTCGCCCTGCCCGCCGCGGTCGAACTGAGCTCGGCCGAGCTCGGCGCCAACGCCACCCCGGGCACGCTGGAACGCCTGGAAGCGATGCGCGTGAGCGTGGCCCAGTCGGTCGCTATCTCCGGCACCGACGGCAGCATCGACGAAGACGACGCCAACTCCTCCAGCGACGGCGTGTTCTACGTGCGCCTGCCCGAGGTTGCGGTGCCGTTCCGCGAGCCCGGCATCGGCATCATGGACACGATCCCGATCCCGGCCGGCAAGAACCCGCCGCGCTTCGACACCAACCAAGAACGCCTGATGGTGCGCAGCCGCGGCCAGATCGGCGCGCTGCCGCTGTCGGTCGACGGCCAGGCCCAGATCTCCGGCCTGCTCGGCGTGCTCGACTACTTCGCCGGCACCTGGGCGCTGTTGCCCGACACCGCCACGCCGCCGACCTTCGCCGGCGGCAAGCAGCCCGAGGCGGTGGCCGACGCGGCCTACGAAGACATCACCATCGGCGGCTTCAACCTGCTGCGCTTCTTCGACGAAGTGGCCGAGAGCAACGGCGCGCCGACGCTGAAGCCCGAAGCGGTGGAGAAGCGCCTGGGCAAGACCTCGGCGGCGATCTGCCAGTACCTGAAGACGCCCGACATCCTGGGCGTGGTCGAAGTCGAGAACATCGGCATCCTCGGCCGCCTGGCCGAGCGCATCAACGCCAACTGCCCCAGCGCGCCGGCCTACGTGCCCTACCTGGTGTCGGGCAACGACCCGGGCGGCATCAACGTCGGCTTCCTGGTCGCCACCCGCGACAACGGCGCCGGCCAGCCGCGCGTGGAAGTGCTGGAAGTGGTGCAGTACGGCAAGGACGCGACCTTCGCCAATCCGAACGGCAGCACCGCGCTGCTCAACGACCGTCCGCCGCTGCTGCTGCGCGCGATCGTGCACCAGGACAACGGCGCGTCGTATCCGATCACGGTGATCGCCAACCACCTGCGTTCGCTCAACGGCATCGACGATGTCGCCTCCGGCGGTAACGGCTGGTCCACCGAGGGCGCGCGCGTGCGCGCCAAGCGCGGCGCGCAGGCGGCCTACCTGGCCGGCCTGATCGAGCAGATGCAGCAGGCCAACCCGAACGAGAAGATCGTGCTGATCGGCGACTTCAACGCTTTCGAGTTCAACGACGGCTACACCGACGTGCTGGGCATCATCAAGGGCGAGGAAGCCGCCGAAGACCAGGTCCTGACCTACGTCGACAGCCCGCTGACCAGCATCTTCGTCGACGGCTCGCAGCTGATCGCCGATCCGGCCCAGCGTTACTCGTACGTGTTCGAAGGCAATGCGCAGACTCTGGACCACGTGCTGGTCAACGAGGCGCTGGTGATGGACAACGTCGGCCTGTCGGTCGACCACGCCCGCATCAACGCCGACTTCGGCGTGTTCCGCTTCGGCGATGCCAGCCAGCCGCTGCGCGTGTCCGACCACGACCCGGTGCGTCTGGTCCTGAGCGTGCCTGGCTTCCGCAGCGCCGACCTGGCGGTGAGCGCCTCGGCCAGCCCGGCCAGCGCCCGCGCCGGCCAGACGGCGACCTACACCGCCGGCGTGTTCAACGCCGGTCCCAACGCGGCCGACGCCGCCGCCGTGGCCTTCGTGTTCGACGCCCTGGTGGCGCCGGTCGCGACCGCTCCGGCCGGCTGGACCTGCGCCGCACCGGTGCAGGACGCGACCACCACCACCGTCACCTGCACCACGCCCAGCCTGGCCTCGCAGGCCTCGGCCACGTTCTCCTTGAACGTGGTCCTGCCGGCCCTGGCCAGCGGCACCCCGCTGCGCATGGCGGTGGCCGCGCAGTCGCAGACCCGCGACCCGGCCAACGGCGACAACCAGGCCTCGGCGCAGGTCGTGGTGACCACCCAGGCCGACCTGTCGGTGCAGATCGCCGGCGGCGCGCTGCCGGTGCGCAAGGGCGCGATCGCGACCTTCCTGGTGCCCGTGACCAACGCCGGCCCGGACGCCGCCGCCCAGCCCAAGCTGGTGCTGACCGGCAACGTCGCGGTCTCGTCCGCGGCGGTCGCCGCCCCGGCCGGCTGGACCTGCGCCCGCACCGCGGTGCCCACCGGCTTCCGCGCCGAGTGCAACCGCAACGGCAGCATGAACCGCGGTACCCAGTGGTTCGCTCTGGCGGTCGTGGTGCCGGAACGTCCGGCCGTGGGCAGCAGCCTGGTGTTCGACGCCAACATCAGCGCCGCCACCCCGGACCCGGTCGCCGGCAACAACAGCGACACCATCAGCGTGCAGATCCGCCGCTGATCCGCAGCAAGGCTTGAACGAAAGGGCGCGGCGCGAGCCGCGCCCTTTTCGTTTGTGCGGCCCGCTGCCTCGACCGCGGTTGCCCTTGCTCCCTGTGGGAGCGGCGTGAGCCGCGATCGCGCAAGCCCGCGCGTCCGCGCCGAATCGGATTCCGGTGTAGCGCCGCCGCTTTGATTTCGCGGTCGCGGCTCACGCCGCTGCTACCCCGAAGCGGTGCGCAGCGCCCCCAAAACGGGGCCCACCGTACGCCCGCGTGCAGTCGCGCCTAGTCGTTTCCGCGATTTTTTGCATGCCGCAGCGCGCAACGGCGCTTAACACGCGTTTGGGTATCATCCGCAGCACCACGCAACAGCCGCCACCGCGGCCGCTGCGACAGCGCCAGGTCCGCAGCAAGCCCTCACCGGCCGCCGCGGACCCAGCCAGTCTGAACGGTCCGCGCGCCGGCACTGGATCCGGGCGGGAAGGTTCGGGCCTCCCCCATCCCCAATTCAGGACTGCCCCGCGATGACCGTCGCCGCGACGTTCGAAATCGAATACCTGCAATACCTCGGCATCGACGGCCAGCCCGTCGCCGAACTGCCGCCCGCGTTCCGCGACGCCAGCAAGCTGCTGCCGCTGTTCAAGCAGATGCTGTTCGTGCGCGTGTTCGACACCAAGGCGATCGCGCTGCAACGCACCGGCAAGCTCGGCACCTACGCCGCCTGCCTGGGCCACGAGGCCACCCACGTCGGCATCGGCGCCTCGATGCTGCCCGACGACGTGTTCGCGCCCAGCTACCGCGAGTACGGCGCGCAGTTCATGCGCGGCGTGCTGCCGCGCGAAGTGCTGCTGTACTGGGGCGGCGACGAGCGCGGCAACGACTTCTCCGGCCCCAGGAAAGACTTCTCCTGGTGCGTGCCGATCTCCACCCAGTGCCTGCACGCCGCCGGCGCCGCGCTCGCGTTCAAGCTGCGCAAGGAAAACAACCTGGCCGTGGCCTGCTGCGGCGACGGCGGTTCGTCCAAGACCGACTTCTACGCCGCGCTGAACTCGGCCGGCGCCTACCAGTTGCCGCTGATCCTGTGCGTGATCAACAACGGCTGGGCGATCTCGGTGCCGCGTTCGGCCCAGACCGGCGCCAAGACCCTGGCCCAGAAGGGCATCGCCGGCGGCCTGCACTGCCTGCAGGTGGACGGCAACGACCTGATCGCGGTGCTGGAAGGCATGCGCCGCGCCGCCGAGCGCGCGCGCAACGGCGAAGGCGGCAGCGTGATCGAGTTCATGACCTACCGCCTGCACGACCACACCACCGCCGACGACGCCCGCCGTTATCGCGGCGAAGCCGAAGTCAAAGAGGCCTGGACCCGCGACCCGGTGCCGCGCCTACGCGCCTATCTGACCGCGCAGGGCCTGTGGAGCGAGGACGAAGAGAAGGCCTGGGCCGAGGAATGCGGCAAGAAGGTCGACGTCGAGATCAACGCCTATCTGGAAACCCCGGTGCAGCCGGTCGAGGCGATGTTCGATTATCTGTACGCCGATCCGCCGCCGGATCTGCTCGCGCAACGTGCGGCCGCGCTGGCCTTGGAGGGTCGTCGATGAACGTCGATACCAAAGTGAAGGTCGAGACCGCCAACGCCGTGGCCGCGCCGGTCGCGATCACCCTGATCGAAGCCATCACCCAGGCCCTGGCCTACGAGATGCGCGCCGACGAGACCGTGCTGGTGCTGGGCGAGGACGTGGGCGTGAACGGCGGCGTGTTCCGCGCCACCGCCGGCCTGCAGCAGCAGTTCGGTTCCGAGCGCGTGCTAGACACGCCGCTGGACGAAACCACCATCGCCGGCCTCACCGTCGGCCTGGCCGCGCAGGGCATGAAGCCGGTCGCCGAATCGCAGTTCGACGGCTTCGTGTATCCGATGGTCGATCACATCATCTGCCACGCCGCGCGCTTCCGTTACCGCACGCGCGGCCGTCTGCACTGCCCGATGGTGCTGCGCGTGCCGTGGGGCGGCGGCATCCGCGCGCCCGAGCACCACAGCGAAGCCAACGAATCCATCTTCACCAACGTGCCCGGCCTGCGCGTGGTCATGCCGTCCTCGCCGGCGCGCGCCTACGGCCTGCTACTGGCCGCGATCCGAGACCCGGATCCGGTGATCTTCATGGAGCCCAAGCGCATCTACCGCCAGTACAAGGAAGTGGTCGCCGACGACGGCGAGGCGCTGCCGCTGGACGTGTGCTACGTGCTGCGCGACGGCAGCGACGTGACCCTGGTCAGCTGGGGCGCGCAGGTCAAGGAAGCGCTGGAAGCCGCCGACAAGCTGGCCGGCGAAGGCATCAGCGCCGAGGTGATCGACGTGGCCACCCTGCGCCCGCTGGACTTCGCCACCATCGCCGAATCGGTGAGCAAGACCGGCCGCTGCGTGATCGTGCACGAGGCGCCCAAGACCGCCGGCTTCGGCGCCGAAATCGCCGCGCGCCTGGCCGAGGAGTCGATGTACGACCTGCTCGCGCCGGTCGAGCGCGTCACCGGCTACGACACCCACATCCCGCTGTTCCGCCTGGAAATGAAGTACCTGCCCAGCGTGGAACGCATCGTCGCCGCGGCCAAGCGCGCGCTGGCGGCGGGCTGAGCGCAGGGCGATGCGTCGCGCACGCGTCGTCGTCGGCCACCGCGTGCCGGATCGGCCGCCGATCCAGGTCGCGCGCGGCCAGCGCGTGACCCTGGGCGAGCGCGATCGCGACTGGCCGCAGTTCGTCTGGACCGTGCTCAACGAAGGCCACGGCGGCTGGGTGCCGGCGGCGCTGTTCGACGGCGAACGCGGCCCCGCCACCGCGCTCAGCGACTACGACACCCGCGAACTGGCCGCGCGGACCGACGAAATCCTGGCCCTGCACTACGAGCTCGCGCAGTGGTGGTGGGCCGAGAACGATCGCGGCGAACAGGGCTGGATCCCGGCGCGCGCGCTGGAACTCTTCGACGAAGGATCGCCATGACCGAGTCCGCCGCGCCACGCGAGGCGATCAACCTAGCCGACAAGCTCGCGCGTTTCAGCGAGCACTGGTCGCCGCGCGTGATCGCCGAGATGAACGACTACCAGTTCAAGCTGGTCAAGCTGCAGGGCGAGTTCGTCTGGCATGCGCACGAGCACACCGACGAAGTGTTCATGGTGGTGCGCGGCCGCATGCAGATCGGCTTCCGCGACCACGACGTGGAGCTGGGCGAAGGCGAGATGTACGTCGTGCCGCGCGGCGTCGAGCACATCACCCGCGCCGAACACGAATGCCATGCCCTCATCATCGAGCCGCGCGGCGTGGTCAACACCGGCGAAGCCGGCGGCGACCTGACCGCGCGCAACGACGTGTGGGTCTGAACCTTATCCGCCGCCGGCCCGGGCCGACGGCGATCGCATAACCAACGAGACGATCGAACCATGACCGACACCAAAACCTTCCTGCTCCCCGACCTCGGCGAAGGCCTGCCCGACGCGACCATCGTCGAATGGGCGGTGAAGGTCGGCGACACGATCCGCCTCGACGACACCCTGGTATCGATGGAAACCGCCAAAGCGGTAGTCGAAGTGCCCTCGCCGGTCTCAGGCAAGGTGCTCAAGCTGGCCGGCGCCGCCGGCGACATCGTCGTGACCGGCACCATGCTGGCCGAGTTCGAACTCGATCCCAGCCAGCCGCAGCGCGCCGACGGCCAGGACACCGGTCATCACCACGGCGGCGGCCATGCCGCGCCGGCCGCGCCCGCGCCGCAGGCCGAGGCCGCGCCGGCCAAGGCCGCCGACGCCGAACGCGCCGACAGCGGCACCGTGGTCGGGGCGATGCAGTCCTCCGACGCGGTGCGCAGCGAACAGGCGGTCGCGGTCGGCGGCGTCAAGGCGATGCCGGCGGTACGCGCGCTGGCGCGCAAGCTCGGCGTCGACCTGGCGCGCGTGCGCGCGACCGGCAGCGACGGCGTGGTCACCAGCGACGACGTCAAGCGCGCCGCCGCCGACGGCAGCGCCGTCGCGGGGGCCGAACCGGCGCCGCGCGCGGTCGATCGCGCGCCGGTGGCTGCCGCGACCCCGGCCGCCGCGCCCGCGCGCAGCGCGCTGTCGGCCAGCGGCCGGCCGATGCGCACCCAACCGCCGGGCGTGAGCGTCAGCGGCCAGCCCGAGCAGCTCAAGGGCGTGCGCCGCAACATGGCGCGGGTGATGGCCGACGCCCACGCCAAGGTCGTGCCGACCACGCTCAGCGACGACGCCGACATCCATGCCTGGGCGCCGGGCAACGACATCACCGGCCGCCTGGTGCGCGCGATCGTGGCCGGCTGCAAGGCCGTGCCCGCGCTCAACGCCTGGTTCGACGGCGACAAGCTGACCCGCACCCTGCATCCGCACGTCGACATCGGCATCGCGGTCGACACCGACGACGGCCTGTTCGTGCCGGCGCTGCGCAACGCCGACGTGCTCGACGCGCGCGGCGTGCGCGAGGCGGTCAACCGCCTGCGCGCCCAAGTCGAGGACCGCAGCATTCCGGCCTCCGAGCTCAGCGGCTACACCATCTCGCTGTCCAACTTCGGCATGTTCGCCGGCCGCTACGCCACCCCAGTGATCGTGCCGCCGACCGTGGCCATCGTCGCCGCCGGCAAGGGCCGCCACCAGATGACCCCGGTGATGGGCGGCTTCGAATCGCACAAGGTCATTCCGCTGTCGCTGACCTTCGACCACCGCGCCTGCACCGGCGGCGAGGCCGCGCGCTTCCTCAAGGCGATGCTGGACGATCTGGCGCGGCCGATGTGATCGCGGCGCCGGCGCGAACGGGCAGCGGCATCGACGGCGACGCGCCATGAACCTGCGCGCGCTCACGCCGATGCTGCGCACGCCCGATACGGCGGCGACGATCGCGTTCTATACCCAGGTCCTGGAGTTCCGCCTCAGCGCCGGCGATGCCGCCGGCGGCTGGGCCGCGCTCGAGCGCGACGGCGTCGAACTCATGCTCAGCGGCCTCAACGCGCACGAGGGCGACCTCGCACCGGCCTTCACCGGCTCGCTGTACCTGCGCACCGACGATGTCGACGGCTGGTGGCGTCGCCTGCGCGAACGCGCGCGCGTGTGCTATCCGATCGAGGACTTCGGCTACGGCATGCGCGAGTTCGCGATCTACGACAACAACGGCTATCTGCTCCAGTTCGGGCAGCCGATCGCCGCCTTCGACGAGGCATAGGAGCCCCGTATGACCCACCGCAGCCGCCTGGCCGGTTTCATCATCGATTGCGAGACCGGCGACGTCGACCGCGCCGCCGGCTTCTGGAGCAACGCGCTCGGCCTGCCGCTGGGCGACGGCTACGACGAGGACGGCGCCAGCTACGTCGAGCTGCGCAACGCGCCCGGCGAACTGCACGTGGAAGTGCAGCGGGTGGACCATCCTTCGCGCGTGCACCTGGACATCGAGTCCGACGACATCGACGCCGAGGCCGCGCGCCTGGAACGCCTGGGCGCGAAGAAGATCAAGTTCATCAAACGTTGGTGGGTGATGGAAGCGCCCACCGGCCATCGCTTCTGCGTGGTGCGCATGAAGCACCCCGAACGCGGCGCGCCGCCCAAGGTCTGGGACTGATCGCAACGGCCGCAATCGCCCGTCCGGCGCGCGCCGGCGGTTCGATCGGACCGCGCGGCGTCAAGCCGCGGCGCTCTCCGCCGTGGTCGGACCGATCACGTGTTTCACCTGCGCCACGCTCGTGACCGGAAAACCGCCGAGTTCGCCGTGGCGACGGATGCTGTCCTCGTCGGGCGCGATGTAGACGCAGTAGATCTTGTCGTCGGTCACGAACGACTCCTGCCATTGCACTTTCGGCCCCAGGCCATCCAGCACCTCGCAGGATTTGCGCGCGATCGACTGCAGCTCGGCGCCGGTGAGCGCGCCGGCGCCGACCAGTTCGCGTTCGATGATGTATCTGGGCATGACACGCCCTCGGAAGCGCGTGCTGACGTCCGGTGTCCGGCTACGCGGACTGCGATCGCGGCAAGCTCCACTTGTCGCCGCCTGCGCCTGAGCGCAAGGCCAGTCTGCGCCCGCGTTCGCGGCCCGGCAAGCGTCAGTCGCGTCGCGGCGTATCGTCGGCGACCACGCGGTCGCGGCCCAGGTTCTTGGCCCGGTACAGGGCCTGGTCGGCGCGGTCGAACACGCGCTCGGGCGTGTCCCGGCCCGGCTCGCCCGCGGCCACGCCCACCGACACCGACAAGGCGAACGGCAGCGAGGAACGCGCGACCCGCTGGCGGATGCGTTCGGCGATTTCGTAGGACTGCGCTAGGCGCGCGTCCGGCAGCACAATCAGGAATTCCTCGCCGCCGTAGCGCACCGCGATGTCGCCCTGCCGCACCGAGGACGCGACCGCATCCGCGACCGCGCGCAGCGCGCGATCCCCGAGCAGATGGCCGTAGCGATCGTTGACCTGCTTGAAGTGATCCACATCCAGCAGCAGCAAGGCGTAGGGCGCGCTTTCCAGGCGCCGCATCGCCTGCGGGCTTTCGCGCAGCTGCGCCAGCGCGGCGCGGTTGAGCAGGCCGGTCAGGGCATCGTGGCTGGCGCTGTACTGCAGTTCGTCGTGGCGGCGCTGCAGATCGGCCTGGGCGTCCTCGAGCCGGCGCGCGAAGGCTTCGCGTTCGTTGAGCAGGCGCCGTTGCTCCATCGCGTAACGGCGCAGCTCCAACAGGTGCTGGGTCTGGCGCGCCAGCACTTCCAAGCCGTCGCGCTGGGCCGGACGCAGGTCGCGTGGCTGGCTGTCGAGCACGCAGATCGTGCCCAGCGCATGGCCGTCGGGGCTCAGCAGCGGCACCCCGGCGTAGAAGCGCAGCGGGCGGCCGTCGATGCTGACCACGCGCGTGCTGAAACGCGGATCGTCGGCGACGTCGCGCACGACCAAGGTTTCGCCCGGGGTGCGGATGGCGTGATCGCAGATCGCCAATGCGCGCGGAGTCTGCGACTGGTCCAGTCCGACGCGCGCCTTGAACCATTGGCGGTCGCGATCGATCAAGGAAATCGCCGCCGCCGGCGCGTCGCACAGCGTCGCGGCCAGGCGCACCAGGTCGTCGTAGGCTTGTTCGGAAACGCTGTCTACCACCGCGTAGGCATCGAGCGCATCCTGGCGCTGAGCCTCGTCGGTGGGCGCCGGAACGGCGCGTAGGCGGGCAAGGGACATCGGGGGGTACCGGAGAGACCCTTGCAGGCTACCGCCCCTGGGACCGCCGTCCTGTGACCGCCCTCACAGCTGCCGGGGCGGTCGCGCGCCGGTTAAGGCTGCGGCCATTCAGCCAGCTGAATTCGCGCCCGATCCGGTCAATGCCGACCCAACCAGACCTCCAGCCCCTGGGCATTGAGCTCGATGTCCACCGCCAGCAGGGCCAGTACCTGGGCGGCGTCCATGGCGCTGCCGTGCGCGGCCGCGCGCGCGACGTAGAGCTCGCCCAGCGAGGCGACCAGACGCGCATGCCGGTCCGGGTGGCCGTCGGCCGCGCGCGCCAGCGCGACCATGGCGTCGATCTGCGCGATCAGATCGTCGGCGAGGCGGGCGACGTCGCCGACCGGGCCGTAATGGGTGAGCCGCATGGTCTGCGGCTCGTACGCGAGCAGCTTGCGGATCGAGGCCTGCAAGGCTTCGGGTTCGAACTGCACCGGCGTGCTGGTCGGGATCGCGAACGCGCCGCGCGCGCTGTAGAACTCGCGATAGGACAGGCCGAAGGTGTCGCCGGTGAACCAGCTGCGGCTGCGCTCGTCCCACAAGCACAGGTGATGGCGCGCATGCCCCGGCGTGTCCAGGCACAGCAACGAACGCCCGGCCAGGTCGATGCGATGGTCGTCGCCGGCCGCCACCACGCGCTCGGCCGCGACCGGCAGGATCTCGCCGTAGCTGCGCGCGATTTCCTCGGCGCCGTAGACCGCGGTGGCACCGGCGACCAGCCGCGAAGGATCGATCATGTGCGGCGCCCCGCGCGGATGCACCGCCAGACGCGCGTTCGGCAAACGCCGCATCAGCGCGCCCGCGCCGCCGGCGTGATCGAGATGGACGTGGGTGAGGATCAACCAGTCGACGTGCTCGGGCCCCAGGCCCTGCGCCTGCAACGCCGCCAGCAGCGCCGGCACCGAATGCTGGGTACCGCAGTCGACGTAGGCGGCGCGGCCTTGCTCGACGATCAGATAAGCCGCATCGAAGGCCGGCCGATGGAAGCCGGTATCGATGGTGACAATGCCATGGGAGTCGGTCATGGAAGCGACGCGTGGGGCGAGGCCGCCAGTCTAGGTCGCCCTCAGGCGATAAGCGAAGACGTCCCGTCCCTTCGGCGTTCCAGCCCCTCTCCCGCGTGAGTGGAGAGGGATCGGGGTGCGGGCCGCTCTTGCCTCAGCCTTCCTCAACCGCGAACTGCGCCAGCGCCTCGGCCACCTCGGCCAACTCCACGCCTTCGTGCAGGTGCCCGATCAGTTCCTCGCCCGCATGCACCGCCGCGTTCTCCGCGCGATGCAGCGCCGCGCCGCCTTCCTGCTTGAGGCGCCCGATCAACTGGCCGGCGGTGCGCGCCGACTCGTGACCGGCGCTCTGCAGCAACACGCGCTCGCCGTCGACCAGCTTGAAGTAGAACTTGCCGTCGCTCTCGCGGTACTGCTTGAAGCTGGGCGCGGCCGCCTTGGCGGCCTTCTTGCGCTCGCCCACCACCACCTGCGACAGGTCGCGCAGGCCCACCGCCGCGCGCAGCGACTGCATGAAGGGCACGCCATGGGTCGCGCGCACGCGCTGCGCGCCGTCGCGCAGGATCGCCTCGATCTCGGCCGGCTTGGCCATCAGGGTCTCGTACTTCTCGCGCTGCGGCGCGACTTCGGCGTCGATGCGCTCGAACAGCGCCTGCTTGGCCTCGCCCCAGGCGATGCCGTCGGCGAAGGCCGCGCGCATCCGCTCGGTCTCGGCGCCGCTGGCGAAGGCCTGGTAGAGCTGGAACACGTTGGAAGTCTCGGCGTCCTTGGGCTCGCCGGGCGCGCGCGAGTCGGTGACGATGGAATAGATCAACTTCTTCAGCGTCTCGCGCGGCGCGAACAAGGGGATGGTGTTGTCGTAGCTCTTGCTCATCTTGCGGCCGTCCAGGCCAGGCAGCGTCGCCACGTTCTCCTCGATCGCCGCTTCGGGCAGGGCGAAGTGCTCGCCGTACAGATGATTGAAGCGCTGGGCGAAATCACGCGCCATCTCGATGTGCTGGATCTGGTCGCGGCCCACCGGCACCTTGTTGGCGTTGAAGACCAGGATGTCGGCGGCCATCAGCACCGGATACATGAACAGCCCGGCGGTGATCGCGGCATCGTCGTCCTCGCCGTCGGCGCGGTTGCGATCGACCGCGGCCTTGTAGGCGTGGGCGCGGTTGAGGATGCCCTTGCCGGCCACGCAGGTCAGGAACCAGGTCAGCTCGGGGATCTCGACGATCTCGCTCTGGCGATAGAACCAGACCTTGTCCGGCTCCAGGCCGCAGGCCAGCCAGGTCGCAGCGATCTCCAGGGTCGAACGCTGCACGCGCTCGGGTTCCTGCACCTTGATCAGCGCGTGCAGGTCGGCCAGGAAGTAGAAGCTCTCCACGCCCGGGGTGCGGCTGGCGGCCACCGCCGGACGGATCGCGCCGACGTAGTTGCCGAGGTGGGGAGTGCCGGACGTGGTGATGCCGGTCAGGACGCGGGTCGAGGTCATTGCGGGCCTGGATGGAGCAGGGCCCGCCAGTTTACCCGCTGGCCCCGGCCCTCGTGGCCGGCCCTGCCGGCTCGCCGAAGCTGAGCGCCCGCCAACGGCTGCGGCGCCGACGCCGGCGCTTAACCCCGCCGCCGATGCCGGTGCGTTCGCAGCAGTGCCCACCCCGGAGAACCCGCCATGTTCCGCTCCCTAGTCCTGCTGGCCGGCGCCCTGATCGCCGCCACCGCCTGCGCACCCCTGTCCGCCCGCCCGCTGGTCGACGTCGCCGTGATCGACCGCGACGCCGGCGACTGGCTGCCGACCTACCCCCACCGCGGCCAGCAGTGGATCGCCGGCGCGCCCGGCCACCGCTACGCCGTGCGCCTGACCAACACCAGCGACCAGCGCGTGCTGGTGGTGCTGTCGGTGGACGGCGTCAACGCCGTGACCGGCCAGAACGCCCACCCCTCGCAGGCCGGTTACGTGCTCGAGCCCTGGCAGAGCACCGAGATCAATGGCTGGCGCAAGTCGATGGAGGACGTGGCCCAGTTCGTGTTCACCGACCTGCCCGACAGCTACGCCGCGCGCACCGGCCGCCCCGACAACGTCGGCGTGATCGGCGTGGCGGTGTTCGAGGAAGCCCGTCCGGTCTACCGCTACGACTACCCCGCGCCGATCGCGCGCGGCGAACGCGAGGCCAGCGGCCGCTACCGCGCCGGCAACGACGCCGCCAAGGCCGCCGCGCCCGCCGCCGAATCGCGCAGCGCCGACGCGATGGCCACGCAGTCGATCGGCACCGGTCACGGCCAGCGCGAGTGGTCGCCCGTGTCGCAGACCGGATTCAATCGCGCCACGCGCTCGCCCGCACAGGTCACCCAGCTGCGCTACGACGACTACAACACCCTGGTCGCGCGCGGCGTGCTACCGCGTTACCCGCGCTATCCGGACTACCGCAACAGCGAGCCGCGCGCCTTCCCCAGCGGCTTCGTCGCCGATCCGCCGCGCTATTGATCGCCACAAAAGCGAAGGGCCGGGTGCGCACCCGGCCCTTCGCGTTCCCGCTTGGCTATCCGTGCGCTAGCCGGCGTCTGAGGCGGCCCGCGCGCGGATCGACGAGATCGTCAGTTCAGGGTCTTCTCGAAATCGCTCACTTCCTTCTCGGCGCGTTCGCGTTCCCAGCCGTAGCGCTCCTGCAGCTTGCCGGCGAGATACTTGGAATCGCCCGCCGCCACATCGAACACGTCGTCGGTGAGGTCGCCCCACTTGGCCTGGGCCTTGCCCTTGAGCTGCGTCCACTTGCCCGCGATGATGTCTTTGTTCATCAGTCAGTCCTCGATCTCGTTTGGGGGAGAACGGTGCGTCCAGCGCTGCACCGTTGACGCAAGCTTCGCAAGCGCGGCATTCGCGCAAGGTCGCGATTGCGTTAGGCGCGTGTTGACGAGGATGAACGCGATGAACGCTTCAGCTAGGCGAATGCGCGATTCGCACGATCGCGCGCCTGCGCACGCGCAAAAAGAAAGGCCGGATCGCTCCGGCCTTTCTCCATTGCGAGAAACGCGAGGCGATTACTTGCCGTCGCGCACTTCCTCGGCCTTCTCTTCGACCTTCTCGCCAGCCTTCTGCACGTCCTTGCCGGCGCCGGCAACGGTGTTGCAGGCGGTCAGGGTGCCCATCGAAAACAGGGCGAGCAGCAACAGGGCAGTCAGACGCTTCATTGAATTCTCCTTGGTCGGTAGTACCGGTCGGTAAGCCGTTCGGACGCGTCGTCCGGCGGCGTGACCTTGGAGAAATGAGACGTGAGGCGATGTGAAGCCCGTGTGGAATCGGCCCTAATGCGCCTGCCGCCGTTCATGCTGCGGCGCACACGTCGCGTTCAGTCGCGCATCAAAGTCGACTTGCCGAACAGGCTTTCGACCAGGTCCACCGACAGCTTGGCGGTGCGATTGCGCTTGTCCAGCACCGGATTGAGCTCGACGATATCCAGCGAGGCCAGGCGCCCGCTGTCGGCGATCATCTCCATCACCAGCTGCGCCTCGCGGTAGTTGGGGCCGCCCGGCACCGTGGTGCCCACGCCCGGCGCGATGCTGGGATCGAGGAAGTCGACGTCGAAGCTCACGTGCAGATGAGTGTTGTCGTCGATGCCTTCCAGCGCCTCCTCCATCACCCGCTTCATGCCGATCTCGTCGATATAGCGCATGTCGTAGACGTCCAGGCCATGCTCCTTGATCAGCTGCTTCTCGCCCGGATCGACCGAACGGATGCCGATCTGGCGGATATCCTCGGCGCGCATCGCCGGCGCTTCGCCGCCCAGCGTGGTCAGCGCTTCCGGGCCGATGCCGCACAGGCAAGCCACCGGCATGCCGTGCACGTTGCCCGAGGGCGTGACCCGGCTGGTGTTGAAATCGGCGTGCGCATCCAGCCACAGCACGCGCAGCTGCTTGCCGGTTTCGCGGCAATGGCGCGCGACCGCGGTGATCGAGCCCAGGCCCAGGCAGTGGTCGCCGCCGAGCAGGATCGGCATGCGGCCCTCGCGCAATTCGGCCGCCACCGCGTCCATCACCAAACGGTTCCACGCCACCACCTCGGGCAAATGGCGATAGCCATCGACCGGCTTCTGCCAGGGATTGCGCGGGCCGTCGAGATTGCCGCGATCGATCACGTCGACGCCACGCTTGAGCAGGGCCTCTTCGAGACCGGCGATGCGCAGCGCTTCCGGCCCCAGCCGTGCGCCGCGATGTCCCGCGCCTACGTCGGTAGGCGCGCCGATCAGCGAAACCGGGGGATAGTTGCGACTCATACGTGATCCTCCTGACCCTGCCGACTGGCGGCAACGAATGCGATGGCAGGACGGCCGCGGCCGCCCCGGCCGGATGCGCCACGAAGCGCGCGTCCGGCCAAGCGTCCATTGTCGCACTCAAACGACCGCCGGGGTCGCCCGCGCAAACCCGCGGGTGCGCGCTCGCTGCGCAAGCGGCGCCGCCGCCTTGGGTTAGCCTAGAGCGCGCCTGAACGAGGGCCGGAGTGAGCGACGTGGTGGAATACCAGTGGACTCGCTGATCACGGCGGCGGCGCGCGCGCTCGCGGCGGGCGATGCGCTGCTCGCCTTGAAGTACGTCGCGCTGCGCGAGGACGCGTCCGCGCTGGCCTTGCGCGGCATCGCGATGGCCCAACTCGGCGACCTGGATCGCGCCCGCCACCTGGTGCGCCGCGCAGCGCGCGCGTTCGGCCCCAAGGAAGCGCTGGCGCGCGCCCGTTGCGTGCTGGCCGAGGCCGAGATCGCGTTCGCCGCGCGCGATCTGGGCTGGCCCGAACCCACGCTGGACGCGGCGCGCGCGACGCTGGAGCGCCATGGCGACCGCGCGAACGCCGCCTATGCGCGCCAGCTCGCGATCCGACGCCTGCTCCTGATCGGCCGCCTCGACGAGGCCGAACGCGCCTTGGCCGAGCTCGATCCCGCACCGCTGCCGCCCGCCGCGCGCGCCGTGCACGAACTGGTGCTGGCCGGCATCGCCATGCGCCGCCTGCGTACCCAGCCCGCGCGCGCGGCGCTGATCCGCGCCGAACGGGCCGCGCGCCACGCCAACATCTCCGCGCTGATCGCCGAAGTCGCGAGCGCGCAGGCCATGATGGACGCGCCGGCCGCGCATCTGATCGAGCGCGACGGCGCGCGCCCTCTGCGATTGCAGCAGGTCGAAGCCTTGTTGGCCTCGGATGCCTTCGTGATCGACGCCTGCCGATACGCGCTGAGCGACGGCCGCACGCGCGTGTCGCTGGCTTCGCGCCCTATCCTGTTCGCGCTCGCGCGTGCGCTGGGCGAGGCCTGGCCCGACGATGTCGCGCGCGACGCCCTGATCGCACACGCCTTCGGCTTCAAACGCGTCGACGAAACCCACCGCGCGCGGCTGCGCGTCGAGATCGGACGCCTGCGCGCCTTGCTGCGCCCAATGGCGGAAGTCGACGCGACCGCGCGCGGCTACGCGCTGCATCCACGCCATGCGCGCGAGCTGGTGGTGCTGGCCAGACCGGTCGAAGAGAAGCATGCGGCGGTGCTGGCCTTGCTCGCCGACGGCGAATCCTGGTCGAGTTCGGCCTTGGCGCTGGCACTGGGCGCGAGCCAGCGCAATGTGCAGCGCGCGCTCGACACCCTGGCCGCCGCGGGCAAGGCGCAGTCCTACGGGCGCGGGCGCGCGCGCCGCTGGACCACGCCGCCGATGCCCGGTTTCGCGACGAGCTTGTTACTCCCCGCCCTGCCCTAGAGCCGCTACGGTGTAGCCATGAAAACCTCAAACGCAGACATCGTACGAGAGTACGGCCCGTTCCCCGGCACGGACACCGTGCACGGGGTCACCTTCGACGGCGAGAACGTGTGGTTCGCCACCGGCGATTCGCTGCAGTCCCTCGATCCCGAGAGCGGCAAGACCTCGCGATCGATCGCCACCGCGGCGCATGCCGGCACGGCCTTCGACGGCCGCCATCTGTACCAGATCGTGCAGGACCGCATCCACAAGATCGATCCGGCCAGCGGCGTCGTGCTGGCGACGATTCCCTCGCCCGGCCAGGGCGGCGACTCGGGCATGAGCTGGGCCGAGGGCTCGCTGTGGGTCGGCCAGTATCGCGACCGCAAGATCCATCAGGTCGATCCGGACACCGGCAAGGTGTTGCGCAGCATCGAATCCAACCGCTACGTCACCGGCGTCACCTGGGTCGACGGCGAACTCTGGCACGGCACCTGGGAAAGCGACGAGAGCGAATTGCGCCGCGTCGATCCGAACAGCGGGGAAGTGCTGGAACGCGTGGAGATGCCGGCGGGCAAGATGGTGTCCGGCCTGGAATCCGACGGCGCCGACCGCTTCTATTGCGGCGGCGGCAGCAGCGGCAAGGTGCGCGCGGTGCGTCGCCCGCGCTGAGCGCCGGCGCGAACGCCGGGCCGGACACGGCCCGGCGACCGTCCCGTCTGGCCCGCAACGCGACGAACTCAAGGCGCTGGGCACGGTGCGCGGCAGCCTGGACGCGCTGGAGCTGAGCGACGAATCGACGACGCCCGAGCAGGCGCTGTGACCACGCACGCCGACTGAGCGCAGCCGGCTCAGTCCAGCCACGCCCCGGGCGCCATCGGATGGATGTCGATGGGCGTGTCGCGCGCGGCCTCGCGCAGGCGTCCGATCGGATCGTCGACTTCCACGTACTCCGCGAGCCCGGACACGCCGTAGTGGATCGGCACCAGACGGCGCGCACCCAGGATGGTCGCGGCGGCCACCGCCTGCTCCGGCGTCAGCACGCCCGGCAGGCCGCTGACCGGCTTGCGCCAGCCGAAGCGCGCGCCGTTGACCGGCAGGAACACCGTATCGAACGGACCGAATTGGCGGCCGATCCGCCACCAATGCCCATGCCAGAGCGTGTCGCCCGCATGAAAGATGCGCCGACCGCCGGCCGACACCACCCAGGACACCTGCGGATCGCCGTAACCGTCCGAAGCCGGCACGGGCGTGGCGGTGAAATCGCCCAGCAGTTGCGGCTCCCAGGGCGCGCTGGGCCGTGCGCGCGCGTTCTCGGGCAGTGGCAGCGGATTGGTGCCGGCCGGATGCACCAGCGCGCCGCCCTGGCTCAGCGCCTGCGCCACCGCCATCGCGTCGAAATGATCGGGATGCGCGTGGGTGATGAGCACATAGGTATCGCCGACGGCGTCGCCGACCGGAATCAGTTTGTCCTTCAGCGCCGGGCCCCAGGCTTCGGGATTGATCAGCGGATCGATGAACAAGGTCGCGCCCGGCAGTTGCAGGCGTATGCCCGCCCAGGCCAGGCGTTGGATGCGCAAGCCCTCGGCCGGCGCGGCCGCGAGGATGCGCCCGGCGGGCAGCAGCGCCGCGGCGCTCAGGCCGACGCAGCCGGCCAGAAATCGCCTGCGCGCGATGCCGCGATCGAGCGGCTGCGGGCGCCGGCTCATGCGCGACCCGCCTGCGCGGCCAGCGCCGCGTCGAAGGAAAACACCGACTGGGCGACGACGGCCTCCAGATTGCGCTGGTGCCATTCGCGTTCGAACGCCACCGCCTCCACGCCCGCCGCCAGGCAGTCCTCGATGGCGATCGCTGCGATGCGCGCATCGGCCTGCTGCGGTGCGAGCTCGGCGCGGATACGCACGACCGCGTCCTGCAGCCGATCCAGGTAATGAAGCGCGTGGTCGAGTACGGCCGCGGGAAAGCGCCCCATATGCCCGCCCACGACCGTGGCGCGACCGAACTGGCAGAGTCGGCCGATCGCGGCGCGGATCAGCTGCGGATCGGCCTTGGACAGATACACGATGCGACCGACGATGTTGTCGCCCGCGCAGACCAGATCGGCGCTGGGCACGTCCACGCTGAGGTGGTCCATGGTCTTGCCGGGGTTGTGCAGCAAGCGCAGCTCGTGCGGCCCCCATTGGATGCTCATCGCGTGGTCGAACACCACCTTGGGCTCGCGATAGAACGCATCGACGCGGCGGTTCTGCGACAGGAAGCTGTGGCGATGGTGGCGGTGCGCGATCGTCAGCGCCTCGGGAAACTGCGCCAGACCTGCGAGGTGATCGCTCATGTAATGGGTCGCCACGATCATGCGCACCGTCTTGCCCATCTCCACGCACAGCGTGCGATGCAGCCAGCGCGCGTCTTCCTCGCTGCCCAGGGCGTCCACCAACAAGACCTCATCTCCGGCCAGGAAGGCGGTGGCGACCGACTCGTAGCCGTCGCCGACGAACATCAGCACCTGGGGACCCAACGCTTCGAATCGCATGACCAACGCCCTTGGTATCGAGGGACGCATCATTGCCAGCGCGTGCGGGCGCGACAAACGAGATGTTTTCGCGATCACATTAGTAAAAATAACTTGATACCATGCGCTCAGGCATCCGCCAGTCCGAGGCGCCCGTGAAGCCCCGCCACGCCGCTCCGCTCAACGCCCTGCGGGCCTTCGAAGCGGCCGCGCGCTGCCTCAGTTTTCAGGCTGCGGCCGCGCAGTTGTTCGTGACCCCGGCGGCGGTCAGCCATCAGGTCAAACACCTCGAGGCCTACCTCGGCCTGAAGCTGTTCCATCGCGGCCATCGCTCGGTCGAACTGACCGCCGAGGGCGCGACCCTGGCCGCCTCCCTGGGCGAGGTGTTCGGGCAACTCGATCTGGCCCTGGACCGCGCGATGGCGCCGACGGTCGCGGACCTGCGCGTGAGCACGGTCGAGTCCTTCGCCGCGAAGTGGCTGGCGCCCAGGCTGCATCGCTTCCATCGCGACCATCCGGAACTGCGCCTGCGCATCGAGACCGGCAACGAGCGCAGCGACTTCGTGCGCGACGGCACCGACGTCGCGATCCGCTACGGACCCGGCGGCTACAGCGGCGTCGATGCCGAACGTTTCCTGGAAGCGCCTGTGTTTCCGGTCTGCGCGCCTACGCTGCCCGCCGACGCGGCGCATCCATTGGCCAAGCCCGACGACCTGCGCCACCACACCCTACTGCACGACGAAAGCGCGCTCGGCCGCGTCGGCGTACCCGATTGGCCGGCCTGGCTGCAGGCCAGCGCCGCGAAGCGCGTGGACGCGAACCGCGGGCCGGTGTTCTCCAGCATCTACCTGGCCCAGGAAGCCGCGGTCGCCGGCCATGGCGTCGCGCTCGGCGTCGCGCCGCTAGTCGAGGACGACCTGCAACGCGGGCGCCTGATCCGTCCCTACGCGCTCGCGCTGCCCAACGCCTACGCGTTCTGGATCGTGCGTCGCGCGGGCGCCGAACGCCATCCATCCGTCGATGCGTTCTGCTCGTGGTTGCGCAAGGAAGCCTCGGAACCGATGACAGCCACGCACGCACGTCGCGAATGAAGAGGCGCAAGCCGAGGGACGCGCGAGCCTGGCCAGGCTGGCCGACCTGAAGCGGTCCCAGCTGAAGCTCGCGGACGCCCGAATCTATCCGGCCACGCTCGCATCCGCGCCCGTCATCGTCCATTCCAGGCTGCTCATCGCCCCCGCATAGGCGTATCGACACTTGGTGGACCCTGCTTTTGCGCGCTCCGAAGCCTGCTCATCGAATTTCGCCAGCACTGAGCGCAGACGCTCCCGATCGGGGTGCGTCGCGACGACCGCGTGGAGAACGGCGTTGGTGGCCAGCAGGTCGCCGCGCGCGACGTCCAGGTCCTCGCGCAACTGCAGGACATGCTGATTCATCTCGAAACGCAAGCGATCCAGTTCGAACTTGAAGTCCAAGGAAGTCTCCGGTGGTGAGTTGGGTGATTGGCCCCTCAAGCCTACTACCGGATCCGGTCCGATTCGCCCGCTAGCAAAGGGTTCCCGTGGCTAGCAGGCAATCGACAGCGCGTACCGGCGGCGAGTCCCCGAGGGCGTGGCGCTGCATGCACTACCTACTCACCGATTGGCCGCGCCGCTGTTCTTCGGATGGTTCGACCGGGCTCCTCGGCCTGCGACTGTGCTCTACCATCGGGCCTCCAACCAAGGAGGACCGAGCCATGTGGACTGAAGTTGCCGGCTATCTGATCGACCCGCGCCAGATCGCCGCACTGGGACCTGTGCATCCCTCTGGCACTGGCGGGAGCGGCGGCGCGGTTGCCTCGACGTTCGAGATCGTCACGCTGGGCGGGCACGTCGTGCTACCCAAATTCGCCGACGCCAACCAGGCGAATGCGGCGCGCAACGCGCTCAAGGGCAGGCTTCCCGCCTGAGCCCGGAAACGCGAGCGGCCCGCCGATGAGGGAAGTCGCTGACACCGTCCCTGCGAGTGTCTCCGGCCTTCGCCATTACATCGCTAGTTCTGCTATCGCCTCAGCGGAGCTTTAGATCAGGCGGAGGTCACGACCGATGCGATGTCCGCTTCCGACCCGAAGCGGACGTCCACACACACCTGGTTGGGGACGGCCTCTGCGAGAACAGATGCAGGCGCGAGCCTCGGCATTCAGCTATCTTGGGAGACCTTTCCACAGCCCTTCAAGCACCGACGCATGCAAGCGATTTCGAGGATTGTTCGAAACGGGCGGTGGTTCAACTACTTCGTATTGTCCGTCGTGCTCTTGGCTGCGGGCTGCAAGGGCGAGGAGGTGCCGGCAAAGGACCTGGGAGCGGACATCGATGAGGTTGCCGCAGCACTGATACAGCAGCCGTTGCTCCACTCGACCTCGATCGCAGTCGTCTATCGGGGTAGAGAATTCATCCGTCATCGCGGCGACATGGAAGCCGGCAAGCCTGGACCTCCGACCGATGCAACCCTCTACGAAATCGGTTCGTTGAGCAAGACCATGGCGGGGACCCTGATGGCTAATGCCGTCCTGGAGGGCAGGCTGGAGCTGGACGACGACGTTCGGAAGTATCTGCACGGCGATTATCCGAACCTGCAGTACAAGGGCAATCCCATTCGCATCCGTCACCTGTTGTCGCATACGAGCGGCTTGCCGAATATGTTGCCAGAACGCGCGAACAGGGTGCTCGAGGACTTCACCGATCAGCGCACGCCTCGCGAACTCAATGCCATTTACACCGGCTATGGCAAAGCGCATTTCTTCAAGGACCTGCATTCCGTCGAGATTCGCCAGGTGCCCGGAAAGGATTACGCTTACTCCAGTGCTGGAACCCAACTGGCGGCGCATATCCTGGAGATGGTTTACAAGAGCGACTACGAGTCGGTGTTACGCGGGTTCTTTCGCGATTCCGCGGCGATGGCGGACCTTAGAATCAGGCTGAGCGATGCTGAGGAGCCCCGGCTTGCGGTCGGCTACCACAGTGACAACGCGGTACCGACCACGCCCATGCCGGAGTTGCCTTGGGGAGCATCAGGGAACGTAAAGGCGACCGCCCCGGAAATGGTGAAGTACCTCAAGTTCCAGCTGGCCGGTGGGCCCGTCGTGACGGAATCGCACCGTACCCTCGTCGAATTCGATTCCGAGTTCAGCATCGGCTATTTCTGGAACATCATTGGCGGCGATCGCTTGAAGGGCGCCTACTATGCCCATCATGGTGGCGTGCCCCGCTCGCAGTGCTACATCTACATCGTGCCGAAGTACGACCTTGGCATTTTCGTCATCACCAACCAGAGCGGCGACAAGACTGCCCGTGCGATGGAGGCGGCGATCAACACGCTGGTCGAGAGAATAGCTGCGCGAGAAAATGTCTCCAGCTAAGGCCTGTCACGATCGCGTTTTGCGGCGCGGCTGGACTGAGGAGCTGCAGATGACCGCTACTGGCTGATAAGGGACATTCGGCAGGGCGGACCCGCCTGGGCGACGTTAATGTCCGCTTCCGACTCAAAGCGGACATTGCGCGCGGCGCAACAGCGATGCCGGGAGACTATGTCGACCACCTAGGCGCATGAGGGCCGGCATGGCCTTCCTTGCTGATGAATAGGGGAGTCGAAGAAGTCCCTGAAGATCGATCCGTGCCAAACCGCTCGCTCATTGAGACCTGCTGCTCACCTTGAATGTGGATGGTGACTGCGGATCAGCTTGCGATAGTCGATCAAACGCTGCGAATTCTCGCGGAACCCGATGAATTCAGGCTACAGCTCTCACTAATTGCCACATCTTCACAATCCATCCACGTACTTCAACCTCAGCTGAAGACGGGTCATGACACCGATAAAAAGGCCGCTATATTCCAGGTTCCCCCGACGAAGGAGATTGGAATGTTTTTGACCAAGCAACATCTGGTGGTGGCACGTACGCTCGGCGTGGCGATCGTCGCTCTGAGCCTCGGCGCCTGTGCCACCTATAAAGAAGAGTTCGCAGGGATCAACTCGCGCCTCGATCAACTCGACACGAAGGTGCAGGGCGCGGCCCAGAGCGCCGAATCCGCCAATCAGTCCGCCCAGCAAGCCAACCAGCGCCTGGATCAAATGGAAAGCCGCGTCCAGCAGCTCGAAGCGGCGCCGCGCCGTAAGCCGCGCGGCTAATCGCTCTTGCACGACTCGCGACGAACGACCTGAATCGGGACCCGGTGGCCTTTGCCGGCCACCGGCGTCCTTGGTCTTTGCCCAGTCTTCGTTCTAAGGAACCGTCCCATCCGTACGAGCACACGCCCTGCGATCCGGGCCATTCATGGTGCGCTGGCATTGGTGCTGGCGTTCGCGAGCTTCGACGCGGCCAGCGCCGAGGAGGCCCCTACGCGACCAGTAGCCGCCGCCGACCAGCTTCCGCCAGATCAAGACGTATCCGCCACGGTCATCGAGCTCGCGGGCTGGGTGGTCGCAGCCAAGGACAGCCACGGCTATCCCTTCGCGGTCATAGACAAGGCCTCCGCGCAGATCCTGGTGTTCGGCGGCGACGGCCGGCTACGCGGCGCGGCACCCGGGCTGTTTGGCTCGGCGGTCGGCGATCACACGGCCCCCGGCGTCGCCGGTTTAGCGCTGCGCGAGATTCCAGGCCGGGATCGCACCACGCCTGCCGGTCGCTTCGTGGGCGGTTTCGGCCCGTCGATCGACGCAGGCCGCGTGCTGTGGGTGGACTACGATTCCGCGGTCTCCATCCACCCTATCGCCACTGGCGTCCCCGAAGAGAGACGCCCCGAACGCCTTGCATCGCCTTCGCCGGACGACAACCGCGTCACTCATGGCTGCATCAACGTCTCGCCCGAGTTTTACGAGCAGATCATCCGTCCGACGTTCGAGCGCGGCGGAGTGTTCTACATCTTGCCGGATGCGGAGCCGATAGCGGAGGCCTTCCCGGACTTCGCTAAAAGTCGCGAGACCACGAAACGCAAGGGTGGAAAACGCGCACGCGCCTCCCGCGAGTGAAGGGCGCGCCGGCGGCTTGCCTTTGCTGTGCGAGGCAACGTAGCGGATGACGCTGGTGGTGGTGGCCTGGCCTCACCCCTAAACCGCTGCAATAGGCGGCCCAGGACGACCAGACACAAAAAAACCCCGCCACTGCGAGGTTTGCTGTCATCGCCAGGTTGTCTTGGGAACGACCAACCCCAGGCTTTGGTGCCGGCAGTCAGAATCGAACTGACGACCTACCGCTTACAAGGCGGTTGCTCTACCAACTGAGCTATGCCGGCGAAGGGCGACATTCTAGCCCGTGCGCACGTCGGGTGGCGGATTCCGGTGCGGATGCGCCCCGGAAATGCCCCAGGCGTGCCGCGACTCAGCGCAGCTTCGCGCAGTCGATGCCGCGGCGCTGCACCGCGATCGCCGCTTGGGCGGCGTCGGGATCGAAGCCCTCGCCCGCGACCACGTCCAGCCAGGTGCTGGCGCGGGCGTCGCCCAGCGGTTCGGCCTGGGCCGCGAAGCCGCCCGCATTAAGGGCTTGCGCGCGTTTGCGCGCGGCGTCTTCGGTGCGGTAACGGCCGAGCGCGATCGCATTGGCTTCGGCGCCGTCGGCGACCACGAAGTAATCGTTGAAACCGGCGGCGGCGATGCGCTGCGCAACCGCCTGCGCCTGCTCGCGCGAGGGCTGCGGCGGCAGCAGCACGCGCCAGCCGCGCGCGGGCGCGGCGCGTTGCTCACGCACCGCGATGCGTTGCGCCAGCGGTTGCAGGTATTGACGCGCGGACCCGGCCAGGTCGGCGCTCTCGAACGGACCGAAGCTGTAGCAGCGCGCGTTCTTGGCTAGCGCGGCCACGGGTTCGGGCGCGGTAGCCTCGGGCGTGGACGTGGGCGCGGCATCCGCCGGTGGCGATGCCGGGGCGGGTGCTGGCGGCGGCACGGTCGCGGTGGCATCGCGCAGCGCGGCGCTGGGCGCGCCGATCGCGGGGCGCGCGTTCGCGCGCGCGGCCGGCGCATCGCGCTCGCTGAGCAATTGCAGACGGGCGATGCCCAGCGGCGGCGCATCGGGCGCAGGCGGCGACACCCGCGCGCGCAGGCCCCACCACGCGGTCACGCCGAGGTTGAGCATCAACAACAGTACGAGCAGCGCGCGGACCAGCATGGCGCGATTCTATGCCCTGGGCCGCACGCGCTCCCAGTTCGCACGGGCCTCGAACGCGCGCGTTGCGACGCGCGTCATATTCGCTGCGTGCGCGTGCGCAATGCGATGGCGAGCGTCACATGGCCGCCGATGCGGCGTCGGCGCCGACCGGCGCATCGTGTGCTGCGGCGCGTGCGTATCGAGCCGATGGCAACGACGCCGAAGCGGACGACGTCGCGCTGTGCGCTAGCGATGCGCCGCGCTCAGTTCGCGGCGGCGGCCACGGCCGGATCGGGCGCGCTGACGACGGCCGCCGGCACCGCCTGCGCGAGCGCGGGTTTGACGGCCGTGCGCGGGCGCGGCGCGGTCTCGCTCAGCAAACGCAGCGGCGCGATCCCGGACGCGACGGCGGCCGGCGCCGCGGCGGGCATGGATTCGCGCTGCCACCACCACGCGGCCACGCCCAGGTTCAGCACCAGCAACAGGACGATCAGGGCGCGCAGCAGCATGGGCTGGGTTCCAGGCGGATCACGCGTCGATTCTAGGCAGCAAGTGTGCGCATCAGCACGCCGCGCCCGCCGGACGGGCTCGCGCGGGGATCAGGCGGCAACGCCGCCCACGCCTGCGCCCTCGCGCTCGACCGCGGCCCAGATCGCCAGCCCGTCCAGCACCAATCCCGGTGCCGGCTCCGCTTCGGGCAGGTGCGGCTGCAGGGCCTCGGCGCCGCCGCCGTGCAGCAGCAGGCGCGGGCGTTGGCCCAGGCGCTGCTGGGCGGCGTCCAGGCTGCGCTCGATCAGGGCCAGCGCGGCGCCGTCGCAACCCGAGGCCAGCGCGTCTTCGGTATCGGCGGCGAAATCGACGTAGTCGCCGCCCTGCTCGGGCAGCTGCGCCGCGCGCGCGTGCAAGGCCTCGCGCATCAGGGTCGGCGACGGCGCGATGCGGCCGCCCAGGTGCAGGCCGTCGGCGTCGATCAGGTCCACGGTCAGGGCGGTGCCGACGCCGCAGACCAGGCTGGCGCCGTCGCCGCGCGCGTGGGTGCCCAGCAGGGCCAGGAAACGATCCACGCCGAGCTTGCGCGGATCGACGTAGGCGATGCGCACCGCGCCCAGGCGCGCCTGGGTGCGCGCGACCGCGATGCGCGCGCAGCGCGCGGTGAGCGCGTCGAGTACCGCCAGGCGCAGGCCGGGCGCGGCCACGCTGGCCAGATAGGCGACCTCGATGCGCGCGGGCAAGGCCTGCGCCAGCGCGGCGGCCACATCTTCCTCGCGATGCGGCAAGGCCAGCGCGGCGCCGGCGCGACCGTCGGCCTGCAGCGGCGCGCACTTGAGCCGGGTGTTGCCGAGATCGAACAGCCAGGCGCTCATGCGCTCGCTCCAGGCGCGCGCCGCACGCTGACTTCGCCGGCGTGGAAACTCTGCAGGGAACCATCGTCCAGGCGCACGCGCAGGGCGCCATCCTCGGCCAGGCCGATCGCGACGCCGTCCTGGCGCTGGCCGTTGCCGCCGTGCACCGCGATCGCCGCGCCCGCCAGCGCGTCCAGGGCCGCGTAGCGCGGCAGGAACGGCGCCAGGCCGTCGGCGTCGAACTCGTCCAGCGCCGGCAGCAGGCGCGCCAGCAGCGCCGCCGCGACCGTGTCGCGCGCGGGCGCCGTGCCGTCGCCGAGCGTGGCCAGATCGCACCAGGGCTGGTCGATCGCCGCCGCCGCGGCCGCCGGCATGCGCACATTGAGCCCCAGGCCGATCACCGCGCGCGCCGGACCGGCGTGCTCGCCGCCGCCTTCGATCAGCAGGCCGCCGAGCTTGCGCAGGCCGCGCGCGTCCAGCACGACCAGATCGTTCGGCCATTTCAGACGCACGCCGTCGTAACCCAGGCCGTGCAGGGCCTCGACCGCGGCGATGCCGGCGACCAGGCTCAATCCGCCCAGGCGCGCGAGTCCGCCGCCGAAGCCGCGCGACAGCGACAGATAGAGATGCGCGGCCAGCGGCGACGCCCACTCGCGCCCGCGCCGGCCGCGGCCGCCGGTCTGGCGCTCGGCCAGCAGCACCGTCGCGCCCTGCGCGGGCGTGGCGCGGCGCAGCAGTTCGCTGTTGGTGGAGTCGATGCTCCAGGCCACTTCGAGCTCGGCCAGTCGCGCGCGTTCGCGCGCAGGCAGCGCCGCCACGATCGCGGCGGCGTCCAGCAAGTCCAGCGGTTGGCTGAGCGCGTAACCGCGACCGGGCTTGGCCTCGATCGCGACCCCGGCTTCGCGCAGCGCCTCGATGCGTTTCCACACCGCGGCGCGGGTCTGTCCGGACACGCGCGCGAGCGCGTCGCCCGAAGCCGGACCGGCGATCAATCGTTGCAACAGCGCGCGCTCGTCCATCAGCCGCGGCGCAGGCGGTGCAGCAGGCGCGCGCGCGCGAAGCGCGACTCGGTGCCCGCGCGCAGGCGCGCGAGATTGCCGCGATGGGTGTAGACGATCAGCAGCGCCGCCGCGCAAGCGAACCACAGGCGCGGCTCGCCGGCATCGCTCCACCAGGCCAGCAGCGGCAGGCACAGCGCCGCCAGCACGGTGGCCAGGCCGACGTAGCCGCTGAGCACCAGGGTCGCGACCCATACGATCAGCAGCGCCGGGATGGCGAACGGCCACAACACCAACAGGCCGCCGACCACGGTCGCCGCGCCCTTGCCGCCGCGGAAGCCGTGCCACAGCGGCCAGACGTGACCGAGCACGGCCGCGAACGCGGCCGTATAACCGTGCGCGGTCACGCTCAGGGCGCTGGCCACCGGCGCATAGCGCAGCGCCAGCCAGGCCGCGAGCATGCCCTTGCCGATATCGATGACCACCACGCCCAAGGCGAAGCGCAGGCCCTGGGTGCGGAAGGCGTTGGTGCCGCCGGCGTTGCCGCTGCCCAGCTGGCGGATGTCCACGCCGCGCAGGCGCCCCAGCAGCAGGCTGCCGGACAGCGATCCGATCAAATAGGCGGCGAGGATCAGCGCGTAGGTCGCCGGAGCGATCGAGGTCAGGGACGGGGACGGCATACGCGGATTATGCGCGAGCGCCGCGCCCGCATGCGTACCGCGGCCCTGGGGTAGGAGCGGCGCAAGCCGCGACCGCGAGCCTCACTAAAGGGCACGAGCCTGGCCGCATGGGTGCATTTTGAACGCCTGCGGTTTGGGCGCCTGCGGTGGCGATAGCGTGCCGACATCGGGGCTTACACCGGGGCCGCATGGGCGCGGGCGCGGCTTGCGCCGCTGCGACATCACAACGCGGATGGGTCAGGGCGCCGGCTGCACCGATACCAGCAGCGCGCCGCGTCCGGCGTGCGCGCCGATCGCCGGGCCGGTCTCGACCAGATGCGCTTCGGCCAGATCGATGCGGCGGCGCAGGCATTCGAGCAGGCGCGCGCCATCGTCGTACGCGTCGCAATGGCCGACGATCGCGCGCCAAGACGCGTTGCGCGGCAGTCGGAGCGCGACGTAGCGCGCGAACTTCTCCGGCGCGCTGCGCCGCGCCAGCAGCCCGCCGCTGACGCCGAGACGGCCGTCGGCCTTCATCCGCGCCACCGGGGTCAGGCCGCTGTAGCGCACCGCGGGACCGGCCCAGGCCGGAATACGGCCGCCACGCACCGCATGCGAGATGTCGCGCGCCATCGCCCAGGTCAGGGTCAGCGGGCGCAACCGTTCCAGCTCGGCCAGGATCGCGGGCAGGTCGGCGCCGGCCTCGGCCAGCTCGGCCGCGCGCCAGGCCAGCAGGCCCTGGCCGCCGGCGGCGTTGACGCTGTCGAACACGCGCACCCGCAGCGGGTCGGCGCGCGTGGCCGCCTGCTCGCCGGACTGCAGCGTGCCGGAAACCGCGCGCGACAAACCCACGTACACCACTTCCGGATGATGGGCGAGCAGGAAATCGAAGGGCCGCCGGAAATCGCCGGGCGGCGGCTGGCTGGTCTTGGGCAGGTCGGCGGCGGCGGCCATGCGCCGGTAGAACTCGGCCGTGGCCAGACCGACCTTGTCCAGATAATCGCGGCCGTCGACGCTGACGCGCACCGGCACCACGTGCAGCGCATGGCGCTCCAGCACGGCCTGCGGCAGGTCGGCGGCGCTGTCGGTCACCACCGCCACGCGTTGCGAGGATTCCGCGCTGCGCTGCTGCAACAGCATGTCGTCGGCCTTCATGCCCTCGACCGTGCCGAACGCGGCGCAGGCATCGAACAGATGCTGCGGCGCGCCGACGTGCGCATGCACGCGCATGCGCGTGCCGCCGCCGGCCAGCACCAGCGAATCGGCGCCGATCGCTTCCAGCGCGGCGCGCAGGCGATCGCGTTCGATGCCTTCGCCCAGCAGCAGGCATTCGCTGCACCAGCGCCGCTCGGGATCGACGCCCTCGTGCGGCGCATGGCCTTCGTTCGCGCTGGGCGCTTCGTTGGCGGCCGCCACCGCGCCATGCACGCGCAGCGCGCGTGGGCCGCCGTCGACGAACTCGGCGATGCCTTCGAGCAGGTCGACGAAACCCTGCGCGCCGGCATCGACCACGCCGGCGCGTTGCAGCAGCGCCATCTGCTGCGGCGTGCGCGCCAGGGCGATGCGGGCGCGGGCCAGCGCGCTGGCGAAGCCGGGACGCGGGTCGCCCTCGCCGCTCGCCTCGCGCGCGGCTTCGTCCAGGGCGTCGGCGAAGGCGCCGATCACGCTCAGGATGGTGCCCTCGACCGGATGCGCCAGGGCCGCGCGCGCGCTGTCGGCGCCGTGCCGCACCGAGGCCGCCAGCGCGGCCGCGTCCAGCACCGGCTGGCCGCGCGCGTGCTCGGCCACCCCGTGCAGGAACTGGGCCAGGATCGCGCCCGAATTGCCGCGCGCGCCGTCGATGGCGTCGTTGCCGATGCGCAGCAGGAGCTCGCCGATATGCCGGCTGCGCCGGCTCAAAGCCCCATTCAGCAAGCTGCCCAGGGTGTGCGCCAGGTTGTTGCCGGTATCGCCGTCGGCGACCGGGAACACGTTGATCTTGTTCAAAGTGTCGCGCCCGGCGATGACCCGGCGGGCGCCGGCGATCAGGGCCCGGCGCAGGGCGGGAGCGGTCAGGGGCGGGCGCGGCGGGCTCATGCCCGGAGTCTGCCCGAACCGTTCGTCCGAACCTGCTGCGACGCAGCATGGGTTGCCGCAACGGGGCGCACAGTTTCGCGCTATAGTCCGGATCTGTCCGGTGGCGATACCCATCCGGGCTAACGAGGATTCCGCCATGCTACGGATCTGCTTCTGCCTGCTGATCGCCCTCGCCAGTGCGAGCGTCGCCGCGCGCGAGGTCAAGCTGAGCGCGAACGAAAGCTGCCCGGAAAGCGCCTCGCAGAAGAAGGACACGGTGCGCGCGAACAATCGGGCCGTGGTCGCGCCCACGCGCACCGATCCCAAGGCCAAGCCCACGGTGCACAGCGACGCCAACAACGGCCGTCTGCAGTCGCCGCGCTGGCATAGCTTCCTGCCGGGCATGTTCCGCTAAGCCCGACCCGCTGGAGCGCGCCGCGCTCCGGCTGTTGCCCTAGCCCACCCATTCGCTCTGTTGGCGCGTCCGTTTGTGCGTCGGCGAACGCTTGCGGTTAGCCTGTCGCTCCCTCCGCCGCGCCCTCGCCCGCCGTGTTCGAACTTCTGCGCCGTCTGCGGCGCCCGCCGCCCATCGCCGACGATCTCTGGCGCGACGCACGCGCGGCGGTGCCGTGGGCGCAAGCGCTGGACGCGCCGCGCGACGCGCGCCTGCGCGAGTTGGTCGCGCGCTTCGTGCACGAGAAGACCATCAGCCCGATCGGCGAGCTCAGCCTCGACGATCGCCAACGCTGCATGCTGGCGATGCTGTGCTGCCTGCCCTTGCTGGAGTTCGGCGAGGAAGGCCTGCGCGGCTGGTCGCAGCTGATCGTTTATCCGGATGCGTTCCGGGTCAATCGCAGCCACATCGACGCCGCCGGCGTGCTCCACGAATGGCAGGACGAGCTGATCGGCGAAGCCTGGGACGCCGGGCCGGTGATCCTGTCCTGGGCAGACGTGCTGGCCGACTGCGAGGACCCGCGCGCGGGCTTCTGCGTGGCCGCGCACGAGATCGCGCACAAGCTCGACGCGCTAGACGGCCTGCTCGACGGCACCCCGCCGCTGCCGCGTCCCTGGCAGCGCGAGTGGGCGCGCGATTTCCAGCGCGTGTACGACGGCTTCGTCGACGAGGTCGATTCCGGCCGCAAGACCCTGATCGATCCCTACGCAGCCGAAGCGCCGGAGGAGTTTTTCGCGGTCGCGACCGAGTACCACTTCAGCGACCCCGCCCTGCTGCGCGAGGCGATGCCGGAGATCGCGGCGCAGCTGCGGCGCTTCTATGGGGCGTCGCCGTTTGGTTGAGGGGTGGGGAATCGGGGCGAGAGCAACGGCAACAGCAACAGCAAATCCCCCCTAGCCCCCCTTTTGCAAAGGGGGGAACTTACGCGGTTCGATTTGGAATCGCGACTCGCCCGACGGCCGCTGGTCTTCCCCCTTTGCAAAAGGGGGGCTAGGGGGGGATTTGCTTTTAACCCGTACCGCCCCTCAAAGCCCCGGCGGCAGCTTGACCTCGAACCTCGCGCCGCCCAGCTCTTCCGACGGCACCACGTCCAGGGTGCCGCGGTAGCCGCGTACCAGGTCCTGCACGATCGCCAGGCCGATGCCGTGGCCGTGCACGCGCTCGTCGCCGCGCACGCCGCGCTGCAGGATCAGGGCGACCTTCTCCGCCGGTATGCCCGGGCCGTCGTCGTCCACCGCCAGCAGCAGGCCGGGGCGGCGGTTGGGCGCGGTTTCGCCCGGGGTCACCGTCAGCAGCACGCGCGAATGCGCCCACTTGAACGCGTTCTCGAGCAGGTTGCCCAGCAGCTCCTGCAGGTCGCCCGGCTCGCCGTGGAACTGCACATCGGGCGCGACGTCGAACTCGCACAGCACGCCCTTGCCGGCATAGACCTTTTCCAAGCCGCGCACGATCTGCTCGGCATGCGGCTCGATCGCCACCGGCGCGGCGAACAGGGCGTGGCCGCCCGAGGCCGCGCGCGCGAGCTGGTAGGACACCAGGTCGTTCATGCGCCGCAGCTGCAGGTCCACGTCCTCGCGCAGCTCGCCGTCGGGCGCGTTGTCGTCCAGGCGCGCGCGCAGCACCGCCAGCGGCGTCTTCAGGCTGTGGGCGAGATCGGCCAGGGTGTTGCGCTGGCGGTCCAGGTTCTCGCGCTCGCTCTCGATGAAGGCGTTGATGCTCTCGGTCAGCGGCTCCAGCTCGCGCGGGTGGCGCTCGCTCATGCGCGAGGCCAGGCCGCGCTGCACGCGCTTGAGCTCGTCGATCACGCGCTGCAGCGGGCGCAGGCTCCACTGCATGATCAGCGCCTGCAGCAGCAGCAGAATGAAGCCGGCGCCGCCCAGGTAGCGCCACAGCGCGCCGCGGAATACCGCGACCTGGCCGCTGAGCGAGGTCGTGTTCTCGAGGATGTAGATCGTGTACGGGAACTCGGCGCGCGGATCGCCGCCCGCGGCCCAGGTCAGGCCGATGCCGTAGCGGTAGGCCTCGCCGACGTCGCCGTTGATCTCGGTGATCGGCAGCGGGCCCTCGAAGCGGCGCTCGCTGGGCTTGAGCATGGACGCGGCCGGCAGCAGCGGGCCCTGCGCCGAGGGCGAGTCCCAATGCCCGTTGGGCAGCACCAGCTCGGCGTACAGACCGCTGCCGGGCTGATCGAAGCGCGGGTCGATCGGCTCATAAGGTTCGACGAACTCGCCGCTGCGGTCGAAGTCGCCCTTGGCCGCATAGGCCAGGGCGTAGCCGTGCAGGCGCTCGCGCAGGTTGTTCTCGGCGGTGTCGAGGAAGGCGCGGTCCAGGGCGTAGCCGGCCAGGGCCAGGAAGGCCAGCAGGCCCAGGCTGGCCGCCAGCAGCTGGCGGGCGCGCAGCGAGCGCGCTTGGCCCCAGCTCATGGCCGTGGCCTCCGGCGCAGCAACGAAAACCGGGCGCGAATCGTGTTCGCGCCCGGTCGCTTAGGTTCGCTGGAAGTGGCGTCCGCCCGCATGCCCGGCCCGACGTCCTCGCCCGGCCGCGGCCGGACGAAGCCCGTCCTTACTCCCCGCTGCGCGGAATGGCGAAGCGGTAGCCGCGGCCGCGCACGGTCTCGATCGGCTTCATCGCGCCGTCCGGGTCCAGCTTCTTGCGCAGGCGGCCGATGAAGACTTCGAGCACGTTGGAGTCGCGGTCGAAATCCTGCTGGTAGATGTGCTCGGTGAGGTCGGCCTTCGAGACCAGCTCGCCGGCGTGCATCATCAAGTACTCCAGCACCTTGTATTCGTAGCTGGTCAGGTCGACGTTGGTGCCGGCGACGCTGACCGTCTGCGCAGCCAGGTCCAGCATGACCGGCCCGCATTCCAGGGTCGGCTTGCTCCAGCCCGCGGCGCGGCGCACCAGCGCGTTGAGGCGCGCCAGCAGCTCTTCGACGTGGAAGGGCTTGACCAGGTAGTCGTCGGCGCCCTGCTTGAGGCCCTCGACCTTGTCCTGCCAGCTCGAACGAGCGGTCAGGATCAGGACCGGGAACTTCTTGCCTTCGTCGCGCAGGGCCTTGATCAGCTCCATGCCCGACATCTTGGGCAGGCCGAGGTCGATGATGCCCAGGTCGAACGGGACTTCGCGGCCCATGTACAGGCCTTCCTCGCCGTCCTGGGCGGCATCCACAGCGAAGCCTTCCCGCTTCAGGCGCGCGGCCAGAGTCTCGCGCAGCGGTGCTTCGTCTTCGACCAACAGAATTCGCATGGGCACTCCCTTATCAGTCGACCGCGCCGGAGGGCGCGACCTCTACGCCAGAGGTTAGTCGTTGTCGTTGTCGTCGCCGCGTGTACGGCCGCCGTCGTCGCGCCGTTCGCGGCCCTGCTGCGGGTCGTCCATGTAGATCCGGACCCGACCGCTGGGATCGACGACCTTGACCCGATTGACGTCGCGGCCGTCGAACGGCACGCGCTCGGCGCTCAGGACCTGGCCGCCGCCGCTTTCGCGTTCGACGCGGCGCACAGCATCGGACAACGCGCGATGGCCTTCATGCCGGTCATGGCCGTCGTCGCGGTCGCGCCGCTCCTGGCCCTGACCCTGGCCGCGACCGCCCCGGTCCTGCGCCCAGGCGTCGCCCGCCCCGACCGCGGTAGCGGCGAGCAGCAGCGTAGCCATGACTCGGGCGGACAGGATCTTCATGGGGACTCGGCAGGACAACGTGACGGAACAATAGCGCACGGGCGCTGGATGAGGTGGCATTCTCGAAACGGAGCGGTGAATCCGGTCTGAACTTTTTCTTTACCTCCCAGCCACCATTCAGGCCCGTACTTGCGAGCAATGGCGCGGAGCGTCGGCGAAACCGTCCGGTACTGGAATTCGAGGGCCGCGACCGCCGCACTTGCCCCGCGGCGATGACATCGTGGTCAACGGCCTCAGTAGATCTCGCCCACGCAGCAGCGCAGCGAGCCGCCGCCGGCCTCGATCGCGTCCAGCGCGACCGCCGCCACGGCGAAGCCGGCGCGCTCCAGCCCGGCCCGGCTGGCCTCGCTCAGGGCCCCGGCCGCGCGCGTGCTCATCCAGACCCGGTCCGGCGAGAGCGCGATCGCGTTGCCGGCGAAGGCGGCGTGCTCGGTCGGGCTCAGTTCGATCGCATGCGGCGCATACACCGCGGCGATCGCGGCGGCCGCGGCCGGGTCGGCGAAGCCGCCCGGGCAGATCAGGGCGGCGCGGCCGGCCAGCACCGCCAACACCACGTTGGTGTGGTATTCGCCGGGCGCCAGGTCGAACAGCAGGGTCGCGCGCAGGCCCAGGGCCTCGTGCATCAGACGCGCGCCCTCGGCGTCGCAGCGCTCGGACAGACCGCAGTAGCCCAGCCCGCGCGCGCGGTCGATCACCAGCGCGCCGGTGAGCTCGCAGGGGTGCGGCTGGGTCGACAGGTCGATCTCGGCGTAGCCCAGCACCTCGCGGAAGAAGGCGCGGATGTCGGCGCGCGCGGCCTCGCGCTGGCGCACCGGGTGGCGCATGCGCCCGATCAGGGTGCGGCCGGGCGCGGTCGCGTAGACGTTGTTGGGGAACAGCGCGTCGGGCGTGTCCGGGTCGCCGGCGAAACACACGGTCGGCAGCAGCGCCGACAGCGCGCGCTGCAGCTCGCGGTGCTGGGCGCTGGCCAGGCCCGGATCGAAGCCCTCGGCCGCGGCCATGTAGCGGTTGTCGCCGGCCGACTGCTCGGCGCGCGCGAAGCCGTCGGGCGCGACCAGGAAGGCGGCGCGCGCGGTGGCCGGCCCGAAGTCCGGCGCGCAGTCGCGCGCGATCGCCAGGAAGGCCTCGCGATCGCGACCGATCATGCCGCGTCGGCCCGCGCTTCGGTCAGCGCCAGCGCGCGTTCCACCAACGACCAGTCCGCGCCGGGCCGGTGCGCGCCCTCGCTGAGCACTTGCCGGAACGCGCGCCCGCCGCGCTCGCCGTGGAACAGGCCGAGCACATGGCGGGTGATGTGCTTGAGCGCGACCCCGCGCGCGAGCTGGCCTTCGACATAGGGCCGCAGCCCGCGCAGCAGCTCGGCGCGGCTGCGCAGCTCCCCGCCGAACCAGGCCACGTCCAGCCGATGCAGCAAATAGGGATCGTGATAGGCGGCGCGGCCGAGCATGGCGCCGTCGCTGTGGGCCAGGTGCGCGGTCGCGTCGGCCTGGCTGGCGATGCCGCCGTTGACGATCACCTGCAGCTCAGGATGGTCCTGCTTCAGCCGGTAGGCCCAGTCGTAGCGCAGCGGCGGCACTTCCCGGTTTTCCTTCGGCGACAGCCCCTTGAGCCAGGCGTTGCGCGCATGCACCACGAACATACCGCAGCCGGCCGCGGCCACGCGCTCGATGAAGGCCAGGAACACCTCGTAATGCTGGTCGTCGTCGACCCCGAGCCGGCACTTCACCGTCACCGGCACGTCGCAAGCCGCGACCATGGCCGCGACCGAATCGGCCACCAGCGCCGGCTCGCGCATCAGGCAGGCGCCGAAACGCCCGGCCTGGACGCGGTCGGAGGGACAGCCGCAGTTGAGATTGATCTCGTCGAACCCGCGCTCGGCGCCGATCCGCGCCGCCTGCGCCAGCAGCGCCGGCTCGCTGCCGCCCAACTGCAACGCCACCGGATGCTCGACCGGATCCATCGCCAGCAAGCGGTCGCGATCGCCATGGATCACCGCATTGGCGTGGACCATCTCGGTGTACAGCCGCGCATGCGGCGCCAGCGCGCGGTGGAAGACCCGGCACTGGGTGTCGGTCCAATCCATCATCGGGGCGACGGACAGACGCAGTTGCGCGGCGGGAATGGCGGTGGCGGCGGTCATGGCGCGCATTGTACGGCGCGGCAGCCGAGCCCCGGCTCTGGGGCCCGACCGGTGCCGGCTGGGCGAATGCCGGCCATTGCGCCGACACCGCTCGGCAGGCCCTGCCGCGCATTGTTGGCGGACCGCGCTGCCGCTAACTTAGGGCGGTCGGCGACAGGGAGCGATCATGGCCTACGCAGTGCTGGTGCTGGCCGCATGGGGCATGGTGTTCCTGCGCCTGCCGGTGTGGCTGGCGTTGCTGCTCGGCCTGGGCAGCTTCGGCTTCGGCGCGGTGCTGGTGGTGTTCGGCGCGGGCGGAGCCTATTGGAATAGTCATATGGCGCCCGGCAACCACGGCGCTTACTGGACCCTGGGAACGGGCGTGCTGCTGTTGCTGGCGGGCATCGCGATGCTGGTCAAGCCGATGTTGCGTGCACCGCCGGAGCCCTGATCCCCCGCCCTGCCCGCGCCGGCGCATTCCGAGAACCGACATCCACACGCGCCGCATCTGCGCGCAGCCGATTCGGATTTGCGAACCACCTTACTCCGGCGGATGCCAGACCATGTAGACGTCGGCGCGGGCGTAGTGCGAACCGGGACGCGGCGCCGGGTAATGACGGAAGCCGACGCTCTCGTACAACTTCAACGCCGGCGTCAGCTTGGTGTTGCATTCCAGGAACAGTTCGCGGCCGTCCATCGACCGGAAGCGTTCCAGCGCGCCCAGTATCAGCAGGCGCCCGAGGCCGCCGCCGCGCAGGCTGCTGTCGACGGCCATCTTGGTGAGCTCGTAGACGCCATCGCCCTCGTGCTTGAGCGCGACCGTGCCCAGCGCGCGCTGCGCGCCGTCCACGGCGAACAGCACGCGTCCGCCGTCGGCGAGCAGGTGGGTCTCGGGGTCTTCCAGCACCGTGCGGTCGATAGGTTCGACCACGAACCAGCGTTCCAGCCATTCGATATTGAGGCGGGCGAAATCGGCGCGCCATTGCGGCGCGAAATCGACGATGCGGATGTCCGCGGCGGGGGCGCGTTCGCTCATGCGGCCATCATAAAGCCGCCCCAGCCCAGCCGTGCGGGCGCGCCTATTGCTTGCCCTGTGCCTTGCGCGGCGCGGGGCCTTTGGCCTTGTCGGCGCTCTTGCCCTTGCCGGCCTCGCGCGCGGCCTGCGACGGCTGCGCGCGCTTGCTCTTCACGCTGGGCCGGTTCGGGAAATCGCGGCGCAGTTCGGCATCGATCGCGATCGGCCGGCCCCAGCGGTCGTAGGTGGGCACGAAGCCGCGCTTGAGGCGGTGGAACTCGGGCGAGCCGGGCTTGATGCCCAGGCGCTGCGCGACCGCGCCCCAGCCCTCGCCGTGGCTGCGTTCCCATTCGTCGACCACGTAGCGGCAGGGACGGCCCAAGACCTGGGCCAGCGCGCAGGCGTAGTAGACGTCGCCCGCGGCCCAGCGGCGCGCGCCCAGCAGTTCAGACACCAGTTCGCGCGGCGCGCCGTAGTTGCGCACCATCTCGTCGACGAAGGGCTCGCGGTAGCGCGCGCCGTAGCGGTTCACGTCGCCCAGCCAGGTGTCGACCCAGGCGTCGCCGCTGCGCGGATCCCAGCCGAAGGCGTAGTCCTGCGCCCAGCTCTGGCCGATCCCGAGCACCGCCGCGATCGAGGCCAGCAGCGCCAGCAGGCGCACCCGCAGGCGCCGACGCGGCGGCTTGGGCGACGGTGCGACGCTGCGGTCCATGCTCAACGCGAAATCACGAACTTGCCGAAGGCCACGCCCAGGTCCCAGCCCTGGCCCTTGCCGGCCAGGGCCAGCGAGACTTCGCCCTTGGTCATGACCTGGGCCTTGCTGGACTTGACCGCGCCGGCATGGGCCTCGGCGGTGGCGTAGGTGCCCAGGATCTCGGAGATGTCGTGCACGCCGGAGAATTCGCCGACGCCGTTCTCGATCTTGGACTTGCCCACGGTCAGGCCGCCGCCCTTGGCGCTGATCTTGACCGCCATGCTCTGGCCGTTGCCGCAGGTGACCGTGCCGCTGCCCGAGGAGGTCTTGTAGAACACCGACCAGCCCGCGAGGTTGAAGCGCAGCTTGCAGTCGACGTGGCCGGCGGCCTGCGCCGCGGGGGCCCAGGCGGAACCCAGGCCGGCGACGGCCAGGCTGGCGCACAGCAATAGCGATTTCATGGCGGGACGACTCCTTGCGGGCAGGGCCGCAGGCTAGCACCGAACGCGGTGCGCGACAGCAGGGCGGACGACGGCACCGCGCCATGCGGTGCCGTCGGGGCGGCGCTTAGTCGTCGTAGCGCCGGCGGTCGTAGCGGCTGTCGTAGCGGTTGTCGTAGTAGCGACCGTTGTAATACCGGTTGTCGTAGCGATTGTCGTAACGACGATCGTGGCGACGGTCGTAGCGGGCGTCGTAGTACTCGGTGCGGCACTTGCCGTACTGGTTGCAGTTGCCGGTGCTATAGCCCGGACGGTTGTACTGATTGCGATAGCCGTAGGCGTTGCCGTACGGCGGCTGCGCGTAGCCGTGGCGCGGCACGTTGCGGTAGTAGGTCGGACGACCGTAGCGATCGCGCACCACGATCAGGCGATCGTCGTAGCCGTAGTTGCCGTAACGGTAGTACGGGGTGTTGCCGCGGATGATCACATCGGCCACGTTGACGATCACGCGGGCGAGGTCGTCGCTCTGCGCCATTGCCGGGGCCGGCGCCATCGCGACCACGCCGAAACCGGCGGCCACGACCACCGGGGCGAGCCATCGGGACAGTGCGGTCATGTCGTTCTCCTCAAGCCTGCACCATTGCAGGCATGGGGCGACGATGCGACCGCGACGGTGAACGATTTCGTAATTTCGCCGGCCTAGCGCGGAACCGCTCAGCCGGCGTTGGGCTGGCGTCGTCGCCCGTTCAGGCGACGGCCGCGCGCGCCAGTTCGCGCACCGCATCCGGCAGCGCGGCGGCGCCGTCGACGCGGCGCAGGCGCGGCGCATCGGCGGCGACCTCGGCCTCGTTTTCGTGCGCCCAGGTCACGTGGTAGGGCATGTGGATGCCCCAGCCGCCCAACTCCAGCACCGGCGCGATATCCGAGCGCAGGGAGTTGCCGATCATCACGAACTGCCCGGCGCTCAGGCCGAACTCGTCGAACAGGCGCGCGTAGGTGGCGGTGTCCTTCTCGCTGACGATCTCGATGCGGCGGAACAGGTCGGCCAGGCCGCACTGGCGCACCTTGGCTTCCTGGTGGAACAGGTCGCCCTTGGTGATCAGGACCACGTCGTACTCGCCGGCGATCGCGCGCACCGCCTCGGGGATGCCCGGCAGCAGCTCGACCGGGTGCCGCAGCAGGTCCTTGCCCAGGCCGACGATGCGGTGCAGGTCGGCGGCGCTGATGCGCTCGCCGGTGATCTCGACCGCGGCCTCGATCATCGACAGCACCATGCCCTTCACGCCGTAGCCGAACAGCGCGATGTTGCGCTTCTCGACTTCGTACAAGTGCTGATGCACGCCGGCATCGTGCAGGTCGACATAGGCGCCGACGATGCGCTCGAAATCGAGCTGGGCCTGGTCGAAATAATCCTGGCTGCGCCAGAGCGTGTCGTCGGCGTCGAAGCCGACCAGCCGGATGGCGGCCGCGTGCGTGCGATTCATGCGCGCATTATGCCGCGCGCGCGGCCCGGCGAAAAACCGGGCCTGCAAACAGGAAGGGCGGCCCTAGCCGCCCTTCCTCCGCAGGGGAGTCCACACCCCTCGGGTTTTACCGAGCTACGTCGGCGCGGATCAACCGCCGTGCTTGGCCGGCTTGCTGCTCTGCGCCTTGGCCACATAGGCCTTGTATTCGTCGGCGGTCAGCGAGCCGTCGGCGTTGCTGTCGGCCTTGTCGAAGACCTGGCCCAGGGCCGGCACGCTCGAGGCCTCGGTCTTGCTCAGGTTGCCGTCCTTGTCGACGTCGACATCGCTCCAGCTCTTCTTCTGCGGCGCGGCGGCGGTCGCCGCCGGCTCGCTGGTCTGGGCGGCGGTCGCATCGGTCGCGGCGGCGGCCGCGGCGTCGGTGGTCTGCGCCTGCTCGGCCGGCGGAGCCTGCTCGGCCTGCTGCGCGAACGCGAGCGGAGCCGACAGGCTGGCGACGAGGGCGAAAGCACCGATCAGCGACTTGCGGGACAGGGTATTCATGCGATCTCTCCTGGAGGTGATGTGTTGCGCGGATGTCTGAAAGCTTGGGGGTCACCGCACGACTGCACCTTGCCGGCGCGCGTCTGAACCGATCGCGCGCGCGAAGCGTTAAAGCTACGTTCGCTTAACCACATCGCTTAGGAATGACGTTAGGCGAGTCCGTCGAAACGCGTAAAAACGTGACCTAAGGCGGCATTGCGCCGGGTCGCGCTGTGCCTGGATTGGCTGAACGCAACACAACCTTTACGAAATCGCGCGTGCTCCGGTCATGCGCGCATGCGTTCGCGGGCGACGCGCTCAGGCGCGCACGCGCATCGGCGTCGAACCGATCGCGGATTCGACGTGATCCGGGGCACCGCGAGTTCGCCTAGGCGGGTTGGAAGCTCACCGCGTGTGCGAGCGTCGGTGCGAACGCGCTCAAGCAACGCTGCGCCAGCTCATCCAAGGCGGCGCGCTGCGGCTTGGCCAGCGACGCGAACGGGACGATCGCGATCGTCGCGGTGTCTTTGGTGCGCTCCAAGCTCCAGGTGCCGGCGACGAAGCCGTCGATCAGCACGGTGGCGCGCACGATCCCATTGCGGGTGAACACCGACCACTTGAGCCGCTCGTCGAAGATGCGGCTGCGGTCGGCGTGGGCGAGCAGCAGATTGTCGAAATCGGCGAGCAGGCGCGGCGGCGCCGGCGAATCCGGATCGGGCGCTGGCGCGTCGAGCGGATCGAACAAGGTCGTGCCGGCCGCGTCGCGATACGTGCGCAGGCGCGGACGCAGGCGCTCGACGATCGCGCGCACGCCCTGCAGGCCCGACCAGGCGGCGATGTCCTGCACCGTCGCCGGGCCGAACGCGGCCAGATAGCGCAGCACGATCGCGTCGCTGGCGTCGTCCGCGCTCAAGGGCTGGCCCAGCCAGTCCGCCGCCGGGGCGAAGCCGGCCGCGCGATGCGAGTCCCAGACCCCGGCCGGCGGTACGTGCACCAGCGGCTCGACGCCGCGCACCCAGCGCGCCATCGCCGCGGCGTCGCGTTGCGGCCACTGCGGCTGCAGCGCCGCGCCCAGGTCGGTGGCGTTCAAGCACTGGCGCGCCAGCAGCGCCAACCCGGCCGCGCCCAGCGCGTCCAGATCCATGCCCTGCACCGCGCGGCCCTGATCGCTTTGCAGGAACAGGCGCCGCAGCATCGGCTGCAGGGTCGCGCGCCAGTCCAGGTAGTCGCGTGCGCTGACCAGATGCAGGGTGCCGCGCATCATGGTCGCGCGCACCACCTGACGCGCCTGCATCAGTTCGGTCAGTTGCTGGGGGCGGAACTCGGACAAGCGCGACCACAAACCCAGATACGGCGGGTTCGGCGCCTGCGCCTGCAGACCGCCCAGGCGCTCGATCATCGCCAGCGGCGATGCCGACGACGGCTGCAGCAGCGACTGCCGCTGCAGCAAGGCTCGATTGAGCGCGCGTGGAGGTAACGTGTCGCTACCGGTACTGGGTGCGGCGGTGGAGGTTTTTGCAGGCATGATCGCTGTTCGGGGCGCGTACGGGAACGATAGAGGAAGGGAGCGAACCAGACTCGAGCGGGGCGCGACAGCGCAGCTAGCCCAGTATCGGATCCCACAGGATCCGTCGCGCAAACGCCCTTGCTTCTTCCTCGGTAGCGGCGAAGTAGACCTCGTACTCGCCGTTCGCAAGCAGCGACCGCCAATCGCGGAGCGGATCGGCGAATGCGCGGCTCAGCTGATCCCGTAACGTCCGACGCTGTTCCGGCGACGAAAACGATCGCTGGTACAGGCCGATGGACACCTCTTCCGAAAGGCCGTCTTCGGCATTGAAGTAGTTCTTCAGTATCCGTCGTAGGTTGTCGATCTCGTCCATAGCCATCTCCTAAGCTGCCCTGCCCCTCGCCCGGCTCCCAAGCAGGGGAGCAATCCTCGAGCGAAGCGAGCTCCGCTCTTCCGATTCACCGCGCCTTCGGACACCTGGGGGGCCAGTCCTCATCGCCCTTGCCGCGCAACAGGAACAACTCGCCCGACCGCTCGCCCTTGGTGTCGCGCGCGAACAGCATCGAATGCCCGCTGGGCGACAGCAGCGCGCCGATCTCGCTGCCGTTGACGTTGATCTGCGGACCCAGCTTGGCGCGTGGCGCCCACCGGCCGTGCTTGCGATGGCTTTCGTAGAGGCCGTCACCGGCCATGAACACGATGCGCTGGCCGCCCGGCGCGATCAGCGGTTCGTACTCGTCCTCGGCGGTGTTGAGTTGGGGGCCGAGGTTTTCGACCTTCCAGGCGCCCTGCGCGTCCTGGCGCGCGCGCCACAGGTCGGTCTTGCCGTAACCGCCGGGGCGGTTGGTGGAACCGAAGTACAGCCAGCCATCCGCGGCGGGACGCGGGAACCATTCGGCGCCGGGCGAATTTACCGGCTCGGGCAGCCGCTGGGGTGGGCCCCACTGCCCGCTGGCGTCGCGATCCACCCGCCAGATATCCAGGTCCTTGCGCGGCACGCCGTCGACCGAGCGCGAGGAAATGAAGTACAGGCTGCGTCCGTCGGGCGTGAACCAGGGATCGGCCTCGACGCCGTCGCCCGCGAATGGCGGCGATGCGGGTTCCGACCAGCCGTCGGCGCCGCAATGGCTGGTGTAGAGGCGCCAGCCGCTGAAATCGGGGCGGCTGCGCACGAAGTACAGATCGCCGTTGCGCGGGTCGAAGGCCGGATGCGATTCGAATTGCGCGCTGGAGATGCGCGCCGGCTGCCACGGCAGCACCTCGGCGGCGTGGGCGGAGGCCGCGAGCATCCAGCCCCACAACAGACACCAGGCCGCGGTGCGGCCGCCCACGCTTGCGCTCATGCCTCGTCCTCTGCGCTGACGCCGACTTGCGGCTCGCCCTCCTCGTCGATGGCGACGGAGACGACGATGGGACGGCAGCACACTTGGCAGTCCTCGATGTAAGTCTGATCGCCCGCGGAGACGTCCAGCAATAGGCCGATCGTCTCCCCGCAATACGGGCAGCTCACGTCGATGAAGGGCTGCATGGACATGGTCAAACGCCGGGGCGGCGGACCCGTCCGGTCCGCAGGCCCAGAACGCTGCGCGCGAACACCCGCGCCGCGCGGCGGCTTGCGCCCTCGCTCGTCGCGGCCGCGCTCATATCGACGTGTTCGGCTGCGCGGTCGGCAGGGTCTGGTCCGCCGCCGGCACCAGCAGCACTTCCACCGGCTCGCCGGGGTTGTGGCTGCGGATGCGGAACTCGCCGGCATCCAGCTTGAGGATGTCGGTCGGATAGACCTGGCCTTCCTCGATGATGGTCAGCTGACCGCCATCGAACTTCCATTGCGCCTGCAGCGGGGTGCCGCCGGGGCCGTCGATCACCAGATGGCCGTCGGCGAGGAAGGCGTAGGTGGTGCCCTTCTCGACCGTGGCCGACTCCTTGACCTCCCAGACCTTGCCGGCGAACTGCGACGGCGCGGCCGCGTTCGCGACCGGCGGCGTCGCTTCGGCGACCGACGCGGCGGTTTCGGCGGCGGCCGGCGTGGCCGCCGGTGCGGCCGTTTCCGGCGCTGCCGCCGGCTTGCAGGCGGCCAAGCTCAGCGCGATGAGGGCGGCGAGTACGTAAGCGGAACCGGGATGACGGCGCATGCGGAGCTCCATGAATGCGGTGACGAACGAAGCGCACATTAGCACCGCGACGTTAACGCCAAGCGCAGGCGCGCCGCCCTCACGTCGCGGTAACCCGGCCGCGCCCAAGCTCGCCGCGACGGCCGGGCGACGACGCTGCGGCTTGCGCGCCCCAGGCCGCCATCCACGCGATGCGCATCGCGATCGAACGTATCGCAACGCTCTCCAGGACGAAGCTTCGTCAGGAGGAAGCATGAAGATCCGACACGTATTCAGCACGCCCGATCTAGCCAGCGCCCAGGCCGCGATGAACGCCGCCCAGGAAGCCGGTGTGCACGACGACGACATCCTGTTGATCGCGCGCTCGGACATCGAGCTCGCGTCGATCCCCAACGAACGCAAGGAAGCCGACACCGACCTGATGCCGGCCGCGTTGCGCGGCGCCGGTATCGGCGGCGCGGCAGGATTGGCGGCGGGCCTGGCGGTGGTCGCGGCCACGCCGATCGCGCTGACCCTGGCCGGCGCCGCGGCGGCGACCATGGCCGGTGCGATGGTCGGCTGCTGGGCCTCGGCGCTGGTGGGCTCGTCCCTGCCCGATCCGATCCGGCGCAAGTTCCACGACGAGATCGAGGCCGGCCGCATCCTGGTGGTGGTCGACGGCAGCAAGGAACTGCTGACCGCAGCCGAGCCGCGCATCGTCGCCCAGAGCGGCGCGACGCCGCTGCCGTTCGAGGCGCACAAGGCCGCGCTGGCCTGAGGCTGGCGAACCGCGCCGCCGCTTCGCGCTCGCGTCAGCGCTTCTTGCCCGCGCGCTTGGGCTTGGGCGCGAGCGCGGCGCGGTAGTTCTCGTGCAGGGCCTGGACCTTGGCGATGTAGGCCTGGGTCTCGCGGTAGGGCGGTACGCCGCCGTAGCGCGCGACCACGCCGATGCCGGCGTTGTAGGCGGCCGCGACCAGGGTCAGGTCGCCCTTGTAGCGACGGATCAGTTGCTTGAGGTGGCGCGCGCCGCCGTTGATCGAGTCCTCGGCCGAGAACGGATCGACCACGCCGTATTCCCTCGCCGTGGCCGGCATCAGCTGCATCACGCCCTGCGCGCCCTTGGGCGAGACCGCGGCGGCGTTGAAGCCGCTTTCGGCATGGGCGATCGCGCGCAACCAGGCGTCGTCGACGCCGGTGGCCTTGGCGGCGGAACGGAACTGCGCCGCGTACTTGTCCAACTGCGGCTTGCCGACCAGGCCCAAGCCGACGTGCGCGGGTTCGCCCGGCGGCGTTTCCACCATGAACGACAGCACCTTGGTCGAGCCGGGCAGATTGCGCGTGCTGTAGACGGTCTGGCCGTCCTGCTGGCGTTCGTAGAGGGTGCCGTTGATGACGCCCATCGAGCCCCACAGGTTGGGCACCTTGGCGACGTTGTCGTCGAACTCGCGCACCTCGCAGCGCGAGCCCGGCTCGGGCGCGGTCGCCAGGCTGACCGAGCCGTCGCGGCCGACGCAGCGGTAGACCTTGCGTGCGTGCGCGCTGCCGGCCGCCCCCAAGGCCAGCACGGCGCCCAGCACGATCGCCAGCGGCAGGGGCGGACGCCTGTTAATGAGCGGCCGCCGGTTCGCCGGACTGCAGCGCGACCACGCGCACGTCCACGCGCTTGCAGTCCTTGTCCTGGCAGATGCCGTTGATCCAGGCCTCGCCGTTGCCGAACATCACGCCCTTGCCGCTGACGGCCAGCTCGGCGTACTTCTGCTCGGTCACGACCTTGGCGATCGCCGGCGTCACGATGCGGTCGTAGGCGGCGACGAAGGCGGCCGCGTCCTGGATCTTGGTCGGCTTGCCGGCAAGGGTCGCGTTGAACGGATAGTCGGCCATCCGGGCCACCGCCGCGGCGTCGTGCGCGGCGACCGCTTTCTGGAAGGCGAGGATCGCCGGCTCGTACAGCGCCGGATCGCCCAGCACTTCCTCGATCGACTGGTTGACCTGGGCGCGGCCCGCGTCGTTCCCGGGCGGCGTAGGCGCGGGATCGGCGGCAGGCGCTTCCGGACTTGCGACCGCGGGCGGAACGGCGGGCGGGTCCACCACGGGCGCGGCAGGCGCGTCGGGCGCGGCGGGCGCGGCAGGCGCCGGAAGCTCGCTGGGCGGCACGGGCTTGCAGGCGGCCAGCAGGGCGACAGTGGCGGCGGTCAGGATCAGCGCTCTCATCGGGTCGATCTCCTTGAGGATCGGCGGCCAGCGGCGGCCGAGGCGTGCGGATAGTAGCGCCGTAGCCGTGATTCCCGGCCTAACGGGCGCCCAACCGGTGGCGGCGGTCGCGATACGGCGTGCCCGCGCTGGATTCGCGGGCGCCCACTCGGGCACTCTGGCCCTCACGCTCCCGCCCGGTGATGCCTTGGAACCGTCCTCGTCCGATCGCACCGGCGCGCGCTCCGCCGACACCGCCCCCGCGACCCTGCGCGCGGTCAGCCGCTGGCAGCTGCTGGGCCTGTCGATCAACGACGTGGTCGGCAGCGGCATCTACCTGCTACCCGCGACTGCGGCCGCCTTGCTGGGCCCGTCCAGTTTGTGGGCGGTGCTGCTGGCCGGCTTCGCGGTCGCCCTGCTGGTGCTGTGCTACGCCCAGGCCGCGAGCTATTTCGACCAGCCCGGCGGCGGCTATCTGTATGCGCGCGAGGCCTTCGGTTCGTTCATCGGCTTCGAGGTCGGCTGGATGCTGCTGCTCACGCGCATCGCCACCGCCGCCGCGCTCAGCAACGGCCTGGCCGAGGCGGTCGCGCACTTCTGGCCGGGCGCGGCCAGCGGCGTGGGACGCATCGCGGTGGTGGTGGGCTCGCTGGCGTTGCTGGTCGCGATCAACCTGGTCGGCGTGCGCGCGGCCGCGCGCGCCGGCGTGCTGCTGGCGGTCGCCAAGCTGCTGCCGTTGTTCCTGTTCGTGCTGCTCGGCGCCAGCCACTTCGATGCCACGGTGGCCGACAGCGCCGGCGCCCTGCCCGGCGACGCGATTCCGCTGCGCAACCTGGGCGAGGCGGCCTTGCTGCTGCTGTTCGCCTACGCCGGTTTCGAAAACCTGCCGGCCGCCGCGGGCGAATACCGCAATCCGCGTCGCGATGTGCCCTTCGCGCTGCTGACCATGATCGCCTCGGTCACCGCGATCTACTTCGCGGTGCAATGGGTGGCGCTGGGCACCTTGCCCGGCCTGGCCGAATCGAAGGCGCCACTGGCCGAGGCCGCCGCGCGTTTCGGCGGCTGGTGGTTGGCGCTGATCCTGACCGTGGGCGCCAGCGTCTCGATCCTGGGCACCAACAACAACACGGTGATGATGGCGCCGCGCTATCTGCTGGCGCTGGCCGCCGACGGCTACGGGCCGCGCGCGCTGGCGGCGATCCATCCGCGCTTCCGCACGCCCGCGGTGGCGATCCTCAGCATCGGCGCGATCTCGCTGGCGCTGGCGCTGTCGGGTTCGTTCGTGCAGTTGGCCTTGTTGTCGGTGGTCTCGCGCCTGTGCACCTACCTGGGCACCGCGGTGTCGGTGCTGGTGTTGCGGCGCCGCCACGGCGACCGCCCCGAAGCGCTGCAACTGCCGGGCGGGCCGCTGATCCCGATCCTGGCGACCCTGCTGTCGTTGGGCCTGCTGGCCAGCGCCAGCCTGAAGAATCTGGTCGCCGCGGCGATCGCACTGGCGGTCGGCGCCGTCGTTTATCTGCTGCGCCGCAAGCCCGACATCGCGCCCACCGCTTAAGCCGGACGCGGCCGCTGCCTGGGGAGCCCAGGCGGCGGGCGCGGCACAACGCAAGCATCCGAAATCCGTCTTATCGGGCAGACGCACCTCAAACGTGCGCGATCCGTAGGGATTTCTCCCGATTGACCCTCCTTCTCGGCGCCCGGCACTGTCGGGGCAGGGTGCGACCGCGCCCTCGCCTGCCGCCGTCCGGCCACGCCAATGCCGGGCAGCATCCGATTCCGCTCAAGGGAGAGCCCCATGCGATCGCAGCATCCGAAACTCCGCCACGCCGCACTCGCCGTCGCCTTGTCCGCCGCCTGCCTGTCCGCGCCGGCCTGGTCGGCCGAACGCGTGAATCTCGGCGCGCTGGGGCTCAACGGCCCCGTCGACGGCTTCATCGTGCGCTATCGCCCGGGCAGCGCCAGCCGCAGCGATGCCGGCGTATTGCAGCGCAGCCTCAACAACGCCGCGACCGTGTTCGGGCGCGCCAAGCCGCTGAGTCTGCAGCGCGAACGCACCCTCGGCATCGGCGCCGAACTGGTGCGCGCCAGCACCCTGCTCGACAGCGTCGAGGCCGCGACGGTGATGCGCCAGATCGCGACCAATCCGGACGTGGAATACATCGAACCCAACATCCGCCTGTACGCGGTGGCGACCCCGAACGATCCGCAGTTCTCCACCCAGTACGGTTTCGGCACCGGCGCCGGCGGCAGCAATGCCACCACCGCCTGGGACAGCGGCCATCTCGGCCAGGGCAAGATCGTGGCGGTGGTCGACACCGGCATCACCTCGCACCCGGACCTCAACGCCAACGTGATCGCGGGCGGCTACGACTTCATCAGCAGCGCCAGCACCGCCGGCGACGGCAACGGCCGCGACGCCGATCCCTCCGATCCGGGCGACTACACCACCTTCCTGCAGTGCGGTATCGCCAATCCGCTGCCGACCAACTCCAGCTGGCACGGCACCCACGTCGCCGGTACCGTCGCGGCGGTGACCAACAACGCCACCGGCGTCGCCGGCATGGCCTATCAAGCCAAGATCCTGCCGGTGCGCGTGCTCGGCCGTTGCGGCGGCACCATCGCCGACATCATCGACGGCATCGTCTGGTCCTCGGGCGGCACGGTCGCGGGCGCGCCCGCGGTGGGCGCCAACAAGGCCGACGTGATCAACATGAGCCTGGGCGGTAGCGGCGCCTGCAGCGCGGCGATGCAGGCGGCCATCGACGGCGCGGTCTCGCGCGGCACCACCGTGGTCGTGGCCGCCGGCAACAGCAACGCCGACGTCTCCGGCGCCACCCCGGCCAGCTGCAACAACACGGTCGTGGTCGGCGCCACCGACTCGGCCGGCGCCAAGGCCAGCTTCTCCAGCTACGGCACCGGCGTGGACGTGTCCGGCCCGGGCGTGGACATTCTGTCGACCCTCAACCTGGGCACCAAGGGCCCGACCACCGCCGGCTATGCCTCCTACAGCGGCACCTCGATGGCGACGCCGCACGTGGCCGGCCTGGTCGCGATGATGCTGTCCAAGCCCGGCACCGATCCCACCCCGGCCCAGGTCGAGGCCTTGCTGAAGGCCAACACCAAACCCTTCGGCGCCACCCCGGCGCAAGCGATCGGCACCGGCATCATCGACGCCAAGAAGACCCTGGACGCGACGCCGTAACGGCAGCGCCGCATGAACGAAGAACCCCGGCGCGAGCCGGGGTTCTTCGTTGTGGGCGTCCTCAGGGCGCGCCGCCGCAGGTGGCGTTGGCGCAGACGTTGCGCTGTTCCAGCGCGCGATCGATCGATCGCTTGTCGGCGCGGTCGCGATCGGCCCGGCGTTGGGCGACGGTCCTGCATACGCGCTCGACGCGGTTGCTGCCCATCGACTTCACGCGTTCGCAGACCACGCGCTCCTCGGCCGACTGCTTGGGCGCGGCTTCGATCCAGGCCAGGTCGTCGCTGACCTGGGCACGCTGGCTCTCGTCCAACTGTTCGTAGCTGCGTCCTTCCAGCAACTGGAACAGCGCGTCCTGGCGCTTTACGACTTCGCGCCGCAGATCGGCCGGAAGGCGGCCGTAGGCGCCGCTGCCGGCGTCGATGTCGCTGCGGATCTGGCGTTGCTGCACCAGCACCGTGGCGGCGTCGAACGACTTCGCCTCCTGGGCGACGGCGACAGGTGCGGCGCACAAGGCCGCGATCAGAATCAAACTCAAACGAAATGCGCGCATGGTTCCCTTGCCTGCAAAGAGGCCGGACGACCGGTCGCGCCCGTCTCGTGTCTGTGCGGGCGCGCGCGTCCCCGGTCGCCCGCGCCGGCACGCGTGTGCATACCGGCACGCTCGATGCTAAGTGAGCGTGCCCGCGAGCAGAGGCCGCGCTGCGATTCCGCCAAATTCGGACAAGTCGCTCAGGCCGGGCAGTCCGCGACCGCCGCGCTGGCGCGCGCCTGCGCCGACATCAGCCACAGCGACAGGGCGATCGCGACCGCGACGATCGCCGCCGCCGCGTAGCCCAGGGCGCCCACGCCGATTGCCTCGATCACGCGGCCGCCGACCAACGCGCCCACGCCGATGCCCAGGTTGGCGCCGGAGATGTTCAGCGAGGCCGCGAACGCGGATGCGCCCGGCGCGGCCTTCATCACCCGCACGTGGCTGACGATGAACAAGGCGGCCTGGGTCACGCCCCAGACCGTCAGCGCCAGGGTCAGTCCCCAGGCCGAACCGATCGCCGGCACCACCGCCAGCAGGCCCAGCGCCATCGGCGCGCTGAACAGCAAGGACGCGCCGATCGGATTGCGATCGACCAGGCGCCCGCCGATGCTGTTGCCAATCAAGCCGACCGCGCCGAAGGCCATCAGGGTCCAGCCGATCCAGCTGCCGTCGAAACCGGCCAGGCGTTCCAGCAGATCGGCCAGATAGGTGTAGGCGGTGAACATGCCCGTGAACAGCAGGGTCGACAGCAATACGTGGCCGATCAGCAGCGGATCGCGCAGCACCCGGAACTGCTCGGCCAGCGGCGCGTGCGCGCGTTCCAGCCGGGTCGACGGCAGGAAGAAATACAACAGCGCCGCCTTGCCGAACGCGACCGCCGCCAACGCGCCGAAGGCCACGCGCCAACCGTAGGCGTCGGACACCAGGGTGCCGATGGGAACGCCGAGCACGGTGGCGCAGATCACGCCGAAGGAGATGATCGAGATCGCGCGTCCGGCGCGTTCCTGTCCGACTAGGTCCACCGCAGTCTCGCTGGCCAGCGCCCAGAACACCGGCACGCCCAGCGCCGGGATCAGGCGCGCGAGCGCCATCACGCCGATGTTCGGCGCCAGCGCCGCGGCCAGATTGGACAGACCGAACAGCAGTAGCACGATCACGAACAGGCGCTTGCGCTCGAAGCGCGAGAAGTAGGCGGTCAGGAACGGGCCGCTGGCGGCCACCGCGAACGCGAACAAGGTCACCAGCAGACCGGCCTGGGGAATGCTGACGCCCAGATCGCGCGCCAGCGGCGGCAACAGGCCGACCAGGATGAACTCGGTGGTCAGCACGGTGAAACCCGCGGCCGACAGCAGCATGATGGGCAAGAGCAGCACGTGGGGCTCCGTAGCTTGCGAATAAGGCGCGACCGCCAGCGCCGGCGACGAAGACGGCGGAACCGGGCGGTGGCGAGGGCGGTAGCGGATTGCGCCGCGGTCCGCGCCGCGGGCCTTGCAATCTAGACGGCGCGATCGCGACGATAAACGCGAACGGCGCCGCGTCTGCGTTCCAGCAACGGATCAATCCGCGCAAGCCCGCGCCGCGTCTGGCTTTAGCGAAAATTCGGCGTTGTGGGAATCACTGTCCCAATTCGCGCCGCGTCATTCGACACAGCGCGCGGGCCACGGCTGCGGCAGCGACCGTACGAACGCGAGCTTGCGGTACAGGGCGATGATGCGGTTCGCCTTCGGCTCACCGCATCCTACGGTGTTGCCTCAGACCGAGGCGGCGATCTGGTCGCGCAGCCAGCGATGGGCGGGATCGCGATGCGAGCGCTCGTGCCAGAGCATGGACAATTCGAAGCCCGGCAGTTCCAAGGGCGGCTCGACCACGCGCAGCGCGGGCGCGTCGCGCACTAGCCGCTCGGGCAGCAGCGCGACCAGGTCAGTGCTGGCCACGACCGATGTCACGAACAGGAAGTGCGGCACCGACAGCACGACCCGGCGCGACAGGCCCAACGGCGCCAGCGCTTCGTCGGTGACGCCGTGGAAACCGCCGCCGTCGGGCGACACGATGACGTGCTCGAGCGCGCAGAACTGCGCCAGGGTCGGGCGTCGCTTCAAACGCGGATGATCGGCGCGCCCCACCAGCACGTAGCGCTCGCTGAACAAAGCGCGTCGACGCAAGCCCTCGGGCGCGCCCTGGGTGGTGTGCAGGGCCAGATCGATCTCGCCCTGTTCGGCCTGCCTGGCCACGCGCGCAGGCTGCATCTGCAGCACCGCCAGACGACAGGCCGGCGCCAGTGCGCGCAGGCCGGCCAGCGCCGGCAGCAGCACCGCCGATTCGCCGTAGTCGGCCGAGGCCACGCGCCAGGTCTGCCGCGCCCGCGCCGGATCGAAAGGCCCTTGCGGCGACACCGCGCGTTCGACCGCCTCCAGCGCCTGCCGCAAAGGTTCGCGCAAGGCTTCGGCGCGCGCGGTCGGGCGCATGCCGCGCGGTCCCGGCAACAGCAACGGGTCGCCGAACAGGTCGCGCAGCTTGGCCAGATGCACGCTGACCGAGGGCTGCGAGAAATTCAGACGTTGCGCCGCGCGGGTCACATTGTGCTCGGCCAGCAGGGCGTCCAGGGTGACCAGCAGGTTGAGGTCCAGCCGCCGGAGATTATCCATTGCTATACCTGGAATATTGAGAATTCATTTCCAATATACCTGGACGGGTTCTAGCCTGCGCGCACCCTCTCCCCGAGCCTTCGCATGAACGTCCTGCTCGTCTACGCCCATCCCGAGCCTCAATCCTTGAACGGCGCGCTCAGGGACTACACCGTCGAACGCCTGCGCGCGGCCGGTCACGAGGTCCAGGTCTCGGACCTGTACGCGATGGACTGGAAAGCCGTGTTGGACGGCGACGATCACCTGGACCGCCCCGCCGACGCGCCCTTCCATCCGGTGCTGGACTCCAAGCGCGCCTACGACAGTGGCCGCCAGAGCCCCGACATCACCGCCGAGCAGGACAAGCTGCGTTGGGCCGACGCGGTGATCCTGCAGTTCCCGCTGTGGTGGTTCACGATGCCGGCGATCCTCAAAGGCTGGGTCGATCGCGTCTATGCCTACGGCTTCGGTTACGGCGTGGGCGAGCACTCCGATGCGCGTTGGGGCGACCGCTACGGCGAAGGCACCCTGGCGGGCAAGCGCGCGATGCTGGTCGTCACCACCGGCGGCTGGGAGTCCCACTACGGCCCGCGCGGCGTCAACGGCCCGATCGACGACCTGCTGTTTCCGATCCAGCACGGCGTGCTGCACTACCCGGGCTTCGAGGTGCTGCCGCCCTACGTGGTCTACCGCACCAGCCGCATGGACGAGGAGCGCTACGCGGCTGTGCGCGACGGCTTAGGCGAACGCCTGGACGCGCTGTGGACGACCGCGCCGATTCGGTTCCGTCGCCAGAACGGCGGCGAGTACGAAATCCCTGCGTTGACCTTGAAGCCGGAAGTCGCACCCGATCGGGTCGGATTCGGCGCGCATATCGAGTAGACGAATCTCTAGGCGGTCCGCGCCCGCAGTCGCTGTCTCCCCCTTTGAAAAAGGGGGATCAAGGGGGATTTGCTGTTGCCCTACCCACCGGCATCGCCATCAAACGCCGCTGCAGATCGAGTAGACCAATCTTTAGGCGGTGCGCGCCCGCAGTCGCTGTCTCCCCCTTTGAAAAAGGGGGATCAAGGGGGATTTGCTTTTGCCCCACCCGCCGGCATCGCCATCAACTGCCGCTGCAGATCGAGTAGACGAATCTTTAGGCGGTCCGCGCCCGCAGTCGCTGTCTCCCCCTTTGAAAAAGGGGGACTAAGGGGGATTTGCTGTTGCCCCACCCACCGGCATCGCCATCAACTGCCGCTGCAGATCGAACAGGATCTCGTCGTCGCCTTCCAGCCAGCCCTCGCTATCCTGGCCGCGATAGTGGCGATGGAAGGCGCGCTGCGCCGCGGCGGGATCGCGCAGGTCGTAGCCGATGGTGCGCAGCGCGGCCCAGCGGTCGAAACCCGCGGGCGCGGCGGTACGCTCGGCGCGCGGCCACAGGCCGAAGCCGGCCTCGGCCAGGCGCGACCAGGGGAACAGCGCGCTGGGATCGTGCTTGCGCGTGGGCGCGATATCGCCGTGGCCGACGATCAGTTGCGGCGGGATCGACAGGCGCTGGGTGATGTCGCGCAGCAAACGCAACAAGGTCTGGATCTGGGCCTCGGCGAAGGGCGCGCTGCCGTCGTTGTCCAGTTCGATGCCGATCGAGGCCGAGTTGAGGTCCTCGATGCCGCCCCAGTTGGCGGCGCCGGCATGCCAGGCGCGGTCCTGTTCCGAGACCAGTTGGTACAGGCGTCCGTCGGCGCCGATCAGGTAGTGCGCGCTGACCCGGCGCTCGGGATCGCCCGCGCTGAGCACGCGCAGGGCGCCCTCGGCGCTGTCCATTTCGGTGTGGTGCAGCACGATCAGCTGGGCCCGGCGCGGGCCGTGGTTGGGCGAGCCGTGCCACTGTGCGAGCGGGTTGCGCGCGGGCGCGCTCGCGCAGGCGCCGAGCACGGCGATCAACAACGCCGCGATGCACAGACGCAGCGCGTTCACAGGCCGAACGCGTACGGCGTTTTCAGAGTCGAGCTCTTCGGAAACGAGCTTGCTGGAACCGGATTTATTGAAAGCGGCTACCGACTGCACCATCGCGCTCCGTTCGCATCGCAGCCGGATCGTCGCACGACGCCCGCTCGCAAGCGAACCAGCGTATCGCGATCACGACCATGGCGGCCTTCGGCGCCAGCCTGCTGCGGCCTACGGCCAGGACGCGGCGGGCCGCGGTGCCGGAGGCCGCCACCCTCGCCTATTCGATGGCCGACGCGGCCGCGTCGGCCGCGGGGCGGCGGATCTGGCGGCGCAAGCCGATGCCGTACACCAGGTAATAGCCGACCAGGGTCGCCGCGATCGCCATCGTCAACGGGCTGGCCTGCGACGTCGGCATCCCGCTGGAAAACGCGCCGCCGGCCCAACGCCAGGCCAGGCGCCCGATCAGCAGCAGCGACAGCGCGCCGCCGATCCAGGGGTTGGGCGTGTAGTACGCGTCCTTCATGCACGGCTCGACATGGGTATGGCGCAAGGCGAACACGCCGATCGCGGCGCCGATCAAGCTGCCCGCGAGCACGCCCGGCCATACGTGCGGCAACATGACCGCACCGAAGATCAGGGCCAGCATCGCCACGCCCAGGATCGTCAGGCGCACCAGCGCGCGCCGCGGCCGGTAGGCCTGGCGGCCGAACTGGCTGCGGATGCGGCGGTAGTAGATCCAGCCGATGCCCGCGGTGGCGAGGATCGGCGTCATGGCGGGCAGGCTCAGTTGCATGGTCGCGCTCCAGGGTTCAGGCGCACTTTGCGCCGGCCGCGCGGCGCAGGCTAGGTGCCGGAGGTAACTTTCCGCATTAGCCGGCCTTGACCTTGTGGCCGCCGAACTCGTTGCGCATCGCCGCCAGCAGCTTGTCGGCGAAGGAATCGCTTTCGCGCGAACGCAGGCGCTCCAGCAGCGAGGCGGTGATCACCGGCGCCGCCACGTCCAGGTCGATCGCCTCGGCCACGGTCCAGCGGCCCTCGCCGGAGTCCTCCACGTAGGGTGCGATGCCGTCCAGGGCCGGATTCCTGCCCAGCGCGTCCGCGCCCAGGTCCAGCAGCCAGGAGCGCACCACGCTGCCGTGGCGCCAGATCTGGGCGATCTGGTGCAGGTCCAGGTCGAAGCCGGGTTTGCGCTGCATGATCGCGAAACCCTCGGCATAGGCCTGCATCAGGCCGTACTCGATGCCGTTGTGGACCATCTTGGTGAAATGCCCGGCGCCGCTGGGCCCGACCCGGCCCCAACCGCGGTCCGGTGCCGGCGCCAGCGTCTCGAACAGCGGGCGCAGGTGTTCCACCGCGTCCTCGTCGCCGCCGATCATCAGGCTGTAACCCTCGGCCAGGCCCCAGATGCCGCCGCTGGTGCCGGAGTCCACGAAGTGCAGGCCGCGTTCGGCCAGCTCCGCCGCGCGCCGCATCGTGTCCTTGTAGTTGGAATTGCCGCCGTCGATCACGCTGTCGCCAGGGGCCAGCAGCGGCAGCAACTGGGCCAGGGTTTCGTCGACGATGCGGCCGGCCGGCACCATCAGCCACAGCACGCGCGGCGCCGGCAGGCCCGTCACCAGCTCCGCCAGCGAGGCCGCGCTGCCGATGCCGCGCGCCGCGGCCTGTTCGCGCGCCGTCGCGCCGGGGTCGTAGCCCGTAACGCGGTGCCCGCCACGCACCAGGCGCTCGGCCATGTTCGCGCCCATTCGGCCCAAGCCGACCATGCCCAGTTCCATCGCCCGCTCCCGCTGTAAGGTTGTGGCAGTGTATGGGGCCGGCCGGGCAGGCCCGCAACACGCTCCTCACGCAGCACTGCGTTGCACGGACGCTGCTGACAGGAACTGACACGCGCCCGGGCGATCATGGACCACAACCCAGCGAGGACCCGCTCATGCCCCTGCAAGGCAGTTGCCACTGCGGCAAGACCCGTTTCGAAGTGACCGAAGCCCCGACCGAAGTGACCCGTTGCACCTGTTCGATCTGCAGCAAGCGCGGCGGCCTTTGGGCTTACTACACCCCCGCCCAGTTCCGCCTGCTGACGCCGCTGGAAGACGTGGCCACCTACCGCTGGAACACCGGCATGGTCGCCCACCACTTCTGCGCCACCTGCGGCTGCACCACCTACGGCGAAAGCCCCAGCTGGGTCGATTTCAAGCCGGATTTCGACAACCCCAAGATCAGCATCAACGCGCGCCTGCTCGACGAGTTCGACCTGGACGCGGTGCCCGTGACGGTGATCGACGGCAAGAACCTGTGGTGAACGCGGCGGCGCGGCCCTAGAGGCCGTGCCCGCCCACCGGGTGGGTGGTGGTGCCGGCATCGAAGCCGGCGATCATCGGCATCGCGCGCGCGATCGCCGCGCGCACGGCCGGCAGCTTGAGCGAGGCGGCGTGGCTGTCCTGGCCGTCCCAGACCTCGGTGATCCAGATCGCGTCGGCATCGTCGGCGTCGTGGGCGACGATATAGCTCAGGCAGCCGGGCATGTCGTGCACGCCCTCGAGCAGGATCGCGACCAGTTCGTCGCGTTTGCCCGCATGGGCGGTCATCTTTCCGATCAATCCGTACATCGTCTGCGCTCCTGCGGGGCTCGCGCGCACCGGCGCGAAGGCGGCGCCGGCGATCGCGGCGCCGGCCATGAGCACGAACTCGCGTCGCTTGCGGTCCATGGCGCGCATCTTAGCGCTGGCCTGCTCGACATGGCTGGCGCCCCGTAGCGACTCGACGTTTCGACATGACGCCTCCTACACAGCGCCCGATTATGATCCAGGCGCGCGGGTTCGTTCGAGCGCGCGTCCTCCACCCGCCGAGGTGCCCATGCCCTGGACCCGCGACCGACTCGACGCCGAACTGGCCGCGCTGGAAGTGCAATTGCCCGCGATCGAGGATCAGGCCGACCGCCACGACGTGCTCGCGCGTTTCGCGCTGTCGGCCAATCCCGTCCTCGAAGCCGCCGCCGCGGACGACTACGCGCATGCGCTGGACCGCATCCAGGCCATGCTGGCCGCGCGCGGGCTGGTACTGGAGGACGACGGCGTCGCCGGCTAGGCCGCGCTGGCGTCGAACAGTTCGGGGCCGTAGGCGGTCAGGCGTTCCAGCACGCTGGCGCGGTCCGGGCATTCGAAGATGCGCACGCGGCGCTCGACGAAGGCCTGCGAGGCCTCCTGCATAAGGAACGGCAGGTCCTGGTCGTCGCCGACGATGTAGATCGACGGCTTGCCCAGGATCAGGGCCCAACCGGCCTCGTAGAGCACGCTGGACACGATCCTCTTCGGATAGAACAGGATGAAATGACGGCTCTCGCGCAGCGCCGCCATGTCCTTGCGCAGCGCGAGTTCCTCCGGATCGAAATCCTCCATCGTCGGCATCGTGGCGCCGGCGTAGAACACCGAGGTATAACCGCAACGCTGCTTGAGCACCTCGATCATCGCCAGCACGGTGGCGCGGTTGTCGGCGTACTCGGCGTCGCCGCTGTGGCCGGCCATGGCCGCGGCCACGAACACGTCGTACTTGAAGCGGTCCAGGGCGATGCCGATGCGTTCCCTGACCCAGGCGTAGGCGTCGCTGTCGCGGTCGTCGGGCTTGACGATGGAGGTATGCGAGCCGCGCACCACCTTGATCCGCGACGAGGTCAGGCCGATGCCCGCGCTCAGCGAGTCCACCCAGCGGTCGTAGACGGCCTCCACCGCCCAGGTCGGGATCGTGGTCCTGCGCAAAGTGCTGACGCGTTCGTCCAGGGCGATGTGGTTTTCGAAACTCAGGTTGATCTTGCGCACCAGCTCGCCGTGCGGCCGCAGCGCGCGCGCATCGAGGGAGAACGCGCCCAGCCAGGCCGGCACCCGCAGCGCTCCCAACTGCGGCGTCGCCATCAGCAGCAGGCCGGCGATGCGGTTGAGCGCGTCGTGTTCGCCGGTTTCCAGCAGACGGTGGATCGTGGCCTTGCACAGCAGTCCGCCCATGCTGTGGCCGATCAGGACGATGCGCTTGTAGGCCTTGAGCTGGTCGCGGATCAGATCGGCCAGCACGCGCGCTTCGTCCTCCAGCGCGATCGATCGCGTCCAGGCCCAGCGCCCGGCCGCGGTGCGGTACTGGTACATGCCGACGTCGACCTCGGGCAGGTCGTCGTACAGGAAGGCTGGAAAGCGGCCCCAGGTCGCGCCCGGCCCGTAGCGGCTGCCGCCCAGACCGTGCACGAACACCAGCAGACTGTCGTTGGCGCTGACCGGGCTGCGCTGATGCACGACCAGCGCTTCCTCGCCCAAGCGCGTGTAATCGGCCGGATCGGCGTAGGCGGCCTGCGACTCGCGTTTCATCGTCGTCCTCTCCATGAACGCCACGATGTCCTGACATCCAACGGCGCCGAGGCCGCCGACGGGCCAGCGCGCGGGCCGCGCGCGACTAGGCGGCCAGGGCCGCGATCGCCTCCACCTCGAACAGCATGCCGTCCAGGGCCAGGCGCGGCACCGGGATCAGGGTGCACGCAGGCTTGGCGGCATCGCCGAACGCGGCCTGCAACTCGGCCCCGAACACATGCAGGCGTTCCTCGCTGTGATCGACGATCAAGACGGTCAGTTTGGCGACATCGGCGGTGCCGGCCCCGGCCGAGGCCAGTGCGGTCTTGAGATTGGCCAGCGCCTGGCGCACCTGATCGCGGAAGTCGGGCGACAGGCGTCCATCGGCGGTTTCGCCGCCCTGGCCGGCGACCAGCAGCCAGCGCGTCGCGCCGCTCACGCTGGCCAGATGGGAATAGCCGTTGGGCGCGGGGTCGTAGAGGCCCGCGGGATTGGAAAGGCTCAGCACCGGGGTCGGATGAAAGGTGGTCATGGTCGTCCTGTTGGGGGAATGAATGCCGTCGGAGATGGCGACCGCGACGGCGCGATCAAGCGCGCGCCGCACAGCCGCCATGAGCTATGCGGACACCGGGACGACGATTCAGCGCGGATCCGCGTGACATCGCCACCCGCCCTGTCGCCGTCGGTCCGGGCGCAAACCTCACAACCGCGGCCCCGCCGCGTTGATAACGACAGGCGGACCCGTGCGCGCGTCCGCCTTCCTTATCACGCGCGCATGGAGACGCGACATGAGCCTTGCAACACACAAGTTCGCCCATGCACTGCTGGGCGCGGCGTTCTGGCTGGCCGTGCTGGGTTGGAGCGGCGCGGCCGCGGCCGCCTGTCCGGGCGCCAGCCCCTGCGAAACCATCCACGTTTACCGGATCCAGTCCTGGCCGACGATCCAGGTCGACGCCGCCGGTCGGCCGCTGATTTCGATCCAGGAAGCCAACGGCGCGGACGAAAAAGCCTTCGCCCTGGCGGTGGCCGGCCAAGTCGGTTCGAAGGCGCTGGCGATCCGCTACAACGTCACCCGCATCGAAGACCCGCCCAACGACTACTGCGAGTGCAATCTGGAGAACAAGAACAAGGGCTGCCCCTCCAACCTCGCGCCGGAGCTGCTGCACCAGTGCGCGCGCGTCTGCCGGCGCGGCGCCTTGGACTCCTGCACCGGCACCGGCTTCAACGTCAAACAGGACAGCGGCGGCAAGTGGTACGCGTTTCCGGCCGCCACTCAATGCGGCGGCGCGCGCAACGTCTGGAAGAAGCACGCCTTCGGCGCGGTGAAGCCCACGTCCTGCGACTGGCTGGAGAACTCGCGCGTGATCAAGCAGGTCAGCTGCATCGCGACCGCGCTCGCCGCCGATCCCTTGGTCGGTCTGGACGCACTGTTCAACAACGGCGCGCCCTGCCCCGCGATCGCCGAAGCGACGCTGGAGTACCTGCCCTAAGCCGGGCTGCGATCGGCAATGCGCGCCCGCCTTATCAGGTGGGCGCGCGGCGCCGGCTCGGGCTGGGCGGCGTTTACAGGCCCAGCTCGCTCAAGCTCGGGTGATCGAGCGGACGCGGGCCCCAGGAATCCCAATGGAACTTGCGTTCGCCGGTCTCGATCGCCAGGTCGTTGATCGATGCGTGACGCTGGCGCATCAGGCCGTCGGCGTCGAATTCCCAGTTCTCGTTGCCGTAAGCGCGGAACCACTGGCCCGCCTCGTCGCGCCACTCATAGGCGAAGCGCACCGCGATGCGGTCCTCGCAGTAGGCCCATAGCTCCTTGATGAGCCGATAGTCGAGCTCCTTCGCCCACTTGCGGGTCAGAAAGTCGACGATCGCGGGTCGGCCGCTGAAGAACTCGGCGCGATTGCGCCAGGCGCTGTCCTGGCTGTAGGCGAGCGCGATGCGTTGCGGATCGCGGCTGTTCCAGGCGTCTTCGGCCGCGCGCACCTTGGCGATCGCGGTTTCGAGGGTGAAGGGCGGCAGCGGTGGGCGGGATGGGTTTGCGTTCATGGCTGTCTCTGGATCGGAAGAGAGCGGAACAGCGCTCCGGCGTGCCGGAGCGCTGCGGGCAGTTCATTGCTTGGCGAGGAAGTCGCGGATCAGCTGCGCGATCCGCGCGCCCTGGGTTTCCAGGGCGAAATGACCGGCATCCAGCAGATGCACCTCGGCCTTGGGATTGTCGCGACGGTAGGGCTCGGCGCCCGCGGCCAGGAAGATCTGATCGTTCTTGCCCCAGATCACCAGGGTCGGCGGCTGATGCTTGCGGAAGTAGGCCTGCCATTGCGGGTACTTGGGCAGATTGTTGCGGTAGTCGTAGATCATCGCCAGTTGGATGTCGGTGTTGCCGGGCCGGTCCAGATAGGCCTGGTCCAGCGTGTAGGCGTCCGGGCTCACCAGCGACGGATCCGGCTCGCCGTGCAGGTACTGCCAACGCGTGCCTTCCAGGGTCATCGCGGCCTGGCGCAGGTGCTCGCCGTTGGCGGCGCTGTGGTCGTTCCAGTAGGCCTTGATCGGGTCCCAGAACTTGCCGATGCCTTCGAGATAGGCGTTGCCGTTCTGCACGATCAGCGCATCGACGCGCTCGGGATGCGCGCTGGCCAGGCGGAAGCCCACCGGCGCGCCGTAGTCCATGAGATACAGCGCGTAACGCGGCAGCTTGAGCTGGCGGGTGAACCCGTCCATCAGCACGGCGTAGTGGTCGAAGCTGTACTCGAACTCGTTCGGCGCCGGCGTCGCGCTGCGGCCGAAGCCCGGATAGTCGGGCGCGATCACCCGATAGCGATCGGCCAGGCGCGGGATCAGGTCGCGGTACATCTGGCTGGAAGTCGGAAAGCCGTGCAGCAGCAACAGCACCGGCGCATCGCGCGGGCCGGCCTCGCGATAGAAGATCTCCACGCCGTCGACCTTGACGGTGCGGTAGTGGACGGCGCTGGGATCCTGGCGTTCGATGCCGGCGGAGGGCGTCTGGGCCAGCGCCAGCGGTGCGGCGAACACGCTGGCGGTCGCCAGCAACAGGGCGGCGGCGGTGCGCAGGCTGGGCGAGGACTTGCGTGCGGTCGGGACGGACATGAGAGGGCTCCTTGGGGTTGGCTTGTGTTTTTGTACCGAACGATCGGTACAATAGATTCGGATACCCCACCCGTCAACGCCGACAATGCGGACGCAGCGTTGCAGCGGTGGCTACATTGACCGCGCCGCGCACTGCAACCATATTGGACCGATCGTTCCATCCGACTGACCGCCATGCCTGCCCCTCTGCTCTCCCGCGATGCCGTCGTCGACCGTTTGCTGGGCGCGTTCCGCCGCCACGGCTACGACGCCGCGTCGCTGGGCCAGTTGTCCGAAGCCACCGGCCTGGGCCGCTCCAGCCTGTACCACTACTTCCCCGGCGGTAAGGAAGACATGGCGCGCGCCGTGTTCGATCGCGTCGATGCCTGGATGCAGGACGAGGTACTGGCGCCGATGCAGGGCAGCGGCACGCCCGAGCGACGCCTGGCCAAGGTGATCGCCAAGCTCGACCACTTCTACGGCGGCGGCGCCGAGGCCTGTCTGTTCGGCAATCTGGTCGTCGGCGATGCGCGCACGCTGTTCCAGGATCGGCTCAACGCGTCCTTGCGCGGCCTGATCGACGGATTCGCGCGACTGGCGCGCGAGAAGGACGGCGTGTCCGCGCGCGAGGCGCAGCGCCGCGCCGAGGACGCGGTGGTGCGCATCCAGGGCTCGCTGATCGTCTCGCGCGCGATCGCGGAATCCGAGCCGTTCCGCCGCGTGCTCAACAGCCTGCCGCAGCAACTGCTGGGCTGAGCGCGAGCTTCCGTCGCAACCGCATAGGAGATCGAACGCGCCGCCCGCGACCGTTCGTCGCCAGCCTGGCCGATTCCGCGTTGCCGATTCGTTCGTTGAGAGTGGCGCCTGGGCTTAGGGCGCGGAACGGATTCCAGGCACGACAAGGAGGTTGGCCATGCCGAACAGCGCGGACATGCTGTGGTTCAAGACCCGTTTCGCCGCGCGCGTGGCGCCGGCGCTGGTCGACACCCCGCTCACCCTGGACCTGATCACCGCCCTGGCCTGCCAGGAAACCGGCGAGGTCTGGCCGCTGCTGCGGCGCACATCCATGAGCGAGGAACGCATCCTGGCCCTGTGCGTGGGCGACACCCTGGACGCGAACGCCGGCCGCAGCGCGTTTCCGCAAACCAAGACCGCGCTGCTGGGCGTCGCGCGCGGCGACGAGATGTTCGCGATCGCGCGCCAGGCCCTGGTCGACATGGCCGCGCACGTCGAGGCCTACCAGGGCGCCGCGTCGCGGCCGAACAAGTTCTGCCATGGCTTCGGCATGTTCCAGCGCGATCTGCAGTTCTTCCGCGACGATCCGGACTATTTCCTCGAACGCCGTTACGAGCAGTTCGAGCAGACGCTGGAGATGTGCGTGGCCGAGCTCAAGCGCGGCCTGCGCAAGTTGCGCCTGCAGGACCGTCCGGCATTGACGACGATGGAGTTGGCCTCGGTGGCGATCGTCTACAACACCGGCGGCTTCAAGCCCGAACGCGGGCTGCGCCAGGGCCATTTCGACGGCCAGCGCTTCTACGGTCAGGCCATCTTCGATTTCATCCGTCAGGCCCAGACCGTGCCGACGCCGGACGCACCGGCGCCGCTGCCCACTCCGCGCCCAGGCGAGGCGGCCGTGCCTCCGCCCGCCCCGGTCACCGCCACCGGACCCTTCTTCCGCGTCGACACCCGCGTCTCGACCCTGCGCCTGCGCAGCGAACCGCGCGTCAGCCGTCCGCCCACCGCCAACGTCAAAGGCGAACTGCCGGACGGGCATCCGGTGCGCGCAATCACCGGACGCGCCGTCAACGGCTTCATGGAGGTCGAAACCAGCCTGTTCGGCGCGCTGCTGCGCGGCTTCTGTTCGACCCAGTTCCTGGTCCGCGACGGCGGCATCGGCGAAATTCCAGTGGTCGAACCCGCACGCGACCCGCCGCGCACCGGCGTGGTCGCGGTGTTCATGCCGCGCCGGCCGGGCACGGTCACGCGCCGTCGCGACGCCGCTGGCGCGCATTCGCTCAACGAGGACGGCCAGCCCGAACGCTCCGGCGCCACGGCGCCGGAACTGCGCGAGAACCTGGCCCGAATCATCGACTGGCTCGCGGTCGACAAGCCCGGCCACAAGCGCTACCAGCCGCATTCGGGCCTGACCTTCTGCAACATCTACGCCCACGACTACTGCCATCTCGCCGGCGTCTATCTGCCGCGCGTGTGGTGGAGCTCGCCGGCGATCGAAAAGCTGCGCCGCGGCCAGACCGTCGAGCCGCTGATCGGCAACACTATCTTCGAGGTGCGCGCCAACGACCTGTTCCGCTGGCTGCGCGATTTCGGTCCCGAGTTCGGCTGGCGCCAGGTCGCTTCGCCTACGCGGCTGCAGGAAGAAGCCAACCAGGGCGCGGTGGCGCTGATCGTGGCGAGGCGCAAGATCGAGGGTAAATCCGGGCATATCCTGCCAGTGGTGCCCGAGACCGAAACCGAACGCGCGCACCGCACCGCCAATGGCGAGGTCGACAAGCCGCTGCAAAGCCAGGCCGGCGTCAGCAACTTCCGCTACGGCACCAGCACCGCCAACTGGTGGAAGGACGAGCGTTTCGCCGAAAGCGCGTTCTGGGTCCACGCCTGAGCTGTTCGGCCGGCGCGGCGCGGTCGGGGGACCGCGATGCGCGGGAGGCGGCGCGCCCCACGTCCACACGGACGACGTGGGGCGCGCCGGCTAAACCCTGACGCCGCTGCGGGCATCGCATCGAGGAGGCGCGACGACGAGGGTCGCACCCGTATCATGGCCCTGGCAATGCGTGGAGCGGCGAATGAAGGCTTTGTGGTTGGCGGCGGCCTTGTGCGTCGCAGGTAGCGTACCCGTGGGCGCGGCCGAGCCGGCGGCTGCAAAGCCCGATCGCGGCGTCTGGGTGATCCGGGATGTGACGGTAATCCCCGCCGATACCGATGAAGTGCTCGCGCACCGCACTGTGGTGATCCGTGAGGGTCGCATCGCGGGTATCCAGGCACTTGGCGCCCTGCTCCATCCGGCGGGGGCACGCTACATCGACGGCCGCGGCAAATTCCTGATTCCCGGCCTGGTCGACGCGCACGTCCATATCGCCACCGAAGGCGCGCTGCGCGACAGCAAGAATCCGCTGCTGGCCGGTCTCGATACCGGTGCCGACCACGTCTACGACCGCCACGTGCTGCTGAGCTTCCTCAAGGCCGGCGTGACCGGCGCGGCCAACCTGGGCGGCGGCGCGCACAGCGACGAGGACCTGCTATGGCTGCGCGACGAGATCGCCGCCGGCCGCATCCTTGGGCCGCGCCTGTACGTGGCCAAGCGCATCAACGGGCCGCGCGCGGAAGTCGCTTCGCCGCGTCCGGCCGAAGTGCCGGCTTCCAAGCCCGGCGCGCCGACCACCGCCGCCGACGGCATCGCCGCCGTGCGCGCCGCGCGCGAGCGCGGCTACGACTTCATCAAGCCCTATCAGTTCCTCAACCGCGAGACCTACCAGGCCGTGGTCGAGGAAACCCGGCGCCAGGGCATGGTCAGCTCCGGCCACCTGCCCGAACTGGGCTGCGGCGTCTGCGCCGACCGCGCCTTCGCGTTCGCGCATCCGCTGGACAACATCGCCCACAGCGAGGAGCTGGGCCGCTACGGCCGCGAATCCGACTTGGCGCCGCGCGATATCGACGCGCTCGCCGAGCGCGTCGCGCGCGGGAAGATCGGCGTCACGCCGACCCTGATCACGCTCAAGCAGATCCTGCACATGTACGTGCAGCGCGAAGTCCCGCCCGTGCCCGGCGACTGGCTGGCGCTGGTCGATCCGGTCACCCGCCTGGACTGGGCGCCCGCGAACAACCCCTATCTCAGCGCGAAATTCCGCAACCAGGACGGCGCCGATACCTTCTCGGCCGGCTACGATTTCTCGCGCCTGCTCACGCGCGAACTGTGGAAACGCGGCGTGCCGCTGACCGTCGGCACCGACGCCCCCCTGCCGGGTCTGGCCTTCGGCGTTTCGGTGCACCAGGAAATGATCGAACTGCGCGAGGTGGGCCTGTCGCCGCTGGAGGTGCTGCGCGCCGCGACCGTCAACGCTCACCGCCTGTTCGACCGCCAGGGCGGTAGCGGCGCGGTACGCGTCGGCGAGCGCGCCGATCTGGTCCTGCTGGACGCCGACCCGCTGGCCGACCTCCGCAACGTCGCCCGCATCGACGGCGTGTTCGTGCAGGGCCGCTGGCTGCCGGCGGCCAGGATAGAAGCGATGCTGAAGGAGTCGGATCGGGAGATGCGCGAGCTCTCGCAACGCCTCCAGGCCCGCCAGGCGGCAGCGGAGCGATCCAAGCCAGCGCCCTGACGGATGGATCGCGGGCCTACGCCCCTGCGCCCCCGGGCGATCGGCCAACGCCACCGCGCGACCCGAACCGCTGGACCTATAAGCCGCGCCCGGACCGACGCCGCATCGAAGCCACCACGGTCGACGCCTTGGCGCGATCCGAAGCATGCGGCAGCAATTGCGCCCGGCCCAGATCCACGTCGCGGCTCAGCGTGCTGACGCAGCGATTGGCGTAGCGGGTGCTGGCGTCGTACCTCGCATAGGCCGCGCGCGCTTCGTCGATGCGGCCCGCCTGCGACAGCGCGAGCGCCAGGGCCCCGTCGACGACATGCAGGTTCCAGCGCGCCTCCATCCCGGGCTGCGCGGCCAGCCGCCGCGTCGCGCGGTAATAGGCGATCGCCTTGTCGAACTCGCGCGTTCGCAGATACCACTCGCCGAGCGCGCGGTAGACCCACACTCGCGACCCGGGGTCATCGGCCAGCCTCTGCAGTTGTTCGATCTCGGCGACAACCGGTCGCGCGCGCTCGATCTCGCCGCTGCGCAGCAAGGCGATCGCGTACACGGCTTGGGTGCCGATGCTCCAGGTATGCCGCGGACCGAACGCGATTTTGCGAGCGCTCAGACTGCGCGCCGCCCATACCTCGGCAGGCACAGGGTCGTTGCCGCACAGATAGAGCACCGCCAGGTGATCCATGTAGGCGGCGGTGACGCCGTGCTGCTCCCCCAGCAGATCGATGAGGGTCTCCACCTCGCGCTGGAAGCGCTGGGTGGATTCGCGATGCCGGCCTAGCTCGCCCAGGGCCACGGCAATGCGGATGCGCGCGATGACGGCATTGCCGCTGCGCGGGCCGCTGGCAGCGCTGGTCAGGCCTGCGGCCCGCTCGCCGCTGAGCAGGGCCTGCGCGGGGTATCCGGCCGCCGTCTGGCAGACGCTGAGACTGCTGTAGGCATCGCCGAGCTCGCTCCCGCCTACGGCGCCCGGACGCTCCAGGATGCCGGTATAGGTAGCGATGCATTCGGCATAGCGATTGCGCAGCATCGCATTCCATCCGCGCGCCGCTTGAATGCGCCATTCCATCGAGGATGGCGCATCGACTCGGTAGGGGAACGCGGTCTGCAGTTCATCCAGGCGCGCTTGCGCACGATCCGGATAGCCGCGGTGCATGTCCACGGTCGCGCGCAGCAGACGCGCATCCGCGACCGCCCTCGTGCTCGCCCTATCCGCTCCGCTCAACAGCACGATGGCGCGATCGGCGGCGCGCTCGGCCGCAGCGTAACGCCCCCGCGAGATCAGCCCCTTGCCGAGCGCGACGAGGATGCGGCCAGCGGTACCGGGGTGCTCGCGAAAACGCGATTCGGCCGCTGCGATGCCCTCCTCCAGCGTATCGGCGATGGACTTGTCGTGGTCGCGCCCTTCGAAGGGATCGCTGGCGGCCAGGATGTTCTCGCTCAGGAAATCGTTGACCGCGACGGTTTCGTCGCGCGCCAGCCGTAGCCGCGACCGCTCCTGCGCCGCATAGACCACAAACCCCGTCACCAGCGCGGTCGCGGCCAAGGTCGCCAGGGCGATGCCGATCGTACCGAGGGGATGGCGGCGGACCGTCCGGCCCAGGCGGTACAGATAGCCGGCTTGCCGCGCCGCGACCGGCTTGAGTTCCAGGTATCGGATCAAGTCGTACTTCAATGCGGTGACGGTGGGGTAGCGCCGCGCGGGATCGTCCTGGGTGGCCATGCCGATCACGGCCAGCAGGTCCTGGCCCGGTTCGCGCAGGTTGCCCGCCCGCAGTACCGCGTCCAGCAGACGACCGAGCTGCCAGACGTCGGACGGCGTGCCGACGTGTTGCATGGCGCGCTGCTCGGGGCTGGCGTAGCCCGGTGTGAACGCGGCGGCCTGCTCCTCGTCCTGAGCCAGGCCGGCGATCCCGAAATCCAGCAACTTCGCCTGCCCTTGCGGGTCGACCAGGACGTTGCCGGGTTTGATGTCGCGGTGGATCACCAGCCGACTGTGGGCGAACTCGAGCGCCCGCAGCACCGGCAGCAACAAGGCCACGCGCGCGCGCGCTCAGCGCGTTGGCCTGCGCATGCCGATCGATGGGCAGCCCTTCCACGTATTCCATCGCGAACCACGGATGTCCGTCGTCGGTGTGCCCGCCATCGACGAGGCGGGCGATATTGGGATGCGACAGCCCGGCGAGCACCTGGCGTTCGCGGCGGAACAAGGCTTCGCCGGTCGGCGACTGGGCCGCGTCCGGCAACCATTTCAGCGCGACCGTCTGTTCGAAGTCGCCTTCGCAGCGCTCGGCCAGATAGACCTGCCCCATGCCGCCGCGCCCCAACTCGCGCACGATCCGCCAGGCGCCCACGCGCGCGCCCGCCATCAGCGCACGGTCGGCGAGCCGGGTGCGCAGCAGGTCCTGGAACAGCGCGCCGCGCAGGATCCCTTGCGGTTCGAGCAGGCGGTCGCGCAGCGCCATGCGGGGACGCTCAGCCCGTCTCGTCGGCCAGATCGCGCAGGCGCGCACGCGCGCGCTGCCATAGCCGCTGCGCCGACCGTAGCGGCAGATCCATTGCCGTCGCGGTCTCCTCCTCGCTCAGCCCGCCGAACAGCCGGCATTCCACCACCCGCACCAGTCGGGCATCGGTTTCGCCCAATCGCTTGAGCGCGGCGTCGATCGCCAGCAGTTCTTCGGCCTCGGAGTAGACCGCTTGCGCGATATCCAGATCGGCCTTGCCCAGGGTGGTGTGGGCGTGATCGCCTCCGCGCTTCTGGGCGAGGTGATCGCGCGCGTGGTTGATCAACAGCTGACGCATGACCATCGAGGCCAGCGACAGGAAGTGGGCACGGCTCTCGATATGGTCGGCGCCCGAACGGTCCAGACGCAGGTAGCAGTCGTGCACCAGCGCGGTCACCTCCTGCGCGGCGGCCCCGGCGCTGGCGCGCCGCGCCAGGCGTTTCAGATCCGCATACAGCAGATGCACCACGCGATCCCAGGCGGCATCGTCGCCGCCGCGCGCGCGCCCCAGCAGCACGGTGATTTCCCCTATGCCCGCAAGCGTCGGCTCGGTCCGTTCAGGTCGCTCGATCACGGCGGCTCCAGGTGCGGCGGTTGCCGCGGCGCGCACGTCGTCCATCGCGTGCGACTCACGCTATATCACCGGCCGCGTTTTCGAGCTCCGAATTCGCAAGCCGCAAGCGCTCAAAACACAGGCAGCGATCACGAATTCGCGTGATGCGCTGCGGAAATCGGCGATGGCTGGCGGATCGCGCGTCGCTATCGGGTAGCTCCATACGATGGCATCGACAGGACGCCCGCTTATCCCCGCGATTACGCCTGAACAATTCCATCGCATATGCGCACATCAACGACACCATTTTGGAGATTCATTGATGAAAACCAGGCACATCAGAAACGCAGTCATCTCGCGCGCGATCGCCCTAGGCCTGATCGCGGCCGCCGCCACCTTCTCTGCCGCGGCGCAGTCGCCGGCCGCCGAGGGAAGGATCGCGTTGCGCGATCAATCGAATACGACGCTGCGCGTAGCGGCCGAACAGGGTCTGCGCACGATGATGTCGGAGTTGGCGCGCGGGCAGGCGGCCAACGCGCGCGTTCCGGCGGACTTTCCGATCGCGGTAGCGACCTTCGGCGAGCTTCGCAAGGTGTCGCTGGGTGCCGGCTTCGAGGTGAACACGATCGACCCGGCGCCGCTGATGTTCGCCAAGCAGACGGCCGATCTGAGCCGCATGACGCGCGGCACCGATACCTGGAAGTTCATGCTCCTATCCGATGGCCGGCCGGTGGGCCTGCTGGACATGAACAAGGTCCAGGGCCGTTGGCAAGCGATCGGCGCTGGCTCATCGAAGCTGGCCGAGGATCTCGCCGCATCCGCGCCGGCAACCGGGGCCGGCGCGTTCCGCTTCGTGCGCATCTATCAGGCCACCTCCGATCTGATCGAAGTGCGCGGCGCCAACAACACCGCGCATTACGTGCCGCTGCGGTCGGCGCGGCGCTCGCTGTCGCTCTCCGACGCGGCGGCGAAAAGCGCGACCTTGACCAGCGAGGAACTGCTGCCCTCGTTGCAATCCGCCGTGCAGGGCAACCTGCAGCGCGGCAGGCAGTGACCCACTACTTTCGGAGAAAGCCATGAACCTCAAGAACAAACTCTCCACTGCCCTGCTGCTGGCGCTGAGCGCCGTCGGCACCGCATCGGCCGGCGTGCTCAATGTTCCTCTGCACATGCAGGAACACAGCAACTGGTGCTGGGCCGCCTCGGCCACGATGATCCTGCAGTATCACGGCAGGCCTTTGGCGCAGTGCACCTTCGTCAACAAGGCGTTCAACATCAACTACGCCTGCGGCAACAGCACCTTTTACTGGAACAGCCCCGCCAATCAGGGCAACTGGAACTACTACGTCGACGACCACATGAACTACTACTGGGGCGGGATGCGCTTCTATCAGCAGAACGGCTACCTGAGCCAGGCCGATCTGCAGTACCGCATCAATGCCAACAAGCCCTTCATCATGTCCTGGCGCTGGAGCAACGGCGGCGGCCACGACGTGGTGGTGAAGGGGTATTCGGGCAGCTACGTGTACTTCAACGACCCCTGGGACGGCAGCTATACCCGCACCTACGCTTCGACCGTATCGGCGCCCGATCGGCATTGGGAAGACGTGCTGGTGCAGTACTGAGGCCGCTGCGCGCCCGCTCCACGGCGAGCGGGCGCGTGATGAGCGCAAGCGCACTCGCACCACGGCCCACCAGCGTCGCCGGGGTCCTCTCTGGCGGCGTTACCCGCGCATCCGCCGCGCGATCTCGCTGATCGCGGCGATACCCAGGGTCAGCGCGATCGTCGACAGCAGCTGCATGCGCGGGCCCTCGGTGAGCAGGGCCAGCGCGATCACACCGCCCAGCATCGCCAGGCCCAGCCAGGTCAGGTAGGGAAAGGCGTTCATGCGGAACGGCAGCGGCGTGCCCAGGCGGTCGGCGCGACGGCGCAGGATCAGCTGCGAGACCAGCGACATGCCCCAGACCAGCAGGCAGGTCGAGCCGACCACGTTCAGCAGCGCCGGCAGCACACGCTCGGGATACCAAAGTTCCAGCAGCGCGGCGAAGAAGCCGAACGCGACGCTGGCCAGCACCGCGGCCACCGGCACCTGGCGGCGGTCGACGGCGGCCAGGAAGCGCGGCGCTTCGCGGCGTTCGGCCAGCGAATAGATCATGCGCGAGGCGCCGTAGAGGTTGGCGTTGAGCGCCGACAGCAGCGCGATCACGGCGACCAGGGTGATCGCGGCGGCCGCGCCCGGGATGTTGGCGACCTGCAGCACCGCCGCGAACGGCGACTTCAGCGACTCGCTGGTCCAGGGCACCACCGCGATGATGACGCTGACCGAGCCGATGTAGAACACCAGGATGCGCCAGGCCACGGTGCGGATCGCGCGGGTGATGCTGCGCACCGGGTCCTGGGTCTCGGCGGCCGCGACCGCGACGATCTCGGTGCCGCCGAAGGCGAAGATCACCACCAGCAGCGCCGCGCCCACGCCGGCCCAGCCCTTGGGCGCGAAGCCGCCGTGATCGACGAAGTTCGACAGCCCCGGCGACTTCACCTCCGGCAACCAGCCCAGCAGCAGCGCCGCGCCGACCGCGATGAAGGCCAGGATGGCGGCGACCTTGAGGATCGCGAACCAGAATTCGAAGGCGCCGAAATTCTTGACGCCCAGCAGGTTGATGCCGGTGAACACCACCATGAACAACAGCGACATCATCGCCACCGGCAGCCCCGGCCAGACCGTCGCGAGCAGACCCGCCGCGCCCACCGACTCGGCCGCGATCACGATCACCAGCTGCGCCCACCACAACCAGCCCAGGGTGGCGCCGGCGGTGGCGCCCATGGCGTCGGCGGCGTAGACCGAGAAGGCGCCGCTGGCCGGCTTGGCCGCGGCCATCTCGCCCAACGCGCGCATCACGATGATCACCAGCACGCCGGCGATCAGGTAGGACAGCAGCACCGCCGGACCGGCCGCCTGGATACCCACGCCCGACCCCAGGAACAGCCCGGCGCCGATCGCGCTGCCCAGGCCCATCATCACCAACTGACGCGGTTTCATCGCGTAGCCCAGCTGCGGTTCGGCGGGGCGGGCGGTCGTGGATTCGGGCGTCATTCGGCCATCTGCGATCGGAGCGGTGAAGGCGGAACGATACAGCAGCGGGGGCCGGGACGCGGGCCGTCGGCGCCACCGGAAGCCGGTCCCGCTAGGACCGCCCGCTTTGAATGTCCCGCCAAAGCTCCGGCGTAGGCGTCCAATCGCCCTCGCCAAGGATGGCCAGCGCCAGATTTTCGACCGGGTAGCCCAGTTCCGCGATCGCCGCTGCGGCGCCGCCGTCGTCCAGATGCGCAGACAGCGCGAAGCGGATGAAGGAGTCGTGATCGCGAGCGATCAGCAGGGTCATTTTCTTGGCCAGATCGTAGGACAAGCTATTGCCGTCGTCGCTGCGCAGGAACGAGGTACCGGCCCAGAATTCCTGGATGCGCTCACGATCCCAGAACACTCGGTGCTTGTGCGCGATCTCCTCCAGCGAGTAACCCGATGCGCGCGGATCGGCCAGGCTCGGAAACAATGCATGCTCCGTGTTGACCGCCATGCCCTCGTTGAGCCAGGCCGGTATCGGCAGATGCGACAGCAAAGCGTGAGTCAGTTCGTGCGCGATGACCGGCCGCATCGCGTCCATATCGAACGCCGACAGCGCGAAGTGCCCGTAGCCCGCCTGGATGAATACTCCTGAAGACATGGCGTACACGCCACCGTCGTCGGGGTAGTAGTGATCGATGTAGTCGTAATACGCGTCCTGATCGGCGAACACCAGGCAGACATGCTTCCCGCCACCCACCGGATGGGCCAGCGTCCCCAGATTGCCCATGATCCGACGCCGTGCGTGCTCGCAAAACGACAGGAACTTTCGCGCGTCGCCGTCCGGCAACCCCGCCAGCAGCAGGAATCGCTCAGACGTATGCACGCGGTAAACGTCGGGGCCCAGCGCTGCCGCAAGCTCGCGCAACCAGTTATCCGCCGCCGCGGTCCAGAAGGCGTCGCGTTCGGACTCCGACCAGAGGCCGTCCTCCGCTACCGCGATGCGCTCCCAATCCGGCACCGGCTGGCGTGTGTCGGCCAGCCAATGCATGGTCACCTGCGGGGGTGCGGACGCGGCGGGCGGCGCGTGCGCCGCGGACTCGGGCGCAGCGCGAAACCAAGCTCTCAGTCGATCCAGCATGGGGCCTCCGGCAGAACGGCCAGGGTAACCCGCCCGGGCGAGGCGAGCCCAGAGGCCCCAGTCGGAGCAAACCGCAAGACTCAGTGCGCAGCTTCGACCTGCTCCGCCCAGCTTTTGACATCCTTGGTGCCATCCAGGAACGGCAGCACCGTGGTCGCCAGGCGCGGCGAGGCGAAGATGTCGTAGTGGGTCAGGTCGGGCAGGATCGCGAGACGGTTCTGGGACAAGGTCTCGCGGCCCCAACCGGCATCCTGCAGGCCGCCGCCCAGCAGTTGGTAGAACTTGACCATGTACTCCGGGCGGTACATGTCGCCGTCGCCGTAGACCAGCATCACCGGCAGCTTCAGCTGCTTTACCTCGGCCGACCAGTCGAAGTGAGCGCGCATGAAGTCGCCCAGGGTGTCGAGCAGGCGCGGGAACTCGTCGACGTTCGGCGCGACCGCGGCGTAACTTTGGTACATCGGCGTGTCCTTCATCATCGGTGCCGCCGCGGCGGTCAGGCCGTTCTGCTGCGCGCGGATGCCGGGATAGAAACCCTCGTCGGAGTAGGCCGCCGACACCAGGGCCAGGCGTCGCACGCTGGCCGGCTTCTGGATCGCCATGCGCAGCGCCACGCAGCCGCCCAGCGAATAGCCCAGCACATCGACCTGCGGGTGGCCGAGCTTGGCGACCAGCGCGGCCATGTCGTCGGCGTTGGCCTGACAACTGAAGGGCCGATCGCCCAGCGGCGTGCGGCCATGGCCCTGATAGTCGACCGCGATCACCTGACGGTGCGCGGCCAGCTGCGGCAGCACGGCGCCGAACATATCGGTCGAGCCCAGGCCGCCGTGCAACAGCAGCAAGGGCTCGCCCTTGCCGTGAATCTCGTAGTAGTAATCGATGCCATCGATCTTCTGACGGCCCTTGGTGACGGCGGCGCTGATCTTGGCCGCGGGACGGGTTTCGGCCGCGGATACGGCGGCGGGCAGCGCCAAGGCGATGGCGGTACAGGCCCACAGGGCCAGGTCGAGCAGTTTCATGGTCGGTCTCCGGTGAGGTCCGGCGCCGGAATGGCGCCGAGTCTTTGCTCTCACTGGAACGACGAACCGCGGTGGCGCGAATCGACATGCCCGACGAAACTTTTTTCGCCCGCGCCGCTCAGTCCTCCGTCACCAGCCCGGTCTCCAGCGCGCGCTCGCGGTTGAGGAAAATCGCCATCGCCGTGCGCATGCGCAGGAAGCCGAGCTTGCGATAGAAGCCTTCCTTGCCCGGGTTGGCGTAGAGGATGATCTTGCGATGGCCGGCCGACAGCGTCTTCAGGCGCTCGATGATCGCCTTGCCCAGGCCGCCGCCCTGATAGTCCGGATGCACGGCGATGTCGCACAGATAGGAGCAGTCCAGACCGTCGGCGAGGGCGCGGCCGGCGCCGACCAGGCGCTCGCCGTCGTAGACGAAGCACACATAGCGGCTGTTGCCGAACACCACCGCCAGATCGGCCGCGGGCTTATCGCCCAGCGGCGCGATCCGGTAGAGCTCGGACAGCCGTTCCCAATCGATACCTTCGAGGTCCAGTCGCCATTCCATCGTCGTCGTCATCTCATACGCTCGCAGGGCGCCTGTCGCGGCGCGGTGGTCGGGGGCGCGGGCGCTGGGTGGCCTGCACCGACCCAGCTTAGGCTGGCACTGGTTCCTTCTACGATCCAGTCTTGGTGAGCTCAGTGGAACGAGGTTTCGAGTTCCGGATCGACCTGGACGGCAGCGGCGGACGCCTGGGCCAATTGCACCAGTGATTGCGCGCGGCGATCCTCGACCGGCGCCTGCGCCCGTCCGATCGACTTCGAGGCTTTCTAAAGCGTTCGCGCGCGACCAGGCGCCGAACTCGCGACGCGCTCGCCGATTCTCAAGCCGGTCGCGGAGCATCTCGCACGCGCACTGAGTGATTCCCCTCACGAGGCGCGCGTCACGACGGCGTGACGTTGTTGCAGTACACAACGAATCCACAATCGACTTCACAGTTCCAATTTCACGGTGATGGCAACCTGAGCTTGAGTTCGGACTTGAACTCATCACCGACACGTCTGGACGACACCATCGCACCGGAGGCGGCAGGCAGCCGCGGCCACTCCGGCGATGCGCACAAGGAGCAGTGCGATGAACGATGCGCGTGCAGTCTCGTTGCCGCTGTCCGTGGCCCAGCTCGGATTGTGGTTCAGCCAGAAAATCGCCGGGCCTGGCGCCAATTTCAATCTCGCCGAGGCGATCGAAATCCACGGCTGGATCGATCCCGGCCTGTTCCTGCGCGCCTTGCGCCAGGTCTCGTCGGAAGCCGAGGCGGTGCGCCTGCGTCTGATCGACGTCGATGGCGTACCGCGTCAATGCGTGGTCGGCACGCGCATCGATGCGTTTCCGTACTTCGATTATTCCGAACTGAGCGATCCCGACACCGCGACCGCGGCGGCCGAGGCCTGGATGGCGCACGAGCTGAGCACGCAAACCGAGGTGGACGATCGTCCCTTGTGGGTGTGCGCCTTGTTCAAGATCGCCCACGACCGCCACGTCTGGTACCACCGCGCGCACCACATCGTGCTGGACGGCTACGCGGGCGGCCTGATCGCGCGCCGCGTGGCCGAGGTCTACTCCGCCTATGCGCTCAATCGCGAACCGGACGCCAGCGGCTTCCATTCGCTGGCCTCGCTGCTGGAATCGGAGGAGAGCTACCGCGCATCCGACCGTTGCCGCCGAGACCGCGAGTACTGGCACGAGCAGTTGGCCGATCTACCGGAACCGGTGACGCTGTCGCGACGGCAGGTGCGCGGCGACGGCGGCCTGCGGCGCAGCACCGGCTACCTCGACAGCGAGCGCACCCGGCGTTTGCGCGCGCTCGGCAAACAACACGCGGCAAGCCTGCCGCAGGTGTTGATCGCCCTGATCGCCGCCTACTACTTTCGCGCCACCGGCGCCGCCGATCTGGTGCTGGGCATGCCGGTCAGCGGCCGGGTCAACCATCAGCTGCGGCATACCCCGGGCATGCTCGCCAATGCGGTGCTGCTGCGCCTGCGCATGCGGCCGCAACAGAGCATAGGCGAGCTGATCGCGCAGGTCGCGCGCGTGGTCGCGCAGGCGCTGCGCCATCAGCGCTATCGCTACGAAGACCTGCGCCGCGAGCTGGGCCTGATCGGCCAGGGCCAGCGCGTGGCCTGGCTGGGCGTGAACATCGAACCCTTCGACTACGCGCTGGATTTCGGTGGCGCCACCGGCGTGCCGCGCAATCTTTCCAACGGCTCGGCCGAGGACCTCACCGTCTTCGTCTACGACCGCGGCGACGATGGCGGCTTGCGCTTCGACTTCGACGCCAATCCCTCGCTGTACGGCGACGCCGAACTGGACCAACACCGCCGTCGCCTGCAGCGCCTGATCGACGCCGCCCTGAGCGATCCCGCCGCCGCGTTGTGCGCGATCGATGTCATCGGCGAGGAAGAACGCGAGCGTCTGCTGCGGCACTGGAACGACACCGCCGCGCCCTTGCCCACCGCGACCCTGCCGGCCCTGTTCGCCGAGCAGGCCTGGCGCAGCCCGGAGGCGGTGGCCGTATGCCACGGCGAGCGGCGCCTGAGCTATCGCGAACTGCACGTGCGTAGCCTGCACGAGGCCAACCGCCTGATCGAGCGCGGCGTCGCGCCCGGCCAGATCGTGGCGATGGCGCTGCCGCGCGACGAGAACCTGTTGGTGGCGATGCTCGCGATCGGCTTCGCCGGCGCGGCCTATCTGCCGCTGGACCCGGAAGCGCCGGAGGAACGTCTGGCGAACATGCTGGACGATGCGCGGCCGGTGTTGTTGCTGACCTCGGCGGAACTGGCGCCGCGGCTGGCGCGGCTGTCCACGCCGCTGGCGACGTTGGCGCCGGCCGAACTCGCGCCGTCGCTCGCGACACCACGTGCGTTCGACCTGTCCACGCTGCGGTCGCGCGCCTACGTGCTCTACACCTCCGGCTCCACCGGCCTGCCCAAGGGCGTGGAGGTCAGTCACGCCAATCTGAGCAATCTGCTGGAGGCCATGCGCCGCCGCCTCGCGCCCTTGGCCGCCGATCGCTTCCTCGCGGTCAGCACCGTGATCTTCGACGTCGCCGCGCTGGAACTGTTCCTGCCCCTGATCGTGGGCGCGCGCACCGTGATCGCCGGCGCCGACATCGTGCGCGATCCCGCGCGCCTGGCCGGCCTGATCCGCGAGCACGGCATCGGCTATATGCAGGCCACGCCCTCGCTGTGGCGCATGCTGCTGTCCAGCGGCGACACCGATCTGAGCGGCGTGCATGCGCTGGCCGCCGGCGAAGCGCTGTCGGCCGAACTGGCGCAGCGGTTGGCGGCGTTGGCGGATCGGGTCAGCAATCTCTACGGTCCGACCGAGACCAGCGTCTACTCCACCGCGATCGAATTGTCGGCCGCCGACCTGGCCGCGCCGCCGATCGGCCGCCCGATCCGCAACACCCGCGTGTACGTGCTCGACGACAGCGGCGGACTGGCGCCCAGCGGTTGTCCGGGCGAGCTGTACATCGGCGGCGCCGGCGTCGCCCTGGGTTACCTCAATCGGCCCGAGTTGACCGCTCAGCGATTCCTGCCCGACCCTTTCGACCCCGACGGCGGGCGCATGTACCGCAGCGGCGACCGCGTGCGCTGGCGCGAGGACGGCGTGCTGGAGTACCTGGGCCGCAGCGATCAGCAGGTCAAGATTCGCGGGATCCGGGTCGAGCCGGGCGAAATCGAAAGCCAGCTGATGCGGCATGCCACGGTCGGCGAGGCCGCGGTGATCGCCGAGCCCGCCGGCAGCGAAGGCGGCCTGCGTCTGACCGCGTATCTGGTGCCGGCCGCGGGCGAGACCATCCGCATCGACGCGCTGCGCCGGCATCTGGCCGAGCGACTGCCCGACTACATGATTCCCAGCGCGCTGGTGAGCCTGCCGGCGCTGCCGCTGACGCCCAGCGGCAAACTCGACCGCAAGGCCCTGCCCGCGCCGGAACGCGGCGAACGCAACGGCTTCGTGGCGCCGCGCACGCCGGTGGAGCGCAAGCTCGCGGCGATCTGGAAGGAGCTGCTGGGGCTGACGCGCGTCGGCGTCCACGACAACTTCTTCGAACTCGGCGGCGACTCGCTGATCGCCGCGCAACTGATCGCGCGCCTGCCCGAGCGCTTCGGCAAGCGTCTGCCTGTCGCCAGTTTGTTCGAAGCCTCGACCATCGCCGGCCTGGCCGCGCTGCTGGAACACACCGACCACGAGCACGGCGACCCACTGGGCGTGGTGCTGTCGCTGCGCCGCGCGACCACGCCCAGCGCGGCCCCGCGCCCGCTGTTCTGCATCCATCCCATCGCCGGCCTCAGCCTGGGCTACTCCGGCCTGCTGCGGCATCTGGACCCGGCGATGCCGGTGTACGGCCTGCAGGCGCGCGGCTTGCGCGGCATGGATCGCCTGCCGGACAGCATCGACGAGATCGCCGCCGACTACCTCGCCCAGATCCGCCGCATCCAACCCGAGGGACCGTATCGCCTGCTCGGCCGCTCGCTGGGCGGCCTGATCGGCCACGCCATCGCCGCGCAGATGAGCGAACAGAGCGAGCGCGTGGAACTGCTGGCGATGATCGACAGTTATCTGTTCACCGCCGGCGCGCCCGGGCAGGCGCGCGAGCCCGGCGACGAAGTGCGCGCGGCGCTGGACTTCCTGGGCATCGCGCCCGGGCCCGGGCCGGCGCCGCGCACGCTGGACGAACTGGCGCCGGCCCTGCTCGCCTACAACGCCCGTTCTATGCCGCTGCTGCGCGAGATCGCGCGCGATCATCCGCGCTTCGTCGAGCATGCCTTCGCGGTGATGCGCAACAACTTGGCGCTGGCGCGCCGGCATGCGCCGCGTCGCCTGGACCTGGACCTGGTCTACTTCCACGCCACCCAGCGCCTGAGCGACCCCTCCGCGCTGATCGAACACGATCCCGAGACCTGGCGGCCCTATATCGGCGGCCGCTTCGAACTGCACGCCTTGGACTGCCACCACGAGAGCGTGCTCGACACCCTGCCCGCCGCGCGCATCGGCCATGTCCTGAGCCGACACCTGGAGCGGCTGCAACCGCGCAGCGCGGCCTGCGCGAACGCAGGCGACGACGGCCTGCAACCGCGCACGGTGGCGCATGCCTGAGCCGACCATGAGCGCCATCCGACCGATCGCGATCTTCACCATCGGCACGCTAGGCGACGTGCTGCCCTGCGTCGCCCTGGGCCAGGGATTGCAGCGCGCCGGCTATCCCGTGCGCATCGTCACCAGCGCCAACTTCGCCCCGCTGGTGGGCGAAGCGGGCCTGGATTACTACCCGCTGACCGCCGACTTCGAGGCCATGTTGGCCGCCGACCGCAGCATCGCCGACCGCGGACTCAACCTGTACGCGATGGCGCGCACCTTCCGCGAGCGCTATGCGCATTGGGCCCGCCACTGGACCGCCGAAGGCCTGGCGGCCAGCGAAGGCGCCGGCCTGTTGATCGGCGTCAGCAATGCCATCCAGTTGGCCAAGGCGATGTCCGAAGCGCGCGGCCTGCCGTTCGCGGTCGCGCGCCTGCAGCCACTGACGCCGTCGCGCCTGCTGCCGCCGATGGTGATGGCAGGCGGCCGCGGCCGCCTGCCCGGCGCGCTCAGTCTCGGGCTGTACCGCCTGATCCACCTGCTGGTCTGGTACGTGATGAAGCCGGCGATCAACGACATCGTGCGGCCGCAACTGGGCCTGCCGCGCTACCCCTGGTACGGCCCGCATCTGGGCCGCAACGCCCAGCGCGAGAAAACCCTTAACGGCTACAGCCCCAGTCTGCTGCCGCGCCCGGCGGACTGGCCCGAGAGCTCGCAGGTCACCGGCTATTGGTTCGCGCAGAACACCGCCTGGCGGCCCGACGACGCCTTGCAAGCCTTCCTCGACGCCGGCGACAAGCCGATCTACGTCGGCTTCGGCAGCATGGTCAACGCCGACGCGGTCGCGTTCACCCGCACCGTGCTGGACGCGGTCGAGCGCAGCGGATTGCGCGCCGTGCTCGCGACCGGCTGGGGCGGCCTGGACGGCGCCGACGGCGCGCGCGACGGGCGCTGCTATTTCCTGCGCCATGCCCCGCACGACGCCTTGTTCCCGCACATGTGCGCGGCCGTGCACCACGGCGGCGCCGGCACCACCGCGGCGGCGGTGCGCGCCGGCATTCCCTCGGTGGTCGTGCCCTTCTACGGCGACCAGCCGTTCTGGGCGCGCTGCCTGCACGCGCGCGGCGTCGCGCCGCCGGCGGTGCAGCGCAAAGGCCTGGATGCGGCGCGACTGGCCGCCGCCATCGCCGCCACCCAGACGCCAACGATGCGGCAGGCGGCCGCGCGGCTGGGCGACACGGTGCGCGCCGAAGACGGCATCGGCAATGCGCTGGCGCAGCTGCGCGCCTGGGGCCTGGTCGAGCCGATCGCCGATCCGGTACTGCCCCAGCGGCGGCACCTGCGGAGCGTGGCATGAACGCGTCGCCGGGCCGCCCGCTGAGCTTGTTCGAACGCGCCCTGTACGGCGACGGCACCCTGCCGGGCAACGTCGTCGTCACCGCCTGCATCGAAGGCCGGATCGAGCCGGCCGCGCTGCTGCGCGCGCTCGGCCACGCGCAGGCGCGGCATCCCCTGCTGCGCTGCCTGATCGTGGAACGCGAGGGCCGGCCTTGGTTCGAGCTGCGGCGCACGCCGCCGCAGATCCCGCTGCGCATCATCGATCGCCGCAGCGACGAGGACTGGGTGACCTGGTCGGACCGCGAGCTGCAACGCTGCTTCGACGGCAGGCGCGAGCCGCTGGCGCGCCTGTTGTGGTTGCGCGGCGAGCACCGCAGCGAGCTGGTGCTGATCTGCCATCACGCGATCTGCGACGGTCGTGCGCTGACCCACCTGCTGGGCGAACTCCTGCGCGATTGCGACGGACAGGAGCGCGCGGTCGAGACCCGCGACGCGCTGCCCGGTTTCGCCGATCTGTTGCCCGCCACGGTGCGCGCCGATCGCGGCCTGCAGCGCAGCATCCGCTGGCGCGCGGCCGCCCTGGCGCTGGCCTTGCGCCTGTTGGTACGCGATCGCCCGGCGCAACGCTACGGTGCGATCTACCGCGAGCTGTGGATGCTGGACGAAGCCGCCAGCCGGCGCCTGTCCGAGCAATGCCGCGCGCAGCGCGTGAGCGCCTATGTCGCCATCAGCCTGGCCTTCGTGCTGGCCTTCCGCGCGGTCTGCGGCGCGCGGCGCATCCAGCGCTTCGTCGCCCCGGTGGACATGCGCAGCCTGCTGCCGAACATAGGCGACGACGATCTGTTCGGCATCGCGCCCACGGTCGAGCTGCGCCCCGGCAAGACCGGCGCCGGCACCGCCGCGCCGGAGGAATTCTGGACGCGCGCGCGCGCCCTGCAGGCCGACCTGCAGCGCAAGATCGAAGTGCTGCCGGCCAAGGTCTATCGCAACTTCCTCGGCCTGGAACGCCTGCACGGGGTATTCGAGCGCATGGCCGTGTACGGCCGCTCGCGCCGCGCGGGCCGCCAGCTCACCCTCAGCAACCTCGGCCGCCTGTCGCTGGCGCAGGACTACCGCGGCTTCCACTTGCGCGCGGTGCGCGCCATCTCCGGCGTGGTCGGCGCGACGCCCGCGCATCAGCTGGTGATCTCGCGCTACGCCGGCCGCTACGACTTCGCGCTGTCCTCCGATCAGGAGTCGCTGCCGCGCGCGCAGGCGCTGGAGATCCGCGAACGCGCGACGGCCCTGCTGCTGGCGCTGACCGCGCCGCAAACGCAGCCCCGCGCCGAGCCCGCCCCCGCCTCCGCCGAACCGGTGCGCGCCGCATGAACCGCTATGGCCTGATCTTCGTGCTCTACCAGCCCGACGCGGAGTTCGTCGACAACCTGCGCCACGCGCGCGAGATCTGCGCGGATCTGGTCGCGGTGGACAATACGCCCGAACCCGACGCGGCCCTGCACGCGGCCCTGCATCGGGAACGCATCGATGTCCTGGTCAACCGCAATCGCGGCGGCCTGGCGGGGGCCTACAACCGTGGCGCCGAGGTGCTGCTGGCGCGCGGCTGCGAGGTGATCTTCCTGCTCGATCAGGATTCCAAGATCGAGGCCTCGTTCTTCACCGCGATGATGCGGGCCAGCGCCGAGGTCGGCGGCGACAGTTTCGTGCTTGGGCCGCGCGTGTACGAGATCAACCTGCGCAAGTGCATGCCGACCTTTCCGCCCGGCCGGCGCTTCCCCAGGCCGGTGCGCATGACCGAACGCGAGCACGGCCTGTTCCCGACCCTGTTCGTGATCTCGTCGGGCTCGGCGATCTCGGCGGCGGCCTATCGCAAGCTCGGCGCCTTCCGCGAGGACTACTTCATCGAGTACATCGATATCGAGTACGGCCTGCGCGCATCCAGCCAGGGCGTGCCGGTGTACGTGAACGCCGATGTGACCATGCAGCAGACCACCGGCCATATCCGCCGCCACGGCAAGCTCTACACCACCCACCACGTCGCCTGGCGCCGCTACTACGGCGCGCGCAATGCGGTGCACTGCCTGCGCCTGTACAAGGCGCATTGGGGCCTGCATTGGCTGAGCGGCGCGCTGGCCCTGCACCAGGGCCTGTGCGTGGCCCTGTTCGAGCCGGACAAGCTGCGCAAGCTCACCGCCATCGCCTGCGGTTACCTGGACGGCCGACGCGGGCGGTTGGGCACTTTCGAACGTCTGCATCCGCGCATCCACGCCTATTGCACCCGCGCCAGCCGCGATGCGCATCCGGCGGAGCACGCCAAGCCCGCATCCGCACCGGGAGACGCCGGGTGAGCCGCCCGCTGTCCACGATCGAGCAGTTGATCGACGGCTGCATCGTCTACGCGCTGAGGATCGAGGGCGAGATCGACGAGACCGACCTGCGCAAGGCGATCGCGCGCGTGCAGGCCAAGCACCCGGCCTTGCGCGCGACCCTGCGCACGCAAGGCGCGGCGGTGCGCTACGTCGACGACGGTGCGGGCCCGATCCCGCTGCGCGCGCTGGCGCTGCGCGGCGGCGGCGACGCCCGCCGCGAGATCGACCTCGAACTGCAGACGCCGTTCGCCGAGGGCCAGCCGCAGCTGCGCCTGGTCTGGCTGCGCGGCGCCGGTCGCAGCGAACTGCTGTTCGCGGCCTCGCACCGCATCTGCGACGGCATGAGCCTGCTGATCGTGGCCAGAGAGACCTTGCGCGCCTTGCACGACGACGCCCCGCTGCTGCCATACCCGCCGCTCACCGCCGCCGATATCGTCGGCGACTACAGGCCCGAGCATCCGCGACGGCGGCGCTGCGTCGCCGGCCTGATCGGCCTGGCCCTGCGGCTGCTGCCGCCGATGGCGGCGCCGCGCAATCGTGAGCACCACCTGGAATGGAGTGCGGGCGCGGTGCTGTCCAGCGCGCTGCGCCAGCGTTGCAAGCGCGAGGACGTGTCGGTGCACGCCGCCCTGCTGGTTGCCCTGGATGAGGCCTTGCTCACCTCCCTGGGCCGCGAACAGGTGCCGGCCTGGATCGAAAGCCCCATGGACGGCCGGCGCGGGCGCGTGCCGGCGCTGGCCGACGATCGCCTGTTCTACGGCGGCGGCGGCCTGAAGTTCCGCACCGGCCAGGACAACGGCACCGGCTTCTGGGAGCGCGCGCGCGACGCGCATCGCTCGATGCAGGCGCAGATCGAACGCGAGAGCCGTGAGATTCCCAGCCGCTACCACTTCTGCGAGCTGATCCGGCCGCCCGCGCCGGCGCGCTTGAACGCGCTGATCCGCTTCGGCAACGCGCTGGGTCTGAAGGGCAGTTGGAACCGCATCACCCTGTCCAACCTGGGCCAACTCGATCTGGTCGAAGACCACGCACCGTTCCGCCTCGAGGACTTCCGCCTCTACGTGCACTCGCATTCGGTGCGCGCGCTGGGCCTGATGGTGTATTCCCTGCACGGACAGATCCGCTTCTATTGCATGGGCGACGAGCACTGCATCGACCTCGACCGCGCCCAGGCCCTGCGCGAAGCCCTGATGGCGGTGCTGGAAACCCAGGTCGCGCGCGCGCCGACCGCGGCGGCTCCGCACGCGCGCGTCGAAGACGCGGCCCTGGCCGGCTGAGCCGCCCTGACTTTGGGCACGGCTGCGTCGCGGCCGCCATGGGGCTAACCTGAAGACCGCCCCCGATCGAGGAAGCCGCGATGGCGCTCGTGCTGTACCAGCATCCCCTGGCCTCGTTCTGCCACAAGGTCCTGATCGCGCTGTACGAGAACGGCACCGCGTTCGAGCCGCGTTTGATCGAACGCGCGGCCGCAGACGAGCACGCCCGCTTCCTCGACCTGTGGCCGGTCGGCAAGATGCCGGTGCTGCGCGACGAAGCGCGCGACGCGACGGTACCCGAGACCAGCATCATCATCGAGTACCTGGACCGGCATTACCCGGGGCCGCAACCGTTGTTGCCCGTCGATCCAGCCGCCAACCTGGACGCGCGCCTGTGGGACCGATTCTTCGATCTGTACGTGAGCGTGCCGATGCAGAAGATCGTGCTGGATCGGCTGCGCGGCGACGGCGAACGCGACCCGTGCGGCGTAGCCGACGCCCACGCCAGTCTCGCCATCGCCTACGGCATGGTCGAACGCCGCATGGCCGGCAGGGTCTGGGCCGCCGGCGACAGCTTCGGCCTGGCCGACTGCGCGGCCGCGCCGGCCTTGTTCTATGCCGGCATCGTGAGCCCGTTCGGCGAGGCCTATCCGCAGCTCGGCGCCTACTTCGAACGCCTGCTGCAGCGCCCCTCCTACGCGCGCGTGCTGAACGAGGCGCGGCCCTACTTCACCCTGTTCCCCTACTACGAGCGCATGCCGGCGCGGTTCCTGGCCGAGGACTAGATGCGCGCGGGCGCCGACGCGCCATGACCTCGCAGGTCATGGCCGGCGCGGCCTGCCCTGTCTATCATCGGCATGAAAGCCCGAACCTGGCCGCAGCAACGCGATGTCGGATTTCGCAGTCGCCCGATTGTTCGACAGCGGCACCCTGGCGGTGCGCGATGTGCTGTGCGGCGGCCAGTGCCGCCACCGCAGCCAGGAAGAGTGCGCCTCCTCGACCCATCTGGTGTTTCCCTATCGCGGCCTGTACCTGCGCCACGTCGGCCAGGACCAGTCGGTAGCCGACGCCAACCACGCCCTGTTGTTCAACGCCGGCGAGGGCTACCAGGTCAGCCACCCCGTCACCGGCGGCGACGCCAGCCTGGTGATCGCCCTGTCCGAACCGCTGCTGCGCGAACTGGCGCCGGCCGAACTGCTGCAAAAGCGCGACCAGCTCGGTTTCCGTCTGCAATCGCTGCGCATCGATGCACGCGCGCAGGCGCTGGTCGCCCTGCTCCGGCATAACCTGCAGCTGGGCCGCATCGAAACGCTGGAAGCCGAGAGCCTGGCCCTGACCCTGGTCTGCCGCAGCCTGGGGCCGCGCACCACCCACATCACCGCGGCGACGCATGCGCGGCGCCGTTTGGTGGATCGGGTCAAGGTGCTGCTGGCCGCCGACCTGACCCGGCGCTGGACGCTGGAAGAAATCGCGGCCGAGATCGGTGGGTCGGCGGTCTATCTGACTCAGGCCTTCCAGCAGGTCGAAGGCCTGCCGCTGTACCGCTATCACCTGCGCCTGCGCCTGGCGCGCGCGCTGGATCGGATCCCGCACAGCCAGGATATGTCGGCGCTGGCTCTGGACCTCGGTTTCTCCAGCCACAGTCACTTCACCGCCGCGTTCAAGCAGGCCTACGGCCGCACGCCCTCGGCGTTCCAGCGTTCGGCGCTGGCCAAGAGCGCCTAAGGGCGCGCCGCGCAAACAGCTAAAGAATCCGACAGCGACGCCGCCGCCGCGATGGTCTCCTGAGCGTGCCCGAACCGGGCCCCTATCGGAGAACCCCATGAACGAGAACACCTGCGCCGCTTGCGACAGCGAGCTGGACGAACACGCGATCCAGGTCACGATCGGCGGCCGTGCCGTCGAAGTGTGCTGCGAAGAATGCGCGCACAAGCTGCGCGAAGCGGAGCTGCGGCCATGAGCGGCGGTCAGCGCTATTTCGCCGACCGCCGCACGGTCGACACCGCCTCGGGCCGGATCAGCTACGTCGAACAGGGCCAAGGCCCGGTGGCGCTGTTCGTGCACGGCGTGCTGCTCAACGGCTACCTGTGGCGACATCAGCTCGCCGAGCTCGGCGATAGCCGGCGCTGCATCGCGCCGGACTTGCTCGGCCACGGCTACACCGAGGCCGGTACGGGACAGGACGCGTCGGTTACCGCCAACGCCCACATGCTGGCGCAGTTCCTCGATGCGCTGGGCATCGACCGCGTCGACCTGGTCGGCAACGACAGCGGCGGCGGCATCTGCCAGATCTTCGCCGCGCTCTACCCGCAGCGCATTCGCAGCCTGGCGCTGAGCAACTGCGATGCCCACGACAACTGGCCGCCGGAGGCGTTCAAGCCTTTCGTGGCGATGGTCGCCGCGGGCGGGCTGGGCGACACCCTGCAGGCCATGCTGGCCGACAAATCGGTGTTCCGCAGCGCGTTGGCGCCGGCGTACGAGCGCCCGGAACAGGTCAGCGACGCCACCATCGACACCTATCTGCGGCCGTTGCTGGAACCGGCGCGCCTGGGCGAGCTGGAACGCTTCGTCAACGCCTTCGACTGCCACCACACCCTGGCGATCGAGGACGGCCTGCGCCGCTTGCAGGCGCCGACCCTGATCGCCTGGGGCACCGACGACGTCTATTTCCCGCTGCAGTGGTCGTTCTGGTTGCAGCAGACCATCCCCGGCACGGTGCGGCGGGTGGAGTTCGAGGGCGCGCGCATCTTCTTCCCCGAGGAGCGTTGGCAGGACTTCAACCGCGAACTGCGCGCGCATTGGCAGGCGCATTCGGTCGAGCCGGTGCGCGCGCAGGCCGCCACGGCATGAATCGCTGCAGCGCGCATCCGCTCTCTCACGCCAGGTCACGGAGTTTCAACTGATGCACACCATCGCTGTCTACGGTGCTTACGGCCACACCGGCCGCTTCGTGATCGCCGAACTGCTCCGGCGCGGCCTGGTGCCGCGCCTGGGCGGACGCGACGCCGCCAAGTTGGCGGCGCTCGCCCAGGCCCATCCGGACCTGCAATGCCGTCAGGCGTCCATCGAGGCGCCAGCCGAGCTGGATCGACTGTTGGAAGGCGCCGCCGCGGTGATCAACTGCGCCGGCCCCTTTCTGGACACCGCGGCGCCGGTGCTGGAGGCGGCGCTGCGTGCGCGAGTGCCGTATCTGGACCTGTGCGCCGAGCAAGGCGCCGTGCTCGACTTGGTCGAACACCACGACGAGCGCGCCCGCGCCGCCGGCATCGTCGCGATACCGGCGATGGCCTTCTTCGGCGGCCTGGCCGATCTGCTGGCCACCGCCGCGCTGGACGATTGGCCCGATGCGGACGCGATCGAAATAGCGGTCGCGCTGGACAGCTGGCACCCGACCGCGGGCACGCGCATCACCGGCCAGCGCAATCAGCGCGCGCGGCTGGTGATCGCCGATGGCGAACTGTCGCCGCTGGCGCAGCCGCCGGCGACGCGCGACTGGACCTTCCCGGCGCCTTTCGGCGTCCAGTCCACCGTCGCGTTGCCGTTCTCGGAGATCGCCACCCTGTCGCGCCATGTGCGCAGTACGCGGGTGGATTCGTACATGAACCTGACCGCGATCCAGGACGTGCGCGATCCGCACACGCCGCCGCCGACCGCCGCGGATGCGAGCGGACATTCGGCGCAGCGCTATGCGGTCGATGTGCGCGTGCATCGCCAAGGCCGCAGCCATCGTGCGTTCGCGCAAGGGCGCGACATCTATGCGGTCAGCGCGCCGTTGATCGTCGAGGCCTTGGTACGGATCCTCGACGGTCGCGCGCACGCGGTGGGTGTGGTCGCACCGGGTCAGACCTTCGACGCGGCGGCGTTCCTGAGCGCGTTGCCGGCGCTGCAATGGACGCTGGAGGTCGAGGCCTGAGGGCTAAGGACGGCGGACCCGCAGGCTCCGCCGTCCCCCACTCAGTAGAACGCGATGCCCGGACGCAGGATCAGATGGAAGATCAGCGTCAAGGCGATCAAGGCCAGCAACGGCACCGCGATCGAACGCACCGGCGTGGTTTCGCCGGCGCGCGCGGGAATCGCGAACCAGGCCGCGGCCTGCATCCACCACAGGCCGATCACGTACTCGGCCACCGGCACGATCGCAACCTGGTCCAGGCTGCCCGGCACCCGCATCGCGATGATCAAGGGCAAGGCCAGCAAGCCCGGCAGGGTCGCGACGCGAAACACGAAGCCCGCGCGCCGGCCCGGCGTGGCGACCTCATCGGCTTGCGCGGCCAGGCTGAGCAGCGGGCGCAGCAGGCGCACCGCGATCCACACGATCAAAGCCATCGCCAGCAAGGCGGCGACGGTCTTGGTCGCCGCGCTCCACTGCAGGTACTCCATCGCCATGCCGACGTCGTTGCCGGGAAAGATCGCGCCGACCACGAACTGCGGCAGGGCCTGATAGCAGCCGTGGAAGACCATCCACAGCGCGAACATCCGCCACAGCGCCGAACGCGGCGGGCAGCGCTTGAGCCAGTAGGCGCAGAGCGCGGCCAGGATCAGGGTCGCCAGCGCGCCCGTACCCTGGAACAGCTTGGCCAGCGGGTTGTCGCCGTCCCAGTTGTGATTGTTGTGGAACAGGGTCGGCCGCAAGCCCGGCGTGAACGCCTTGGGCAGGACCAGGAACAGTTCCTGCACGAAGAAGATCAGGCTGAAGCTCAAGGCGTACAGCAGCATCGAGGCCAGGATCAGCTTCCAGTCCCAGGCCGGCGACGGCGAGGCCGCGCGCGCTTGTCCGCGACTGCGCAAGACGCCCCACAAACCCAGCAGCACGGGACCGCCCAGGGCGAAGGACGGAGCGAAGACGGACAAGAAACCGGTAGAGGTCATTGCGAGCGAGCGTGGCGGGGATCAGGCGCGAGTGTAGGGCCTTCGCGGCCGCGCGAACGGCTCAGCGCCGAAATTCGTAGAGCACGTCTTCGCGCAGACCTTCCAGCAGCTCCTCGCTCAACATCGGCAAGGGCAGGCTTTCGCGCGCGGACAGCACGATGTCGGCGTCGAGGGCGCCGCTGTAGTGATGCATCAGCAGTCCCATCTGCGTGTTCTTGGTCTGGGTCAGCATGTCGCGGATGAAGGCCAGCCACGGCGCCGTGGATTCGACGACGCGCTGCGCACGCTTGTCCTGTTGCTGGGCGAGCGCGCGCTCGATCTTGGCCTCGCTCCAACCTTTGCGGCGCAGGCGCTGGATCGCCTCGTCCATATCCTTGGCGCGCTCGCGCAGGCGCCGGCCGATCGGCACGTCGCAGTCGCAATGCCCGGGCGTGGTCAGGTAATGACGCAGGCCGGGACCGATCTGGCGGTCGATGCTGGGATTGGATATCGGCAGCAGACGGCGCCCATGCCGTTGCGCGATCGCCGCCAAGGCGGCGTGGTCGGCGTCGGTGGGCAGGGTGGCGGTGATGAAGCGGCACATGGCCGCAGTTTAGGCGAAGCCGAACCTGGCGTTCGGCGACCATCCCAGCCATCGCCGCGGGTGGGATCAGGGCCTTCCGGCACAAGACCGCGCGGGCCGCGGGGCCTATAAACAGCGCAGACGTCACCGATGCCGACAGGAGTCCCGCATGCCGCCGTCCAGCTCCGCTCCCCAACCGCGCCTGACCGCCTGGGTCGAACGCGGCGCGCAGCCGGCGATCCTGGCCGGCGCCTTGCTGCTGTGGTGGAGCCTGCTGCCCAGCGGGGCGGCGAGCCTGATCGTGCTGATCGCAGCGCTGTTGGCGGCCAGCGCCTTGGAGGCCTGGATGCCGGCGATGCCCGAGTGGCGACAAAGCCTGGGCACGCGCCTGCGCCTGATCGGGGTGTACGCGCTCGCGTTGGCGCTGTCGGTGCTGCTGCTGGGCGCCTACGAAGCGGTGCTGGGGCCGGCGCTGAGCGGATTGCGCGCCGGCATCGGCGCCGCACTGTGGCCCGAGACCTGGCCCCTGCCGCTGCAGGCGGCGCTGCTGTTCTTCGCCTCCGACCTGATCTATTACTGGATTCACCGCGCCATCCACCGCTGGCCGCTGCTGTGGCGCCTGAGCGGGCACGGCTTCCACCACGGCTTCCACAACCTGCACGCGCTCAATGTCGGCACCAACCATCCCTTCGAGGTGGTGTTCCTGATCCTGCCGCTGGTGCTGCTGGCCGCCGCCACCGGCGCACCGGAACGGGCGGTGGAGGCCGCGGGCATCGTGCTGATGGTCAACGCGGTGCTGGCGCACGCCAACCTGCGCATGCACACGCCGGGCCTGTCCTGGCTGATCACCAGCGCCGACCACCACCGCCGCCACCACTCGCTGGTGTTCGAGCAGAGCAACAGCAACTACGCCTGCAACGCGATCGTCTGGGACCGCCTGTTCGGTACCTACAGCCAGGGCCCGGTCGCCCAGACCGGGATCGGTCCCAACGAGCCGGGCCTGTGGCGCATGTACCTGCTGCCGTTCCGCGAACCGGTCGATGCCGACACGGTGTCGTCGCGCCGACACGCGCCGCCCGACTGAGGTCGACGGGCGCCGCGCAAGCGTCGCAAGGCCCGTCGCAGCGCGGTTTCATAATTCTTCACTCGCCGATCAGGCACTTCAGACGGTTTCCCGCTGTGATCGCGGCTCCTTCCGCCGATGAGAGCCGATCATGTCCCTGCACCGCCTGCTGCTGTTGCTCGCCCTAGCCAGTCCCGCCGCGTACGCCGCCGACGACGGCTGGCCCGACGCGCGCCCCAGCGAGAGCGCGTTCGACCCGGTGCCGCTGAAGGCGCTGGACGCCCGCCTGAGCGACGGCCGCCTCAAGCAGCTGACCAGCGTGATGGCGGTCCAGCGCGGCCAGCCCGTGTATGAGCGCTACTTCAACGGCGCCGACGCCCAGACCCTGCACGACGTGCGCTCGGCGACCAAGAGCGTGACCGCGCTGCTGGCCGGCGCGGCCATCGATCGCGGCCTGCTGCCGGGCGTGCAGGACCGCGTCTACGACCGCTTCCCGGAGTTCACCGCCGCCCATCGCGTCGACCCGCGCCTGCGCGCGACCACCCTGGCCGATCTGCTGACCATGAGCTCGCTGTGGGAATGCGACGACGAGAATCCGTTCTCCAGCGGCAACGAGGAGCGCATGTACGTGACCGAGCGCTGGCTGGACTTCGCCCTGGCGCTGCCGGTGAAGGGCTACGCGCCGTGGATGCGCAAGCCGGCCGACAGCCCGCACGGGCGCGCCTTCGCCTACTGCACCGCCGGTTCCTTCGTGGTCGGCGCGGTGGTCGAACGCGCGACCGGTCAGCCGCTGTCCGAGTTCGCCGCGCAGGCCCTGGAACGGCCGCTGGGCATCGTGCGCAGCCAGTGGAACCGTTCGCCCGAGGGCATCGGCATGGGCGGCGGCGGTACCCGCTACCGCACCCGCGACCTGGCCAAGTTCGGTCAGCTGGTGGTCGACCAAGGCCGCTGGCAGGGCAAGCAGGTGATCTCGGCCTCCTACATCGCCGCCATGACCAGCGTGCAAGCCCAGGCCAACGACGAATCCGAGTACGGCTACCAGTGGTGGCGCATGCACTTCCAGGTCGGCGGCCGCGACGTCGCCGCCTGGGCCATGTCCGGCAACGGCGGCAACTATGTGTTCGTGGTACCGGAGCGGCAGTTGGTGGTAACCATCACCAGCAGCGCCTACAACCAGCGCGACGGCCACACCCAGTCGCGCGAGATCTTCCGCGAGCTGTTAGCCGCGTTGCGCTGACTCAGGGCAGGTCGGCCGGCTTCCAGTCGGCCGACGCCACCCGCGCGCGCTGGGCCGCGAGGTCGGCATCGATGCGCGCCAGCACGCGTGCGTAGCCGGGATTGCCGTGCAAGGCGCGGAACAAGGGCGAGGCCTGCAGGTAGGCGCGGTCGCGATAGCCCGCGCCGACCGCCTCGTCCAGCGCGGCCACGGCCGCGGCCGGCTGCCGCCGCCCCAGTTCCAGCAAGGCCAGCTCCAGGTACAGGCTGGGCCAGGGCGCCGGTTGCGCCGACTTCGGACGCAGCTCGGCGATGCGCTGCGCGATCCATTGCGGGCTCGGCGCGGGTTCGGCGTAGAGCCCGTCGACGGTGATCCCCAGCGATCCCTGCGGGCGCAGGCGCCGCGCCTGCGCGAACGCGAGGCGCGCGGCCGCGCGATCGCCGCGTTGCAGGGCCAGCTCGCCTTGCAGCAGATACAGCTCAGGATGCGGCGTGCCGCGCGTCAGCGCTTCGTTCAAGGCGCTGGCCGCTTCGTCGTAGCGGCCGGCGCCGAACAGGCTGCGCGGCCAGGCGATATTGGAGAACACATTGTCGGGGAACAGGCGGAAATTAGCCTGGTGGCGGCGGCGCGCGGCTTCGGCGAAACCCAGCAGCTCCAGTTCGCGCGCGACCTGGACGTCGCGGAAACGCACCCGCGCCGGATCGCCGCGCAGTTGCATGTTGCCGCGCAGGGCGTCGGCGATCTTGCCCTGCTCCTGATACAGATAGGCCAGCGAGGCGCGGGTGTGGTCGTCGTCCGGGTCCAGGCGCAAGGCGCGCTCGTAGCCGGCCACGGCCTGGCCGATATCGCCCAGGCAATCGTGCGCATAGCCCAAGGCGCTCCAGGCCGCCGCGCTGCCGGCATCGCGGCGCAGCAACTGCCGGGCCAGGCGCAGCCCGCGCTCGGCATCGTCGCGGCCGCCGTTGTAGAGGCAGGTGCGCGCGCTGGACAGACGGCTCAGCCCCAGCAACGCCGTCGCATCGTCCGGATCGGCGGCCAAGGCTTGTTGGTACAGCGCGATCGCGCGTTCGTTGTTGTCGGCCTGGCCGATGCCGGCGTAGTAGGCCGCTCGCGCCAGCAACGGCGAGCGCGGCCGCTCGTGGTTCGCCCGCCACCACAGCGCCGCGCCCACGCCGATCAATGCCAATGCCGCGAGCCCGGCCCACAGCCAGCGCCGCGTTCGCCGCGTCGGCGCCTGCGGCGCGGTCTCGGCCTCCGCCAGCAGCCGCGGCGGCGCGCACAGCTGATAGCCCTGCCCGCGCACCGAACGGATGTAGCGCGGCGCGCGGCTGTCGTCGCCCAGGGCCTGGCGCAGCAGCTTGATGCGCTGGGTGATGGTTTCCTCGCTGACCACCGCCGGCGCCCAGACCTCGCTGGCCAGTTGATCGAAACCCAGCACGCGGTCGCCGTGCGAGAGCAGGCAGGCGAACAGGCGGAAGCTGAGCCCGGACACGTCCAAGGCCACGCCCTCGCGCTCCACGCGTTGGCGTTGCAGATCGATGCTCAGGTCCAGCAATTGCAGTCGGGACACGGCGATACGAGGCAGCGGAGGGAACGCGCACCAGGGCGCGGCGTCCGCGATGCTACACGGGCGCGCGACCGCGTAGTCGCGTCGACCGTGCTTTCGCCCGCCCCGGCGCGCTAGCCCGGCGGCCGCACGCGGAACACCACGCTGATGCGCGGCCCCTGCGCGCGCCGGGTCTTGGGGATGCCGTGCTCGTGGCTGAGCTGGGAGGCGTGGCTCATGCTGAGCAGGCTGCCCGGGGCCAGGTCCACCGCGATCGTCTCGCGCGCGCCGCGCTGGGCGCGGATCAGCATGCGCCGCGGCGCGCCCAGCGAGACCAGGGTGATGGGATGGCCGCGCAACAGGGTGTGCAGCTTGTCGTGGTGCATGGCCACGCTGTCGTGGCCGTCGCGGTACAGGTTCATGCCGATGCGGTTGTACGGCGCCGGCACCCGGGCGCGCACCTGCTGCAACATCCGCGCCAGCGGCAATGCGTCGGGCAGCTCGTCGGTGGCATAGTGGGCGAGCAGGCGCGGCACGTCGACGATGCGGTCGTACATGGGGCGCTGCAGATGCGTCCAGGCCGCGCGCGCATGCAGCGCCTCGAACCAGACCCGCGCGGTCGCGGCATCGACGAAGCCGGGCCAATAGCGCACCCCGCCTTCGGCGTCGTCCACCAGGGTCTGGCAGTCGGGCGCGAACAGGTCGTCGGCGTAGTCGCACAGGGCTTTCATGGCCGACCTCAATGGAAATCGCGCGAGCTGGTCTGCAGCTCGCCGAGCAGATGGCTCAGGTCCTGCAGCTCGCGCGCGATCAGATGGCGCACGCCGTCGACCTGCTCCCAGCGCCCGCGCACCGCCAGCAGACGCGCGCCCAGCAGGGCCTTGCGCGACCGCAGCGCCACGTCCTGCCACACCACCACGTTGACCGAGCCGTGCTCGTCCTCGAGGGTGACGAAGATGGTGCCGCCGGCCGTGGCCGGGCGTTGGCGCTGGGTGACGATGCCGGCCGCATGCACGCCGCGCCCGTGCCGCTGCGCGCTCAGCTGCTGCGAGTCCATCACCCGCAGCTGCTGCAGGCGCTGGCGCAGCAAAGCCAGCGGATGCGCGCGCAGGCTCAGGCCGACCGCGCGGTAGTCGGAGGCCACGTCCTCGCCCTGGGTCGGCGCCGGCAATTCGATGAGGTCCTCGTCCGGGCTGTCGGGCAGCAGCGGACGCTGACGCTCGATCCCCGCCACCGCCCAGCGCGCGGCATGGCGATGCCCGGCCAGGCTCTGCAAGGCGCCGGCCTCGGCCAGGGCGTGGCGCGCCTTCTCGTCCAGGCCGGCGCGCAGGCACAGGTCGCGCACGTCGGTGAACGGCGCCTGCGCGCGCGCGGCCACCAGCGCAAGCGCCATCGTTTTCGACAGGCCGCCGATCTGGCGCAGGCCCAGGCGCAGCGCCGCTTGGCGGCCACCGTCCTCGCCGATGCGCAGCTCGCCGCCCTCCAGCGTGTTGTCCCAATCGCTGCGGCTCACGTCGACCGGGCGCACTTCCACGCCGATGCGGCCGCCGCGCCCACGGCGCGCGTCCTGCACGATTTCGCTGGGCGAGTAGAAGCCCATCGGCTGCGCGTTGAGCAAAGCGCAGACGAAGGCCGCCGGCTCGTGTCGCTTCATCCAGCAGCTGATGTAGACCAGCTTGGCGAACGAGGCCGCATGGCTCTGCGGGAAACCGTAGGAACCGAAGCCCTTGATCTGCTCGAAGATCTGCTCGATGAAGGCGGAGGAATACCCCTTGCCCTCCATCAGCTCGCGGATGCGCTCGCGATGCGGTTCCATGTCGCCGCCGCGGCCCCAGGCCGCCATCGAACGGCGCAGATGATCCGCCTCGTGCGGCTCGTAACCGGCGTGGATCACCAGCTCCATCACCTGCTCCTGGAACAGCGGAATGCCCAGGGTCGGGCCAAGGATGTCCTCGATCCCGGCCGAGGGATACTCCACTTTCTCCTTGCCCTGCCGCCGCCGCAGATAGGGATGCACCATGCCGCCCTGGATCGGACCGGGCCGCACGATCGCAACCTCCACCACCAGGTCGTAGAAGTTTTTGGGCTTCAGGCGCGGCAGCATGCTCATCTGCGCGCGCGATTCGATCTGGAACACGCCGACCGTGTCGGCGGCCTGGATCAGTTCGTAAGTCGGACCGTCGCCGGCCGGCAGATGCGCGATGTCCAGGCGATAGCCGCGATGGCGTTCGATCAGGTCCACGGCCTTGCGGATGCAGGTCAGCATGCCCAGCGCCAGGCAGTCGACCTTGAGCAGCTTCATGGTCTCCAGGTCGTCCTTGTCCCACTGGATGATGGTGCGCTCGTCCATGGCCGCGTTCTCCACCGGCACCACCGTGCTCAGGGCCGCATCGCTGATGACGAAGCCGCCGACGTGCTGCGAGAGATGGCGGGGATGCCCGCGCAGTTGCGCGGTCACCGCCAGCACGCGCCGGATCAGCGGATTGTCCGGATCGAAGCCGGCCTCGCCCAGGCGCTGCTCCATCGGCGTCTCGCCGTTGCCCCAGCCGTAGCATTCGGCGAGCAGCGCGATCTGGTCCGGCGGCAAGCCGAAGGCCTTGGCCACGTCGCGCACCGCGCTCTTGCCGCGGTAGCGGATCACGGTGGCGGCCAGGGCGGCGCGCTCGCGGCCATATTTGGCGTACACGTACTGCAGCACTTCCTCGCGCCGCTCGTGCTCGAAGTCGACGTCGATGTCGGGCGGCTCGCCGCGCTCCTCGGACAGGAAACGCGCCATCAGCAAACGGCTCTCGGCCGGATTCACCGCGGTGATGCCCAGCGCGTAGCACACCGCCGAATTGGCCGAGGACCCGCGCCCCTGGCACAGGATGTTGAGCGAGCGAGCGTAGCGCACGATGTCCTCCACGGTCAGGAAGAAGGCCTCGTACTTGAGCTTGGCGATCAGTTCCAGCTCGCCGTCGATCTGCGCGACGACCTGCGCCGGCGCGCCTTCCGGCCAGCGCTGGCGCATGCCGGCCTCGGTCAGGGCGCGCAGCCAGGTGGTGGGCGTATGCCCGTCCGGCACTAGTTCGGCCGGATAGTCGTAGCGCACCTGATCCATGCGGAAGCGGCAGCGACGCGCGAGCCCGACGGCGGCGGCCAGCAACTGCGGCGGATAAATGTTGCCCAGCGCGCGGCGCGTGCGCAGGTGGCGCTCGCCGTTGCGGAACAGCTGCGCGCCGCAATCGGCCAGCGGCGTGTTGTGGCGGATCGCGGTCATGGTGTCCTGCAGCACGCGCTGGCGACGCAGGTCCATGTGCACGTCGCCGCTGGCCAGCGCCACCAGCCGCAGCTGCGCCGCCAGCGCCATCAAGGTCTGCAGGCGCGCGACATCGTCGTCCTCGCGGCGCAGTTCCACCGCCAGAAACGCGCGCTCGCCGAGCAGGGCGCGCAGCCAGCCTCCCTGCTCGGCGTCCGGCACCGACGCCGGCAGCCACAGCGCGAACACGCCCGCCTCGGTATCGCCCAGCACCTGCTGCAGGTCCTGCCGGGTCAGGCGGTAGGCGCCTTTGGGCGCGGCACGCCGCGCGATGGTGATCAGCCGGCACAGTTGGGTGTAGCCGTCCTGGGTTTCCACCAGCAGCACCAGCTTCAGCCCGCACTCCAGCGTGAACTCGCTGCCCACCACCAGATCCAGGCCGGTCGCGCGCGAGGCCTCGTAGGCGCGCACGATCCCGGCCAGCGAGCATTCGTCAGTGATCGCCAACGCCTCGTAGCCGCAGTGCAGCGCGCGCGCGAACAGGTCCTCGGCGCTGGACGCGCCGCGCAGGAAGGAGAAGTCCGACAGGCAATGCAGCTCGGCGTAGGCGGGCAGATCGTCGGCGCTGTCGGTGTCGTCGTTGGCGGCCTGCAGGCGCAGCCGCTGCGCGACTTCCCAGGCGCGCGGCGGACGCCCGCCCGGCGTATCGCGGTCGACGCCGTTCACCGCATCGTCCCAGCTCATGCGAACCACCCGTGCAGCATCCAACCCTCGCGCTCGCCCGGCGCCGCATAGGCCCAGGCGCGCTGGCCCTGGCCGGTCTCCAGCACGTAGTAATCGCGCCGCGCATCGGCGCCGTCCCACCAGCCGCTTTCCAGGCGCTCGGGGCCGGACAGGATGCGCGGCTGCGGATCGCGCAGCGGCACGGGCTGCGGCAGCAGCCACAGCGGGCGAGGCGGACGCGCGGGCGCCGCGCCGATGCGGGTCTCGTCGCCGTCCACGCGTCGCCAGGCCCGCTCCGGGCGCGGATCGCCGGCCGGCGCCACCCGATACACCGCCTCGTCGCCCAGGCGCGCGCGCATGCGTTCGCGCAGTTGCGGCCAGGGCTGGGTCTGTTGCGCGCGCAGATCGAACAGATCGCGCGAGGCCGGCACGAACGGCGGCAGTTCGCGCGCGAGCAAACGCAGCGCCACCACCGGCTGCGCGATCCGGACCCGCTCCAGACGATTGCGGGTGAGCTCGAACAGCATCGCCGGCTCGCGCTCCGACGCCAGCAGGCCGACCTCGACGTCGGTGTGCGCGCCTTCGTGCTCCAGGCGCAGCACGAAGCGCTGCACGCCGCCGTCGCGGATCGACAGATAGGTGCACAGATCGCCGAGCAGACGCCGCAGCGGAAACAGCAGCGCCATGTGGCTTTCCACTTCGTAGCCCAACTCCACCCGCGCATCGAAATGGTCCGGCGGCGCGTAGTAGCTCAACGGGTCGTCGGCCTGCCCGTACAAGCGATCCAGATGCTCCAGCAGCGGCAGACCGAAGCGGCGGCGCAGGCTGTCGCGCGGCAGCGCGCGCAAGGCGCGCAGGTCGCGCACGCCCATACGCTGCAGGCGCTCGCCGTCGCCCTCGGGCAGGCGCGCGCGCCGCACCGGCACGCGGTCCAGGTAGTCCGTCATCGCGCCGGGATGCGGCAGGGCCAGACCGTCGCTGAGACCGGCCAGCACGTGCGCCGCGCGCGCGGTCGGCGCCAGGGCGATGCGATGGCTGAAGCCCAACGCGGCAAGTTCTTCGCGCAGCCGCGCCTCGATGCGCGGCCACGGCCCCAGCAAGCGGAAACTGGCGCGCACCTCCAGCACGATGCAGCCCGGCCATTGCGCGCTGACCAGCGAACTGTGGCGGTAGGCCCAGGCGGCCAGGAAACGCTGCCAGCGCGCCTCGGCCTGCGGCTCGTATTCCACCATCGCGAAATCCGGCAGCAAGGCATGCGCGGCGGTCAGGCGCATGCCTGCGCGCAGGCCGGCCTCGGCGGCGCGGGTATTGACCGCATGCAGGCTGCGCAGCTGCGCCGGCCCGGCCACCAGGGCCAGCGGCGGGTCGGGATCAGGCAGACGCCGGAGGACGGCGTCCAGCGCCAGCTGCGGCAGCAGTATGCAGGCCCACAACATGCGTGCGTCTCACGCCGTGCCCGGTGCGTAGGTCTGCGCGGGCGCGGGACCGCCGCGGCATTTGCGCACCTGCCAGGCGCCCTGGCCGCGCGCGTCGCGCGCGTACTCCACGCGCAGCGCGGCCGGCGAGGGATTGGCCGCGTGCTTGCGATCGCGCAATGCGAAACCCAGGCAGTCGCCGCTGTCGGCGGCTACCTGCAAACGCCGCAACGCCTGCGTATCGGCCTGCAGCGGCCAGCCGATCACCGCCGCGCAGGCGCCGCTGCGCAGGCATTGCTCGAACGCCCACAGGGCATCGCGCGGACCGGCATCGACGATCTGCAACGCGGCCAGTTCCACGCCCGCGGCCTGCCAGGCCGGCGCATACGGCAGATACGGCGGCGCGATCAGCGCCACCGTGCCGCCGGCCCGGGTCGTGCGCACCAGGGTCGGCATCAACAACGACAACTCGCCCACCCCGTCGGCGGGCAACAGCAACTCGGTCAGCGCGCGTCGCGGCCAGCCGCGCTGCGGCAACAGCGCGTCCAGCGCCGCATGCCCGGTAGGCTCGCCCTCGGCGGCGATGCCGGCGCTGCGCCCGGCGTGCCACAGCGTCTGCGCGGCCAGCAGGGTTTCGATGGCGACCACGCCGCCCATCTCAGCCCAGCCGCACCAGGCCGCAGTAGACGCCTTCGATGGCGAAGTCCTGATCCGCTTCCACCACGATCGGCGCATGCGCGGGATTGCGCGGCAGCAGGCGGATCTGCCGGCGCGTGCGCTGCAGGCGCTTGATGGTCAGTTCGCCGTCGATGCGCGCGACCACGGTCTGGCCGTCGCGGGCGTCGGCGGTGCGGTGCACGCCGACCAGATCGCCGTCGAGGATGCCGTCGTCGATCATCGAATCGCCCTGCACCTTCAACAGGTAATCCGGCGCCGGCGAGAACAGGCGACGGTCCAGCCACAGTTGTTGATCCAGGCCGATGTCGGCCCCGATCGGCGCGCCCGCCGCGACCCGGCCCAGCACCGCCAGCGGCAGCACGTCGGCGCCGCCGCCGGGCAGGCGCAAGCCGCGCTTGCGGCCTGGGACCAGGGCCAGCAGGCCGTCGGCGACCAGGGCCTGTACGTGCTTCTGGGCGGCATTGCGCGAGGCGAAACCGAAGGCGGCGGCGATCTCGGCCAGGCTGGGCGCGCGCCCGGCCGCCAGCTCCCGGCGCAGGAAGGCCAGCACGGCGGCGCGTTGCGGCGGCAGGGAGTCGATCGGGTCCATAGGTGTACATTTGTACACCCATTGGTCGCCCGAGGCGAGACCCCGGCTGCGCGCCGTTCGCGATCCGCGCCCAGGCCGCCTCGATGGTCTGGAACGGCAGCGAAGACGAGGCCTATCGCTCGCTGTCCGATGCCATGGGCGACGCCCACCTGCAGCTGGTCCACTCCCTCAACAAAGACGGCAAGGCGAACGAAGCGGGCTGATCGCCCGACGGTTCTTCGATCTCGACCGGGGCGGCGCCCCGCCCTGACCCGCCCGCGCGGCGATCGTGCCGCAGGCGGGCGCTAACCCGAAGCGCGAAGCCGGCCGCCTGTATCCTTGGCGGCACGCAGTTGGATGCGCAGTCCAGTTGCAGGAAGCCTGCGCGACGCAGGCATCGCGCCGCACACGCCGCCGGGGACACATGCTTCGAATTCTTCTGCTGCTCGCCGTCTGCCTGCTGGCCGGCTGCGGCGTCACCCCGGGCATCGTCGAGCGCGACGTGCTCACCCTCTATCCGGGCTGCACGCTGGACAAGCTCAACGAGACCCGCAAGCTGGGCCGCGACGACAAGCTGGTGCTGGCCAAGTTCACCTACACCTGCAAAGACGAAACGCACCTGCGTTACGGCAACCTGGTCTACACCAAGACCATGGACACCGGCGTCACCATCTACTGCTGCGCGCGCGAAGCGACGCCGGAAGAGCTCTAACCGGCGCGGCCGAGCTCGACGACGCTCAATCGTGCTGCGCGGCCGTATCGCTCAAGCTGTAGACGTAGGCCTGCACGCGGCTGCCGTCGGCCAGCGTCGCCGTGGTCGGGACGCGCCGGTAGCCCTCGCCTTCGAACTCGTCCAGGCGCGCCCAGTGCTCGGCCAAATGATCCGAGCTGAACACCAGACCGGACACCTCGGCGCCGTCCTCGTCCAGCACGATGCCCGGAAAACCCGCCGCCGCGCCCCAGCCTTCCTGCAGCAAGGTGCCGACCACGCTCGCGGGCTCCCATCGCCCCGGAATGTCGGCCATAACGTGCGCATTGATGCGGCCCGGGGCCAGCGTTCCGTATACGAACAGTCGCTCGGTCATCGCCATCTCATGGGTTCGGAAACATCCGATTCATTGTAAATGGTCGTCGCCCTGATTCGATCCGGAGTGGCGCGAAGGAAGCGGCATGAGCCTGGAGGCGACCGTCCCGACCATGGCGGCGATCCACGCGCGCGGTTCGGACATCCTCGCAAGCGCCGGCCCTCAAGGCGTCGACGCTTCCGCATGCGACATATCGCCGCGCGTCAAAGGCAGGCGCGCGATCAACTCGTTGTCCACGGATTCGAAACGCAGACCCAGCCCGAACCGTCCGCACAGGCGATGCACGATAGTCAGCCCCAGGCCGAAGCCGTCGCTGCCGTCGCCCTTGCGAAACAACGCGACGCCTTCCTCGCTCACGGGGAAGGCGTCCTCGCGCGCGGGGTTGCGGATGAGCAGGGCGTCTTCTTCGACACCTATGCGTATCGTGCCGGCATCGGTATGGGCGAAGGCGTTGCCGACCAGGTTGGTCAGGACGATGCGTAGCACGGCCGCCGGCGCACGTACCCGCGCGCTGTCCGGCACGTCGAAGCGCAGCTGCACCGGCTTGCCGTCGAGGCGGCAGGATTGCTCCAGCACGATCTGTTCCAGCAGCGGCAGCAGGCGCAACTCGACCGCCGGGGCATCGGCGTGCTCCTCGCGCGCCAGGGTCAACAGGGTATCCACGGTTTGCTCCAGATGCATCGTGGATTCGCGGATCAGGCGCGCATGGCCGCGCGCCGCCGGGCCCAACTCGGGCTGCAGGTCCAGTTGCTCGCCGGCTGCCCGAATAACGGCCAGCGGCGTGCGCAATTCGTGGCTGGCGTCGCGGGTGAAGCCGCGTTCGCGCTCGATGAACTGGCGCAGGCGCGCGGTCATGTCCTCCAGGCCTTGAGCGACCGCACCCACTTCGTCGTCGCCGTCCGCCGACGACCAGCTCGACGGCAGACGGGCCGGGTCCAGATGGTCGACCTCGTCGGCCAGACGCGATAGGCGCCGGGTGATGCGCCGCGACACTAGGTAACCCGCGACCAGGGCCAGCGCGACGGCGATCAGCGAGGTCCACGCGAGCAGCCACAGGATGGAATCGCGCATCGGCTTCACCACCAGGCCGCGACTGACGTCGTACAGCAACCAGGCGACCTCCCCGTCCGCGCGTAAGGCTCGGACGTGATAATGGCGGCCGTCGCGCCCCGAGGCCTCCAGGCGTTGCGGTTCGCGACGCATCAGCTGCGCCACCTCCGGAGGTAGCGTGGCGAGGCTGCGATGTAGCTGGATGCGCGGGTCTCGGGTGGGGCCCCAATAGCCGGTTTCGGCTCGGCGCGCCTTCTGAAACGCGGCCTCGTCCGCGACCTGCGCGTTCAGGAACGCGTCCTCGACTTCGTAGGTGAAAACCACGGCATACAGCGAGAACACGGCCGCCACGGCCAGCGTGACGCTGGCCAGCACCAGCAGAATGCGCCGCTGCAGGCGGCGGTTCGGATTCACAGGTCCGTCTCCAGACGGTAGCCGACGCCATGCACGTTGCGCAGCATCGGCGACACGCCCGGCGGGTCGAGCTCGCGCCGCAGCAGATACAGATGCGTGCGCAGCGGATCGGACGGCGGCGACTCGTCGCCCCACAGCTGGCGCACCAGCTCCGAACGCGTGAGCGAACGCGGATAGGCCTCGGCCAGGGCGCGCAATAGGTGCAAGGCGCTCTGGTTGAGCGCCAAGATCCTGTCTCCGCGCCGGACGGCGCCGCTACGTCGATCGATCACCAGGCTGCCGATCCTCAGATCGTTCGCTTCACCGACGCGGTGGCGACGCGACAGGGCGACGCAGCGTGCGAGCAACTCGGCGCCCGAGAAGGGCTTGACCAGATAGTCGTCGGCGCCGGCATCGAAGCCCTGCAGTTTGTCGGCGACCGCATCGCGCGCCGTCAACATCAGCACCGGCACGTGGCGATCCGCGCGCGCGCAACTCCCGGCACACGCGCAGGCCGTCCAAACCGGGCAGGCCCAAATCCAGCACCAGGACGTCGGGCGGCTGGTCTAGCGCGAGTTGCAAGCCGCGACGACCATCGGCGGCGAAGTCGGCGCGATGGCCGTGGGACTCGAACAAGGTCGCCAGCGTCGCCTGCAGTGCGAGGCTGTCCTCCACCACCAACACCCTGAGACCGGAACGCGTCATCTCACTCGTCCAATCGCCGCATCAAGGCCTGAGCTTCAGGCAACTGCGGGTGGGTCGCAAGCACGCGGTCCAGCAGGCTGCGCGCCTGGTCGCGCCGACCCAGGCGCCGGTACGCTTCAGCGCGGCTGAGGCTCAGCTCCGGGGCGGTCATGTACGGCGCGGCCAAGTCCATCGCGACCAGCGCCGCGCGCACCGCCGCGTCGTCCTGGGCAAGCTGCAGTTGGTAGTGGCCGATGATGCCGATCAGTTCGGGGTGGAAGCGCGCGGGCGCGTCGGCGAGTTCGGTGACCGCGGTGGCGCTGCCCGCAAGGGCGCGTTGAAGCAGCGCAAGGCTGGCTTCGTCCCGGTCCGGTACGCGCGGCTGCGGCGTCATGCCCAGGGCACGGACCAGCGCCTCGGCGACGGCATGAGTGGAGTACGGGTTCTGGCCGGTGATCAAACGCTCGTCGACCGCCAGCATGGGCATCATCAGCGGCGCCTCCACCCAGCGCGCGCCGCGCGCGCGCAGGCCGTCCTCGAGTACGAACGGAAACGCCTGGGACCACTTCTTGCCGAACACGCTTTCCTCTTCGGCGCTGAAGCCGGTGACCCGCCTGCCCTCGATCAGCCGACGGCCATCGGCCAGGCGCACTTCGGCCAGGGCGGCGCTGCCATGGCAGACGGCGGCGACCAGGCCGCCGCGGTCGTAGACGCGCCCCAACAAGGCCGCCAGCCCCGGATGCTCGGCCAGGTCCAACATCGCGCCCTTTCCGCCCACCACGTAGACCGCGTCGTAGGCCGCCGGATCCAGCTCGTCGATACGCGCCGTGGCTTCCAATTGCGCCATGACGCCCGCATGCGCGAGCAGGCGCGCATTGGCGGCATCGCGCGCGTTGTAGGCGTCGGCTTCGACCTTGCCGCCAGCCGGGCTCGCCAATTTCACCTGCAGGCCGTTATCCACGAAGATGCCCCAAGCCTGCGCCAACTCGTCCATCTCGAAGCCCGGCCGGGTCTTGCCGCCGTCGCGGCCCGCCGAACTGAGCACGATCAGCACCGAGGGCGATGCCTTCGAGGTATCCGGTGCCGCCGGCGTCAGCGCGAGCGCGCTGCTGGGCGAGGCCGCCGCGAGGAGTAAGCAAATCCAGAGGGTGCGTCGTAGCGACATGAGGCGATCCCGCAGTGAACTAGGTAGCCCTCATTGTTCAGGCGCAATATCAAAAATTCGGCAAACGCTCGTGCCCGGGCGGCCGAGGCGTCGCCCGACGCGTATCGCCCTCTGGCTGTCCGCCGCGCTCCGACTGGCGCCTAACGCACGCGAACGAAGCGATCGTCGTTCCAATGCAAGGAATCGACGTCATCGGCGTAGCGGAAAACCTCGGGTGCGTCGAGCGGGGACTTGCCGGCGCCGAACAAGCCGGGGCTCGCCGGCGTCAAATTCAGACGCATCTCACCCAGCCGGACCTCCAAGCCGTGCGCGCCCTGCACCACCTCCAAGCTGCCCAGACGCTCGCTGCGGAACACCCCCAGATATCGGCGCGTCTCGGCCTGCGACGGCATCCATGCCCAGTCGCCCCAGATGCCGTCGGCGCGGGCTTTTTGCACACTCTCACGTCGTGCCGAGACGACACGCGCCAGGCGCGAGGGATAGTCCGCCACCGCCTTGCGCAGGCGCTCGCTTTCGCCGCCCTTGTCGGTGGATAAGCCGATAAAGGCCTTCATCAGCTCCAGTGCCAGCCCCTCGATCGCGCTATCGCTGTTCACCACCAAGGAAAAACCGGCGTCCCTCGCCGGCAGTAGCACGGTGGCCGACACCACGCCGGTGTAGCTACCGGGGTGCATCAACACGCGCTCATCCTTGTAGACGCACGAGTACCAGCCGAGACTGTATCCGTCGCACACGAACTCGCCATCCGATAGCTTCGCCTGGGCTATCGGGCGCTGGGCGCGCTCGAAGCCACGGGCCGACGGGGTTCCGGTCGGAGAATGCCGGCGCAGGTTGGCCCGCATCCAGGTCGCCATGTCGTCCGTGGAGGCGAGCAAGCCGCCTGCCGCGTGCATCAACTCGTCCGGTTTGGGCGGATACGCGATCCACGCGCTGCCGTCCCAACGATGGTTCCACACCATCCGATGCGTGGGCGCTTGCGATGAGCGGCTATGGACCTGTTCCAGTCGCAGCGGCCGCAGCACTTCCTGCCGCAACCAGTCTTTCCAATCCCGGCCGGTCCGCGTTTCCAGCGCGGCGCCGTAAATCAGGTCGCCGATGTTGGCGTAGCGGAACCCCTCTTCGCGCGCTTCGGTGTAGCGCGCGAGCATGGCCGGGTAGTCGCTCGCGGGCACGGCGCGCACGTAGGCGGTCAGGAAGTTCAAGGTATCCGTCTTCAATCGTTCCTGATGCGACAGCAGATCCGCCATCGTGATCTTGGCCGGATCCGCGGGCGCCGGCAGCACCAGTCGTGGCCAGATCTCCGCCAAACTGGTATCCAGCGGCAGCACGCCGGTCTCGTCGAGGTGGGCGGCCAACAAGGCGATGAACGATTTGGTTTGCGAAGCGATATAGAACCGCGATCCGCGATCGACCGTTCCAGGATGCCCCGCGCGCGCGACGCCCTGGACGAATCGCAGAGGAGTGGCGTCGCCGTGCACGATCAGCGCCGACACCGCGGGAAAAGAGCCCGGCGTCTTTTGGATATCCGCCAGCGCCGCGCGGATTTCATGGGCCGCCGCCCGCACGCCGGATGCGCCGTCGTCGGGCTCGCTCGCGGCCGCCACGGAGGTCGTGGCCATGGCCCACACGACACCGAAGCAAGCCCGACGCAATGCGGCGGCCCTCCCAATCCTGAACAGTCCGATATGCATGCCGCTCTCCATAGGCGTAGGGATCGACCTCCGCACAAGGCACCTCGGCTGTCGCGAACCCGGGATACGCCGGTCGCGAGATCGGTTGCAGGGCCCGAGCTTTCGGCTCAGTCGGAAAACGAACGCTGCGGCAGGGGCCACGCCCCGCGCGCAGGCGGGGTCATGCACGTCGTCTTGTCGCCACCGGTGTTAGCGTCGGCCTTCCCCCAAGCCGGAGCGCAGCATGGAAACGCAACGGATTCATCGCGGTCGCTTGATCGACCACGTTCAATTGGTGGTGAAGGACCTCAAGGCCAGTCAGGGCTTCTACGAGGCCGTATTCAAGACGCTGGACATCCCCATCGGCGGTGCCGGCGACGATTTCTTCTGGGCCGACGAGCTATGCGTGTCCACCGCCGACAGCCCGATGGCGGACGGCAAGCTGACCGGTCGCCACCATCTGGCGTTTCAGGCCAGGGATCGCGCCAGCGTGGACGAGTTCCACAAGCAGGCGCTGGCCCATGGCGGCAGCGACAACGGCGCGCCCGGCGAACGCACCTACCACCCAGGCTATTACGCGGCCTTCGTGCTCGATCCGGACGGCAACAACATCGAAGCCGTGTACCACGGCGAAGGCCGACGCAGCGCCGCTTCGATCACGGTCGACTTCGAGGCTTAGGCAGCGTCCGAATCGCGATGCTGACGCGGCGCCCGGCTCAGCTCTTGTAGTTCATCGCCCGGTTGATGCCCAGCGCGGCGAGCGTGCCGATCGCGCCCGACAACAGGTAGGCGCCCAGCCAAGCCAGGCCGAACTGCGAGCACAGGCCCAGCGCGACCAGCGGCGCGAACGCCGCGCCGATCAGCCAGGCGAGGTCGGAGGTAAGCGCGGCGCCGGTGTAGCGGTAGCGGCGGCCGAAGTTGGCGGTGACCGCGCCCGCGGCCTGGCCGTAGGACAGGCCCAGCAGCGCGAAGCCGATCAGGATGAAGGCGTCCTGGCCCAGCGAGCCGGCGCCCATCAAGGTGGGCGCGAAGCCGCTGAACATCGCGATCACGATGGCCAGGCCGCCCAGGGTGCGGGCGCGGCCGACGCGGTCGGCGATCAGGCCCGACACGATGATGCCGCCGGCGGCGATGAAGCCGCCCAGGATCTGCACCATCAGGAAGCCGACGATGGACTGATCCGAGTACAGCTTGATCCACGACAGCGGAAAGATCGTGACGATGTGGAACAGGGCGTAGCTGGCGAGCGCGGCGAACGCGCCGACCACCACGTGCTGGCCCTTGGCGCTGAACAATTCGCGGATGGGGGTGGGCTCCAGTTCGAGCTCGCCCATCTTGTCCTGGTATTCCTCGGCCACGACCAGGCGCAGGCGCGCGAACAGCGCCACCACGTTGATCGCGAATGCGACGAAGAACGGATAACGCCAGCCCCAGGTCAGCAGATCCTGTTCGCCCAAACTCGCGTACAGGAAGGCGAACACGCCGGAGGCGACGATGAAGCCGACCGGCGCGCCCAGCTGCCCCAGCATCGCGTACCAGCCGCGACGTTCCTTGGGGGTATTGAGCGCCAGCAGCGACGGCAGGCCGTCCCAGGAACCGCCCAGGGCGATGCCCTGCAGTACGCGGAAGAACGCCAGCAGCGCGATCGAAACCCAGCCCAGCGTGGCGTAACCCGGCAGGAACGCGATGCCGGCGGTGGCGGTGCCGAGCAGGAACAGGGCCACGGTCAATTTGACGCCGCGGCTCCAGCGCGTCTGGATAGCCATGAACAGCATCGTGCCCAACGGGCGCGCCAGGAACGCGAGCGCGAAGATCGCGAAGGCGTACAGCGTGCCCTGCAAGCGATCCATGAACGGGAAGAACACCGACGGGAACACCAGCGCCGAAGCGATGCCGTAGACGAAGAAGTCGAAGTATTCCGAGGCGCGCCCCACCACGACGCCGACGGCGATTTCGCCCGGGGCGACGTCGGCATGCGCCTTGACGCCGTGGTCGTGCGTGGATGCGGTGGGGCCGTGAGCGGTAGCCATCTGGAGTGCGGGAGTCGACGTCGGGCAGGGAGTGTTCGAGCCTAGACTGACAGAGCCGGGGGCCGGACGCGATAGGACAAAACGTCCAATACTCGGCGCGCGGCGTGGGGACTAAATTGTCGCCCAACATTTAGGACTCCGCCCTCCCCCATGTCCAACGTGCGCAGACTCCTGCGAACCGCCGCGCTGCTGGCCGCCCTCGGCCTGCTCTCCGGCTGCAACCTGGTGGTGCTAGACCCCGCCGGCGACATCGCCGCCCGCCAGGGCCAGCTGATCCTGGTGGCCACGGCGCTGATGCTGCTGGTGATCGTGCCGGTGATCGCGCTGACCTTCTGGTTCGCCTGGAAGTACCGCGCTTCCAACCGCAGCGCCAAGTACACCCCGGATTGGGACCACTCCACCCAGCTGGAGCTGGTGATCTGGGGCGTGCCGCTGCTGATCATCATCGCGCTGGGCGCGATCACCTGGATCAGCACCCATCTGCTCGATCCCTACCGCCCGCTGGACCGCATCGCGGCCGGTCGTCCGGTGCCGGCGCAACTGGAACCGCTGGACATCCAGGTGGTCGCGCTGGATTGGAAGTGGCTGTTCCTGTATCCGAAGGAAGGCGTGGCCTCGGTCAACGAAGTCGCGGTGCCGGTGGATCGTCCGGTGCGCTTCCACATCACCGCCTCCTCGGTGATGAATACCTTCTATGTGCCGAATCTGGCCGGAATGATCTACGGCATGCCCGGCATGGAGACCAAGCTCAACGCCGTGATCAATGCGCCGGGCGAATACGAGGGCTTCTCCGCCAACTACAGCGGCGCCGGCTTCTCGCACATGCGCTTCAAGTTCCACGGCATGTCCAACGCCGACTACCACCGCTGGATCGCGGGGCTGCGCGGCAGCAAGGACTCGCTCACGCGCGCGGCCTATCTGGAGCTGGAAAAGCCCAGCGAGCGCGAACCGGTGCGCCACTACGCCAACGTCGACGCCAGCCTGTACAACGCCATCCTCAACCGCTGCGTCGATTCCGAGCGCCTGTGCATGGACCAGATGATGGCGCTGGACGCCGCCGGCGGCCTCGGCCTGGAAGGCCTGAACTCGCTGGCGATGCCGCGCCGCGGCGATCCGCGCCTGGGCGCCTACGTGTCCGCGGACGTGTGCACCGTCGATCAACCGCCGCTGTCGCCGATGCTGGCCGGCATGAAGTCGCCCTGACGCGCGCAAGCGACGACCCGAATCGTTTCTGGAAGTTCTCCGATGTCTCTCGAAAGCGGCACCATCCCGACCTCCCCGATCTTCGGTCGCATGACCTGGGACGCCGTACCCATGCTGCACGAGCCCATCGTCGCGGCTACCTTCATCGGCACGGTCGTCCTGGGTCTCGCCCTGGTCGCGGCGATCACCAAGTACCGGCTGTGGGGCTACCTGTGGAAGGAGTGGTTCACCAGCATCGACCACAAGAAGATCGGCATCATGTACATCGTGCTGGGCCTGGTGATGCTGCTGCGCGGCTTCGCCGATGCCCTGATGATGCGCTTGCAGCAGGCGATGGCCTTCGGCGACAACCTGGGCTACCTGCCGCCGCACCACTACGACCAGATCTTCACCGCCCACGGCGTGATCATGATCTTCTTCGTGGCCATGCCGCTGGTCACCGGCCTGATGAACTATCTGGTGCCGCTGCAGATCGGCGCGCGCGACGTCGCCTTCCCCTTCCTCAACAACTTCAGCTTCTGGATGACCGTCAGCGGCGCCGTGCTGGTGATGATGTCGCTGTTCTTCGGTGAGTTCGCCGCCACCGGCTGGCTGGCTTATCCGCCGCTGTCGGGGGTGGCCTTCAGTCCCGGGGTAGGCGTCGACTACTACATATGGGCGCTGCAGATAGCCGGCGTGGGCACCCTGCTGTCGGGCGTGAACCTGCTGGTGACCATCATCAAGATGCGCGCCCCGGGCATGAGCCTGATGAAGATGCCGGTGTTCACCTGGACCTCGCTGTGCACCAACGTGCTGATCGTGGTGTCGTTCCCGGTGCTGACCGCGGTGCTGGCGCTGCTGGGCCTAGACCGCTACGCGGGCACCAACTTCTTCACCAGCGACCTGGGCGGCAACGCCATGATGTTCGTGAACCTGATCTGGATCTGGGGCCATCCGGAGGTCTACATCCTGATCCTGCCGCTGTTCGGCGTGTTCTCGGAGATCGTGTCCACCTATTCGGGCAAGCGCCTGTTCGGCTACTCGTCGATGGTTTACGCGACCGTCTGCATCACCGTGCTCTCCTATCTGGTGTGGCTGCACCACTTCTTCACCATGGGCTCGGGCGCCAGCGTCAACTCGTTCTTCGGCATCACCACGATGATCATCTCGATCCCGACGGGCGCGAAGATCTTCAACTGGTTGTTCACCATGTATCGCGGCCGCATCCGCTTCGAGGTGCCGATGCTGTGGACCATGGGCTTCATGGTCACCTTCGTCGTCGGCGGCATGACCGGCGTGCTGCTGGCGGTGCCGCCGGCCGACTTCGTGCTGCACAACAGCCTGTTCCTGGTCGCGCACTTCCATAACGTGATCATCGGCGGCGTGGTGTTCGGCCTGTTCGCGGCGATGACGCATTGGTTCCCCAAGGCCTTCGGCTTCAAGCTCGACGACTTCTGGGGCAAGGTCTCGTTCTGGTTCTGGCTGGCCGGCTACTGGTTCGCGTTCACGCCGCTGTACGTGCTGGGCCTGATGGGCGTGACCCGCCGCATGAGCCACTTCGACGATCCCTCGCTGCAGATCTGGTTCCAGATCGCCGCGTTCGGCGCGGTCCTGGTCGCTATCGGCATCGCCGCCTTCCTGATCTGCATCTACGTCAGCTTCCGCAAGCGCGCGCAGTTGCGCGACCTCAGCGGCGATCCCTGGAACGGCCGCACCCTGGAGTGGTCGACCTCGTCGCCGCCGCCGGACTACAACTTCGCCTTCACCCCGGTGGTGCACGACAACGACGCCTGGTGGGACATGAAGCAGCGCGGCTTCCAGCGCCCGACCTCCGGTTTTCTGGCGGTGCATATGCCCAAGAACACCCCGGCCGGCCTGGTCCTGGCGGCGGTGAGCACGGCTTGCGGCTTCGCCCTGATCTGGCACGTGTGGTGGCTGGCGATCGCCTCGTTGCTGGGCATCGTCGCCTACGCGATCTACCACAGCTTCAACTACGACCGCGATTTCCACATTCCCGCCGCCACGGTCGCCGCGACCGAGCAGGCGCGCAGCGAACAGCTGAAGGCCGCCCATGTCTGAGCCCATCGCCATGACCCGCCAGGACGGCTCGCCCGTGTTCCTGGACACCGCCGGGCATCACCATCCGCAGAACGGCACGCTGTTCGGCTTCTGGCTGTACCTGCTCAGCGATCTGATGATCTTCGCCTGCCTGTTCGCCACCTACGGCGTGCTGGGCCGCAGCTACGCCGCCGGCCCGTCCGGCGCCGACCTGTTCGACCTGTGGCTGGTGGCGCTGAACACCGCGATCCTGCTGCTGTCGTCGATCACCTACGGCTTCGCGATGATCGCGATGCAGCGCCGCGACAAGCGCGCCATGCTGCGCTGGCTCGCCCTGACCGGCGTGCTCGGCCTGTCCTTCCTAGCGGTTGAAATCTACGAGTTCGCGCACCTGATCCACCTGGGCGCGGGCCCGCAGCGCAGCGCCTTCCTGTCCTCGTTCTTCGCCCTGGTCGGCACCCACGGACTGCACGTGCTGTTCGGCGTGATCTGGCTGGTGGTGCTGTGCGTGCAGGTGCAGCGCCACGGCCTGACCCGCGTCAACACCCGCCGCGTGGCCTGCCTGTCGATGTTCTGGCACTTCCTCGACGTCGTCTGGATCGGCGTCTTCACCTTCGTTTACCTGATGGGAGTGCTGCCATGAGCCAGCACGACACGCACGATCACGACGACCACCTCGAGGACGGCATCCCGCACGTCTCGGCGCGCGAGTACCTCACCGGCTTCATGCTGTCGGTGGTGCTGACCGCGATTCCGTTCGGCCTGGTGATGGGCAAGGTGATCCCGAGCTCGGGCCTGGTCGCGATCGTGCTGCTGGCCTTCGCCGCGGTGCAGGTGGTCGTGCACATGATCTACTTCCTGCACATGAACACCCGCTCGGAAGGCGGCTGGAACGTGCTGGCGCTGATCTTCACCGTGGTGCTGGTGGTGATCGTGCTGACCGGTTCGCTATGGGTGATGCACCACATGAACGCGAACATGATGCCCGGCGCGCACGACATGCAGGAAATGCTCAAGAACGCGCCATGAGCGATGAGCGCCACGCAGCGGCCGTAGCACCGGCGCACGGCCGCCGTCCGCTGTTGTTGGCCGTGTTCGCCGCGTCGTTGGCGGTGGCCTTGATCGGCTTCCTCGCGCTGGGCGTGTGGCAAGTGCAGCGCATGGGCTGGAAGCACGCGCTGATCGCGCGCGTCGAGGCCCGCCTCAAGGCCGCGCCGGTGGCGCCCCCCTCCCGCGCGCAGTGGGCGCAAGTCAGCGAAGCAAGCGACGGTTACCGGCGCGTGCGCCTGTCCGGGCAGTTCCTGCCCGACAAGCAAGCGCGCAGCCAGGCCGTGACGGCGCTGGGCGCGGGCGCCTGGGTGCTGGTGCCGCTGCGCACCGACGCGGGCGACTACGTGCTGGTCAATCGCGGCTTCGTGCCCGCGCAGGCGCAGGCCGCGCCCGTACCCGCGGGACGCGTCGAGGTCGAAGGACTGCTGCGCATCAGCGAGCCCAAGGGCGGCTTCCTGCGCAGCAACGATCCGGCCCACGGGCACTGGTACTCGCGCGACGTCGCCGCGATCCTGCGTGCGCAGGGCTTGCCCGCCGATGCCAGCGCGCCCTACTTCATCGATGCCGCCCGGGACCCGTCCAGCGACGCCTGGCCGCGCGGCGGCATGACCGTGGTGGCGTTCCGCGATCATCATCTGTCCTATGCCCTGACCTGGTTCGGCCTGGCCGCGCTGACCCTGGTCGCGGGCTACTACCTGTTCGCATCGGAGCGTCGTTTGCGGCAAGATCGTGCGCAGCGAGGAGGCTCCCCCGGTCATGCAAGCCCGATCCAGCGCTCCTGAGGCCGCCGCGGACGTCGTAACCCGCCAATTGGGCGTGAGCGGTTCGCAGGACCGCACCGGGCTGCGCAACATGCAGCAGCTGATCCAGTTGCGCTGGATCGCGGTGGTCGGGCAGATCGTCACCATCCTGGTCGTCCACTACGGCATCGGCATCGCCCTGCCGTTGGGACCGATGGGCGCCGTCCTGGCCGGACTGGTCGCGTTCAATCTCGGCAGCCAGCTGTGGTGGAAACGGCGCGCGCAGGTGTCCAACCGGGCCATGCTGATCGGGCTGCTGGTGGACGTGGTCTCGCTGAGCCTGCAGCTCTACTACAGCGGCGGCATCACCAACCCCTTCGTCTTCCTCTACCTGCTGCAGGTAGTGCTGGGCACCGTGCTGCTGCGCTCGCCCGCCAACTGGATCATCGCCGCCGCCGCGGGTTTGTGCTTCACCGCCCTGGCGGTGTCGCCGACGCCGCTGCGGATCGCGGTCGAACCCGGCAAGGGCCTGGCCGATCACTACGTGCAGGGCCTGCTGATCTGCTTCCTGCTGGTGGCGGCCTTGCTGGTGGTGTTCATCACCCGCATCGGGCGCATCCTGCGCGAACGCGATGTGCGCCTGGCCCAATTGCGCCAGCGCGCCGCCGAGGAGGAACACATCGTGCGCATGGGCCTGCTCGCCTCCGGCGCCGCGCACGAACTGGGCACGCCGCTGTCGACGCTGTCGGTGATCCTCGGCGACTGGCAGCACCTGCCCACGATCGCCTCGGAAACCGAGCTGCACCACGATGTCGCCGAGATGCTGGCGCAGGTCGCGCGCTGCAAGTCCATCGTCACCAATATCCTGCTGTCGGCCGGCGAAACCCGCGGCGAATCGCCGGTCGAAACCACCTTGCACGAGCTGCTCGACGATCTGGCCCAGGAGTGGCGCACCGCGCGCGCGCCGGAATCGTTCCGCTACCAGCGCCATTGCCAGGACGATCCCAGCATCGTTTCCGACGACGGCCTGCGGCAGATGGTGTTCAACGTGCTCGACAACGCCCTGGAGGCCTCGCCGGCCTGGGTAGCGCTGGACGCCGACTGCCGCGACGGCCAGCTCGTGATCGAGGTCAGCGACGTCGGCCCCGGTTTCGCCGCCGACGTCCTCGAGCGCCTGGGCACGCCCTACAACAGCAGCAAGGGCCGCCCCGGCGGCGGACTGGGCTTGTTCCTTTCGGTCAACGTCGCCCGTACGCTGGGCGGCAGGCTCACGGCACGCAACCGGCCGCAGGGCGGCGCGGTGGTCACCCTGACCCTGCCGCTGTCGGCCATTGCCATCGAGGAGCACGGCGATGACGAGTGAACGTAGGTTGCTGATCGTCGAAGACGACACCACGTTCGCGCGCACCCTGGTGCGTTCGTTCGAACGCCGCGGTTACAGCGTGCGCCACCTGCCCGGCGAAGCCGGCTTGCCGGCGCTGCTGGAAGAATTCGCGCCCACGCACGCCGTGGTCGATCTCAAGCTCGCCGCCAACGCCTCCGGCCTGTCCTGCGTGAAGCACCTGCACGCCTTCGACCCGGACATGCTGATCGTGGTGCTGACCGGCTACGCCAGCATCGCCACCGCGGTCGAGGCGATCAAGCTGGGCGCGCGCCATTACCTGGCCAAGCCCTCCAACACCGACGACATCGAAGCCGCGTTCCAGCGCGCCACCGGCGACGCCGAGGTCGAACTCACCGGCCGCACCACTTCGATCAAGACGCTGGAGTGGGAACACATCCACGAAGTGCTGGCCGAGAGCGACTTCAACATCTCCGAGGCCGCGCGCCGGCTGGGTCTGCACCGGCGCACCCTGGCGCGCAAGCTGGAGAAGCGACGCATCAAGTAGGCGCGGCGCTTCGCCAGCCCGCTTACCTCGTCCTGCGGTGTCCTCGAACGCCCTGGGTGGCGCCATGCCTTCGCCCTGCGCAGCGCCTGCTTGACGGCCATGGACCGTCCCCACAACGATGGCGGGCCCAAGGAGACAGCGCCATGCCAGGTACGGCCCCGGACCCGCACACCCTGATCCAACGCTGGCGCGACGGCGACGCGGGCGCGCTGGAATCGCTGCTGCCGTTGATCTACGCCGACCTGCGCGCGATCGCCGCGCGCGAGCTGCGCGAGCACCGCGGGCACGACACGCTGCAACCGACCGCGCTGGTCAACGACGTGTTCGTACGCTTGCTGGGCCAGCAGAGCGTCGCGTTCGAGAACCCGGCGCATCTGTTCAATACGGCGGCGCGGATCATGCGCCAGATCCTCGTCGACCGAGCCCGCAAGGCGGCCAGCGAAAAGCACGGCGGCGCCTGGCGACGCGACGACTTCACCGAAGCCTTGCAACTGCCTATTCCGCAAGAGACCCATCTGCCCGAGCTCGACGCCGCGCTCGCGGCCCTGGAACAGCTCGATGCGCGCATGGCCCAGGTTGTGGAACTGCGCTACTTCGTCGGTTTGAGCGTGCCGGAGGTGGCTCGCGTCCTCGAACTGGACGAGCGCACCGTGTATCGCGACTGGGCCGCGGCCCGAGCCTGGCTGCGCGATCGCCTGCAGGCCTAGTGTCAGGAAACGGGACCGGATCCCGTACTCCCGCTGTGTGTTCCGATTCTCTGATCGAACGATCCCCGCCATGAATACTCTCGACCGTGCGGCGCTGCCTTTGCTGCGCCAGCTGCTGGACGCCTCTCCCGAGCAACGCGACACCCTGTTGCGGGACGCCTGCGCGACGCAGCCTGAGCTCGCCCAGCGCGTGCGCGCCCTGCTGTCGCATCTGGACGAAGGCGACACCGGCGCGGAGCCCGCCGTCGAAGAAGCGAGCGGCGCCATGGTCGGCCCCTACCGCCTGTTGCGGCGCATCGGCCAGGGCGGCATGGGCGAGGTGTTCCTCGCCGAGCGCGCCGACGGCGCGTGGCAACGCCAGGTCGCGCTGAAGCGGATCTGGGGCGGGTTCTCGCCGCTGACCGAACGCTTCCTGCGCGAACGCAAAGTGCTGGCGCGCCTGCAGCATCCGCACATCGCCCAGCTCCTGGACGGCGGCCTGGCGGCGGATAGCCAACCGTGGTTCGCGATGGAGCATGTCCCCGGCGAATCCATCACCCAGTGGTGCGACCGCCGCAAGGCCACGCTCGAACAGCGCATCGCCCTGTTCCGCCAGGTCTGCGAGGCCGTGCAGTTCGCCCACGGCAACTTGGTCGTGCATCGCGACATCAAACCCGCCAACGTCCTGGTCGACCCGGCCGGCCAGGTCAAACTGCTGGATTTCGGCATCGCCAAACTACTGGACGAAGCCGACCCGACCCAAACCCAGACCCGCTCGATGACGCCCGCCTGGGCCGCACCGGAGCAACGCCGCGGCGAACCGGTCACCACCGCCACCGACGTCTATCAACTGGGTCTGCTGCTACAGGCCTTGCTGCTGGGTTCGCCCGCACAGAGCGGGGAGTCGCCGCCGCGGCTGAGCGCACGCTGGGCCGCCCTGCTGCGCGAGCATCCGGCGGCGGCCGCGGACATCGCCGCCACCCGCGCCATGAAGCCCTCGCGCCTGGCCGCGCGTTTGCGGGGCGACCTGGAGTGCATCGTCGCCCATGCCACCGCCACCGACCCACGCGAACGCTACCCCAGCGCCGAGGCCCTGGCCGACGACCTGCTGCGCTGGTCGCAACACCTGCCGATCCGCGCGCGCCGCCACGAACGCGGTTACCGCCTGCGCCGAACGCTGCGCCGTCGCTGGCCCGTCTTCGCCACCGTCGCCGTCGGCATCGCGTTCGCCGCGTTTCATATCTACAGCCTGGACCGCCAGCTCGAACGCACCGAACGCGAGCGCGAGAAGGCGCTCGCCGTGGCCGACTACTTCGTCAGCCTGTTCCGCGCCAGCACGCCGAGGGCGACCGCCAGCGGCGAAGTCACCGCCCGCGAGCTGCTGGAGCGCGGGATGAAGCAGCTGCAGGACCAGCAGGGCCGCAGCCACTCCCCGCAGGCCCTGGCCGCCTTGCTGCACGCCCTGGGCCAGGTCCACACCGACCTGGGCATGCCCACGCAAGCGCGCGACGCCTACGCGCGCGCGGTCGCGGCCTTGCGCGATCAGGACGACCCCCTCGCTCTGGCCGACGCGCTGCGCGGCTTGGCGACCGCGCATTACGGGCTGGGCCAGCCGCGGCAGTTCCTGCGCTACAGCTCGCAGGCCGCCGAGGTGCTGGAGGGCGCCGGTGCAACCCAGGACCCGCTGTACCCGCGTCTGCTCGGCAACGTCGGCCTCGGCCACTTCGCGCTAGGCGACCAGGCCAAGGGCTGGACTTATTTGGACCGCAGCCTCGCGCTGCTCAAGGCCGGCGGCCCCGATACCCGCAAGGACTACGTCCGTGCGCTGGTGAACAGCGCAGGCATCGCGCTGACCGACGGCGACGCGGCCAAGGCCTATCCGCTGCTGCGCGAGGCGGACGCGCTGGTGCGCCAGCTGGTGCCGCGCAATCCGGACGAAGAGCTGCTGATCGGCCGCAACCTCGGCTTCGCCGCGCTGAAAACCCAACGCCTGGACGAGGCACTGCGGCAGTACGACCGCATGGTGGAGCGCTCACTGGAGTTCCACGGCGAAGAGCATCCGGCTGCGGTCTCGGCCTTGCTGGGGCGTGGCGAGACGCGGCTGGCGCGCGGCGAATGGGCCTTGGCCGAACGGGACCTGGAGCGGGCACGGCGCCTGTCGGCGCGGCGCAACGCGGAAGGCCATGGCCAGCTGCTGGACATCGACGGCTTGCGCGCCGTGGCCGGGCTGCAACGTGGCCGGGTGGCCGCCGCGGTCGCGACGCTGGAAGCCAATGCCGCCCGCCGTACCGGCGAAGTCGTCGTCGAATCCCAACCGCGCTTCGAACAGGTCGCGCTGGAGCGCGCGCGCTGCGAGGGCGCCGACCGTCGCCGCGAACTCGCCGCGGCGCTGCGGCAACTGGAGGCGATGCCCAACGCGTCCTCCTGGCAGCGCCAGCTCGGCCGGCGTTGGATGGCCGAATGCCAGGCCCGAGAAAAAGCCCATAACTGAATGTCAGGGTTCCGCACCCTCTCTCGTATGGGAATAGGCACGGACGCTACAGGACGTGCGTGCGTCCCATACCACTAAGGAAGGATAGAGAACCCATGAATGCCACTCACACCGGCGCGGCGCTGGCCGTATCGCTGTGCGCGATGCTCGCACCCGCCATCGGCCACGCCGCCGAGCCGCAGACCAATCCGATACCGGCCGCCATGCGCCAGGCCTTGCAACGCGACCTCGGCCTGAAGCCCTCGCAACTTCAGGCCTATCTGGCCACCGAACATCGTGCGATGCGCTTGCAGGCCGAAGCACAGGCCGGGCTGGGCGCGCACTATGCCGGCAGCTGGCTGGAGCGCGACGCGGCCGGCGACTATCGATTGATCCTGGGCGTGACGGATCGCAAGGCCGTCAGCCGCATGCGCCAGAGCGGCGACGAAGTGCGCGTGTTCAAGCACAGCGCGGCCGAGCTGGACGCCGCCCAATCGCAGCTGGATCAGGCCCATCGCGGACTGACTGCCGGCCTCATGCGCAAGGACGGCCCCCGCGTGCAGGCCTGGAACGTCGATCTGCCCAACAACCGCATCATCCTGACCATCGACCCCAACGCGCAGGAAGCGGCGATCGAGCTGATCGCGCGCAGCGGCATCGATGCCAGGATGGTGCAGATCGTGACCTCCACGCAGCGCCCCAAGCCCCAGCACGACCTGCGCGGCGGCGATCGCTACCTGACGCCCGATAGCTGGTGCTCGATGGGGTTCTCGGCTTTTCGCGGCAACACGCCCGGCTTCGTGACGGCGGGCCATTGCGGAACGGTCAACATGGCGGTGCGCGGCACTAACCAATCCCCTATCGGCCATTTCGCGTACTCCACCTTTCCCAACGCCGACCATGCCTGGGTGCAGAACACGCAACCGAACCTCTGGCACGTCCTGCCCTGGGTCTACAACTACGCCGGCGTCGACATAGACGTGCGCGGCGGCCTGGAGGCGCCGATCGGCGCGGCGGTGTGCCGGTCGGGGAACAAGACGGGTTACCACTGCGGCACCGTGCAGGCCAAGCAGGTGACGGTCGACTACGGCCCGCAGTACGGCGCCGTCAAAGGCCTGACCCAATCCAACGCCTGCGCCGGCTTCGGCGATTCGGGCGGTGCGGTGATCACCCCCGGCGCCGAGGCGCAGGGCGTGTACTCCGGCGGCCATTTCTCCGAAGGCCGGGACGACAACTGCGGCGATCCGGCGCCGCAGGGCTATTTCCAGCCGTTGCAACCCATCCTCAACGCCTACGACCTGGTGCTGCGCACGGTACCGACCTGCGGCCGCCTGAATCCGCGCGATTGGCGCGAGACCAACGGCACCCTGACCTCCTGCGACCAGCGATTCACGCTGGCGATCCAGGGCGACGGCAACCTGGTGCTGTACAAACAGAACGTAGGCGCGATCTGGGCCAACCACGTCTACGGCAGCGGCCACACCCTGCACATGCAGACCGACGGCAACCTGACCGTGCGCGACGGCGCGGGACAGACCCGATGGGCGAGCAACACCGGCGGCAAGCGCGGCGCGGTGCTGTTCGTGCAGAACGACGGCAACGTGGTGGTGTACGACCACGAACGCAAGCCGCTTTGGCAAACCAATACCGCCGGCCGCTGACGGCGGCGCGGGCGGCGCTGGAAGGCGCCGCCCGTATTGAGCGGTGATCTATGTCGAAGCTCGGCAGGTCCAGAGGCGGGTATGTCGCGACACAGCGCCGATCAAGCGGGCTTTCCCGCCAGATAGACAACGCTGCGCTCGTATGCGGCATCGGCGTCGATGCGAGTGATCTCGGCGAGGCTGAGCCACAGCCTGCTCCGATCCCGACTGGAATAGGTTCCGAAGGTTTCCAGAAGCAAGGATTCCGCATCCAGCTCCGCGATTTCGCCGATGAACGTGACCGAATCGTCCATGCGCTCCGTGAGCACATTGACGTAGCCGAAGGTCGCCGATACCGAATCCAGCACCGACTGCAGGGAGTCGAGGGACAGCGCAGGCGCGGTCGGCTTGGCTCCCGTGGCCTCAATCATCTGCGACAAGGCTTGACGCTCGTTGCCTTCCCAGCGGATCCGGGTGATGTCGCTGCGGAAGCAGACCGCGATGCCGTTGGCCTGGCCTGCTTCGGTGAAGAGGCTGAGGTATACGAAGTCCTCGGAGTAGTCGGTGACTACACCGGACAGCGACTCGCTGGAAAGATGGTCCCGATACAGGTCTACCAGCGCCTGACGTTGCTTCAGTATTTGTAGCGTCTTCTGCATGACTCTCATGGGCATCTCGATCGGTATCGGCTCACCTATCTTGCACCGATAGCCAAGCCTTGCGGATAGCCCCGATCCCTGATGCCGATCCTCCCGGCCTGGGCACTGAATCGGATTGATCAGCGAGGCATCATTCGGCCACTGGGACGGTCCGTGCGACCGCCCCGGCTGGTGCCAGTGCCGGCGCGGGCTTAAGGTCTGCCTCGGCGGCATCAATGCCGCAAGCCTTCAGGAACGCCATGACCGTCGCGACCGTCCGCGCCAGCACCCAGCCCACGCCCTACGTGGTGACCTTCATCGACGACGTCGGCCATACCTGGCAGGCCGACGAACCGGCCGACCTGGGCGGCGGTGACACCGGCCCCACGCCCGAGCACCCGCTGCTGTCCAGCCTGGGCGCCTGCACCGCGATCACCGTGCGCATGTACGCCGCGCGCAAGCAATGGCCGCTGGCCGGCGTCGAAGTCGCGCTGCGCTTCAACCCGGACGGCAAGCCGGCGGCGGGCACCGACATCGAGCGCAAGATCGCGCTGCAAGGCGAGCTGAGCGACGAACAGCGCGAGCGCCTGCTGCAGATCGCGAACGCCTGCCCGATCCACAAGGTACTAACGGGCGAAGTACGGATCGCGACGACGTTGCAGGCCTAAGCCGCGCGACGCCCGTGCACGCAACGCCAGCGGTTGCGCCGCATCAGCCCCAGCACGGTGCGCCCCATGTCGAGAGCGTGTTTCGCAAGCTGGAGGCTGGCACGCGGGCGGCAGCTACGTTGAACGCGACTCAACTGGGGCTTATCTAGCTGGAGTCGCGCAAGCGACCGAGACGAGGACCGTCATCGGCCGCATCTCGCCTAGATGCTGTTACCGGCTCGAATCACAGGCGTCTCCGCTGTCGTGAGCCGCTCCGCGCGCATGCGACGCAAACGACGCGCGGTAAGCGTCAAGCCATCCACCGCGCCCGACGCCGAGCGCGTGAAGGTCACCGTCCATGCGCCGCTGACGAAGCGATCGCCGCCGACGGCTTCAAGCACGAGATCGGTCTGGCGAGGCCATCGCATGGTCAGCTTTCCGTCCGCCATGAGCACCGTATAAGTCATATCGACCTCGTCGATGCGGTACCGCCCCGCGAACGATGCCAGCGCCGAGGCCGAGGGCACCGACGCGTTGACGCGGGTAAAAATTCTTGGCGTAGGCCAGGCATCCCAGATCCGTAGCTCGGGCGCTTTCAGCGCATCGTCCGCGGAGGCGTCGAATTGCCATCGCGCAGTCTCGCCCAAGCGGAACAACCCGTTCCCGAGCGGTTCTAGCGGCGTCGATGCGCCAGTGGGGCGCAATGCACCGTCCTTCACCTCCACTCGTACCACTTCATCCGTCAGCGAACTCCAATAGACGCCGGCCAGCGCCGACAACGCCGGTTCCGGCACTTTCACCGCGGGCGCCACGGGCGTCATGCGATCACCCAGATACACGGCCGCGATTTTCTGCGTGAGCTCCGGCGGAGCAATCGTGGCGCCGTTGCACAAGGTCACGATCGCCAGCCGCTGATCGGGGAAGCTAACCGCGTCCGCACGATACCCGGCATGCACGCCGTCGTGCCCTACCGTGCGCAGGCCCCGGTAACTGCGGACGAATACACCGCCACCGTAGCCGCTCGCCACGCCGGTGTCCGATAGGGCCGATGTCTGCATGGACGCCACCAACGCTTGTCCACCGACACGCGCGTGGATGAAGTTGTCCTGCCACTTCAGCAGGTCGCCCACCGTGGTGAACAGGCCGGTCGGTCCGTAGTAGTCGGACGCGGGGATGCTGATGCGCCATCCGCCGTCCCGGTGCGCCTGATATCCCGCGGTTCGGCGCCGCACGATCTCGGTGTGGTCGTCCTGGAAATGCGTGTCGGTCATACCCAACGGCTGGAATATCCTTTCCTGGGCGAAGACCGTCAGAGGCTTGCCGGATACGCGCTTCACGATGACCGCCAGCATGGTATAGCCGAGGTTGTTGTAGAGCGTCTCGGTCCCTGGCGCGAAGTTCAGCCCTCGCTGCTTCGCGGCGACCGCCAGCATATCGGCCTCGGTCATCATGTCGTCGCCGCGCCAGCCGGCCAAATACAGCAGCTGCCCCTGCTCGCGCAGGCCACTGCTGTGATGAATCAGGTGCGCGATGGTGATCGTCTTGCCGAAGTCCGGCATCTCCGGCAGGTACTTGCGAATGTCGTCGTCCAGCGACAATTTGCCGTCCTGCGCCAGCAGTGCGATCGAGAAGGCGGTGAACTGCTTGGAGACGGAACCGACCTGGAAGATCGATTCCGGGGTGATGGCGATGTCGTACTCGAGATTCGACATCCCGTAGCCGCGCGTGTAGTCCAGCACGCCGTCGCGGGAAATCCCCACCGCGCAGCCGGGCGTATTGGTGCCGCTCCACGGCGCGAAGATCGCGTCCACTTGCTTGTGGCGTTCGGCGGCCGACGCACTCGCCGACTGCGCTCGCACGACGAAGGGCTGCGTGGCCCAGGCGGCGGCGATGATCGTTATCAAGAAAACGGATCGATTGACACTCACAAGGGCCTCTGGTTTTTTGCACACGGCAGCGTGGGCCCGCGCAAGCTAACACCGTCCCCTTACGAACGGATATAGGCCAGAAGTGCTCTCCGGGGACGGCGACTCATCCGCCCATCGAAGGAGCATTTCCAGCACCCACCAGCCCACTGGCGCCAACCCTCCCATTTTTTTTGCGCTAAGTTTGCCTCGCAGGCCGCGGCCCTCTCCGCTGACAGGCTGCGTTGAAGACCACGCAGTGGGACTGACCCACAAGCGCATCGCGCAAACCTGTCGAAAAAATGGCTTGTGCGCATACGGTGGATCGCGGAAATGCGCGCCCGCGCTCAGGCATTGCATCAGCGAAACAAGGATCAGAATGGGTTCTCTAGAATGTCGACTCTGACCCCTGTTTCCGTTCGCGTAGCCGGGGCCGCCCTTCGCGAATCGCTGCGACACATGACGGAAGGCCGTCGGCGGCTTCGGGAATACGGCCAGGACTTACGCGAAGCCGGCGCCGGCCTTCGCGAATCACTGCGGCGCCTTCCGCAAGGCCGCCGGCGGGTTCGGTCACGCCGCAACGCCTTACGCGAAGCCGGCGACGCCCTTCGCGAAGGGGCGCGCACCCTTCCGATCAGGCCGCCGATGATTAGCGTCAGATCAACGCGCCTTCCGTACCCCGCCCCGCTTACTTCCGCCGCCCTCGTCGTCCGGGCCGTAGCCCAACTTGGCCTTCATGTCGCGCAGGGCCTGTCGCCGCTCCGGCTCGCTCAGCAGACCGAAGGCCAGGATCGCCTCGGCCAGCAGGTCGTTGTCGGCGTAGAAGTAGGCGACGGAGACGCGGAGATCGTGGGAGCAGGTGCGCGCGAAGGCCAAACCGGCATCGTCCAGGTACGGTCCGTAACGATGAAGCGGGATGGAGAAGGACGTGTCTTGTGTGGCGTTGGGCATACCCGGTTCCCTCTGAGTTCAAGGATCTGGCGCCGCAACTTGCAGGCGCTGTTGCCGACCGTGCCGTCGCCGCCCAAAGCCGGAGCAACTGGGAAAGCGAAGGCTTCCATGCGATTGCTCAGCTGGCCAACCGCACAACATCCTTATAGCCCATTTTGGGATAATTTCAACCCATTTTGGGGTAAGCCAATCGGCACCTGATTGGCCCCTCAAGTTAGGGCAGTCAGCTCAATGGAGGAGGACGGAGCTAGGAGACTACTTACGGGACTTAGCGATCTGCCGCAGCAGATCGGCCGGGTCGACACCCAGGCTCGCGCAGACGTGCATGAAGTCGATCACGTCCAGGCGTCGCTCGCCCAGTTCGTACTTCGAGACGAACGACTGGGCCTTTTGCAGCTTCTGCGCCACCTGCACCTGAGTTAGGCCGGCCCGCTCACGCGCTTCGACCAGCAATTGGCGCAAACGTACGTACTCGGGCTTGTGCAAGGCAGCAGGCATATACAAAGCCTAATGCCCAACTCGAAATAACCCATTTTGGGGTTAGGCATGGCTTTCGCAGTACTCCATAACTGCTCGCCTCAACCATATGATCATTTAGTTCGTCAGACTGGTGGTGAGGTGCGCAGGCAGACTGCCCACCACGACGAACTCATTCTCTTCATCCCAGAAAAAATAGATCCGGTACGTTCGTTTCGGATCATAACTGCCCCGCTCCGAAGTGCCGGGCGCAGGGGACAAATGCAGATCAATTTCTGAATAGCCAGACTTATAAGGCGTTCGAAACTGATCTCTATATTTTCTATTATCCAGCGCAGCTCCAACGGGTGTAACTTCTACTCGAAGATGGGAACAGGCATCCTGATACTTCATCTGAGCGCCAGGCTCGCCACGCCTATAGTCGACGTACTCGTCGGCCAGCAGCATCAAACACTGGTAGATGTGAGCAACATCGTCATAAACCGATTTCTTTGCAGCACGAGCTGCTTTGGGCAAAACCACCAAGCGGTCTGGGTAGTAGGTTTCCGCCCAACCTGCGAGCTCGTTGAAAGAGCTGGGGATGGGAACCGCTTGAACAGTGGCGTCGCCTCGCTCCAATAGCTTGCCTTCCAGAGCTCGCACTTTCGCGCCTAGCCCATAGAGCTGTCCTTGCAAGCGCTCAATTTCAGCGGTGTACTCCTCATTGGCGTCATAAGCCATGTCACGATCTTGAACAACCTCCCTAGAGCGTTCTTTTACAGCCTGCAACTCCCCCTTAAGGCTGGAAACTTCCACGTGCAGAGTATCTAGTTGCTCCTGCTGAGCCGCCCACTTCTCCTGCATCGTGCTCGCAGCCTCCGCTTTCGCTTGGGCCTCCTCGGAAGCGCGAGCTGCGGCCAGCAATTGCGCTTCGCGGAGCATCGCATCAACTGCGCCGAAGCTAGGAGCGAGATCATCGATATCTGTACGATTTACCGACATCGCCAGAAGCCGGTAAATTAGTCGCTGCTCGAATCTTCGTATATCCGAGGACTCGCGCGGCATTGACGCCAATGACCAGAACGGGTGCGCACGAAATTGAGACTCGGAGAAATCAACACCCGGATAATAAATTCGAATTCCACCAGGAAACACAGCCCACCTTCCCCCAACCTCTCGGATAAAGGCTCGCGCTGTCACTGATGGAACTCTCACAACATGCGCAAACCCAATCGCTCCGTTCTTCAGCCGATCTACATTCACAGTGACGCGACCAGCATCGTCTTCTGCCACAAGAATGACTGGCCGCCGCTCGGGTTGCTCGAGAAGCTGAACCAACAATTCCAAGTCGGCACCGTAATTTTCTAGATCGGTAACACCATCAAAAACCAAACCCTGCTCACTAGCCAATGTGCGCAGCAATTTGGGCGCGGTCCTACCAAATGGGACGCCTGGAGTGGTTGTAACAACAGACAGACGCAGGGACAAATGAGCCATTGGCTCTCTAGCGATTCGAGCTAAAACGACTTCAGTCCGCCACCTACGCTCAATGCCGTCTTCTTTCAGTTTTTCATCGGCGGTATCAAACCGCAACGCCCAGATGCCCTGCCCGGACACCGCTGCTCCATTACCCAGAGCGAGGGAAAAAGATCGACCGTCGTAGGCGACGGAGGGCAATATCTCGCTGGTCCTTTCTGCAACCCACGCCAGTATTCGTTGACGTGCAGCCGAAACAGACGAAGTGGCATCGCCGGCCAACTGCGCCCAAGTCACACTTACAAGTCGACTTTCGGCTTCGGAACTATTTCGCCTTTGGACCATATAATTCCCGTTCTCCATTGTAATGGCGCCACTTCAAACGATTAGCACAGATGCGCAGGAAAAGAACAGAAGACATTTGCCCGCAAAGCTTAGCGAATCTGTTTCCCACACCCACCTTAGATATCGCTCGAACAGTAACACTTCCGGCTAATCGCAGCCGCCATTGGATCATCGCTTGCACGCCTCCCGCCCCACATAATCCGCCACCGACTGCGGAGCCACCGGTACCATGTCCGCCTCGGGCTTCGACAAGGCCATTTTGGACAGCGTTCCGCCGGTGCCGAGGAACTTCACGGTGTGGTTGAGGCAGTCGTAGAAGCGCTTGGAGTAGTTCGTGCTGCCGGCCGCCGTGCGGCGGGTGATGAGGGTGCGGCCGGGCCACTTGCCACCGATTTCCAGGATGTAGTTCTGGGCCTTGGCGTCAGTGGGGATGCCTAGCGGCCACTCGTACGCGTACGTTGCGGCCGAGCACATCAGCAGTGCAGCACCGAGGGTAAGACATCGCATCGATCGCTCCTTTGGCGCTAAGGCCACAAATCCGGAACATCCACCATTTTCCAAAACAGGCTCCGCTCCTTTCCGCAAAGCGCTGCTCTGTCTTCCACCCTTCGCCTACTGGTGCCCCTTCCTGGTGGGCGTCAGTAACGACGGCGTCGTCTGCGTCCCCATCGGATTAAGCCCGGCCTGTTCCTGCTGAGTGACCATCATCGATCCCGGGTCACGACCGGCTTGCGCGCCTTCCTCGCCCAGGGTGATGGGGTACAGCATGGCCGTGTTGACGAAGGCGCCCAAGGCACTGGTCCGCAGGGCAATGCGGTCGGCGTCCACAGGCTTGCCCGGGTGAGGCAGGACAGGCAGGTCGAGGCCCAGCATGAGCGCGTTCTCGAAACCGCGCCGGTAGCGCAGGGTTTCGGCTAGAGGACCGTGGCTGGTGCGCCGGGGGCCGCCGCACGCGGGCAGCCTCTCCCGGCTGTAATCGTTGTCGGCCAAGGCGCTGGCTTGCCGCGGCTGCGGTGCGCCGGGCGCGGGCGCTTGCGCCGGCGGCGGATCGCGAAAGAAGTCCACGAATCGCTTGAGCATTCCACTTCCTCCCTGAAGGGGGTGGATCGGCGTTTCATGCGTACTGCGCCTGCCGGCGGACTCCGCTTGCCCCCGGGTCCGTTCGCAGTGGGCCAGGCCATCATACGCCCGGTTTCGGGGCCGGGTCAGGCGGTGGGCGGGGATGCGATTTCAGCGGGGATTTCGGTCGCCCCGGTGCCCCAGCGCCTGCTTCGCCGCGCAGCGACTTCGGCTTGAACGGCCGGTCAGGCGCGAAGGCTCGCCAGCGCGAACGCGAATGCCACGACACCCCCGCCCAGCACGCTGTACGTCAGCCATAGCGGAGTGTCCTGAGCCCAGGCGAATGCGACGTAGGCTTCCTTGACATTGCGGCCGGTGACGAGGGGGATCAGACCCAAGGCCAACAACGGCAGCACGCTCGCCAAGCCGAATCCCCACAGCACCGGGACGGGATCGGAATCTTCATAGCCGCCGAGCGGGTACAGCGCCACGCCAAAAAAGATCCCTGCGATGAACAGCGCATTGGCCACCCAGGTCGACAGGCGATGCTGCCTGAGCAGGGCATCCCGGGATTTGGCGTTGTAGGTTCTTGGCAGCGTGCGCGCCCAGCGCGAGGTCAGCCAGACGGCAATCGCGCCGCCGATGAGGCCGCTTGAAACGGGGCCTAAAGAGTCGAACTCCATTGGGTACCTGACTCTGCCCCACGTGGGGAGTCGCGCGAATTCTGGGTTTGGCCCAGGATGCCGTCAATCGGGTCTTCCGACATAGGGCCTGCAGCCGCCCCTTCAGCGCAAACGCCCGGACACCACCGACCTGTCGGCGATGCCCGGGCGCGTCCGCGTTCGCGGCGCTGTTTCATCCGGCGCCCCATGGCGACCGGCTGGTTTCATCCCTGCTTACTTGGACAGACGCAGATAGATCGGGTCGGCCAGCGGGTTGCTGACACGCTTGGCTTCGCGACCGTAGTCCAGCGCGCCGCTGGTGCTGGGCAGGAACTCGCTGTCCTTGGCCGGCACGTACTCGGCGATCACGCTTAGGCCCTTGATGGCGCTTTCCGACACGGTCCAGTTGGCGCGGCCGGTCTTGTCCAGCCCGGCGGGCTCGGCGATGTCCTTGCCGTCGACCAGCAGGCGGGCGGCGCCGGTGGGCACTTCCTGGCCGCGCGCGAAACGCGCGACGGTGGCGGTCAGGATCAGGCTGTCGCCCTTGGCGTTGGCGCCCAGCGAGGTCTTGGTGCCGCCGCGCTGCACGTCCTGGCTGACCTTCGCGCTTTCGGCGAAGATCTCGTCGCCGGTGGTGCCGACGTCGAACTCGCAGTCGCCGCGGATCTTGCGGTCCTTCAGCGGTTCGCAGACGCGGCGCGCCAGCTCGACGTTCTCGGGCTTCATCGGCGGGATCTTGTCCTCCGGGAAGGGATCCTTGCGGTAGTTGCCGGTCGAGTCTTCCTTGGCGTAATCGAACAGCGAGGTCTTGTCGGTCACGCGCCAGGAGTCGACGAAGCCCGGACGGGTCCATTCGTTGGCCGTCAGCACGCCCATGATGCCCTCGGTGGCGGGCGTGTGGTACGCGCGCACGTTGATGTACCACTGGCTCTGGTTCGACCACCAGTTCGAGGTCGCGATCAGCGTGGTGCCGTCGGGGAAGTCGATCTGGATGCCGTTGCTGCCGTACTTGCTGACGCGGCCGCCGACACCGAGGGCGATGCCGCCCGGACCGGGGCTGACGAGCGTACCGTTCACGCGCAACTGCAGCCCGCTGGGATCCGGCACGCCGCTCAGGTTGGGCACCCAGGTGACGCGATAGCTGCCCACGCGCGCGGCGATGGCGGTGTTGACGCTGACCCACGGTGCGCTGGGAACGACCGTCTGGCGGGTCTGGATCTCCATGCCCATACCGCCGAGCAGGGCCACGAACTCACCGCCCGGCTGGAAGTCGTAGTACAGACCATTGACGGTGGTGATATGTGGGTCGCCGTCGTTGAAGCCGTCGTTGAGCGAGCCGTAGTGCAGTTGCTCGTTCGGCGAACCCACACCGCGATTGATGACGCCGGGCCAGCCCGGAGTCGCCGCGGTGTTGTCGGCGTTGTGGATCGCCGCCCAGACCGCCGCCGGCGTCGATGCCGGGTGGATCTGCAGATAGCGCGCGGCCACGCCGGCCACGTGCGGGGCCGCCATCGAGGTGCCCGACATCACCGCCGTCGAGGCATCGTTGGCGATACCGGCCGACAGGGTGCTCACGCCAGGTGCGAACAGATCGACGCAGGTGCCCCAGTTGGAGAAGCTGGCACGGGTGTCATTGTTCGGATTGATCGCGCCCACCGTGATCGCCGTCGGCGCACGCGCCGGCGAGATGTTGCAGGCGTCGCCGTTGTTGTTGCCCGCGGCGACCGAGTAGGTGACGCCGGACGCCACCGAGTTCGCGATCGCCGTGTCCAGGGTAGGACTGGGCGAGAAGCCGGAACTGAGGTTGGCGACCGCGGGCAGCACGCGGTTGGCCGTGACCCAATCCACTGCCGCGATCACCGGCGCCAGGTAGGTGTTGGCGCAATCACCCGCACGCACCGGATGCAGCAGCGCCTGTTTGGCGATGCCAAAGGTGGTGCCGCCGATCGTACCCGCGACATGAGTACCGTGACCGTGGCAATCGCCGGTGCCGGCGGCCAGGTTCATGGTGTTGGTGCCGCCCGACACGCGCCCGACCATTTCGTTATGGGTGGCGCGGATGCCGGTGTCGATCACGTACACATGCACGTTGTTGCCGGTTTCGCTGTAGGTGTAGCGCAGATCCAACGGCAGCAGGCGCTCGCTGGTGCGGTCCAGGCCCGCGGGCGGGTTGTTCTGGACGACGTTGAGATCGCCGACCTGGTCGACCTCGATGTAGGCGACGTCCGGGTTCTGGCGCAGGCTGCGCACGGCGTTGTCCGGCAAGGTCGCGCTGAAACCGCGCAGCGCGCTGGTGTAGACGTAACCGATCTTGCCGCCTAGCGCGCGCACGCGCTCCTGCGAGGTCTGCAGCGACTTGCTGGCCACGCCCTGCTTGTAGACCACGATGTACTGGCCCGGGATACGCTTGGGCGCGTTCTCGTTGATCAGCGGCGCCATCGGCGTCTGGGCCATGCTCGTGCCCAGCGGCAGCATCGCGGCGATCAAGCCGGAGGCCACCCATACCGCGGCCCGCACGCCGCGTCGCTGCGGCGGCGTTCCTATCCGCCCTAGATTGTCGTTCGTCCTTTCCATGATCTCGTACTCTCCATGATGGTTCGGGTTTGCCTGGTGACAGGCGTCCATCGTCGGTACACGACGATTCGGCAGCGGGACGGCATGGCTTCGCCCATCCGGGCTTGAAGCCGGTCTCGGATGCATAGCGGGGGTTCGGTCTGACGACCCGATGCGTACTGCGGACGACACCGTCGGCGAACGACGATGGCACTACGATAGGCGCGGTTGCGTTGCGCTAGCCTCCATGGCTGATGCACGGTCCCTGTGTAACGTATTCAACGCGTAATCCGACAGCGACAGGTCATCGCGGCGTTACGCGTGCGTGGAGCGTATGGAAAACGGTTGCTACATGAATTCGTTCGGCTTTGCGCGACTAGGACATTCTTGTCTCACCGTCGCCGGCCATGCGGCATGGCGTGGGCTGCGCACCGGAATAGCCGAGACGGCGCCCGAGTTCGCGTCGAACGAACGCGAACACGGCGGGCTCGTCATCTCCCTTTCCCTCATCGCGACGGGTGCTGCCAGCACTTGTAGACGAACTCCAGACTGTGCCCATCGGGATCCAACACATTCGCGGCGTAGTAGCGCGGATCGTAGTGCAATCGCGGGCCCGGTGCGCCCCGATCGGTCGCCCCTGCCGCGATCGCTGCCGCATAGGCCGCATCGACCTGCGCCTCACCCGCCGCCACGAAGCCGATATGCACCGCGTCCGGTTGCACGGATCCATGACGTAACCAGAAGAACACCCGGCCGTCGGCACCGAAGCCCTTGAGATCGGGATGCCCCGGAGGGCCATCCTTGCCGTCGTAGTCGTGTTTTCGCTCGATACCGAGCGGGGCCAAGGCGGCCGTGTAAAAGGCGACCGAGCGGCCGACATCGCTTACCGACAGGAAGAGGTGATCCAGCATGGCGCGGCTCCGTTCGGGGGCGTTCTTGCACTCTATTCCAGATCGCGCAAGGCAAGGCCTTGGGGACCGACGATAAGCCCGCCATCCATGCGACGTGGCCCGCGCTTTCCGGCACCGCAGCGCTGATCTTTGTGCAGGTCCGCCCCTCTTGGGCTAAGCCTGCGACTTGGCTACCAAATCCCGAACATAGGCTTCGAGCGTGGTCGTGCCTCGCAGCGGGTCGTCCGACACGTCGAAGCCGCTATCGACGGCGACCGCAGTCATCCGCGCATAGGAGTCGGCCGCGGCGTCGGAGAATCCCAGCTTGAGGAAGGCCTGCTTCCATGCTTCGCGCGGTGTGACCACCACCTCCACCGGTCGGCCCAGGGCTTGCGAGAACGCGTGCGCGACGTCGTTGGACGAGTACAGGTGCGGACCTTCCACATAGCGCACGCCCGTGTCGTCCAGCGACGACAACAGCCTGGTAGCGGCCGCCCAACCCAGATCGCGCGGCGCGACCATGGGAAGCGCGAGATCGGCGGGAAACAAGGTTTGCAGCTTGCCGGTGGCGCGGACGGCATCGAGTTGCCCGTCCCAGTTGCTCATGTAGTAGGCCGCCCGGTTTATGGCCGCCGGGATGGTTTGTCCGCGCAGGCCTTCCTCGAGCTCCCACAACACGTTGAGATCGCCGATGCGATCGCCTGGCCGCGCGCCCCCGGTCGATTCCGCGACCACCTTCTCCAGGCCCGAGCCTTCGAGCGCGGCCAGAATCTTGGCGACGGTGTGCCTTTCGACCGCGTCGGTATCCGTGCTGGTATCGGCGGGCGGATTGAGCAGGAGAGCACGGTGTCCGCGTCGGAGGGCCGCATGCAGCGACGCCGTGTCCTCCACATCCGCCTCGATGATATCCGCGCCCTTCGCACGCCACTCGCCGGCGCGCTCGGCGGAACGGGTAACGATAGCGACCGCCTCTGCGCGCGCGAGCAGCGCCTCAGCGGTGGCCGACCCCACATGCCCCGTACCGCCCATGATCACGTACATGCACCGTCCTCTCCTTTGCCGCGTTGGCCTTGGTTTGATAACCAGTGGCAGATTAGTTGTCGGCTGGAAATCTCCGGTGAACGTCAGGTCTTCATGAGTTAACGTCTTGCGGTAGCCACGCCTTCACGCGACGAGTACGAAGTCACATCGACTTCATGGCGTCCAGCGGACACTGAAATGCGTAGGCAGATTGCGTCTCGGCTGCGCTGCCCCATAAGGAAGCGGCCATGCTCCGCATCACCCCGCTCGCACGCGCGACCGCGTACGCGCTGACGCTGTCGGTCGTCGTCGGTTGCGGCGGCTCCGCCCGCCTCGCCGCCAAGGCCGATACCGGGCCGAATCCGACGCTGCCTGAGCCCGCCTCTACGCTGATCCCCACCGTCAAAGTGGCCAAGGCCGTCGGCTGGCCGACGGGCGCGAAGCCGACGCCGGCAGCGGGACTGGCGGTGAACGCGTTCGCGACCGGGCTGGATCATCCACGTTGGCTGTATGTGCTGCCCAACGGCGACGTGCTGGTCGCGGAAAGCAATCGTCCGCCGACGCCGGATCCCGCGTCGAATCCGATCCGCGGCATGTTCATGAAATCGGCTTTCGAAAAGGCCGGCGCCGCCGCGCCCAGCGCCAACCGCATCACCCTGCTGCGCGATGCCGACGGCGATGGCGTGGCGGAAGTCCGCGCGGTCTTCCTGCAGAACCTGATGTCGCCGTTCGGGATGGCGCTGATCGGCGACGAGTTCTACGTCGCCAACGCCGACGCGATCGTGCGCGTGCCGTACCGTCTTGGCGACCTGCGCATCGACGCCGTACCGACGAAGTTGGCGCATCTCCCCGGCGCGCCGCGCAATCATCATTGGACCAAGAGCCTGCTGGCCAGTCGCGACGGCGGCAAGCTGTACGTGGGCGTCGGTTCGAACAGCAATATCGGCGAGAACGGCATGGACATCGAAGCCAGCCGCGCCGCGATCCATGAGATCGACGTCAAGACCGGCCAGGGCCGCGTTTACGCCAGCGGCCTGCGTAACCCGGTGGGTCTGGCCTGGCAACCGCAAAGCGGCGCCCTGTGGACGGTGGCGAACGAGCGCGACGAGCTTGGCAGCGACCTGGTGCCCGACTACCTCACCTCGGTGCGCGACGGCGCGTTCTATGGATGGCCGTACAGCTACTACGGCGCGCATGTCGATACGCGCGTGCAACCGCAGGACCCCGCGATGGTGGCCAAGGCGATCGCACCCGACTACGCGCTGGGCGCTCACGTCGCCGCCCTGGGGCTGGCGTTCTATGAAGGCAAGCTGCTTCCTGCGCGCTACGCCAACGGCGCCTTCATCGGCCTGCACGGTTCGTGGAACCGCAAGCCGCCTAGCGGCTACAAGCTGGTTTTCGTGCCGTTCGCGAACGGACGGCCCACCGGCCCGATCGAAGACGTGCTCACCGGCTTCCTGGACGAGCGTGGGCAGGCGCACGGGCGGCCGGTGGGCGTGGCGATCGACGGCCGCGGCGCGGTGCTGGTAGCCGACGATGTCGGCAATGTCGTCTGGCGCGTGACGCCGGCGCGCTAGCGCCCGATCTCAGTACCGCCCAGCCGAGCGCGGCTGGTCTGCCCATCGAACCGAGGATTACGACCATGCTGCAGACCGCGACTACCCTGTTGGCGATCACCGCGTTGGGCGGCTTGCTCATGGCGATCATCCGCTTCTCGCGCAAGCGCAATCCACCCGCCTGGCTGGCCATGCTGCATGGCTTGCTGGCCGCATCGGGCTTGACCTTGCTGGCTTATGCCGTTTGCATGCTGACCGTGCCGTCTTCCGCGATACTCGCGCTCGCGCTGTTCCTGCTGGCCGCCGCCGTCGGTGCGGTCATGAGCTTGGCTTACAAATGGCGCCAGCGCCTGCTTCCGGCCTGGCTGGTCGTCGGCCATGCGACCGCCGCCGTTACCGCACTCGCCCTGCTGTTCCTGGCGGCATTCGGCCCGGCCTGAGCGCGGCGCGTACGCTCAGGCACCGCGCCTGGACGGCTCGCTTTGGTGCAGGAACTTGGTGTACAGATCGCGCGGTGCATCGATCGAGATGAACTTGAGCGCCTCGCCGACATTGCCGCGGTGATAGCCGCCATGCGTGACGATGTGCAACAGCATCTCCTCGCGGGACATGCGGCCGCGGTCGCCGTCGGTGAACCGGAAATCCAGGACTTCGGCCAGGACCGGCTCGGCGAGCGTGGAGACGTAGTCCAGATACCAGGCATCCGTGGCCCGCACGTCGGCTCGCAGCTGCTGCAGGCCAGGGGTGTCCTGCGTATTCGTCGCATCGAACGGTCGCGGCCCGCCGCTCAGGTGTGCGCGGAAGATGCGGTCGGTGACGTAGACGTGGTTGAGCGTGCGGATACAGGAGTGCAGCGGACCGGCGTGCTCGGCGGGCACGGACTCCAGCAGCGCGAACAACTCGGCGTTGGCCCAGGCCTTGTAGCCGAACAACGATTTTAGCGTAGCAATAGTCATGACTTCCTCGGCACCCGAACCCTAGCGCTTGCACGCCTCCCGCCCCACATAGTCCGCCACCGATCGCGGCGCCACCGGCGCCATGTCCTGGTCCGGTTTCGAGCGCGCCATATCGTACAGCGTAGCGCCGTTGCCGAGGTACTTCATCGAGCCGTTGAGGCAGTCGTAGAAGCGCTTCGAATAATTCGTGCCATCGGCGCCCGTACGCTTGGTGATGACGGTGCGGCCCGGCCATTTGCCGCCGATTTCGAGGATGAAGTACTGGGACTTGGCGTCGCTGGGGATGCCCAACGGCCATTCGTAGGCATAGGTAGCGGCCGAGAACATGAGCAGTGCCGCGGCAAGAGCGAAACGTCGCATTGCAGCCTCCGGTAAACGCTGACGCGTGAGGGACCATGGCTAAGCGGACAGCCGTTGCACGCACGATTGTAGGCCCGGCGGCGCCTGGCTGCTGACGCGCCGCAGCAAGGCGGCACGACTATCGGGCGAGCAGGTCGCGGCTGGGGCGAAGGCGCCCCTGCGTCGGAGGACTCGCGACCGGTACCCGCCCGAAATAGCCTCTGGGCCGATGGCAGGCGCCCGCCGGCGCGCTGCCCTCGGGCCGCATAGCGCTAACGCAAGATGGCCGGGCTGGCAGGGCGCCGGGAGAGGCGCTGGCCGAGGCGAACGCGTCGGCCAGTCGGACCGTACAGAAGGAGACGGTCGAAGCCGGGCGCTACGGATAGGCGCAAGAGCCGCCGGTTCGCCTGGACCAGCGCCGATTGAGCCGGCCCGCCTCCGGCGCGCCGCGCGGAACTGTATAGTTTCGGCGTGCAAGGCGGGCACGGTGCCCGGCCAAGAAACGTGGGGAAGGTCATGGGTCTGGTGCAGGCGGTGGCGGGTGCGGTCGGCGGCGTGCTCGCCGACCAGTGGAAGGACTTCTATACGGTTCCCGATGGCCTGCCGCCGACCGCGGCGCTGTTCGCCGCGGTGCCGCGCGGTACCAATGCCGGTCGCGGTTCGAATACCAGCGGTTCCTCGAACATCATCAGCAACGGTTCGAAGATCGTGGTTCCCGAGGGCTACGGGCTGCTGCTGTTCCAGGACGGCGCGATCACCGGATTCGTCGCCGAGCCGGGCGGCTACGAATGGCGGTCGGACGACCTCAACTCCCAATCCATTTTCGCCGGCGACGGCCTGGTCAGCTCGCTGATCAAGCAAAGCTGGGAGCGTTTCAAGTTCGGCGGCCAGCCGGGCGCGCAGCAGGCCGCGTTCTTCGTCTCGCTGAAGGAACTGCCGGACAATCGCTTCGGCACGCAGTCCGAGATCTACTGGAACGACGGCTTCCTCAACACGCAGGTCGGCGCGCTGACGCGCGGCTCCTACACGCTGAAGATCGTCGATCCGATCCTGTTCGTGAAGAACTTCGTGCCGGCCACCTACCTGCGGCCCGGCCAGGTCTTCGATTTCACCGACGTCGACAACGCCGCCGCCAGCCAGCTCTTCAACGAAGTCGTCGGCTCGCTCGCGCCGGCCTTCAGCCTGTATACGAACGACGCGGACAAGGGCAACCGCATCACCAAGATCCAGCAGGACTCCCTGGGCTTCGCCAAGAGCCTGTCCGACGCGGTGGAAGCGGCCTATCAGTGGAAGTCCGACCGCGGCCTGGCCATCGTCAAGACCGCCATCGTCTCCATCGAGTACGACGCGACCACCCGGGAACTGCTCAAGACCGTGCAGCGCGCCGACGCGCTGTCGGGTGCGCGCGGCAATTCCAACCTGCAAGCCAGTGTCGCGGCGGGCATCCAGTCGGCCGGCGAGAACGGCGGCGCGGCGGGCCTGATGGGCGTCGGCATGGCCACGGGCATGGTCGGCGCGGGCATCGGCGGCCTGCAGCAGCCGGTGGCGCCGGCCGCGGCCGCCGCCGACGATCCGATCGCCAAGTTGAAGAAGGCCAAGGAGATGCTGGACCTGGGCCTGATCACGCAGGCCGACTACGACGCGCTCAAGACCAAGACGCTGGGTCTGTAAACCGGAGCCGCATAGCCGCCATGTCGAACCCCACCCGTTCGTCGCCACCGCCGCTGCCGCCGTATACCGGCCCGGGGTCGCCGCAGGACGTACCGCCCTTGCCCGGCAGCTCGCCGCTGGATCCGGCCGCCTTGCCCGAGCCGATCCGCGACGAGCTGCTGGCGCCCGATCCGGTCGCCATCGACACGTCCTCGGATGAGCTCAAGGACGGCCTCAACCGCTGCCCGAAATGCGGTGCGTCCGACATTCGCCACAAGCCGGGCAGCGACTTGCTGATCTGTCTGTATTGCCGCAACGAGTGGCAAGGCGCGCGGGTGGAGGAGGAGTTCGGACTCGGCGAGGGCCTCGACCAGCTCAAAGGCACCATCATCGCCTCGGGCGCGCGCGACATCGCGGCCGACGCCGCCAGCCTGATGACCTTCAAGTGCACCGGTTGCGGCGCCGAGGTGACGGTCAACACCGACGCCGGGATGACCGCGCGTTGTCACTGGTGTCGGCACGTCTTCGGCGTCAACGAGCAGGTGGCCAACGGCGCGGTGCCCGACGCGGTGCTGCCGTTTCACATCCGCAAGGACGATGCCGTCGCCCGTATCCGTCAGTTCGTGGACAAGCGCCGCTTTTTCGCGTTGAAGGCCTTCAAGGAACAGTTCACCCCGGAGAACGTCGTCGGCGTCTATTTGCCGTACATGATCGTCGACGGCAAAGCCAGCGCCGACATCGCCGGCCAGGGCGAAATCCAGACGCGCCGCTACACCAGGGGCAGCGGCGACGACAAGAAGACTTACTACGACGCGGACGTCTATCGGGTGGAGCGGCACGTCGACTTCACCGTCGACGACCTGCCGCTGGAATCGTCCACCGAACGCGGCAATCTGGACATCCGGGTCAACACCAACAACATCATCAATACCATCCTGCCGTTCGACACCAAGAACGCGGTGAAGTGGAACGCGTCCTATCTGTCGGGCTTCAGTTCGGAGAAGCGCAACACCGACGTGCAGCACCTGCGCCCGCGCCTGGAAGACCAACTTCTGTCGATCGCCCGCGCTCAGGTCGAGGCGTCGGTCGAGCGCTACGGTCGCGGCGTGCGCTGGGAGCAGGAACGTCTCGACGTCCACGGCACTCGCTGGGTGTCGATGTACCTGCCGGTGTGGCTGTATTCCTATCATCAGCCGGGCAGCAACGGCGGCATGCTGCATTACATCGCCGTGAACGGCCGCACCGGCGAGACGATGGGCAGCGTGCCTGTGCAGCAGTGGAAGCTGCTCTTGACCGCCATCACCGTCGGCACCTTCCTCGAAGGCATCGCACTCTGGATCGTGGGGAACTCTTAATGAGCGACGACAGCGGACTATGGCTGCTCCTGCTCGGCCCGGCCGGCGCCACCGGCCTGTATTGGGGCCTGTATCGGTACTACCGCAACACCGACAAGTCGCACGCGTTCGAACGCGAAACGACCGTCGAGGCGCAGCCGGTGACCGGCTCGGACCAGAAGATCGGCGAGGTAACGGGAACGCGGGAGACGGAGATCGACGGCAACAACGTGCAGGCCTACCGCAAGCGCGTGAAACGCATCGAGGGCGACACGGGCTGAGTTCGGCCACGCGCTGTCGGCGGCCCCGAGGAAGGCCACTCGGGCCTTCCTATCCAAGCCGGCGCGTCACGGCGTTTTTTGGATTTCGGTGTTTTCGCCCGACAGCTTCGCGGGCACCGCGATCGTCTTCTCGATCCAGCCGCGGTAGTGCTCCACCCGCACGCCGTAATTCATCTGTCCGTACTTGCCCGGCCAGGTTTCCATCGGATTGCCCTGCACGCGCTTCCATGCGGTGATCCCGGCCACCTGCCATTCGTCGCCCACCGCGACGAGCATGGGGCTGCCGCTATCCCCGTTGCCCAACGACGCCTCCAGCGGTAGTGCCGCCGGCGGCGGATCGAAGGTGTATCCGATCCATCGGCCCTCCGAGAGGCTGATCTCGTTGTAGCCCTGGCGCAGATCGGTCCGGTTCGGGCCGTGCGGATGGTGCCCCCGCGTACCCGTCCCGGTGGCGCCCCGCCCCATGATCCGCACCACCTTCCCCAGCGCCGATTCGCTGTAGATGCGCACGGGAGCCACGTCGCGCACCGGCTCGACCAACTCGATCAGGGCGATGTCGTCGGAAGCGGCCATGAACGCCAGGAAGGCGGCCCAATCGCCCGACTTGATCGCCGCGTCGACCATGTCCTGAGGCGGCTTCTTGTAATCCGGGTGAACTACGACACGGCTTACGGCGTAGGGAGTGCCGCCTACGACGACCACCTCCACCCCTTGCTGCCAGCCGACCACGTGGGCGGCGGTCAGCACCCACCGCGGTGCGATCAGGACGCCATGGCCCTCGCCCGGCACGTCGGCCAATGCCGGGAATTCGGATATGGCCATCCGATAGCGCATGTCGGGGACGTCGTCCCGAATGACGACCGCGCCGGCGCCGAACGATGCCAGCAGAAAAAACGAAAGGACCGCACGACGCATCGGGCACCTGGAAAGCGATGTTTCGGGAAAGGAAGGGGCTCGCAAGAGCCCCATTCGAGTATCGGCAATTCGTCGGCGCCGAGCCAGCGGCTATGGGCCGATGCGCTCCCTTCGCCCCATCCGTCGCATACGCCGGCGATCACGCTCCGCTTGCGAGCAAGGCGTCCAGCTGCGCGAACTGCTCCGGCAGACCTTCCGCCGAACCGGCAAGGGCTTCGTCGAGGGCCGCTTGCGTGGGGTAGAGTTCGTGCAAGGTGACCAGCGTGCTGCCGGCGTTTTCTTCGAACGTCACTGTGGTCACGGCGCCCTGATCGCTTTCTTCGTTCGTCCACACGATGCGCTGGTTCGGCGTCACCTCCGTGTAGGTGCCGAAGAATGCTATCGGTTGATCGGTGGCGGGGTGGCGGAACACGAGGCGATACCTGCCTCCGGTGCGAACCTCCATCTCGCACGAGAGCAGCGACAGGCCGGCCGACTCCGGAACCCACCACTGCTTGAACAAATCGGGCCTGCTCCACGCTTCGAAGACGATATGCGCGGGCGCGTTGAATCGTCGCGTCGCGACGAATTCGCGGTCGGACTTGCGCTCCACGACGGTGCGATTGATGGCGTCGGGGCTAGCTTCGTTTCCTTTTGGCATCTGCCTTCTCCTCGCGTTTCAATTGTTCGACCAGCTGGTCGAGCGCGTCGAAGCGCGCACTCCAGAGTTGGCGGTGGCGTTCGATCCAGGCGGCCTCTTCCTCCAGCCGGCGCTGTCCGAGCTTGCAGGTGCGTACGCGCCCCACCTTCTGCGTGGTCACCAGCCCCGCCTGCTCCAGTACGCTGACGTGCTTCTTCATGCCCGTGAGGGTCATGTCGAACTTTTGGGCAAGGTCGGTGATGGAAGCCTCCGAACCGCCCAGGTGTTCGAGCACGCCGCGCCGGGTGACGTCGGAGAGCGCGGCGAAGGTTGCGTCGAGGCGGGCTTGATACTGAACCATATGGTTCACTGTAGAGCGCGCACAGGCGATTTGCAAGCGGATGGCCGCAGCCGACGAATCGTGGCCGGCTCCCGTCTCGCGTTATGTGGCCCTGCTGCTTGAGGGCCGCCGCTCATTGCGCGCTTACTTCGCCTTCGGGCTGTCCTTCCGGGCACGGACTCGGTAAAAGAACCGGCACCCGCAGACGAAGCCGAAAACCCATGATCGACCGCGAACAACTTCATCGGGACGGCTATGCCCTGCTCCGCGGCGAAATTCCGGCGGAGTGGCTGGGCGATCTGCGCCGCGCCTTCGATACGGGCGTGCAGCCGTCGGAGCGCTGGCCCGTGCCGCGCGGCGCAGACTGGCGCCATTCGCAGCTGGACCTCGACCCGACCGTGCAGGCCGTCTGTCGGCTGCCACGCGTCCTGGCCGCGGCTGGCGCGCTGATCGGCGAGCGGTTCTTCCTGTCGCAGGTGGAGGGGCGCGAACCCTTGCCCGGACAAGGCCATCAGGGGCTGCACCGCGACCTGTCGGCGCAGCGGCCCGGCGATACCGTGAACGCGCTGGCGTTCCTGGACGACTATGGCCCGCACAACGGCGCGACCCGCCTGGTGCCCGGCAGCCATCGCCCTAGGCCGGGCGCAGCGCCCCCCGGGGAGGACGACGAGTCCCGCAGCACACAACTAACAGGCGCCGCGGGCGACATCCTGGTATTCGACGCCGATCTCGTCCATGCGGGCAGCCTGAATCCGGGCAACCTGCGCCGCCGCTCCCTGCTGATGGGCTACTTCGCCGAATCCAATTACGCACAGCACCTGAAAACGATGCGACTGCGCGGCGTCCGAATGGACACCAGCGGGCGGTTCGAACCGTAGGGTAAGTTGCGGGCGCCACGCTTCTTTCCCGATCGCGGCGGTGTCGGCGCGGAAGCGCACATGGCGCCTTCGGCCGAGAACGGTCGCCGGGCGCCGGAGCTGTGCCGAACCGAAGCACTAAGCCGCTCCGCGGCCCGCTGGACGCGTGTTCGAATCGTTAGCCTGCATGGGCGCTAGTGGCCAGCGCACCCGCCATACGTCGGCTCCCTAACTTTCAATCTGCCCCTACGGCGGAACCGCCTCCTGAAAGCTGCAACCGCTGTGATAGATCAGGCACTCCACGCCGGATGCCTCGTCGCACAGTTTCGTCGCCTCGCGAATCGCGGCCTTCTCGTTGACCGCGGACGCCGCCACGCCGTGCCCTCCGCCCCACGCGTATGCGGCGCATTGGTTGTAGAACGACAGTTGCACCGAGCATTTGCTCGGCTCTTTCGCCACCTGCCTGCAGTCGAGTACCGCATCTTTCTCGGCGGCCGCTTTCGACGCTCGACCGTTCGCCACGCCCAGTCCGCTGGCGCCTTTTTCCGTGGCATACGCGCCCCATCGGTCGGCCCAGACCATCTGGATGGTCTCTTGCTGTTCTTCCTCGCCTCCCTCGCCATAGCCCGGAATCGGCGCGCAGGCGATGAAGTCTCGGGATCCGGTTTCGAACATGCCGGCAGGACACCGGCCTTCCGCGAAGCCGCTCAGCGGGAGCCCAAGCAAGACGAGCCCCGCCAGACCAACGATCGCGGCTGGGCGGGCGTTACCCATTGCCGGCTTTCTCATTTCGTTTCCTTTTCGGGTCCGGCGGTGCAGGTGCGGGGCACCGCAGTGTCGGCCAGGTGGTTCATGGGCTCAAGGACCAGTTTACGGCGACAGTCCTCGGGCTTATGACTCCAGAAAATCCCGCCTCGCGCCCCAGCGTGGGACGAACGACCCTGTGGCGTATGTCAACGGCACCGACCGCAGCAGGGCCCGCCCTCATCCCGGCAGCAAGCCCTGCCCTCAGGCCGGCGATTCGAACCGCAGCTTATTGATACCGGGCAACCACGAAGGTCACTGGCGAGTTGCCATAGCCCGCCACGACGATTTTGCCGTCGCTCTGTATGGCGAGCCCTTGAACAGCGGCATTCGCGCTGCCGACGGCGGTGGCGACAGGCCCGAAGCTGTAGTCCTGGTTGCCGTACGGGTCGTAGCGGTTCAAGGTCAACTGGCGGTAGCTGCCCGCACTGGAGTAGCCGCCGACAATGATGCCGCCGGTGGCATCGATGGCGACATCGCTGCCGATCGCATTGCCGCTACCGATGGCGGTAAGGACCTTGCCGGTGCCGGATCCAAAATAGCTGTCCAGCGCGCCGGCGCTGGTGTAACGAACGGCAGCCATTCGATAGTAGCCGCCACTCGCGCTGTTTGCGTAGCCAGCGGCGACGATGTTGCCATCGCTTTGAATCGCCAGCGAAGTGGCGACGGCGGAGTTGCCGGTGAAAGTGCCACCCACATTGGTCAGAACCTTACCGCCGGTACCGAACGTGGTGTCCAGCGCGCCTGTCGTGGTGTAGCGCGTCAACGCGAATACGGTGCCGCCGCTCGATGCGTAGCCGGCCAGCACGGGCTTGCCATCCGCCTGGATGGCCAGGCTGTTGGCGAGGGCCGAGCTGGTGCCGACCGTCGAAGTGACGGTGCCGGTACCGCTGCCGAAGCTGTAATCCAAGGTACCGCTGCCGGTAAGGCGCGCCAGCGCAAAGCCGGAGCCGGCATAGCCCGCAACCCAGATCGAGCCGCCCTGGATCGCAACGGCGTAGGCTTCCGACGCCCCCGCGTAGAAATTGACGGTCGCCTTGCCCGAGCTGCCGAAGCTGGTGTCCAGCGAACCGTCCGCGTTGTAGCGAACAATGGTGAAGTTGCGGGTGGCTGTGAAGTTCGGGCACGAGGCGCCTGCAACGACGATCTTGCCATCGGCCTGCAAGGCGAGTGCACGCGCTTGTCCCGAGCAACTGCCGGACAGCGTGGTGGTGACCATGCCGGTGCCATTGAAGCTCGTGTCCAGCGCACCGCTGGTCGTATAACGGGCCAGTGCGAAGTCGCCGAGTGCGTTCTGGCCGGCGCTGACAATCCGTCCGTCCGGCTGGATAACCACCCGGGCGGCGGCACCGTAGCCGCCGAATGCGGTGGAGGTAGTGCCCGCCGAACCAAATGTGGGGTCCAGCGCCGCGGCCCCTGCCGGCGTTGCCACTACGCCGATGGCACCGATGGCCATGCCCAACGAAACCTTCATCGTATTGCTGATCATTGCTTGCTCTCCTTGAGCGTGGTTGAGTCCATTTGGTTTTCAATTCAACTCATCGTCGCCCGCTGCGCAGCGACGGCGTGCTGAATGCGCGAAGCTTGAAGACAGCTGTGAGGGTGCGTCGCTTGCCCAAGGTATCCGTGCCTGATTACAGGTATCGCGCAAGTAACGTGCAGCATGGCTTGAGTCGCAATGACGGTCCGCTCGCGGCGATACGCCTGCCGACTTCTTCGAGTGCCCGCTTGAGGCCATGCGACGCTGCGTGCGAAGCCGGCGACATCGCGAGATGCTCTTCAGGCATCTGGTTCCTCAAGCTTACGAGTGCGGTCTGTCAGCGAGTCGGCAGTAACCTGTCGTTCCGAATAAGATTTGATGCTCGAAAGGCAACGCCGCAATTCCATCTGCGACACAGATCCAATCGATGGCCCGCGACAGGCCATCCACGTCCAGGAACTATGTATTCCAGTCGAATACGTCCTCGATGCCCGTCCCGTAGTCGCCCCCTGCCCTAGACCAGGGCCACCCACGGCCCTGCTTCTCGGCCCAGAGCATGCCTATGTGTGCGATGGCGAGCAGCCCCCCGTTCTGCGCCGACATTCAGCCCCTTTTGCTAAGTGTGCCCTAGGCGAATCTCCGTGGTTGAGACGTTCCGGAGACAGGGGCTACGCAGCGCTCGAGGGCACCGAACCCAACCATTCCTAGCCAGCGCGGCAGGCTTGGGGCGGTAGTAGTTCGTCAAAACAAAATGGGGCTCGGAGAGCCCCATTTGGGTAGCAGCAGCGTCCAGATGCCCGTACTAGCAACCCGGGCGCAACTAAAGCGTGCGCACCTTTCGTCACTCAACGGTGGCGCATACCGGCGCTCAACCGCACTTGCTGTAACCGCAGTTCAAGCAGGTGGCGCAGCCGTCCATGATGACCACGGCCTTGGTGCTGCACTTGTGACACAGGGTGGCCGAGGGCGGGCAGGACACTATTTCACCCGTGACTTCGGTGTCTTCGGCGTGGCCGCTGCCTTCGGAAGTAACATCGGAAACGCGGAATATCGCCACAGTACGACTTAAGCAAAGTCGGGCAAAACTATGGCCCACCGGACTGACTTCGTTCGTCTAATCGAGAAAATTCCTCGAGCCACATCTCCTACTCGAGCCCTGGAACAGCCACTTTAATCTGCTCCTGCTCTATACAAACCGGCATCATGGACTCAGAAAGCGAAGCCCACCCTGCACTGGCAGCATGCTTGGCCATGAGAGCTCTCGTCGACTCCGCTTCCGGAGCGCCCCGCGCCACCGATACCAGCCGACTCGCGTCCATCAGCCAGGGGCGGAAACGCCGACTTCCGATGCACTTCTGCTTGATATAGGCCGCGATACGAAAACCACCCACGTCAATGTCGCCCCAGTGGTACGTCAAGACCGACTCAGGCAACGATGCCAGTATTCGTGAGTAGGCCGAGGTCCAGGTCGGCGACGGCATCCCGGCCGTGTACAGAATTAGCGCTCCCCTACCATCGAGCAACTGGCTGGCGGCGTGGAATGTCGTAAGGTTCTCGATCGTGAGCACCCAGCATGGGCTGCCTTTGTAGCCGAGCACGGCCTTGTTCGATACTCCCACAAACGGCCTCACGATCGGACAAACCTCGCCCCCGACGAGTTCCAGCGCTCCTGTGCCGGCAACGAGGAATGGCTGCGGCTCCTTCACCAACCCCAACCTTCCGAACACCTCGCTCCAATGCCGAGCCGGTGAGGTGATCGACTCCCCTGTCAGCACGTCCAAGTGTCGCTCCAACTGTTCGATGCGCTTTGAATCTCCGAACAGCTGCGCACTAAGCGTGCGGACGATCTGATCCTCTCCCTGCCGCTCTTCCAGAGAGTCCATCACCCGCAGCGCATCGGCAAATTCTGTCGCGGCCACCGTGGACAGACCACGCACATTCTTCAGGTGCGACCAACGATCAAGCAGCTCGTCAACTCGTAGTATGCGCTTGCGCCAAGGTGCCAGAACCTCGGCCGCACTCGCCACTGCGGCCGCCATACTATTAACGCCGAGGAATGCCGCCAACCTCTCCGTATCGTGCAACTGCACGAGCTCGATCGGCCTGTCGTCTCCGCCCTGACCGGCCCATTTCAACTCGATACCACCGGCCTTTTCTGCCGCACGCAACCGCTCATGGCAATGATCGCGCTGATCGAGAGACAGACGCCAGTACCCTGATGCAGGGGCCTGGAACCGCTCTCGGATCGCACGACCGGACGCACGAAGCGAGGCGCTCTCGCCGCGCTTCAGTAAACGGAAGAGGACGTCATCCGCGAGGGACATCTTCCGACTCCGCCAACGCTTCCTTCTCGCGCTCAAGCAACTCGGGATGCAGCAGGAAGTTGTCGCTCTGGAGCAGCTCCCTGGCCTCATCCATAACGACGTTCTTTGTCATTTGCACGGTTCGCGACCCGAACCTCGCCATGTCGTAATAGACATTCAGGAAGGACGACATTTTCGGCTGGTCGGTCTCTGGCCCTGCCATGATCAGTTGCAGGCCAAGGGCGTTCAGGTACTCGGCGGTTGCCCGCACGTTCTGCGCGTCCATCTTCTCGAAAGCCTCATCGAGCATGATGATGCCGCCAGTGGTTTGCGCACCACGGGCCTTGCCGTACGCGGCCGCAAGCGCGGCGCCGAAGATGACATACAAGGGAGTACGGTGCTCGCCTCCTGAACCCGGCCCGAAGCGCTTGCTGAGCCAGCCCATCGACTTTCCATCATGATATATCTCTACGTCGTAGCTGAAGAAGCGGCGGTGGTCGTTCAGCGGACTGCTTTCCAGTAAGAGTTCCGAGTTTGCGTCGCCTTCGACTAGGGACCTGAACTCCTCCGGCACCTTGCCCGACCCTCCGAAAATCCCCTCTTCCGCATCACCCTGTTCGCGGACACGCTTGAGGAAATCGTAGAGGGCCCGGTGCTGATCAACCGGCTTGTACTTGAACTGATACCGCTCGCCGTTTGAAAACTCCGGCGCGGCCTTTAGCACTTGGTTGAGGTTGTTGATCTGCTCTCCTATCGCGTCGAACCCCTCCAACAATGTCTGGGCAACGTCGGTGCGAAAAACCTTTACGGCAGCGTCATACGCTTCCTCGGCCTGCGCAAGGCGCTCGGCCAACTCCATCTCTTCTAAACGACGTTTATCCTCAAGCGCGTACTGATACGCCCGCTGCCATTGGTTGCTGGAAATATCGTGATTCTGCAGCTGGAAGTCGGCTACGTACTGGCTGAAGTCCCGCCAGGCGTCGCGATCGGCGTTGTCAGCTTTCGTTCCTGCGCTCCGAATCGCCTCGGCACAAGCATGAAGCCTGGCATCCATATCTTCTTCGAAGCGCTCGTCATAACGGACTCGATGGCGCTCGACCTCGTTGGCATCGTATAGCGGCTGTTGTCGGCACGCAGTTTCGCGAGCTCGCACCACTTCCAGTTGTTGAATCAGATTCTTTCCTGAATTCGTCGCGACCTCATGTTGGGCCTTCAGCTCAGCCACCCGGCCGACCCAATGCTTTTCGGCATCGCGCGCGCCCGAGGCTAAGCGGCCGGCCGCCTCAAGCGATGCCTGGAGGTTCGCAAGTTGATCGGTCTGCGAGGCCGCCAGTCGCATGCGAAGCTCATCGACGACTCGGCCGTTCTCACGAGCCGCGGAGAACAGGCCTTCCAGCCGTACGCGAACGTCCTCGGCTTCGGCGTACGGAGCCAGACGCGGAAACGCCGCCTGCAATTGCCTGGCACGCTGCTCGGTGCTCTGCAGTTGGATTTCAGCCTCTCGTAGCGCCAGTTCCGCTCGATGGCGCAAAGCGTCCGAGTCGCTGCGACCGATTTTCAGCTCGTTCTGGGGCGGCAGCAGCAGCCGTTCCACACCACCGCCTGAGCTAACCATGCCCTCCTTGGACAGCGCTTTCGTGCCCGCCTGCAGCTCCTGGCTGCTGCTGGCCAACGACAACCTGCCCAGTTCACCCTGCAGGTACCAGACCGCTTCGCGGCTCTCGCCGGCTATCAATGACGCAGCATACTTGCCGCCGCCAGGCGCCTGCCAGGGCCGGCCACGCGAAGGCAGCGCCAACTTCACTCGATATACGCGCTGCGCGCCTTTCAGCCCTTTATATAGATCGATTGCCGCAAGCTCCTGCTCGCGCGGTACCAACAATGCGTCGACGTGAGTCGCGAGATAGGCTTCGAGCGCCGGCTGCCACTCAGGGTCCGTAACCGATACCAGATCGCACACGGGCGTCGCGTGTATCCCAGCATCCGCGAGCATGCGCTGTAGGGCCAACGTCGGTTCGCGCAGAGCAGTTAGACCGCGCTGGGCCCGATCCAACGCCATCTTGGTATCTCGACGCAGGTCGCGGGCCGCTCGCAAGTCGAGGTCCGCTGATGACGAGGCCTTGAGCACCAGCCCATGGATCTCGGCCAGCAGCCGGGTCACAGACAAAATGTCCTCAGCCGGTGGCAGTTGCCCCGCAGTCGCTGCTTCCTTCAGAGACAGCAGCTGTGTCACCGCATCCTCGAATACGCCGCGTTCGTCGGCCATTTCCGGTAGCTTGCCGGCGAGCGCCACCGCCGCGATCGCGATTTCGAGTGTCGAGGTCAATGCCTCCCGCTTATCCTTCCAGCTAGTCTCGAGGTCTGTCAGACGCTCCGCGTGCCCTGCTTGCTTCTGGAAGTCCGGATCTAGGCTCCGAGCCATCAATGCACGCTCACGCGCGGCATCGGCTTCGCGAACCTCCAGCTCGGCTCGCTCCAATGCTAGGGTCGCGGCTTCTAGATCCTTGGCGAGCGCCTCGATGCGATCTTCGTTCTCCGCCAGCTTCTCGCCGACACGCTCGGTCTCGTAGACAGCCTGCAGACATTCGAGATTCGACTGTGCGGTACGCTCGCGCTGGACCACCGCATAACCCTTCGTCACTGCCGTAACCCGCTCGATCCGCTCGGTAATCTGTCGGATCAGCTCGCGTACGTGTCGAAACTGATCCAGACGGGCGCGAAACTGGCGCACGTTAGTGAAGCGTTGCTCAATCAGGTGGTCGCGGAGCGTCTCGCTAAGATCGGTTACGTCCTTGTTGAGCTTAAGCGATCGCGCGAAGGCCGATCGGATGGCGCGTACATTCGGCTTCTCGCCCGGGGAAGCCAAATGCTCGACGTACAGGCGCCGAGAGAACTCTTCGCGATTCGCGGTGAAGAATGCGGATGTCCCGGCCAATCGGCACAGGTCGCCGGCAACGTGCTGAAACCTACGCCAAGGCAAGATGGTTTCCCGCCCCCCTTCTCGCTCAACGTGCGCGCCGGTATCCAGCGCGACGCCGGGCAGAATGTACAAACCGTTGAAGGCGACCTCCGGGTTATCCGCCTGTGCGGCCAAGGAGACGCCTGCGGTCACCGGCACACCGCTCTCGGCATCGCGGAAGACTAGGTTGATATAGGTGTTGGCCCCGGCCCGGTAGCGCTCGGCTTCGGTTTGTCCATAGATGCCAAGACAGTAGTCGCGGAGGCCGCGGGCGCGCTTCTTACCCTCACCGGAAGCGTTGAAGTGCGTCCGATTGCTGTCTGCGGCCAGCAAGACGATCTGCAAGGCATCAAGCAAAGCCGTCTTGCCCGTTCCGTTCGGACCAAGGAAGGCCGTGTTCCAGCCAAGCTCAAGGTCTTTGCGCTCGTAAAGGAAGAACTGAATCAGACCGATCGCTTCAAGCTGCTTCATCGTCGTCCTCCCCACCCACGACGGGCGCATGATTGGCCAACTGCAGCAGCGCTGTCTCACCCAGCACATCGACGATGCCCGGCCGAATTACGATCTGGAACGGCTGGTCGTCGTCTGCCTCCTCGAACTTGACCAGCCCGTAGCGCTTAATGGCCCGCAACAGCTCCCTTAGCTCGGCCTTGTCGGGAAGCTCGCGCGATAGCAGGTCTTTGTAGGCACGTTCGAGTTCGATGAGTTCGACGAAGGCCTCGCCTGCGACGATCTCGGTCGCATGGATCTTATCGTCGTACAATCGCCTCAACACAAGCGCCAGGCGAGTCTCGGATAGCCGCATCTTCTCGGCCACATATTGGTTAGGCGTGGCCACTAGATAGGACATGTGCGGGTTGTGCACCACCACAATTCCTAGCTTTCCTAGCAGCTCTCGATAAGTCGCCAGATGCTTGACGATCAAATCGTAAGCGACGCGGCTGCGTCTATCGGCGGCATAGAGAACCTGTTCCATTACCAGCCGGTAGCCGGCCTGCTGGAAGTCCCCGACAGTGTAATCCTGGCTTTGCTCGGCCAGTCGCTCCCAGTTGGCCATCAGGCGGGCTCCAGTTGGATATTGAACCGACGGTGCTCCATATAGGCGTTGCATGTGATCCCGTCGTCGAAAGAAATCCAGACGCGCTTGAGCATCTGCAGTTGTGGATCTGAACGACGCATGGCCGGCGGACAGTCGCCGCGCGAGGCGATCAGTAGCAGACGCTGATAGCAGCAAAGATCGTTAATGGACGTAATCGTTAGATCGTCGGAAGACACCGATCCCCTACCAGAAAGATGTTTACCAACGTAATTGGCCAAGTGGACAGGCTTGACCATACGGCTCTCGGCCATCCGCCTGCGCAGTGCTTCCATCGCCAGCTCCTCGATCGTCGGAGGCGTACGCTCGACATCGGTCGAGACCGAAGGCCGTGCAAGCTGCCTCGGCCTGGCCAGGCCCCACTCGGAGGCATGCCGCCCGCGGGGCGCCGCCGGTAGAGCGATCGCCCCCTCTTCTATCCCATCGATCGAACGCAACGCCTTGGCAATGAGCTTGTCCAGCTGCTTGGGTGCACGAAGCTTGTACTCGATAAAGGTCACTGCTCTTTGGTTGGCGTCGCGGATTTCCTCATCCAGGCGCCTCAGCTGATCATCCACATCGCGCAAGCGCAGTAACAGGCGCGTGTCGCGCTCATACAAGGTCTCGGCCTTCACTCTGTCACCGGCAGCTAGCTTCTCTTGATACCAATCGATCAAAGCAGCGGATTTTTCTGGATCGTGCTGGAATTGAAGGGTCAGTGCGATGATGGCGGAGCGGTACTGCAAAGGGTGGTCGCGCGTGCGCAGTTCGCTGTAGTCCGCGATGAATACCTTTTCTATGTATTCCTCGAAGAAACCATGCACGAAGTCCCGTGCCGACGTGCGCTTCAGCAAAGCCTCCATCAAATCCTGAACGCGGCAGCCCGTGTTGGCGATATGCGCCATGCAGCGCTTAGCCTGTTTGGCGGCCTCCACGTACTGATCGCCAGAGGCCTCGCCGGAATCCACCGCACGAAGATTGAGCAGAATCGATCGAACCTTGCTGCCAATAAATTCGGGCTCGTGATAGGCGAACTCGCACAGAACGACATAGAACTGGGCAATCACCGGACGGACCGTAATCATGTCGACCAGACCACGGCGCCTTTGGGCCAGCCAACCGCTGCCTACCAGCACATCGGCGATATTGTGTGCGCGGTTCGCCACCGGCGTCTCGAGCTCTTCCTCCCAAGGATCGTCGGCGGCTAGAAACGTCTCGATGGTTCTCACCACCACCGCCCTCGGCGCCTCTTCGCCGGGCGATCGGCCGCCGTCGCCCCACATCTCCTCGATAAGGCGGCACAGAATTATCCAATAGCGTCGATTGTTCGCTGCCGCCAGCGGCCTAAACAGAGCCGGCGGCAGACGATCGAATAGGGGTGGCGGAAAGTTGGCGTCCAATGCGAAACCCATCGTCCAGTCAATAAAGGCTAGGGATGAAACCCTCTGCAATCAACGCGATCCGCGCCGGACGGCCGCCCAGGCACAAAAGCGAGCGACGACAGAGCCTTATCCAGCGCGATCGATCCCCATTACCGATTACGCCGAGCATACCCAAATATGCTACTTGGGCCCTTCGGGACTAGCGCGTCGTTATTGAGCCTATATATCGCCATTCTCAAAACTTGCGACATAGGACCGTCAGCTCGCACTGAGGCGGATTATTGCCGCACCGCACAAGCCTCCTTCCCCGCCGGCCGTGCAATGCCTTTCCCGCCCAATGAATGGGCGGCCACCTTTAGCCGGTTCGTCTGCAATGGGTCGGGGTTACGCGACGCCCGACAACAGAAAAGGGGCTCCATTAAGAGCCCCTTCGTGAGGATTTTAAATGAGGGCCGAAGCCTTACACGGCCCGCACGGCACCTTATTTATGCCTATATGCCGCACTACGATTGCTGCGGACCTGGTCGATGCGTTCGAGATTCGCGACAGCGTTTAGCCGCACTTCGAGTAACCGCAGTTCAAGCAGGTGGCGCAGCCATCCATGATGACCAAGGCCTTGGTGCTGCACTTGTGGCACAGGGTGGCCGAGGGCGGGAAGGACACGCCCTCGCCGGTGACTTCGATGTCTTCGGCGTGGCCGCTGCCTTCGGTCTGGACGGGCGCGGAGATGGCTACGTCAGAGTTTTTTTTTGAGCGCTGCTCGTAAGCGGAGCGCTTCTCGGCGATCAGGGCGCGCTGGGCGTCGCTCATGTCGGGGTCGTGCATCATGCCGATCGACTTGAGGTGGTCCTCGACGATGGCGCCCATCTCGGCGACCAGCGAGGGCATGTAGACGCCGCCGGGTTTGAAGTAGCCGCCGCGCGGGTCGAACACGGCCTTCATTTCGTCGACCAGGAAGGTGACGTCGCCGCCCTTGCGGAACACGGCGGACATGATGCGGGTCAGGGCCACGATCCACTGGAAGTGGTCCATGTTCTTCGAGTTGATGAAGATCTCGAAGGGACGGCGCAGTTCGTGCTCGGTGCCGGCGTTGAGGACGATGTCGTTGATCGTCACGTACAGCGCGTGCTCGAACAGCGGCGATTTGATCTTGTAGGTGGAGCCGATCAGGATCTCGGGGCGCTCGATGCGTTCGTGCATCTGGATGACGTCGGCGGTCGGCAACTCGTCGACGGCCTTGCGCGCGGCGGCCTCGGACCTGGCGCTTTCTTTGGCCTTGTCTTCCGGGGTGACGACGCTGTAACCCTTGATTTTCTTTTCGATCTTGACGGCCATGGGCCAGGCTCCTGTTGCGGTGGCGCTTTTCTAGTTTTGGTCTGGATGCGCGGGTAAGGCGCGGCCCTCACCCCAGCCCTCTCCCGCACGCGGGAGAGGGAGGGCTTGAAGGCTTACTTCTTCTTCGCGGCCTTCTTGGCGGCCTTCTTGGCCGGCTGGCGCGGAACCTTCTTGGCGGCCTTGGCGGCCTTCTTCTTGGCCGGCTGCTTGACGACCTTCTTGGCCGCCTTCTTCACGGCTTTCTTGACGGCCTTCTTGGCTGCCGGCTTCTTGGCCACCTTCTTCGCGGCCTTCTTGGCGGCCGGTTTCTTGGCGACCTTCTTCGCAGCCTTCTTGGCGGCGGGCTTCTTGGCGACCTTCTTCGCGGCCTTCTTGGCCGGCTTCTTGCCGGTGGCCTTGGCCTTCAGCGCGGACGCTTCCTTCTTGGCCTTGGCGCTGGCCGAAGCGAGCTTCTTCTTGGCGGTGCCGACGGCCTTCTTGGCGGCCTTGCGCGCCTTGGTGGCGGTCTTCTTGACCGACTTCACCGCGTCTTCGGCGCGGGTGGCGATGGCGCTACCGATGTTGGACGCGGTTTCTTTCACGTTCTCGGCGGCCTGGGTCAGGGTCGCCGTCACTCCATTTCCGTTGCTCATATGCCCTCCTCGTGGGCGCTTTCGTCGGCGTTACGTATTGGCTATGTGTAATCGGGGTGTTACCGGAGCGATCCTATACCCGGTGTGCGCGCAACACACTGAACCGCGTCGCGCGCGTCGGCCTGGCTGTGGTGCGCGGTGCCCGGCCGGGGCGCCGCGTGAGGCGTTTGAACGGTCGCCTCCGCCGGGAATTGGGGTTCTAGCGGCTCGGGTTTCGGCGTAAGCGGGTTTCGCGGAAATCCCACCCTAGCCCCCCTCTGCAAAGGGGGGAAGGAGCAAAGGCCGGCTTAGAACTTGCCGTAGTAGCCTTCCTTGAGCGCGTCGAACAGGTTGGCGGCGGTGTGCATTTCGCCGTCGTATTCGATCTGTTCGTTGCCCTTGACCTCCAGCACGCTGCCGTCTTCGAGCTCGAAGCGATAGGTGGTGTTCTCCAGGTCGGCTTCCTTGACCAGCACGCCCTGGAAGGCGGCCGGGTTGAAGCGGAAGGTGGTGCAGCCCTTCAGACCCTGCTCGTGGGCGTAGCGGTAGATGTCCTTGAAGTCCTCGTACGGGTAATCCGTGGGGACGTTGGCGGTCTTGGAGATCGAGCTGTCGACCCACTTCTGGGCGGCGGCCTGGACGTCGACGTGCTCCTTGGGGGTGATGTCGTCGGCGGAGATGAAGTAGTCGGGCAGCTGGGTGCCTACCTCGTCGCTGAACGGCATGGCCTTGGCGTTGATGAGTTCGCGGTAGGCCAGCAGTTCGAACGAGTAGACGTCGACCTTTTCCTTGGACTTCTTGCCTTCGCGGATCACGTTGCGGCTGTAGTGATGGGCGAAGGAGGGCTCGATGCCGTTGGAGGCGTTGTTGGCCAGCGACAGCGAGATGGTGCCGGTGGGCGCGATCGAGCTGTGGTGGGTGAAGCGGGCGCCGGTTTCGGCCAGCTCGTCGACCAGCTCGGGCGCCACTTCGGCCACGCGCTGCATGTAGCGCGAGTAGCGCGCGTGCAGGAGCTTGCCGGGGATCTCCTGGCCGACCTTCCAGCCGTCCTTCTTCATCTCCGGGCGCTTGCGCAGCATCTCGGCGGTGACGGCGAAGCGCTCTTCCATGATCGGGGCGGCGCCCTTTTCCTTGGACAGCGACAGGCCCATTTCCCAGCCGGCCACGGCCATCTCGCGCGCGATGCGCTCGGTGAACTCGCAGGACTCGGCCGAGCCGTACTTCATCTTCAGCATGGTCACGGTGCTGCCCAGGCCGAGGAAGCCCATGCCGTGACGGCGCTTGCGCATGATCTCGGCGCGCTGCTGTTCCAGCGGCAGGCCGTTGACCTCGACCACGTTGTCGAGCATGCGGGTGAACACGCGCACGACTTCCTTGTATTCCTCCCAGTCGAATTCGGCCTGGTCGGTAAAGGCGTTGCGCACGAACTTGGTCAGGTTGACCGAACCCAGCAGGCAGGCGCCGTAGGGCGGCAGCGGCTGTTCGCCGCAGGGGTTGGTCGCGCGGATGGTCTCGCACCACCAGTTGTTGTTCATCTCGTTGACGCGGTCGATCAGGATGAAGCCCGGCTCGGCGTAGTCGTACGTCGAGACCATGATCATGTCCCACAAGTGCCGCGCGCGGATGTGGCCGTAGATCTTGCAGGCGACCAGGCCGTCTTCGCGGGAGATGTAGTTCTTGTGGGTCGGCCACTCGCGCCAGACGACCTTGTCGGCGTCGTTGAGGTCGAGGTCGCCGCGCTCCTTGATGTTGACCGGGAACACCAGCGGCCAGTCGGCGTCGGTCTTGACCGCGTCCATGAAGCCGTCGGTGATCAGCAGCGACAGGTTGAACTGGCGCAGGCGGCCGTCTTCGCGCTTGGCGCGGATGAAGTCCTTCACGTCCGGGTGGCTGACGTCGAAGGTGCCCATCTGGGCGCCGCGGCGGCCGCCGGCCGAGGACACGGTGAAACACATCTTGTCGTAGATATCCATGAAGGACATCGGACCGGAGGTGTAGGCGCCGGCGCCGGCGACGAAGGCGCCGCGCGGACGCAGGGTGCTGAATTCGTAGCCGATGCCGCAGCCCGCCTTGAGGGTCAGGCCGGCTTCGTGGACCTTCTCGAGGATGCCGTCCATCGAGTCTTCGATGGTGCCCGAGACGGTGCAGTTGATCGTGGACGTGGCGGGCTTGTGCTCCAGCGCGCCGGCGTTGGAGGTGATGCGGCCGGCCGGGATCGCGCCGCGGCGCAGGGCCCAGACGAAGCGCTCGTACCAGTACTGCTGCTTCTCGGACGTGGGCTCGGCGTCGGCCAGGGCCTTGGCGACGCGCTGGTAGGTGGAGTCGATGTCGGCGTCCACCGCCTCTCCGGTCTTGGTCTTCAGCCGGTACTTCTTGTCCCAGATGTCCTGGGATGCGGGCTGCAGCGGGATGTCCTTGTCAACCGCTTCCGTCTTGACCGCCTCGAGGCGAACCGTACTCATGCCTGTCCTGTCTCCTTAACTGGGGCGGGCCGTTCGGTTGCGCCCGCCGCCGGGTGAGTCTTGTTGTGATTGCTGGTAACCGGGGTGTTGTCTGGATGTGTTGCCTGGATCGGGGTCTTGCTTACCGCACCTCTACCGCACTTGCTGCCGCGAACCGCGGTGGTGGCTGGCCACCGACGGCGACGCGCGCGATCGCGCTGTTACGCGCCGCGTGCGAGATTGTGTTGGTGGCATCGGGCCGAGCCTGCTCCTGTCATGCGCCGCCCCCCGTTGGCGCCTAACCGACCCAAGCCGAACCCCTAAGCTTGGGCTCCCGTCGCAAAGACAACCACTACATGTAGTGTCGAAGCGAGGACTCAAGCTACGCCCGGCCCTGGGCGGTGTCAACGGTTTTTTTGATGGCAGTCACGTGTCGGGATGGGGTCAAACGTCACACGCGCGCCTTACGTAAACGCTTTGGGAATGCGGCCACAATTTGTGTGTACGCCGTGCATGCAAACCCTCAGGCGGGACACTTCATCGCATATTTAGCGCGGTTGACCGACACTTCGTTCAGCTGCGCGCCCGTCGCCGGCGCCGGGCCCCTGGCCGGGCCGCCGCGACGTCCGCCCTCCCCCACACGACTCTTATCGGAACGGTTCCACGATGCGTCCTCGTCCCCTGCCGACCCTGTTCGCCCTGACCCTGGCCGCCGCGTTCGGCGGTTTCGCCGCCACCGCGATCCGCGACGGCCTGGAAGCGCCGGCCCAGGCCTCGCCGGCCGCGGCCGCGCTGCCGGCGGTGTCGGCGCTGCCGACCGCGGTGGGCGGCCAGCCGGTGCCCTCGCTGGCGCCGATGCTGGCGCGCGTGACGCCGGCGGTGGTCAGCGTGCACACCAAGCAGACCATCCGCATCCGCAACCCCTTTGCCAACGATCCGATGTTCCGGCGCATGTTCCCGAACATCCCACAGGAGCGCATCAACGAGTCGCTGGGCTCGGGCGTGATCATCGACGCCAAGAACGGCTACGTGCTGACCAACCACCACGTGATCGAGGGCGCCGACGAAGTCTCGGTGACGCTCAGCGACGGGCGCACGCTCAAGGCCGAGTTCACCGGCTCCGATCCGGACACCGACATCGCGGTGATGAAGATCCCGGCCGAGAACCTGAGTTCGCTGACCCTGGCCGACTCCGACGCGCTCAAGGTCGGCGACTTCGTGGTGGCGGTGGGCAACCCGTTCGGCATCGGCCAGACCGTGACCTCGGGCATCGTCTCGGCGGTGGGCCGCAGCGGCCTGCGCGGGCTGGGCTATCAGAACTTCATCCAGACCGACGCCTCGATCAATCCGGGCAATTCCGGCGGCGCGCTGGTCAATCTCAACGGCGAGCTGGTCGGCATCAACACCGCCAGCTTCAACCCGCAGGGCAGCATGGCCGGCAACATCGGCCTGGGCTTCGCGATCCCGGCCAACCTGGCGCGCAACATCAAGGACCAGCTGATCGCCAACGACGGCGTGGTGCGGCGCGGTTCGCTGGGCCTGGAATCGCAGGACGTGGACGCGCGCCTGGCGCAGGCGCTGAAGCTGGACGAGCCGCGCGGCGCGGTGGTCACGCGGGTGTTCGCCGGCAGCGCGGCGGCGGCGGCGGGCCTGAAGGCCGGCGACGTGATCCTGGCCGCGAACGGCCAGCGCATCGACAACCGCGACGCTTTGCGCAACTTCGAGGGCCTGCAGGCGATCGGCGGGCGCGTCTCGCTGGAGGTGCGCCGCGAAGGCAAGCCGCTGCAACTGGCGGCGACCCTGCGCGAGCAGCCCAAGGCCTATGCGGGCAAGGACCTGGACGAACGACTGGGCGGCGCCAGCTTCGCCGAGCTGCCCGAGCGCCTGCGCCAGTCCGGCGCCTCGGGTGTGCTGATCGAGTCGGTGGCGCGCGGCAGCCGCGCCGAGCGCAACGGTTTGCGCTCGGGCGACGTGGTGGTGGCCGCCAATGCCGGCGATTTCGAGGATTTGCCTGGCTTCCGCGCGAGCTTCACACGGCCTCCGGCACAGTTGGTCCTGCGCGTGATGCGCGGCAACGCGATCGCCAACCTGTTGATGCAGTAATGCGGACCCGGGGATGAGCGATCATCGCGGGACGCGCAGCGCAGACGAGTTCCGCCCTTTTCCCAGGAGAATGCAATGAGCCCTACCTCGACCGACGCCATGAAGGCCAACCTCGGTGAAGCCGGATCGCACCTCAAACAAGCCGCGGCCGACGCCGGCGTGGCGATCCGCGGCGCCGCCGGCGCGGCGGGCGACGAACTGAAGATCGGCAAGGCCAACGTCAAGGCCGACCTGGCCGACGGCGCGCTGGCCGGCATCGCCGCGGCCGAGCATGCGGGCGGCGCCGCGCGCGAGCAGGTCGATGTGCTGATGGACAAGGGCCGCGATCTGATCGAAAGCGCGGCCGAGCTGGTGCGCGAGCGTCCGCTGGCCTCGTTCGGCGTGGCCTTCGCGGCCGGCTTCATCATCGCCAAGCTCGCCCGCGGCAGCGACAAGTAAGGCCAGGCATGCAGGCCATGGGGGACGAGCGCCCGCCGCAGCCGCCTGGCGGCGGCGACGCGGGCGCGGGCGAGGAGGACGCCGCGGCCCAGGCCGCGCCGGATCTGCTGGAATCGCTGCGCCAGCTCGGCGACACCGGTCGCGCCGGATTGGGCGCGGCCGGCGATACCGCCAAGGCCTTGCGCAGTCTGGTCGCGGCGGATATCTCGCTGGCGCGCAGCGCGCTGGGACGGGCGCTGGCGCTGATGGGCGTGGCGATCGCGTTCGGCGGTTCGGCCTGGTTGCTGCTGATGGCGACCTTGATCGTGTTCCTGAGCCGCACCCTGGGCGTGCCGTGGTCGCTGGCGCTGCTGTTGACCGCACTGCTGAGTCTGGCGGTAACGGCCTGGGCGGGCTGGCAGGCGGTGCGCTATTTCGAGCACACCCGCATGCAGGCCACGCGTCGGCAGCTGGCGCGGCTGGGCATCGGCGAGTTGGCCGACGTCACGCCCACGCCGGGCTCGCCGGAATCGGCGCGCGAAGCCGCGCGGCGCTGGCCGCCGGAAGGCCCCGGCGCCGGCAAGGACGAACGCGGCGTCGACCTGACGCCGCCTTGATCGCACTCAGGTTTTCCGATCCATCGCATTGCGAGGCCCGACGCCCGTGAGTTTCGAACAGCTGATCGCCAAAGTGCACCAGGCCGAAGACGTGGTCGAAGCGCAGGAGCGCCGATTGGTGGCGAACCTGCGCCAGGTCCAGCATTCCTGGCGCGAAGCCTGGACACCCGGACGCATCGTGATCGCCGGCCTGGTCAGCGGCTTCGCGGTCGGTCGCGCCGAACCGCTGCGGGTGGCGGCCAAGAGCGGCGGCATGATGCAGATGGTGTCGATGCTGTCCAGCCTGTTCGCCGGCGGCAGCGCCGGCGTCGCCGCGAGCCAGGCCGAGCGCGCGGCCGACAACACCGAGACCGTCGCGGCGGCGGTCGAGGAAGGCGAGGACGCGGTCGTGGCGCGCGCCGAAGCGACCGTGCAAGCTGTGCGTTCCGCCGCCGATCCCATCGACTTTTGAACGCGTCCGCCGAGCACGAATCCACCGCCTCACCCGACGCGCCCGCGCCGGCCGACGACGAAGCGCAGACCCCGACGCCGCCGCGCCCACGCGCGCCCGTGTCGGTGGTGGTGCTGGCGGCGCTGGCGGTGGGCGCGACCCTGTGGGCGGCGCAGGCGCTGATCCTGCCGGTGCTGTTGGCGGCCTTCTTCGCCCTGATCGGCAACCCCATCATCCGCGGCCTGCGCAAGCTGTGGCTGCCGCGCTTCGCCGCGGCCCTGCTGGTGCTGATCGGCGGGCTGGCGGCGGCCGGGCTGCTGGCCAACCAGTTGATCGAACCGGCCGGCGAATGGGTGCGGCAGGTGCCGCGCGAGATGAAGCAGCTCGCGCCCAAGCTGCGCGAGATGACCAAGCCGATGCAGGAAGCCAACCGCGCCGCGCAGAACATCGCGCGCGCCGCCGGCGGCGAGAGCACGGCCAAGCCGGTGCAGGTGGTCAAGACCGAGCTCAACGACCCCTACAAATCGCTGACCTCCACGCCCAAGTACGTGGCCTCGGTGCTGGCGGTGGTGCTGCTGACGTTCTTCTTCATGGTCTACGGCGAAAGCCTGCAACGCAACGCGATCGGCCTGCTGCCCGGCCTGCGCGAACGCAAGATCACCGTCGACATCCTGCAATCGATCGAGCGCGAGATTTCGCGCTACGTGCTCACCATCAGCGTGATCAATACCGCGCTGGGCCTGGCCCTGGCCGGCACGCTGTTCTGGCTGGGCGTGCCGCTGCCGGAGGCGCTGCTGTGGGGCACGATGGCCGCGATCCTCAACTTCGCGCCCTATGTGGGCCCGCTGATCGGCATGGTGACCATGCTGCTGATGGGCTTCGTCGCCTTCGACGAGGCCTGGCGCGCGCTGCTGCCGGCCGGCCTCTACCTGCTGCTGCACACCATCGAGGGCCAGATCGTGACCCCGATCGTGCTGGGCCGGCGCATGCGGCTGTCGCCGCTGATCCTGATCCTGGCGCTGATGTTCTTCGGCTGGCTGTGGGGCATCGTCGGCCTGCTGCTGGCCGTGCCGATGCTGGTCTGCGTGAAGTTGGTGCTGGCGCGGATCGAGGGTTTGGAGAAGTGGTCCAAGCTGCTGGAGTGAGGCCCCGCCGCCTGAGTGAAAACCCCTAGGCGTTTCGCGCGGGAATGCCGCGGTAGCGTGGGCTTTACGCGCTAAAATAGTGCGATGACTTTCCCCGTCCGCGCCATCACCCTCGACCTAGACGACACCCTCTGGCCGATCGCTCCGGTCATGATCCGCGCCGAACGCGCGCTGGGCGAATGGCTGCGCGAGCATGCGCCGCGCACCGCGCAGCGTTGGCCGGCCGAGGCCATGCGCCGCCTGCGCGACCAGATCGCCGCCGAGCATCCGCACCTGGCGCACGACTTCACCCATCAGCGCAAACTCACCCTGGAACGCATGCTGCGCGATTCCGGCGACGACCTGGGCCTGGTCGCGCCCGCGTTCGAGGTGTTCTTCAACGCGCGCTGCGAGGTGGAGCATTACGACGATTCGGTGGACGCGCTGGAACGCCTGGCCGCGCGCGTGCCGCTGGCCGCGCTCAGCAACGGCAACGCCGACCTGCAGCGGATCGGCCTGATGCATCTGTTCCGCTTCCAGCTGGGCGCGCGCGAACACGGCGAAGCCAAGCCGGCGGCGAGCATCTTCCACGCCGCCTGCGCGCGCCTGGATTGCGAACCGCAGGCCGTGCTGCACGTGGGCGACGACATCGAAATGGACGTGGTCGGCGCGCATCGCGCCGGACTGCGCAGTTGCTGGATCAACCGCGTCGACGACGCCGGACAACGGCGCGAATGGCCGCACGCCGGCCTGCGCCCCGACCTCGAATTCGACACCCTCGCCGCGCTCGCCGATTGGCTGGACGCGGCCCAGACTCCGGATACCGCCGCCGCATGAACCTGCCCCTGGGTTTTACCGATTCCGCCGCCGATGCGCTGCCGCTGCATCTGGTGACGCGCGCCGACTTCGCCGCCTGGCGCGCGACCCTGCCGGCGGGCAGCGCGGCCTGGGTGACGGCGCAGGGCTACGAAGCCGCGGCCGGCACCTTGCTCGTCCTGCCGGGCGCCGACGGTGGCCTGGGCGGCGCGGTGCTGGGCATCGGCGATGCGCTGGATCCGTATTCCTACGGCCACGCGCCGTTCGGCTTGCCGGCGCAGGCTTGGCGCGTCGCCGGCGCGCACGACGCCGCCACCCTGGCCGCGCTGCGCCTGGGCTGGGGCTTGGGCAGCTACCGCTTCAGCCGCTACAAGCAGCCGCCGCGCGCGCCGGCGCAGTTGCTGGTCGAGCAGGCCGACGGCGAAACCGACGCACTGATCGCCGCCTGCCTGCGCGTGCGCGATCTGATCAACACCCCGACCGAGCACATGGGCCCGGAGCAGTTGGAAGCGATCGCGCGCGAGATCGCGCAGCGCCACGGCGCCAAGATCGACGCAGTGGTCGGCGACGAGCTGCTCAGCCAGAACTTCCCCGCGATCCACGCGGTCGGGCGCGCTTCGCACCGCGCGCCTCGCCTGATCCGCTTGAGCTGGGGCGACGCGTCGCATCCGCACATCGCCCTGGTCGGCAAGGGCGTGTGCTTCGACACCGGCGGTCTCGACCTCAAGCCGGCCGACGGCATGCGCAACATGAAGAAGGACATGGGCGGCGCCGCGCACGCGATCGCCCTGGCCGAGCTGGTGATGGCGCGCAAGCTGCCGCTGCGCATCACTCTGTTGGTGCCGGCGGTGGAGAACGCGATCGGCCCGGACGCGTTCCGCCCGGGCGAAGTCATCGCCACCCGCCAGGGCATCAGCGTGGAGATCGACAACACCGACGCCGAAGGCCGGGTGGTGCTGTGCGACGCGCTGACCCACGCCGGCGAACTGTCGCCTGCGCTGGTGCTGGACTTCGCCACCCTGACCGGCGCGGCGCGGATCGCGCTGGGCCCGGACCTGCCCGCGCTCTACAGCAACAACGACGCCCTGGCCCAGCGCTGGCTCGACGCCGCCCAACAGCAGCGCGACCCGCTGTGGCGCATGCCGCTGTGGCGCCCCTACCTGCGCTACCTCACCAGCGCGATCGCCGACATCGCCAACGGCGGGCCCTCGAAGATGGCCGGCTCGGTCACCGCGGCGCTGTATCTGGAGCGCTTCGTGCCGGCCGCCCTGCCCTGGGCGCACCTGGACGTATACAGCTGGAACGACGCCGATCGCGCCGGCCGGCCCGCCGGCGGCGAGGCGCAGGGTTTGCGCGCGGCCTATGCGCTGCTCAAGGGCTACGCCCAACCTGGCACATAACTGGCACAGTAAAAACGCTTTCAGGCACACAAAATACCCGTTACAGTGCGAACCTGAACGGGCCTTGTGACCAGCGTCACTAAGCGCTAAGCCGGCTTAACCGCCCGCCGAGGCGCTTTAGGGTCCGTCCGCATCCATCGGGGACCCTCTTGAACGCGATACGCCTGGCTACCACGCTGGCGCTGGCCTGCGCCGCGCTGCTCCCGCATTACGCCCACGCCCAGTTCGCCAGCGGCGGCAGCGGCCTGCACCGCTCGCGCATCTTCTGGGTCGACTGGGGCAACAACGGCCAGGACGTCTACAACGGCGCCACCATCACCCGCGGCTTCAACATCGGCTCGCCGGCGACCGCGGCCAATCGGCTCGACATCACCTGCGCCCTCTCCAACGCGACCACGACCGCCGGCACCCCGGGCCTGTTCGTGTACACGCCCGGCAGTTGGCAGGGCGACGGCCTGGACGAGCTGTACAACATCGGCGGCAACCAGCCCGGCACCGGCGCCAATCCCAACACCTTGTCGGTGGGCCTGCGCGTCAACAACAGCGCCACGGTCGAGTTCAACTTCAACTGTTCGGCGACCCTGGGCGGCGCCCCCTTCGCGCTGACCGGCCTGGTGTTCGCCGACGCCGAAGCCAGCGGCGGCAACGAGTACGTAGCCGCGCGCCTGACCAACGGCGGCACCCTGCGCGTGATCGACCAGATCTCGCAATGCGGCAGCGCCAGCACGGTCAACGTGATCGCCGGCACCCCGCAGGAAGTGCGCTTCAACGGCCCGACCGCGCCGCAAGCCAGTTGCGAAAGCAACGCTACCGCCAGCCTGCGCGGCGGCCCGTCGCTGGTCGGCTTCGTCGACGGCGCCACCGGCGCGCGCGTGATCGCGCGCGGCGGCGGCATCTCGGCGGTCGCGGTGGGCGCGGTGCTGGAACTGGAATTCTCCGAGGCGATCCCGGCCAGCTACGGCATCGCCGCGCACGTGCTCAATTCGGCCTGGACCGGCGGCGTCGCCAGCAACGGCGTCAACTTCAACAACCCGGCCAACCTGGCGACCCTGATCTACAGCGCGCGCCTGGGCGCGACCGTGCAGCCCGACGCCGACGCCACCGGCGCGATCGGCGGCAGCGACGTCGATGCCCTGCCCAAGACCACCGGCCCGCTGGGCGCGGGCTACGCCAACGTGGCCGCGCCCAATGCCTTGCCGGGCGGCACCTACAGCATCGCCAACGTCGCCTGCGTCGGCCCGGCGCGCGTGCGCGGCTGGATCGACTTCAACGGCAACGGCAGCTTCGACGCCGGCGAAGCCTCCAATGCCGCGACCTGCGCGGCCGGCAGCAACACGGTCACCCTGACCTGGACCCTGCCCAGTGGCTACGTCGCCCAGACCACCAGCTATCTGCGCCTGCGCCTGGCACCGACCCTGGCCGCGGTCGCCGACCCCACCGGCGTGTCGACCGACGGCGAAGTCGAGGACTACCGCATCGTCCTGCCGGCGCTGATCCCCACCGTGCGCGTGGGCAAAATCAGTCAGACCCGCACGGGCACCTTCAACTTCACCGCGACCAACCTGGGCAGCGCGGCGTTCTCGGTGACCACCACCGCGTCGGCGACGCTGGCGACCTCGGCCACCGCCAACGTCAGCTCGACCGCGAGCGCGGTCACCATCACCGAGACCGTGCCGGCCGGCTGGCTGCTGACCGGCGCCAGCTGCAGCGACGCCAATGCCGCGGTCACCGGCAACCCGGCCAGCTTCGGCAGCCTCGCCGGCGCGGTGCTGACCGTGCCGAGCAGCGCGTTGCGCGCGCGCGCCGACATCACCTGCACCTACAACAACCGCCCGATCGTCACCGACCTGGCGATCAGCAAGTCCGAAGTCGGCGGCGCCACCGCGTTCACCCCGGGCGCCAGCAGCACCTACACCCTGCAGGCCTGCAACAACGCCGGCCCGGACGCCGCCAGCGGCGCCAGCATCAGCGATCCGCTGCCCAGCGGCGTGCGCCTGACCGGGCCCTGGAGCTGCAGCGGCAGCGGCGGCGGGGCCTGTCCGGCCGGCGGCGGCGCGGTCAACGACAGCGCGGTGAACGTGGCCGGGGTCAACCTGCCGGTCGGCGCCTGCGTGACGGTCAGCGTGCCGGTGCGCTTCAGCCCGAACGCGAGCGATTACTGAGCACCCAGGCACGGTTTACACGCGCTCCACCACTTCCCTTGAACAAGAAATGCGTAAATTGCGTTGAGGCAGTACGCTACGGAACGGCGGCCGTGGATGGCCGTGCCGTGGCCGCAGCCGCGTAATCCCCGAGAGCGCCCCGCGCACCGGGGCTGACGACGGCCGCTGCAGATTCGCATGCCGGCACCAGCGCCTTGGCGCCGGGCTCAAGGAGGAAGGGGAATGCTGGATCACGCAACGCGCCGGCTCGGCGCATTGGGCTTGGCCGTGGCCGCGGCGGTGTTCGCACCCGACGCCAGCGCGCAGGTCCAGCGCACCTTCGTCAATCTGGGGTTCGAGCAGCCGGCGCTGACCGGCAGCAACTGCTTCCTGATCCTGCCGGTCGGCCTGGTTCCGGGCTGGGCCACCGATCACCCCAGCAATCTCGCCACCGGCAGTTGCTCCCTGGCCGGCGTCACCAACGGCGCCAGCATCAACGGCCCGGTCGAGATCTGGCGCGGCCCCGCCTTCAGCAGCGTGCCGCCGCGCGCCGGCGACCAGCACGCCGAGCTCAACGCCTACACCCCCTCGCGCCTGTCGCAGACCATCTGCCTCACCAATGGCGAGCGCGTGGATTGGCGGCTCAGCCACCGCGGCCGCAACAGCAACATCACGCCCGACGTCATGAACTTCAACATCGACAGCACGGCCAACACGGTCGCGGTGCTGTCGAGCACGACTGTGGCCGGCGGCATTCCGGTCTGCGTGGACAGCGGCAACGTCGACAACATCAGCTGCACCGTGGCCGCCGGCGGCAACGGCTGGGCCGACTACTCGGGCAGCTTCAACTGGAACGGCACCAGCGGTAACCACAACTTCGGCTTCCAGGCCGTCGGCGGCGGCGCCGCGGGCAACTTCCTCGACGACATCCAGGTCACCCTGCGCCCGTATCTGGAATTCGATCCGGTCAGCTACACCACCCGCGAAGCCCAGGCCGTGCCCTCGCTGCCGACCATCCGCATCACCGGCACCGTGCCGGCCGGCGGCATCACCGTGCTGGTCAACGTCACCGGCGGCACCGCGACCGCGGGCGGCGATTACCTCATCAACGGCGGCAACGTGAACGTGACGATTCCCGCCGGCACCTACGACGACAACCGCTTCCCGATCCCGATCACCATCATCGACGACGGCGTGATAGAGAACAACGAGACCGTGCTGGTGCAGGTGCTGCCCAACGCCGCCGCCTACACCCTGGCCTCGACCACCTCCTGCGGCAGCGCCACGGTGCAGAACACCGCCACGCTCACCATCCTCGACAACGACGTCGACCTGCGCACCACCAAGACCAACAGCGGCAACGCCACCCCGCCGGCGGGCGGCACCACCCAATTCACCGTCGCTTACACCAACAACACCGCCAAGCCCACGGTCGGCGATACCACCGCGCACGATGCGATCGCGACGATCACCGATGCCGTGCCGGCGGGCCTGACCTTCACCAGTTGGACCTGCGCGGGCAGCAACGGCGGCGTGTGCTCGGCCGCCAGCGGCAGCGGCGCGATCTCCGGCAGCGCGACCCTGCCGGCCGGCACCGGCGGCGTCGCGGGCGGCACGGTTACCTACACCATCAACGCGACCCTGGGCGCAGCCCAATGCGCCGTGATCACCAACAACGCCTCGATCGCGACCAATGCGCCGCTGGGCGAAGGCGTGGCGGCACAGGCAGGTTTCACCACTCCCGTGCCGGGCGGCAGCGCCAACAACAGCGCCAGCGCCACGGTCGATCCGATGTGCGCCGATCTCACCATCACCAAGACCCAGCCCGGCAACGTCACCACCTACACGCCCGGCGATATCGCCACGTACACGATCCAGGCCTGCAACCCGACCGGGCCCGACGGCGCCAACGGCGCCACCATCAGCGATCCGCTGCCCAGCGGCGTGACCCTGACCGGGCCGTGGGCCTGCGTGGGCTCGGGCGGCGGCAGCTGCCCGGCCACCGGCGGCAACCTGGGCGACACCTCGGTGGCGATCGCGGGAGTGAACCTGCCGGTCAACGCCTGCGTGGACGTGACCGTCAACGTGCGTTTCAGTCCGAACGCCAACGCCTACTGATACTGAGCCCGCATTCGGGCCTGCGCCGACGCTCCTCTCCAGCGGCGTTGGCCTCGGTTGCTTTACTCTGAATTTCAGAGTACTTTGCAATCACCTGCCCACTGGCCCCGCCGCCATGACCCAAGACGAGCTGCAGAGCAACCTGGACTACGTCGCCCGCGCCGTGCGCCACCACGAGCGTCCGCCCGGCGTGCCAGCGATCTATTTCCTGTGGGCGCTGCTGGTGCTGATCGGCTTCTGCCTGCCGGACTGGGCGCCGCGGATCGCCGCGCCCTACTGGTTCTTCGCCGGCATCGGCGGCGGCCTGCTCAGCGTCTGGCTGGGGATGCGCCACGGCCGCCGCAACGGCGTGATCGACAAGGAAAGCGGGAGGCGCTACGGCTATCACTGGCTGGTGGCCGGCGTGGCGTTTCTGCTGACCGGGCTGCCGATCGCCCTGGGCCGCGTCGAGATCCATGCCGGCGTCGCCAACTTCCTGCTGATCGGCGGCACCGCCTATGCGCTGGCGGGCGTGCATCTGGATCGTCCGATCCTGTGGAGCGGATTGATCATGTACGTCGCCTACGCCGCGATGATGCTGTTCTCGCCGCCCTATGCCTGGACTTTCGCCGGCGTCGCCACCGCGGCGGCGCTGACCTGGGCCGGTCTGTCGGCGATGCGGCGCGGGAGCGGAGCGCCGCGATGAAGGCGCTCGCGGCTCTCGATCCCGAATTCGAGCACCGCGTGCGCTTGGCGATCGCGGTATTGCTGATGCGCCACGACGAGATCAGCTTCGCCGCCTTCAAGCAGCAGCTGCAGCTCACCGACGGCAACCTCGGCGCGCAGCTGCGGCGCCTGGAGGAGGCCGGCTATCTCGCCTTGCGCCGCGACTTCGTCGAACGCAAACCCGTGACCTGGTACCGCATGACCGCGGCCGGCCGCGCCGCGCTGGAACGTCACCTGGGGGCGCTGCAGTCGATGATCGCCGCCGCCGGCAGCACCGCGACCTAGAGCGCCGCGGCGCCCGTCTGCTGACAGATTCTGACTTCCGGCAGGTTGGCGCTCGAACAGCCTAGGGTCACACTAGGCAAACTTTTTCGTCTGGTTGGGATATGTCGACCTCTGCCGATCTGCTCAAGGAACTCCGCATCGACCGCAGCGCTCCGCCGCCGCCGTCCGGCTCAGGACGCGGGCTGTGGATCGCGCTGGGCGCGGTCGGCCTGATCGCGGTGCTGGGCGTCGCCGGCTGGGCGGTGTTCGGCCGCGGCAACGCGCCGGAAGTCAAAACCGCCACCGCGGTGGCGATCGGCAACGGCGGCGGCAGCACCTCGGTGCTGGACGCCACCGGCTACGTGGTCGCGCGCCGCATGGCCACGGTCTCGGCCAAGATCACCGGCAAGGTGCGCGAGGTGATGATCGAGGAAGGCCAACGCGTCGAAGCCGGCCAGATCATGGCCACGCTGGACCCGATCGACGCCGACGCCGAACGCTCGCTGGCCGATGCGCAACTCGGCGCCGCGCAGAGCGACACCGTGCGCGTGCAGGCCCAGCTCAAGGAAGCCGAGATCAACGCCACCCGCCTGTCCACCCTGGTCAAGCAGCAGTTGGTGTCGCGCTCGCAATACGATCAGGCCGTGGCGCAGCGCGATTCGCTGCGCGCGCAACTGATGACCGCGCAGCGCAACGCCAAGGTCGCCGGCGGCCGCCTGCGCATCGCCGACCTGGGCGTGGACAACACCGTGGTGCGCGCGCCGTTCGCCGGCGTGGTCACCGCCAAGGCGGCGCAGCCGGGCGAGATCGTGTCGCCGCTGTCGGCCGGCGGCGGTTTCACCCGCACCGGCATCGGCACCATCGTCGACATGGACTCGCTGGAAGTCGAAGTCGACGTCGGCGAGGCCTTCATCGGCCGCGTGCAGCCGAAGATGCCGGTCGAGGCCACGCTCAACGCCTATCAGGACTGGAAGATCCCAGCCGAGGTGATCGCGATCATTCCGGCCGCCGACCGCGGCAAGGCCACGGTCAAGGTGCGCATCGCGCTGAAGACCAAGGACCCGCGCATCGTGCCTGACATGGGCGTGCGCGTGAGCTTCCTGGAAGCGGCCAAGCCGGTCGCGGCCAATCAACCCAAGCCCGGCGTGCTGGTGCCGAGCGCCGCGATCGTGCAGCGCGACGGCGGCGACGTCGCCTTCGTGGTCGAAGAAGACAAGGTCCGGCAGCGCGCGCTCAAGCTCGGCCGCAGCCTGGGCGACGACCGCGAGGTCACCCAGGGCGTGGCCGGCGGCGAGATCGTGGTGCTGAGCCCGCCGGACGATTTGAAAGACGGCGCGCGCGTGCGCGTGGCCGTGGAGTCCGCCGGTGACGATTCCGCCTCAAGCAGCGAATAAGGTTTAAAGCGCGGATTCGAGATTCGGGGTTCGGGATGGGTTGAAGCCGATGCCGCCTTTGCGAATCCCCAATCCCGACTCCCGAATCCCGGTTTCACAATTGCGAGGAAGTCCAAGATGGATACGCTGGTTTCGATCCGCAACCTCAAGAAGACCTATCAGCGCGGCCCCGAAAAGGTCGAAGTGCTGCATGGCATCAACCTCGACATCCCCAAGGGCGACTTCGTCGCGCTGATGGGTCCGTCGGGTTCGGGCAAGACCACCCTGCTCAATCTGATCGGCGGCCTGGACAACCCCAGCGACGGCGAGATCGAAATCGACAACCAGCGCATCGACCGCATGAGCGCCGGCCAGCTCTCGCAGTGGCGCAGCAACAACGTCGGCTTCGTGTTCCAGTTCTACAACCTGATGCCCACCCTGACCGCGCAGAAGAACGTCGAGCTGCCCTTGCTGCTGACCAAGCTCAACGCCGCCCAGCGCAAGCGCAACGCCGAAATCGCACTGCAGCTGGTCGGCCTGGCCGAACGCGGCAAGCACCGCCCGAACGAATTGTCCGGCGGCCAGCAGCAGCGCGTGGCGATCGCGCGCGCGATCGTGTCCGACCCGACCCTGCTGATTTGCGACGAACCCACCGGCGACCTCGACCGTCAGGCGGCCGAGGAGATCCTGGCCCTGCTGCAATCGCTCAATCGCGACCACGGCAAGACCATCGTCATGGTCACCCACGATCCCAAGGCCGCCGATCACGCGCGCCGCACGATCCATCTCGACAAGGGCACCCTCGCGGCCGACGGCGGCGCGCATTGAGATCCGCGCGCCCTCTCCGTTCGAGAGGGACAGGTCGACGGCCGGCGCGCAGCGCGGCCCGCGCCTCGCACCGGATCTCATCCGCTCCTTGAGCCACTTCTCCCGCGCGGAGAAGGAAACACCTAAAGGAAAGCAGACATGAAATACCTGCACCTGATCTGGGCCGCATTGTTCCGCAGCAAGACCCGCACCCTGCTGACCCTGTTGTCGGTGGTGGCCGCGTTCCTGCTGTTCGGCATGCTCGACTCGGTCCGCGTCGCCTTCAACTCCGGCGGCAGCGTCGCCGGCGCCGACCGCCTGGTCGTGGCGTCGCGCCTGTCGATCACGCAGATGCTGCCCTACAACCTGCTCACCCAGATCGAGTCCCAGCCGGGGGTGAAGAAGGTCGCCTACGCGGCCTGGTTCGGCGGCATCTATCAGGATCCGAAGAACTTCTTCCCGAACTTCTCGGTCAGCCCCGACTACCTCGACCTGTATCCGGAATACGTGGTGTCCGCCGACCAGGTCAAAGCCTGGAAGGCCGATCGCCAAGGCGCGATCGTCGGCGCCTCGCTGGCCAAGCGCCACGGCTGGAAGGTCGGCGACACCATCCCGCTGCAGGCCACGATCTTCCCGACCAAGGGCAGCAACGACTGGCCGCTCAAGCTGCGCGCGATCTTCGAGATCAAGGACAGCAAGCGCAAGGGCGAAGAGAACCAGCTGCTGTTCCACTGGAAATACTTCGACGAGTCCAACGACTACGTCAAAAGCCGGGTCGGCTGGTACATGGTCAAGTTGAGCGACGTGAACCAGGCCACGCGCGTGGCCAAGGGCATCGACGCGCTGTCGGAGAACTCCGACCACGAGACCAAGACCCAGACCGAACAGGCCTTCAACCAGTCATTCGCCAAGCAGTTCGCCGACATCGGCCTGATCGTGACCGCGATCATGGGCGCGGTGTTCTTCACCCTGCTGCTGCTGACCGGCAACACCATGGCCCAGGCGGTGCGCGAGCGCATCCCGGAGCTGGCGGTGCTCAAGACCATCGGCTTCAGCGACCGCAGCGTGCTGGCGCTGGTGCTGACCGAATCGATCCTGCTGATCGTGATCGGCGGCACCCTCGGCCTGGGCATCGCCGCCCTGCTGATGCCGGGCGTGAGCGCGGCCAGCGGCGGCATCATCCAGCTGCCGACCGTGCTGCCGCAGACCTGGTTGGTCGGACTTGGGCTCATGATCGCGATCGGCGTGGCGGTCGGCTTGATGCCGGCGCTGCGCGGTATGCGCTTGAAGATCGTCGATGCATTGGCCGGCCGCTAAGGAGAAATCACGATGATTAAGTTCCTGATCAATGCCGGAATCGTGGTTCTGCTGCTCGCCGCTCTCGGCGTGTGGGTGTTCCTGCCCTGGTACGCCGTGCTCGCCATCGTCGCGGCACTGCTGCTGTGGCTGTTCCTGAGCAAGCGCGGCCAACAGACGCTGGCCGTGGCGGGCGTGGGCATCTCCAGCCTGCCGCAGCGCTGGGGCGCGTCCTCGGTGATCGTGATCGGCATCGCTGGCGTGGTCGGCGTGCTGGTGGCGATGCTGGCGATGGGCGAAGGCTTCCAGAACACGCTCAAGCAGACCGGCAGCGACGACACCGCGATCATCCTGCGCGGCGGTTCGCAGGCCGAGACCAACTCGGTCATCACCCGCGACCAGGTCCCGCTGATCTCGGCCCTGGCCGGCATCGCCAAGGACGGCAACGGCCGCGCCCAGGTCTCGCCGGAGCTGTCGCAGGTGATCAACCTGCCCACCGTCAGCGACGGCAGCGACGCCAATGCGCAGCTGCGCGGCGTCGGCAGCGAAGCCTGGTCGCTGCGGCCCAACGTCAAGATGGTGAAGGGCCGCAAGTTCGGCGCGGGCCTGCGCGAACTGATCGCGGGCCAGGGCGCGGCCAAGCAGTTCCGCGGGCTGGAAGTCGGCAAACAGATCGAGCTGGCCAACCAGAACTGGACCGTGGTCGGCATCTTCGCCGCCGGCGATTCGCACGACTCCGAACTGTGGGCGGACGGCGAAGTGCTGGCTTCGACCTACCAACGCACCGCGTTCCAATCGGTGACCGTAAAGTTGGCCGGCAAGGACGGCTTCAAGCAGCTCAAGGCCGCGCTGGCCGCCGATCCGCGCCTGAAGCTGGACGTGCAGACCACCCACGATTACTACGCCAAGCAATCCGAGGGCCTGACCAAGCTGATCAAGATCCTGGGCACGGTGATCGGCACCATCATGGCGATCGGCGCGGTGTTCGGCGCGCTCAACACCATGTACGCCGCCGTCGCCGGACGCGCGCGCGAGATCGCGACCCTGCGCGCGCTGGGCTTCCGCGGCGTTCCGGTGGTGATCGCGGTGATGCTGGAAACCATGCTGCTGGCGCTGCTGGGCGGCCTACTCGGCGCGGCCCTGGCCTGGCTGATCTTCAATGGCTATCAGGTGTCCACCCTGGGCGCGAACTTCAGCCAGGTGGTGTTCCAGTTCAAAGTCTCGCCGGAGCTGCTGTGGAGCGGCCTGAAGTGGGCGCTGGGCATCGGCCTGGTCGGCGGCCTGTTCCCGGCCCTGCGCGCGGCGCGACTGCCGGTGACCACGGCCTTGCGCGCGGCCTGAGCGCGCCGCCATCGGGTGACACGACGAGGCGCCGTTCGCGGCGCCTCGTTCGTTTTTGTGGGTCAGGTTCGCCGTTCCGCAGGCGCTTGCGCCGGACCGGTATCGGCGGCGGCGGGAGGATCGGCTAGGCTGGCGCCACTCGATACACCCCGGGACCGCCGCGCATGGAAGCCGATCGCGAACTCACCCACGCGCTGCGCGTCCGACAGCTGCGCGGCCGGTTTCGACGCGGACCGTTTCTGGTCGGCACGATTCTTATCCTGGCCATGCTGGTCCTGTTCGTACCCGAACTGCTGAAAGGCCATTGGCGCACCGGCTGGCCGGCTCTGGTGTTCGCGTCGATCGGACTGTCGTTCCTGCCCCTGCTGCGCGCCAGCCTGCGGCCCGCCCCCCATCTGACACTGAACGAACACGGCCTGAGCACGGTGTTCACCGGCGCGATCGCCTGGTCCGACATCGTCGGCCTGCACTTGTACACCTACTACTCGCGGGCGAACTTCACGCTGAGGCCGCGCTACCACCTGCAGCTGTGCCTGCGCCGCCCGGAGCGCTATCGCGCCCCGTTCTGGATGAGACCGCCGATGCGCTCCACGCGCTCCGACTACGGCCTGGTCTGGGTGCCGTTGAGCCTGTTCGACGTGGAGGCGCGAACGCTCTACACGCTGGCGGTGACCTTGCGCCGCGCCGATCCGGCGCCCTTCGTGGAAGGCTGGAACCCCGACATGCCGCTGGACGAGGTCGCCGCGCATCTGCGCGATCGCGGCGCCATCCCGGCCGCGCCCCGTGCAGCGGCGCATGTCGACGTGGCCGTACCCGCCGGGCGCGACGCGGTGCTCTACGCGCAACGCCTGCGCGAATCGCAGGATGCGGGCGAACGCCGCGCCTCATCCTACGAGCGCCAACGTGTCCAGGGCCTGCGTCGCGAGCGGTCCTGGCGCGCCGACGACCTCGCGCGTCGGCGCTCGCTGACCTGGAGTCTCGTCGTCGCCTATCTGCTGCTGATCGTGGCCGGCTACTTCCTGATCGACTACGTCGAATGAGCCCACGCGCCCGACGCCGCGTCGGCCAGACTCGCGTGCGCTAAGCCGGCAGCACCTGCCGCCGCGACCGCCACACGCCCTCGCCGGCGAAGATCAGCAAACCGATCCAGATGAACACGAAGCCGATCAGGCGCGAGCGGTCGAAAGGCTCGTGCAGCACCAGCACGCCGATCAGGAACTGCAGGGTCGGCGCGATGTACTGCATCAGGCCGACCACCGACAGCGGCACCCGTCGCACCGCATAGGCGAAGCCGATCAGCGGCAGCGCGGTAAGCGCGCCGGCCAGCACCAGCATCAAGCCGATGCCCAGGCCCCAGCCGTCGAGGAAACCGCCTTGGCCATGGCTTTCGCCCCACAGCAACACCGCCAACGCGGGCAGGAACAGATAGACGCTTTCGATGCCAAGGCCGGTCACCGCTTCCACCGCGACCAGTTTGCGGATCAATCCGTAGGCGGCGAACGACAGCGCCAATCCGATCGCGATCCACGGCGCCTGTCCGTACTGCCAGGTCAACCAGCCCACGCCAGCCGCGGCCATCGCCACCGACAGCCACTGCACGCGGTTCATGCGCTCATGCAGCAGGGCCACGCCCAGCACCACGTTGACCAAGGGATTGATGAAATAGCCCAGGCTGGTTTCGATCACGTGGCCGGCGTTGACCGCCCAGATGTACAAGCCCCAGTTGAATGCGATCAGCACGCCGCTGAGCGCCAGCATCGCTGCTTTGCGCGGCTGCGCGAGCACATCGCGCAGCCAGGCGCCGCCCTGCTTCCACGACAGCCAGGCCGCGACCATGACCGCGCTCCAGACGATGCGGTGGCCGACGATCTGCAGCGAGGGCACTGCCTTGAGCAGGTGCCAGTACAGCGGCATCAGCCCCCACAGCACGAACGAGGCGGCCGCGATCCACAGACCGCGCCGCCCCTCCGCCTGCGCGGCGTTCATGCCGGCGGCTCGTTCGGCGCCGGCGCGACCGGCGTGCGCGCGGCGCGCGCCTTGGCCAGGGTGATGATGACCACGCCGACCAGGATCACCGCCATCGCGCCCAGATCGTGCGAGCTGAAACGCTCGCCCGCGAGCAGCGCGCCGAACAGCACCGCGATCGGCGGATTGACGTAGGCGTAGCTGGTGGCCAGCGCCGGACGCACGTGGTGCAGCAGCCAGATGTAGGCGGTGAAGCCGAAGATCGAACCGGCCACCACCAGGTACAGCAGGGCCCCGGTCGCGCCCGCGCTGGGCATCGCGCTCATGCGTTCGCCGGTGACCGCGGCCGCGCCCAGCATCCACACACTGCCGGTCAGCATCTGCGCGCTGGCGGCCATGAACGGCGACGGCAGGTCCTGGTCGCGGCTCCAGATCGAGCCCCAAGCCCAGGCGATCGGCGCGACGATCAAGCAGACCAGTCCCAGGGTGGAACCCGACAGCGCGCTGCCGGCGTTGAGCCAGATCACGCCGAGGAAACCGATCACCAGGCCGATCCATTCGATCTTGGACGGATGCCGGCCGCGCAGCATCGCGAACACGCCCGCGAACAGCGGCATCGACGCCACCGCGATCGCGGCCAGGCCGGAACCGACCTCGGTCTCGGCCAGGTTCACCAGGCCGTTGGACAGCAGCACCATCCAGATCGACAGCACCCATAGCGTGCGCCATTGCTTGCGCGTGGGCGGCGTCGCGCCGCGCCAACGCAGCACGGCGTACATCAGCGCCCCGGCGATGAACATGCGCAGCGCGCCGAGGATGAAGGGCGGGTAGCTCTCCAAGGCGAAACGAATGGCGAGATAAGTCGAGCCCCACAGGATGTAGACCGAGGCCAGGGCCAGCGCGACCGCTATCGCGCCCGGGGCCAGTCTTGCTGCGGTGGGTGATGCGACGCTCATGCGGTGGTGATTCCGAGGGGAGGAAGGGAGAGGGGCGTATCGGTGGCGGGCGAGAAGCGGCGTCAATCGGATCGGTGCACGCAGACCGCGGTGCGGCAGCTGCCGACGTTGCGGCGCACGGGGTCGTGGAAGGTATCGACGACGACGAAGCCGGCCTTGCGCATCATGCCAGCCGACCCCGCGTTCTCTTCGTGTCGTTCGGCATAGCACTCGCGCAGACCGCGCGCGCGCAACTGCGCCATCGCCTCGCGCAGCAGGCGCGCGCCGAGGCCGGCGCCGCGATGGTCGCGATGCACGACCGCCTCGCCGATGCAGCCGTGGCGCGCGCGTTCGCGGCCGGCGCTTTGGTAGCAGGCGAAGTCGTCGCTGTCGGCGTAGGTGATCGCCGCCACCAGCGCCCCGTCCAGACGGGCCAGCACCGCGTCCACGCCGTCGCCGATCGCGCGCAGGTGCTGGGACAGCGCCGGCTCGGCGAGGTAGTTCCACGGATTGGGACCGTGCTCGCGGATCAGGGCATGGATGGCGGCGATATCCGCGCGCGCGGCCACGCTTACGGCGTAGCGCTCGAGGCCGGCGCGAACTGGGGGCAAGTGGGGGGCGAGGCGCTGCATGCGGCTCTTCGGGTGATTCGACCCATTCAGACTAGCCGCGGGCGCAGACAGGCGATTGAAAATTCGCCCGCTTGAACGCAAAATTTTTGCATGGCCCGCGCCCCCCTCGCGCTCGACGAACTCGACCACAAATTGCTGGGGCTGTTGCAGCGCGACGCCTCGGCCACCCTGACCGCGCTCGGCGACGAGATCGGCCTGTCGCCCAGCGCGGTGCAGCGCCGCCTCACCCGCTATCGCAAACACGGTCTGTTGCGCCAGGTCGCGCTGCTGGACCCGATCGCCCTGGGCAGCACCCTGGCCGCGGTGTGGGTGACGATGGAGCGCGAATCGGCGAGCCGCCACGCCGCGTTCTACGCGCGCATGCGCGCCGCCCCCGAAGTGCAGCAGTGCTACGTGCTGGCCGGGCAGTGGGACTATCTGGTGATCCTGGCCACCACCGGCGTCGCCCATTGCCGCCAGGTCGCCGACCGGCTGTTCCTGGACGAGGGCAACATCCGGCGTTACGAAACCCATCTGGTGTTCGATGTGGTCAAGCATGGTCTGGAGCTGCCGACGCGCGATGCGCCGAAGGCGACGCGCAGGCGCAAGTAGCTGGGGATGCGCAGGGCGCGGTAGCCGGGTGGCTAGCAGTTGCGATGTCTGCGGCGGCGAGCGGGTGACGCGATCGCGGCTCACGCCGCTCCCACAGAAGGCCCAAGCTGGGTTGGACGCGTCGTACTTGCTCCCTGTGGGAGCGGCGTGAGCCGCGATCGCCCTGCCTGCGCCAGTCCGGCTACGCCGCGCGTTCGCGCTGCAGCAGCTTTTCCTTGAGCGGCAGACCCCAGCGGTAGCCGCCCAGCGAGCCGTCGCCGCGCACCACGCGATGGCAGGGCACCACCACCGCGACGCGGTTGCCGGCGCAGGCGCGCGCGACCGCGCGCGCGCTGCCGGGCGCGCCGATCGCCTCGGCGACCTGCGCGTAACTGCGGGTCTGCCCGGCCGGGATCTTCATCAGCGCGTCCCACACCTTCTTCTGGAACGCCGTGCCCAGCAGGTCCACCGACACCGCATGGGCCTGACCGCCGAGGGTGTCGGCGACCGCGCGCAGGCGCGGCGCCAGGAACTCGTCGCGGCCGGCATCGACACGCTCGAGCTGGGCCTGCGGAAACTCGGCGCGCAGCTTGGCTTCCAGGGCCGCCGCGTCCTCGCCCAGTTCCACCATGCATACGCCGCGTTCGGTGGTCGCCACCAGGGCCGTGCCCAGCGCGGTGCGCGCCAGGCTCCAGCGAATCTGCTCGCCGGCGCCGCCGGCGCGGTAGCGCGCGGGGGTCATGCCCAGGCGCGCCGCGCCGCCCTCGTACACGCGCGAGGGCGAGCCGTAACCGGCGTCGTAGAGCGCGGCGCTGACGTCGCTGCCTTCGCGCAACGCCGACTTCAGCGTGCCCAGCTTGCGTTGGGCCAGGTACTCGGCCGGGCTGATGCCGAAGCGCGCGCTGAAGCGGCGCTGCAGGTGCGAGGCGCTGATGCCGACGGCGCTGGCCAGATCGGTCAGGGTCGGCTCGCCGGCGTCGAGCAAGGCGCGGGCCTGGTCGAGTTTGTCCAGGGGCGTGAGATCGCGGATCGGGGTCATGGCGTTCATGGCCTGCAGGTTAGGGCCGCCGGCACGGGCGCGATATCCGATTCTTGCACCCCGCCCGCATCCGCGTCAGTGCGGGTTTCGCGGCCGTTCACCGACCCCGAAACGACGAAGGCGCGCCCTTGCGGGGCGCGCCTTCGCGATGCATCGCCGTCGCGGCGGGCTCAGTCGGCCCAGTGCCCCGGCTTGTTCGCGGTCGGCAGCACCTGCGCCGACAGCTGACGGTCGTCGTTGAGCAGACGCACCGCGTCGGCCAGGATCGTCGCGGACTCGCGCAGCAGCGGGTCAGGACGCTTCTCGGCGGCCTTCTCGCGCGCCACTTCCTGGGCCAGGTTGCGCTCGCTCGACTGCAGGCCGTCGTCGCCGTTGTCGTCGGCCAGCGGATCCAGGTCCAGGCCCATGGTCTTGCGCTCGGCCTGACGCTGCCGGCGCTTGGCGTCGTCGCGATCGCGCTCGGCGCGGCGCTCGGCCTCGTTGAGCGTGATCGACTTCTTGGCGCGCTCGGTGCGGAACTCGGTCACGTCCTGCGACCACCACTGGAATTCCTTGTCGGCGGCGACGCGGCTGTCGTGCAGCGCCGACAGCTTGGGCAGCAGCGGCGCGAAGTTGCCGTAGCGCACGTGCGGCACCGGCGCGATCTTGGTCCAGGGCAGCGCGTTGTCGTAGGTGCTCTCGCCGTACTCGCTGGCGTCGACCGAGGCCGGGAAGGCCAGGTCGGGCACCACGCCCTTGTTCTGGGTCGAGCCGCCGCTGACGCGGAAGAACTGGGCGATGGTCAGCTTGACCTGACCGAAACGCGGGCCTTCGTTGGCCGGCCAACGGTCCAGGTCCAGCATGTTCTGCACGGTGCCCTTGCCGAAGGTGGTTTCGCCGATGACCAGGCCGCGACCGTAATCCTGGATCGCGCCGGCGAAGATTTCCGAAGCCGAGGCCGAGCCGCGGTTGATCAGCACCGCCAGCGGACCTTCCCAGGCGATACCGGAATCGTCGTCGCCGTTGACCTCGATGCGGCCGCCCGACTGGCGCACCTGCACCACCGGGCCGCGGTCGATGAACAGACCGGTGAGCTCAATCGCTTCGTCCAGCGAACCGCCGCCGTTGTAGCGCAGGTCCAGGACCACGCCGTCGACCTTGTCGGCGCGCAGCTTGGTCAGCAGCTTGCTGACGTCGCGCGTGGCCGAGGCGTAGTCGGCGTTGTTCTTGCGACGGCCTTCGAAATCCTGATAGAAGCCCGGCAGCTTGATCACGCCGATGCGCTTGGCCGGAGCGTCGCCCGCGGCCGGAATGGTGATGATCTCGGACTTGGCGGCCTGGTCTTCCAGACGCACCTTGTCGCGCACCAGCACCAGACGGTTGGGCTTGCTGTCCAGGCCGGCCTCGGCCGGGATCACGTCCAGGCGCACCTTGGTGCCCTTGGCGCCGCGGATCTTGGCGACCACGTCGTCGATGCGCCAGCCGATCACGTCTTCCATCGCGCCGCTGTCGCCCTGGCCGACCGCGACCACGCGGTCGCCGGCCTTGATCTTGCCGGAATTGCCGGCCGGACCGCCGGGCACGATCTCGCGGATCGCGACCACGTCGTCCTGCTTCTGCAGCACCGCGCCGATGCCTTCCAGCGACAACGACATGGTCATGTTGAAGTTGTCGGCCGACTTCGGAGTGAAGTAGTCGGTATGCGGATCGATCGCGTTGGCGTAGCTGTTGACGAAGGTCTGGAACACGTCCTCGCTCTTGAGCTCGGAGAAGCCCTTGGCGAGATTCTGGTAACGCTTGTCCAGGGTCTTGCGGATGTCCTCGGGCTTCTTGCCGGCCAGCTTCAGGCGCAGCCAGTCGTTGCGCACCGACTGCCGCCACAGCGTGTCCAGCGCGGCGGTGTCGGCGGCCCAGGGCGCCTTCTCGCGGTCGTATTCGAAGCGGTCGCTGCCGTCGAAGCTGAAGATGTCCTGCTTGAGCAGCGCGCGTGCGTAGTTCACGCGTTCGTCGACGCGCTGCTTGAAGGTGGCGAAGATCGCGTAGGCCGGGCTCAGGTCGCCGCCGCGGATGGCGTCGTCCAGCTTGGTCTTGTAGGCGTCGAACTTGGCGATGTCCTGGGCGGTGAAGTACTGCTTGCCCGCGTCCAGCGATTCCAGATAGCGCTTGTGCATGTCCGCCGACAGCGCGTCGTCGAGCGCGCGCGGACGGTAGGCGTAGCGACTGTCGGACAACACGCCGTAGACCAGCTTGGCGGCGGTGGCCTGGTCGGCGGTCGGCGCGTTGGTCAGGGCGTTCGGGGCGCCGCCCGCATCGGCACGCGCGAGCAGCGCGAGCGGGGCGGTCAGCATGAAGGCGAACAAAGTGGTCTTGGCGGTCATCGCGGGTGTCTTCATGGCCGAGCTTGGCCTAGGCGTCGAGGATGTAGCGGAATTGGACAAGCCCACAGTGCCGAAAGTTGCCGTGCCTGTCACGCGCGGCGGTAACGGTTTCGGGCATCCGGGGGCGGATGGCGTTCAGGTTCGCGAGCACAAGCGTTAGACGAGCGTTACGAGGCCGCGCCGGCGCTCATCGAAATGAACGCAGGACGGGCTGGTATGGGGCTGACGGTCAGGGCGCGGCAGCGTCGTCGGCCAGCACCGCGGCCGCCTCGGCCAGCTCGGCATCGGCCTGCGGCGGCGGCCCCAGGCGCGCCAGTTCGGCGCGGCGCGCGGCTAGGTTCAGCGACACCGGACCGCGCGCGTGCGCGGCCAGGGCCTGCTGACGCTGCTGCCAACGTCGGAACTCGCCGTCGGCTGCGGCACGCGTTTGGTGCGCCGACAGCAGGTTTTGGCGCGAAGCCGCGGGCGCCGGCCGGTAGCCCGGTACGGCGACGATCCGCGGCCCCGGTTTGCGCGCCGGGGCGGCGGCGTCGGACCACAGCGCCAGATCCGGAGTCACGCCGATCCCCTCCAGCGGCTGCCCGCTGACCCGGAACGCGTGGGCGATGGTCAGACGCAGTTGGCCGTGGCGCGGTCCCTGCCCGCCCGGCCAGCGGTCCAGGTCGACCAGATTCTGCACGCTGCCGCGGCCGTAGGTCGCGCGGCCGATCACCGGGCCGCGGCCGTAATCCTGGATCGCGGCGGCGAATATTTCCGAAGCCGCGGCCGAGCGCCCATCGACCAGCACCGCCATCGGACCGGTCCAGAGCGCGCCCTTGGCCGGGTCGAGCAGGTCGACGCGGCCGCCGCCCTCGCGGATCTGCACCACCGCCGGCGCGCTCAGGAACAGGCCGGCCAGTGCCGACACCTGGTTGAGGGCGCCGCCTTCGTTGTCGCGCAGGTCCACCAGCACCGCGTCGACGCGTTGCGCCTGCAATTGACGCAGCAGCTCCGCGACGTCGCGCGAGACCGATCGGTAGTCGCTCGGATCGCTGCGCATGCGTTCGAAATCGACGTAGAAACTGCCCGGCACGATCACGCCGATGCGTTTTCCGCCGGCCTCGATCACGCTGGACGATGCGTGCTGGTTCGCCATGCCGGCGCGCGCTCGCTCGAGCACCACGGTGCGCGTGGGCTCGCCCGGCAGGGAGCCGGCCGGCTGCACCTGTACGCGCACGCGGCTGCCAGGGCGGCCGCGCAGTCGCGTCACCAGGGTGTCCAGATCGGTGCCGTCCACCTCCTCCAACGCGCCCGTCTCGCCCTCGCCCGACGCCAGCAGACGATCGCCGCTGCGCAAGCCGGCGCGCACGGCCGGGCCGCCCGCGCTGAGGTAGACCAGCGAGACTTCGTCGCCGCGCTCACGCTTCAGCGACAGTCCGACGCCGACGGTGCCGGGCGCCGAATCGAGCAGGCGCTCGGCGGCGCTGGGCGGGTAATAGTCGCCGCCGGGATCGCTGGTGCGGGCATAGGTGTTGAGGACCTGCGCGAACACCGCCTCCGACGAGGGCGCATGCGCGGCGCGCGCGAGCGCGGCGTAGCGCCGCTCGAGCGCGCTGCGTATCTGCGCCGGATTGCGTCCGCCCAGGCTCAGATCCAGCGCCTCGCTCTTCAGCCGCAGTCGCCACAGCGCGTCCAAGGCGGCCGCATCGGCGGCCCAAGGCGCGGCGGCGCGGTCGACGGCCCAACTGTCCTGCGCGTCGAAGTCGAAAGGCCGCGCGAGCAAGCCCGGCATGGCCGCCATGCGTGCGTCCAGGCGCGTCAGCACGAGTTCGCGCATGGCCAGGAACGGCGTCAGATCGCGCGCTCGGATCGCGTCGTCCAGCTGCGGGCGATAGCGCTGCAAGCCGGCGACATCGGCGGCGCTCAGATACAGGCGATCGGGATCGAGCTGCGCCAGCCAGGCATCGAACAGCTCGGCGGATAAGGCGTCGTCGAGCGCGCGCGCCCGGTAGGCGTAGCGTTTATCGGTGTACAGGCCGCTCACCAGCGCCACCGTCGTCGCGCGCTGCTTGGCGTCGTCGTCGGTAGCGGTCGCGGTATCGGCCGCGGACGCGGACGCCAGCAGCGCGCAGCCCAGCAGCGCGAGCGCCAGGCTCGTGCGCAAGCAATTCATTCGGTGTCCCCCGGCGACTCCCTATCGTCGCCGGCGATCATACCCGGCGCGCCGAGCGCCGGACCGCGCGATCAGGCGGCGGCGAAGCCGGCTTCGATGGCCTGACGGTCGGCGTGGTAGGACGAGCGCACCAACGGGCCGGAGGCGACATGGGTGAAGCCCAGCGCCATGCCGTAGAGCTCGAGTTCCTTGAACTCTTCCGGGGTCCAGTAACGCAGCACCGGGTGGTGGTGCGGAGTCGGCTGCAGGTACTGGCCGATGGTGATCATGTCGACGTCGTGCGCGCGCAGGTCGCGCAGCGTGGCCTGGACCTGCTCCATGGTCTCGCCCAGGCCCAGCATGATGCCGGACTTGGTCGCGACCTCGGGGTGCTGGGCCTTGAACTTCTGCAGCAGGGTCAGCGACCACTGGTAGTCGGCGCCCGGACGCACGTTGCCGTACAGGTCCGGCACGGTCTCGACGTTGTGATTGAACACGTCCGGCGGATTGCTGTTGAGGATCTCCAGCGCGCGCTCCATGCGGCCCTTGCCGCGGAAGTCGGGCGTGAGGATCTCGATCTTGGTGCGCGGGCTTTCGCTGCGCACCGCTTTGATGCAGTCGACGAAGTGCTGGGCGCCGCCGTCGCGCAGGTCGTCGCGGTCGACGCTGGTGATGACCACGTACTTCAGGCCCATGTCGGCGACGGTGCGGGCCAGGTTGGCCGGCTCGCTCGCATCCGGCGGCTTGGGGCGGCCGTGGGCGACGTCGCAGAACGAGCAACGCCGCGTGCAGACCTCGCCCAGGATCATGAAGGTCGCGGTGCCGTGGCTGAAGCACTCGTGGATGTTCGGGCAACTGGCCTCTTCGCAGACCGTGACCAGGCGGTTCTCGCGCAGCTTGGCCTTGAGCTGGGCGACCGAATTGCCCGAGGGAATGCGCACCCGGATCCAGGACGGCTTGCGCAGCACCGGCGCGTCGACGAACTGCACCGGCGAGCGCTGGATCTTGTCGCCGCCCAACTGCTTGGCGCCTGGGGTCATGGTGGTGGACTGCAGCACCGCCGGCGCGTCGGGCGCGCCACCGCTGACGACCGTGAGCGGGATGGTCTTGGAGGCGGGATCGGTCATGGCGCTGCGTGAACTCTTGTCGTTTGGCCCCCTCTTCCTGGGGCGGAAGAGGGCTGAGGTGAGGGCAGGCACCGCGACGATCGCGGCGGCTGGCGGATTCGCGCGCCCTCATCCGCCCTTCGGGCACCTTCTCCCGCATGCGGGAGAATGGAAATCAAGCATTGGTTCCACTAGCGGAACTAATGACGTAAAGCGTGCTCCCGCGAACGGAAGCAGGGAAATCAGAAGCTCGACGGCTCGGCGGTTTCCACCGTCAGGCCGAATTGCCGGGCCAGCTGGTCCACCAGCACCGGCTTGACCGCGTCCAGCCCGGACGGGCCACCCAAGTCTACCACCGAGGTCACCTGCAACCCCTGGTAACCGCAGGGATTGATGCGCTGATACGGCGACAGGTCCATGGCGATATTGAAGGCCAGGCCGTGGAAGGTGCAGCCGCGCCGGACCCGGATGCCCAGGGCCATGACCTTGGCCCCGGCCACGTAGACGCCCGGCGCGCCGTCCTTGCGGGCGCCCTCGATGTTCCACTCGGCCAGGGTGTCGATCACCGCCTGCTCGATCCGGTCCACGTACTCGCGCACCCCGACCTTGAGCCGGCGCAGGTCCAGCAGCGGGTACAGCACGATCTGGCCGGGCCCGTGGTAGGTCACCTGGCCGCCGCGGTCGACGTGGAGCACCGGGATATCGCCCGGCATCAGCACGTGCTCGTCCTTGCCGGCCTGGCCCAGGGTGAACACCGGGTCGTGCTCGACCAGCCACAGCTCGTCGGGGGTGTCGGCGTCGCGGGCGTCGGTGAAGGCCTGCATCGCGCGCCAGACCGGCTCGTAGGGCTGACGGCCCAGGTCGCGCAGCTGCGCCACCGGTGGGCCGCGATCGCCGCCCAGCACCGCCGCCACCGCGTCGATTACAGCGTCCACTTCACTTCCGGATGATCGCGCAGCACCTGGTGGGCCAGGTCGTATTGGGCGCGGTCGGCGGCGCGGAAGCTGATCCGCACCGACACGTACTTGCCGCTGCTGGAGTGCTTCCACTGGATGGTTTCGGCCTCGACCTCGATGCCGGCGTCCATCAGCAGACGCGGCAGTTCGCGCTCCAGCCCGGCCTCGGCCGTGCCCATGGCGCTGAGCTCGAAGGTGCCGGGGAACTGGAAGCCGTGATCGGGATTGTCGGAATGAATGTCCATGCGCGAATTATGGGTCCGTAGGGGGCCGAACCCAAGCAGGCGTAGGATGCCCTTTGAGGCCGGTTCCGGGAGGCTCGTCGGATGAATACAGCGTCGCTGTGGTGGGGCTTGCTGTTCGGCTCGATAGGCCTGGGCTATTTCATGTACGGCAAGCGCCAGGGCGCCCCGGTGCCGCTGCTGTGCGGGCTGGGCCTGATGGCCTTTCCCTACTTCGTCTCCAACAACTGGGCGATGGTGCTGATCGGGGCGGTACTGGCGGCGATTCCGTATTTCCTGCGGTTCTGACGATCGGGCCAAGCGCCGCATCGCGCACTCGGATACCCAGATTCCCAGCGGCATGGTCATTGCGCTCGCGCCGGCTGGCCGGCCGCCGCGCTCCTGTGCTTGCGGCAAGCGCACATGAGGCTTGTTAGGCTGGCGCCGATCCTCCTGGACCTGCGTATGGACCCGATCGAACAAGCTTATGCCGCCCCACGCAGCGCCATCGTCGTACCGGGCGCGCTGCAGCGGCCCAGCACCGCATGGTGGCTGCTCTTCGCGCTGGTGGCGCTGACGGCGCTGGTGCTGGGATCGCTGGCGCTGCGGCTGGTGCTGACGGGTTCGACCACCTCGCCTTACCGGCTGGTCGCGTTCACGTTTCCGTTGCTGCTGGGCTTGGGCGCGGTGGGCATGTACGGCTATATCCGCGTGCGGCGCATCGGGCCACGCTGGCTATGGATCAGCCATCTGGCGGTGTCATGGCCCCTGATGCTGATCACGGCCGGCTTGCAATTAACGATCCTGGTGGGCCAGGTCAGGGTGGGGGCCGTCTCCGGACTCTGGTCGGCCCTACCGCAACTGGTTTGGATCGTCGGCACGCTATCGCTCGGGTTGCCCTTGTTGCTCGCACTCGGCCGCTACATCTCGCGTTTCCCGCACCTGTGGGCACGCCGGCCGATCGATTGACCGTTTCGGCATCGTTGCGGCGCCGGAGGGCCGACCAGGCTGGGTAGCGCGCGCCGCGGTTTGCTAGGCTCGCCTGAACCGCCTGATACGTCGCCCATCGCGGGCGGCTCCTCAATGACGCCTGCCCATCTGCTCGTGTTGGACCTCGACGAAACGCTGCTCCACGCCAGCGCGACCGAGCTCGATCGCGCGGCCGATTTTCGCGCCTGCGGCTATCACATCTACCGTCGTCCACATCTGGCGGAGTTCATCGCCTATGCACTGGCCCGCTTCGAGGTGGGTGTGTGGACCTCGTCCGGGCGCCGCTACGCCGATGCGATCGTGGCCGAACTGTTCCCGGCCCAGTCGCTGAGCTTCGTCTGGGCCCGCGAACGTTGCTCGATCACGCGCGACTGGACCACCGGCGAATACCTCAGCCGCAAACGCCTGAAGAAGCTCAAGCGCCGCGGCTATCGTCTGGAACGCATCATCGCGGTGGACGACACGCCGACCAAGCATGCGTACAACTACGGCAATCTGATCCGCGTCGAGGAGTACCTGGGTCGCAACGACGGCGACGACGAGTTGCTGTGGCTGATGCGCTACCTAGATCGGCTGTCTCTGGAGCCGAATGTGCGCCGGATCGAGAAGCGACGTTGGCGGGAGCGGCCGCGGCAGGAAATGCCGGGCGGCGACGACTCCGGTCCGCAGCCGCATCGCTACGCTGGGATCGCGATCGCGGCTCACGCCGCTCCTGCAGAAAGCGGCTGAGCGCAGCAACGCACATGCCGCGGTGCGGTCGTTTACTCCGAGTTCCGCCCTATCCTGAGATGTTGATTTCATACGCACGCAAAGTGCCATCAGATCCGCAGCTGAGACTGGCGCGCTACAACCCGTTAAAATGATCCGCGCGTATTTCAGAGTTCAGGGGAAATTTCATGTTTCGTCCGGTCGCGACGGGTGTCGTCGGTACGCTCGCGCTTTGCTTGTCGTTCGCAACCATCGCCGCCGAAGGAGATACGTGGTCGGAGGTCAATATCGGCGCGGTTACTCAATCGAATCCTGACGAGTACGCGGTGACGATTCTGGCGATCGATGGCAGTCAGAACTTCAAGTCCAAACGCTCGTACAAAGTGGCGCCCGGTTTTCACTTGCTCCACATCGCCAGCACCAAGGCCGGACGGCGTGGCGATGTCACTTATCAGCCCTTCGCCATCGAAATGGCACCGTGCATCCGCTATGAATTGGTGGCTCTGCATGACAGCCAGATGAGCAATCGGCGCTGGCAGGTGGTGGTCAAGAACGAAAAGCCCATCGCCTCGTGCCGCCACGCAGAGGCAGCGCAGGCAGACGCCACGCCGCAGGAACACTGACCCCACCCTTGCCGCATCCCACACAACAAAGCCGGCTGACGCCGGCTTTGTTGTTGATGCGTTAGAGCCGGATCACTCCGACTCCCACCACATCCAGAATTCGTCCCACAGGCGCTTGAAGAAGCCGCCCTCTTCGACCGCGCTGAGCGCGACCAGCGGGCGCTGGGCGATGACTTTGCCGTCCAGCACGACCTTGACGGTGCCCACGGCCTGACCCTGCTTGATCGGGGCGACCAGGGTCTTGTTGACGTCCATGCTGGGCTTGAGCTGGGCGTACTTGCCGCGCGGCACGGTCACCAGCAGCGGCTCGGCGACGCCGAGCTGGGCTTCGTCGGCGGTGCCCTTCCAGACCTTCTGCTTGGCGATGGACTTGCCGGCATCGTAGAGGCGGTGGGTTTCGTAGAAGCGGAAGCCCCAGTTCAGCAGCGCCTGGCTGTCGACGGTGCGCTGGTCGTCGGAGGTCGAACCCATCACCACCGAGATCAGGCGCTGGTCGCCGCGCAGGGCCGAGCCCATCAGGCAATAGCCGGCGCCGGAATGGTGGCCGGTCTTGATGCCGTCGACCGAGGGGTCGCGCCACAGCAGGCGGTTGCGGTTGGACTGCAGGATCGGACCGACCTTGAGTTCCTTGATCTTGTTGTACGAGTACGCGACCGGGAAATCGTGGATCAGCGCGCGCCCGAGCAGGGCCAGGTCGCGCGCGCTGGAGTAGTGGTTTTCCTGCGACAGGCCGTGCGGATTCATGAAGTGCGAGTTCTTCATGCCGATGCGCGCGGCGTACTGGTTCATCAGCGCGGCGAAGGCGTCCTCGCTGCCGGCGACGTGCTCGGCCAGGGCGATCGCGGCATCGTTGCCGGACTGCACCACCATGCCCTTTTCCATGTCCACCAGGGGCGCGGTCTTGTTGACCTCGAAGCCCGAGTAGCTGCCGTCTGTGGCCGCGCCGCCCTTGCGCCAGGCGTTCTCGGTCATCATCACCTGGTCGCTGTCCTTGATCTTGCCGCCCTTGAGCTCGGCGGCGATCACGTAGCTGGTCATGACCTTGGTGATGCTGGCCGGCTCGACGCGGGTGTCGATGTTCTCGCCGGCCAGCACGTTGCCGCTGGCGGCGTCCATCAGCACCCAGGCGCTGGCCTTGATCGCCGGCGGCGGCGGCACGGGCAGCGAATCGCTGGCCGGCGGCAGGGCCGCGGCGGGCTTCGGGACGGGCGACTGCGCGAAGACCAGGCCGGCGGTCGTGGTGACCAGGCAAGCCGCGGCGAACGCGGCAAGCGCGGCGGCGCGAGGGGTGAAGCGGGCTTTCATCGTTCAACTACTCCGGGGAGCCGGTCTCGTGCCGGCTTGGGCTGGGAATTCTAGGCTGGAGCCGCGCGTCCGGGGCGCTCCAGTTCGGCGGGGCCGGGCCTGCGCCCTCCCCGTGCGTTCGATGCGGCCGTCCCGGGCCGCGATCGACGGCGGGACGTCCTGCCCCGCGCCGCTCCGGACCAGTCCGGAGCGAGGTGTAGCTCCTGACGCGCTCAGTCGCGCACGCGCTGCGGCTGTCCGAAACCCAGACCGACGATGCGCGCGGCAAGTTCCGGCGCGGCGGCGGCCTGCAGCGGACCCACGCGCAAGCGCCAGACCTTCTGGCCGTTGGCGTTGCCGTCGAGCAGACGGGCCTCGTCGATGCCGGCGCTCTTGAGCATGCCCAGGGCGCGGTCGGCGTTGCTGCGCGCGCTGAAACTGGCGACCTGCAAGGTCACGTCTTGGCCGCGCGGCACCTCGTTGCGCTCGATCGCGGCGGCGACCACGGTCGCGGCCTTGTCCGGGCTCGGCGGCGGTGGCGCCTTGGGCGGCGCCGGCAACGCGGCGGCGGCGACCGCCTCGGCCTTCTGGCGCTTTTCCAATGCGCGCCGTTCGGCGCGGCTGAGCTTGCGCGGCGGCGCGTTCTCGATGCGCACGGCCTTGCCGGTGGCGACCCGGACCTGACGCGACTTCATCCAGACCTCGAACTCGTCGGCGGTCATGGTCTTGCCGTTTTGCAGCATGTCGAAGCGGTAGTCGCCGCCCGGCGCGGGCTTGCCCGCGGCCGCGGCCGGCTTGGCGGCCACCGGCGCCGGCTTGCCTGTGGCGATGCGCGCGCCCGGCGGCAGTTCGCCAGCGCTGGCGCTGGCGACCGGGATGGCCGACACCAGACGGTCCATCGCGCTGGGCGCGGGCGGCTTGGCGGCGGCGAGCGGCGGCGGATTGTTGGCCGCGCTGGCGTACACCGGCGGCGGCGCCTCGCCCGGATGCAGCGCGCGCACCTCGACCCGGCCGGTGCCGCGCTGGGTGATGCCCAGCTTGACCGCGGCGGCGTAGCTGAGATCGATCACGCGACCGTCGTGGAACGGGCCGCGGTCGTTCACCCGCACCGTCACCGACTTGCCGTTGTCCAGGTTGGTCACGCGCGCGAAGCTGGGCAGCGGCAGCGACTTGTGGGCGGCGGTGAAGGCGTACATGTCGTACACCTCCAGGTTGGAGGTGCGGCGGCCGTGGAATTTCTGGCCGTAGTAGGAGGCGGTGCCGGTCTCGACGTAGTCGTCGTGGTTGTCGAGCACGCGGTAGGTCTTGCCCAGCACGCTGTAGGGCGAGCGGTTGCCGAAGCGCGAGCGCGGCTCGGCCACGATCTCCGGTTCCGGGATCGAATCGACGTCGGGCACGTGGTCCGGCGTGCTGTCGCTCACGCCCGGCGCGTACAGGCCGCCGGCGGTGTAGTTGCCGCGCGTGCGCGGATCTTCCTGTGCCGGGGCGTAAGGCGATTTCTTGCGTCCGCCCGCCGACGGCAGGCCGGCGCGGTGGACGCCGTCGCGGTCGGGCAAGGCGACCGACTGGGAAGCGGGTTTCCTGGGGGCGCTAGCGCAGGCCACCAGGGCCAGGGGCAGGATCGCGGCGATCAGCCGCTTCATGCCGGAGGCTGTCCGTTGCTGTTCGCGGCCAAGGGGTTCTCCCGTCCGGCGATCGCCTCGGACAACTGATACACCGCCATCGCGTAGTGGGCGGAGATGTTGTAGCGGGTGATCGCGTAGAAGTTGCGGAAGCCGAGCCAATACTCCGGCCCGGCGACGCCTTCCAGGTTCAACAGCGTCGCCGTTTCGGTCGGCGCGACCGTGCCCAGCGGACGGTAGCCGCGCACGGCCAGGTCGCTGAGCGGAATGATCGGATCCAGATTCTCGGGCTTGAAGTCCAACGCGTTGGCGTCGCGGTTGGCGCGCACCACGATCGGGCCGCCGCGCACCCAGCCGCCCTTCTTGACGAAGTAGTTGGCGACCGAGGCGAACACGTCGTCGAGATCGGTGAACAGATCCTTCTTGCCGTCGCCGTCGCCGTCGACCGCGTACTGGCGATAGCTGGACGGCATGAACTGGCCCCAGCCCATCGCGCCGGCGTAGCTGCCGGTCAGGCTGGCCACGTCCATCCCGTTTTCCTTGCCCATCGCGAACAACTGGCCCAACTCGTCGCGGAAGAAGGCCTCGCGGCGGTTCTCGCGTTCGGCCTTGGCCGGATCGCCGGTGCGCGGATACGCGAATGCCAAGGTGTACAGGGCGTCTATCACCGGATAGCTGCCGGTGTTGCCGCCGAAGCTGGTCTCGACGCCGAGGATGGAGACGATGATCTCCGCCGGCACGCCGGTCTGTGCCTCGACCCGCGCCAGCTGCTCGCGGTGCTCGGCCAGGAAGGCGCGGCCGCCGTCGATGCGCTTTTGGGTGATGAAGATCGGGCGGTAATCGCGCCAGGGCTTGGCCTCGGCCGGCCGCGACATCGCCGCGACGATGCCGTCGCGGATCTGCGCCTTGGCCAGCACCGACTCGATGTAGGCCGGGTCGATCGAATACTTGGCGGCGGTGTCGCGCACGAACGCGGCGCGGGCCTGCTCGATCGGCATCGGCACCACCGGCGGCGGCAGGTGCGCGAGCGGATCGGGCTTGGCCGCCGGCGGGGCCGGGGCTGGCGCGGGCACCGAGGGCTGGGCGGCGGTCGGGGGCGGCGCCTGGGTGGCGCAGGCCGCCAGAGCGAGCGTGAGCGCGCAAATCGCGGCGCGGCGTACGGTGTTGGGGCGTCGAGTCATCGCCGCGAGGTTAGCACGCGAAAACAGCGGCCAAAACCGTGAATACGTGAAGATCGCGGCCGATAGTCAGGTTTTGTTGCTTAATCGGCACGAGGACGCGATGGCGTTGCCGTCCCTTCTCCCGCCTGCGGCGACCGAAGGGAGTGCAAGGCTGAGAAGGTGCCCGCAGGGCGGATGAGGGCAGTGGATGAGGTGGCGTTTGTCGCTCGCGTCGGCCCTCACCCCAACCCCTCTCCCGCCAGCGGGAGAGGGGCTAAGCATGCAGGTCGATGAATTTTGCTGCCCCTGCTCCGCTGGCATCACGCGAGGACGCGATGGCTTTGCTGTCCCTTCTCCCGCATGCGGGAGAAGGTGCCCGCAGGGCGGATGAGGGCAGCGGATGAGGTGGCGTTTGTCGCTCGCGTCGGCCCTCACCCCAACCCCTCTCCCGCCAGCGGGAGAGGGGCTAAAGCGTGCAGGTCGATGAATGTTGCCGTCCCTTCTCCCGCGTGCGGGAGAAGGTGCCCGCAGGGCGGATGAGGGCAGCGGATGAGGTGGTGTTTGTCGCTCGCGCCGGCCCTCACCCCAACCCCTCTCCCGCCAGCGGGAGAGGGGCTAAAGCGTGCAGGTCGATGAATGTCGCCGTCCCTTCTCCCGCGTGCGGCGACCGAAGGGAGTGCAAGGCTGAGAAGGTGCCCGCAGGGCGGATGAGGGCAGGTTGGCGTTTGTCGCTCGCGTCGGCCCTCACCCCAACCCCTCTCCCGCCAGCGGGAGAGGGGCTAAAGCGTGCAGGTCGATGAATATTGCCGTCCCGTCTCCCGCATGCGGCGACCGAAGGGAGTGCAAGGCTGAGAAGGTGCCCGCAGGGCGGATGAGGGCCGCTCTGCCGGCGCTAGCGCCCGCCATGCACCGGGCGATGCGCGCGCACCGCCATCACCACGCCCAGGCCCGCCAGCAGCGAGACGGCCGAGGTGCCGCCGTAGCTCAGCAGCGGCATCGGCACGCCTACCACCGGCAACAGGCCGGCGATCATGCCGCCGTTGACGATCACGTAGACGAAGAAGGCCAACCCCAGCGCGCCCGCGATCAGGCGCGAATAGCCGTCGCGCGCCTCGGCCGCGATCCACAGGCAGCGCCCGACCACGAACAGGTACAGGCTCAGCACCACCGCCACGCCCAGCCAACCGAACTCTTCGCTGAGCACGGCGAAGATGAAGTCGGTGGTGTGCTCGGGCAGGTAGTTCAGATGCGACTGCGAACCCTGCAGCCAGCCCTTGCCGGTCATGCCGCCGGCGCCGATCGCGATCTTGGACTGGATGATGTTCCAGCCCGTGCCCAATGGATCGGACTCGGGGTTGAGGAAAGTCAGGATGCGGTCCTTCTGGTACGGACGCAGCAGCCAGAACCAGGCCACCGGCGCGATCGCGGCGATGCCGCCGAAGGCCGCGCCGAACCACCACCAGGGCAGCCCGGCCAGATACAGCGCGAACGCGCCGCTGATGCCGACCAGCATCGCGGTGCCGAAGTCGGGTTGGAGCAGGATCAGCAGGGTCGGTACCGCGATCGTCACGCCCGCCACCAGCACCGACATGAACTTCGGCGGCAGCGCCTGGCGGTTGAGGTACCAGGCCACCATCATCGGCAGGCTCAGCTTGAGCAGCTCGGCCGGCTGGAAATAGAAGACCTTGAGGTCGATCCAGTGGCGGCCGTGCTTGCCGGTGCCGATCGCCAGCACCAGCAACAGCGGCAGCAGCGAAGCGCCGTAGATCAGCGGCGTCCAGTTGCGCAGCTGCGAGGTCGGCATGCGCGACAGCGCCCACATCGCGACCAGGCCGGCGCCGAAGCGCGAACCCTGCGCCAGCACCATGCGCATGGAATGGTCGCCCGCGCTGTACAGCACCGCCAGGCCGATCGCCATCAGCGCCAACAGAGCGCCCAGCAGCGGCAGATCGACCGTGCGCAGCGCGCGCGCGATCAGATCGAACAGCCAACGCAGGATCACCCTCACCGGCGCGGCTCCGGCGGCGTAGCGCCGTTGCGACCCGGCGGCGTCGCGCCGTTCCGATTCGGTTGGGTCGCGCCGTTCTGACGCGACGGCGGCGCGGCGCCATTGGCGGGCACTGCGGCGGCCTGCGCGGCGCGCGGCGGCAAGCCCGCGGATGCCGCAGGCGCCGGCGTGAGGGCCGCCCTGCCCCGCTGCGCGCTCACCGTAGGCGCATTCGCATGCCCCTTGGCCGCTTCGGCGGCCAAGGCCTGCGGGCTCAACTCACCCACCGCGAACGCGGGCGACACCGGCGCCGGCGTATTGGCGACCACGCCCTCTTCCGCAGCGGCCGCGGCCAACACAGCCTGCGCGGCCTGCGCGGGGCTCACCGCGACCGGCGCGCTCAGCGGCGCAATCGCGTTGTGCTCGGCGGGCTCCGGTTCCGGCATCTTGCCCAGCAGCCAGGCGTCGAAAATCTTGCGCGCGATCGGGCCGGCCGAACTGGCGCCGTAGCCGCCGTGCTCCACCACCACCGCGACCGCGATGGTCGGGTTCTGCGCCGGCGCATAGCCCACGAACAGCGCCTGATGGCGCAGGTGGTAGGGCAGCGAATGCGGGTTCATGCTGACGTTGCCGCGTCGGCTGATCTTCTGCGCGGTACCGGTCTTGCCCGCGCTCTGATACGGCGCGCCGCGCACCAGGCTGGCGCCGGTGCCGCCGGGCAGCATGGTCCCGACCATGCCTTCCTGGACCGCGCGCAAATGCGCGGGGTTGTCGGTGATGCGGCTGGGCGCCGGCTGTTCCACCGCCGTCCACGGCGATTCGTAACCGTCGCGGCGCTCGCGCACCAGGTGCAGGCGGCGCAGATCGCCGCCGTTGGCGATCGCGGCGGTGCCGCGCACCAGCTGCAGCGCGGTCGCCACCCAATAGCCCTGGCCGATGCCGGCGATCACGGTCTCGCCCGGGTACCAGCCTTCCTTGCTGCGCTTGGCCTTCCACGCCGCCGACGGCACCACGCCGCTGTTCTCGCCGGCCAGGTCGATGCCGGTCGGCCCGCCGAAACCGTACTTGCGCATGTACTGCTCGAAACGGGCGATGCCCATCTCGTAGGCGAGCTTGTAGTAGTAATAGTTCACCGACTGCGAGATCGACTTGCGCAGATCGGTCCAGCCGGCGCCGCCGTGAGCGTCGCGGTAACCGCGCTTCTGGCCCGGGATGTGGAACTCGCCGGTCGAGAACACCTTGTCGTCGGCGGTGCGCAGGCCGCTGTCCAGGCCGGCCAGGCCGATCAGGGGCTTCACCGTCGAGCCCGGCGGACCGCCGCCGAGCACGTTGCGGTTGAACATCGGCCGCGAGGGGTTGTCCATCAGCGCGCGGTAGTCGGCGCTGGAGATGCCGTTGACGAACAAATTGGTGTCGTAGCCCGGCAGGCTGACCATGGCCAGGACTTCGCCGGTGCGCGGATCCACCGCCACCGCCGAACCGTCGAAATCGCCGAACGCGGCCACCATCGCGCGCTGCAGGTCCAGGTCGATGCTCAGGCGCAGGTCCGCGCCCGGCTGCGCCGGCACGTGCCCGACCTGCCCCATCGGGCGGCCGTCGACGTTGGTCTCGATCTTTTCGTAGCCGACCTTGCCGCGCAGCGCTTCCTCGTAATAGCGCTCCAGGCCGGTCTTGCCGACGTGGGTGAGAGCGGCGTTGCCCTCGGCCATCGTCTCCAGGTCCTTGGTGTCGATGCGGCCGACATAGCCGATCACATGCGACAGCACCTCGCCGTAGGGATAGCGCCGGTTGAGGTAGGACACCAGCTCCACGCCGGGGTAGCGCCAACGGTCGACCGAGAAGCGCGCCGCCTCCTCGTCGCTTACGCGCAGCTTGAGCGTGATCGGCTTGAAGCCGCGGGTGGCCTTGCGCTCGTTCTCGAAGCGCTGGATGTCATCCGGCGACAGCGCGATCAGCTTGGCCAGCGACGGCATCCAGGTCTCGGTCTTGCCGGCCTCGCTGGGCGTCACGTCGATGCGGAACGCCGGCACGTTGTCGGCCAGGATCCGGCCCTTGCGGTCGTAGATCAGCCCGCGCCCCGGCACCACCGGCCGCAGCTTGATGCGGTTGGCATCGGAACGGGTGACGTAGTCGGCGTGCTGCAGCACCTGCAGGCGGTAGTACCAGAAGCCCAGGCCGATCACGCCCAGCAGCACGAACGCGAACGCGACCGCGGCGCGGCGGCGGAACTGGTCCGCCTCGGCCGCGGCGTTCTTCAGCGTCCGCTTCTTCAGCGGGTGCGGGCCGAACCAGCGGCGGCGCGGGCCCACGGCTCAGCGCCTCCGCCAGGTGCCCAGGCGCAGCGCGTCGAGCAGCAGGAAGATCAGCGGCCACAACAGCAGGCCCGACAGCGGCGCCAGCCAGAACGTCGCCGGCAGGGTCGGTTCGCCCAGGGCGACATGGATCGCGGCGGTGACGATGCGGTCGTTGAGCATCAACCCGCCCACCCACAAGGCCTGCTGCCACAGCGGGAAGAAGCGCAGGCGCGCGCGGAAGCGCTGCAGGATGAAGGTCATCACCACCAGGCGCAGCGCCTGCTCGCCGAACAGGCCGCCATAGACCAGATCGCCGAGCAGGCCGATCGCGAAGGCGAAGCCCAGGCCGGCGCGGTCGGGATCCTCGATCACCCAGTAGGCCAGCACCAGCGCCAGCCAGTACGGGCGCAGCGGCTGCAGCGCCAGCGGCAGCGGCAGCAACCCCAGCAGCAGCGCGACGATCAGGCTGACCGGCAGCACCCAGTGTTGGCGGGTGCGGGTCATCGGCGCGGCTCGCTGGGCGGGGTGGCGGCAGGCGTGCGATTCGCGGGCGCGGTGGTAGCCGGTGCGCGATTCGGGCCGGCGGGCGCCGACGATGCCGGCGCGGTCGTGGCGGGCGCGGTAGCGGGCGGGCTCCCAACCGGCGCGGCATTGGCCGGCGCCGAAGCGCCAGCGCCCGTCGTCGTGCCTGCGGCGGTCGTACCCGTCGCCGCGGGCGCAGCATCCGGCGCGGCCGCGCTATCGAATTCCTCCGCGTTCACCGGCGGCGGCATCGACAGCAGCACCAGCACTTCGCGGCCGCGATCCAGCTTGGCCGCCGGCTTGACGTCGCCGATCAGGAAGGCGCGGCTGTCGTCGGGGCGTAGCGCGGCGATGGTGCCGACCGGGAAGCCCGGCGGGAAACGCCCGCCCAGGCCCGAGGTCACCAGTTGGTCGCCGACCTTGACGTCGCTGGACAGCGGCACGCTGGCCAGGCGCAGGATGTCGCTGCGGCCATCGCCGTACACCACCAGGCGCACGCCGTTGCGCGCCACCGCCACCGGCACCGCATGCGAGGGGTCGGTGATCAGCAGCACGTTGGCGTGCATGGGATTGACGCCGATGATCTGGCCGAGCAAACCGCCGGCATCGATCACGCTCTGGCCGGTACGCACGCGGTCGCGGCTGCCGGCGTCCAGCACCAGGCGCTGGCGGGTGGGGTCTAGGTCGATGTCGAGGATCGGCGCCAGCACCACGTCCAGGTTGCCGCGCTCGGCCGCTTCCAGCAGCCCGCGCAGGCGGGTGTTGTCGGCCACCAGAGTCTGTAGCCGCGCCATGCGCGCCTGGTTCACCAGCAGCTCGTTGCGCAGGCGGCGGTTGTCTTCGGTGAGTTGGCTCAGGGTGCCGGCATCGTCGTGGATGCGTTCGGCCACGCGCCCGGGCCAGCCGGCCACGGCCCACAACGGCGCCACCATCACCCCGGCCTGGCGGCGCGCCTGGGTCAACCAGCCACCGCGGTGGTCCAGCACGATCAGCACCACGGCCAGCGCCAGATAGGCGAGCAGGCGCAAGGTCCCTGCGACATCACCAATGCGGGCGGTGGTGGGAGGACCGGCGTAAGAGGGCATTGAGGCCGGGAATCGGGAATAGGGAATAGGGGATCGGAAAAGCGCGACGGAGCGATCTGGCGCCGTCGCCATCGTCCAAAGGGCTACTCAACCATCGAGCCGTCGATCGAGAACCGAGCCGACGGGAGCCGCTGTGCGATTCCCGAGTCCCGAGTCCCGATTCCCGGCCTTACTCGGGAGCGAAGAACTCGTTGCCGTGCATGTCGACCAGCTCCAGCGCGCGGCCGCCGCCACGGGCGACGCAGGTCAGCGGATCGTCGGCCACCTGCACGTGCAGGCCGGTTTCCTCGCTGATCAAGCGGTCCAGGTCGCGCAGCAGGGCGCCGCCGCCGGTGAGCACGATGCCGCGCTCGGCGACGTCGGCGCACAGTTCCGGCGGGGTCTGCTCCAGCGCCAGCTTGATCGCCGAGACGATCCCGGCCAGCGGCTCGCGCAGCGCTTCCAGCACTTCGTTGGAATTGATCAGGATCATCTTCGGCACGCCCTCGGCGAGGTTGCGGCCGGAGACTTCGATCGTGGCCGCCTTCTGCTGCGGGTAGGCGCAACCGATCTCGAGCTTGATGCGCTCGGCGGTGGCTTCGCCGATCAGGGTGCCGTAGGTGCGGCGCACGTAATTGATGATGGACTCGTCGAAACGGTCGCCGCCGATCCGCACCGAGGCCGAATAGACGATGCCGTTGAGCGCGATCACCGCGACTTCGGTGGTGCCGCCGCCGACGTCGACCACCATCGAGCCGCGCGCCTCGGTCACCGGCATGCCGGCGCCGATCGCCGCGGCCATCGGTTCCTCGATCAGGTAGACCTCGCGCGCACCGGCCTCTTCGGCCGATTCCTTGATCGCGCGGCGCTCGACCTGGGTCGAGCCGCAGGGCACGCACACCAGCACGCGCGGGCTCGGACGCAGGAAGCGCGACTTGTGCACCTTGCGGATGAAGTGCTTGAGCATCTCTTCGGTGTAGGTGAAGTCGGCGATCACGCCGTCCTTCATCGGACGGATCGTGGTGATGTGGCCCGGGGTACGGCCCAGCATCTGCTTGGCCTCGCCGCCGACCGCCGCCACCGTACGGTTGCCGCCGATCAGACGGTCCTGGCGCACCGCGACCACCGAAGGCTCGTTCAGGACTATCCCTTGTCCACGCACATAAATGAGGGTGTTGGCCGTGCCCAGGTCGATGGACAGGTCATTGGAGAACATGCCGCGAAACTTCTTGAACATCGGGGGATAGGCCGTCAAAAGGGAGGCAAGAAGAGGTTCGCTAGCCTAACGCCCGCCCCCCCTGCGAGCAAGGAAAAACAACGCTTTCCGACGCTTTTCGCCGTTAAGGGTCATCTGCCGGGGCGGTCCCGGTGCGGGGTCGGTCCGAGCCTGAATAGGGGTCCCTCGCCGGGACCGGGTCGAATCCTGATTGCCGTCACAAACTGGCCGGACGGCCCCGCAGCGGCTACCCTACGCCGCCGGGCGGCAAAGGGCCGCCGTTTTTATGGCCGCTCCGCGCCCACCGGCGCTGCACCGAGCGGCTCTCAACATTGGGGTTTCAGCGATGTCTGCACTGATCTGCGGTTCTCTGGCTTACGACACCATCATGGTGTTTCCCGACCAGTTCAAGAACCACATCCTGCCGGACAAGGTCCACATCTTGAATGTGTCCTTCCTGGTTCCGCGCATGCGTCGCGAGTTCGGCGGCTGCGCCGGCAACATCGCCTACAACCTCAAGCTGCTCGGCGGCGATCCGATTCCGATGGCCACCGTCGGCCAGGATTTCGGCCCCTACCGCGAGTGGTTCGAAGAGCAGAACATCCGCCTCGACCAGGTCAAGGTGATCGACGAGCTGTTCACGCCGCAGGCCTTCATCACCACCGACCACGACAACAACCAGATCACCGCCTTCCATCCGGGCGCGATGATGCGTTCGTACGAGAACCACGTGCGCGACGTCGCCGGCGTCAGCTTCGGCATCGTCAGCCCCGACGGCCGCGAAGGCATGCTGCAGAACGCGACCGAGTTCGCCGAGGCCAACATCCCCTTCATCTTCGATCCGGGCCAGGCCATGCCGCTGTTCAACGGCGAAGAGCTGCGCCACTTCATCGAACAGGCCGACTACGTCACCGTCAACGATTACGAATCCAACCTGCTGCAGGAACGCACCGGCTGGAGCGAGAAGCAGATCGTCGAACGCGTCAAGGCCTACATCACCACGCGCGGCCCGCACGGCTCGCTGATCCACACCGCCGAGAAGACCTACGACATCCCGCCGGCGCACGAGCGCCGCGTGACCGATCCCACCGGCTGCGGCGACGCCTTCCGCGCCGGCCTGATCTTCGGCATCGAGAAGGGTTACGACTGGCTGACCATCGGCCGCATGGGCAACCTGATGGGCGCGCTCAAGGTCGAACACCCCGGCACCCAGAACCAGCGTTTCGACTACGACGAATTCGCCGAACAGTTCCGCCAGCAGTTCGGCTACGCGCTGTAACACCGCGCGACATCGCGCGCGCACCACGCGCGCGCCAAGGCCCGCATCGCCTCCGCAACAACGGGGATCGCTGCGGGCCTTTTCGTTTGTGCGGGCACAAAGCCGCTTCGGCCCAGGGCGCGTACCGTGGCGAGCCACGCGGCGCCCGCCCACGCCCGTGCTGTCCTGTCCCCGCGGCGAACTGCGATCTCCAAACAGTGCATCGGCGCAAAAGCACCGGCCAGCGGCACAGGCCGACGGACGCCCGCCACCCACAAGCCTGTGGTGACGCGTCCACCGTTGGATGCATGCGATGCACTCGGCAAGGACCGCCATCACTTCCATAGCAGCAGGGCGCGAGGGCGGCATGAGTTCCAGTAAAAAGGGCGGCGCGCCTCAGGCGCCGTGGTGGCGCGCAGCGCGCGGCAACGCCTTCGTCCAGTGGCGGCTGCGGCAATGCCGGCGGCGGACATGGTCCAGCTTGCTCGCCGTGCTCCTGCTCGCCGGCGCGGTTCCGCTGCCGGCGGCGGCGCAGCACTGCGCGACCCTCACCTGCAACTTCATCCAGTTGAAGAACGGCGCCAACGCGATGCTCTCGACGGACTGCAGCACCGGCGCTAACGACGTAGCGCAGAACGTCTACGGGTACGCGTACTCGCATCCGAAGCAGTTAAACGAAGCGCGTCGCGTCACCTCTCGCGACGCGCAACCTGCCTTGGGTTAGCAATCGTCCACGATCGCTAGCGCCGCTCCGGAATTTTGCAGAACCCCAGGGGCCCTTATTGTTGTCACGCGCTCTGCGATACAGACGCTTAGGCATGATCTAAAGGCACAAAAATATGTGCGGAACTGACCCATGTTTGCGACTAAGAAGTGCCTTGATGTGTCCTACTTTATCGCGGCTGCGCGAACTACCCTATGAAGCTTGCGTGCATGCCCCAGAAGAACGTCCAGATGGCGCGCGCCGCGCTCCGGACCCGCCTGGATCGGCCGCCCTCGCCACGCTGGGCCGACGCATCGCGCGGCGATCCGTGAGCGCCGAATCGAGCATCTAGGCAGGGCGAACGCGCGTCCGACGAGTTGAGCGACCATCAGGGGGCATCATGTTCGGCAATAGTTTCTGGAGTTTCGTATTCGAAGGGCCTTGTGCGACGGCCGCCGGCGCGCGCGAACGCGAAACGGCACGCTCGCCGAGTGACATCCACGCGCAGGCTTCGACCGGCCGTATCGCCGATGACTGCCTGGATCTACCTGTGCGCAACACATCGCGTAGCAGCGGCGTTCGCAAACGTATCTGGTTGGCCTGCCTGTGCTCGGCCGGCCTGCTACTGTCCGGCCAAGCCAGCGCGCAAACCTGCAGCGCTTTGACGCCGGTAATCGCCCCTACCCTGCCCAGCGGCGTGGCGGCTCCCTGGAGCGAGACCATCGTGGCCGGAACGGGCTGGGGAAATGCCGGCGGCGGCGGCGTGACCCATACCGAGAATTTCGGCGGCAACGCCGGCAGCCTGAATGTGTTCAATTCCATGCAGCAAACGGTGGCCGGCGGCGTGACCGGTGGCAGCGATATCGTTTTTTCGGTGTCCTGGGCCAACGCCAGCGGCTCCAACGGGGTCAATGGCAATCAGGCCCGATTGGAAGTGCGCTACAACAACGTGGTCTATGCGACCTTCAACACATCGACGTATCGAGCGGCGGGCCCCCTCGCCCCGCCTGCGCCGTTCGCGAGCAACGGCGCCGTGCTGACCCTCGTTTCCGGCGACTGGAACGTTTCGGGTTTGCCCAGCATGAAGGTCTACCGGATCACTCTTCCCGCGGGCGTTGCGTCCGGCGCGGTATTGCAATTCCGCACCAGCCGCACGCAAAACGGCACCTCCGACGGCGCCACCGACGACTTCACCGTTCGCCTGGCCAATATCGAGACGCCCACGGTATGCCTGGTCAAGCAGACCAACCGCCAGGAGAGCGCCAAGGGATTCGTCTACACCACGGTAAATCTCGACGCCGACCTGATAACCGCAGGTACACAGGGCAATCCAACCGTCGTTACCTTGGCAGCCAATACGCCATCGACTTTCGACTCATGGGCCGACAATGGAACGGTCACGGCTTCGCTCGGTATACAACCGATGGTGGTGGCCAATCGGTTCCTGGATACCGGAATCACCGAAAGCGCATTCGGCGTGTACAGGGTCACCGCCATCAATTGCACCGGCTGGGCCATTGCGCCGACATATGACGTGTCAACGGGTGCCGTGCTCCTGCCGGCCAACAGCGTCATACCGGCCAGCCCGGTAACCTGCACCTACACCAACAGCCGGCCGCGCGTTCGACTGCAGAAGCAATTGCCGAACGGACGTATTGCCCCCGCCGACCAATTCTCGCTCAGCGTCGCGGGAACGGAGACCGCGATCGCGGCTACCAGGACGGCCAGCACCACAGGCAGCGGCAGCACGGCCAACGGCACCGCCGATTTCGCCAATGCCGATACGGCTACCAACTACACCTTGTCCGAAGCCATGGCGGCGGGCAGCGCCAGCACGATAGGCGCTTACACCACCAGCTACAGCTGCACCAACGCCACCGCCGGCACCGGTACCGTTATGCCCAGCGGCAACGGCAGCAGTTTCAGCTTGTCCAACTTGGCCGCGCTGGACGACATCACCTGCGTCTTCAGCAACCAAACCAGCTCCGCCGACCTGAGCATCACCAAGACCAACACCCCGGGCGTGAACGGAGAAGTGGACCAGGCCAACGACAGCGTCACTGCGGGCGGGACGACCGGCTATACCCTGCGCGTTACCAATAGCGGCCCTACGTCTATCACCGGCGCGGTGGTGCGGGATACGCCCGGAACCGGCATCACCTGCCCCGGCGGCAACGCGGTCACGATTACCGGCGACGGCGTGCCCGTGGGCACCTTCACCATCGCCAACCTGACCGGCGCCGGCATTACCCTCGGCACGCTTACGACCGGGCAAACTGCGGTGCTGAGCTTCAGCTGCAACGTGCAATAAGCGATCGCTACGGACAAGACGGAGAGGGCGCAGGCGACTGCGCCCTCTTCGTTTGTGGCCACCATCAGAGCGGGCCCTTGGCACCGTTTCCGTGAAACTCGTCTGTAGCGGGCCGGTCGCGGCACCGCCTATGGCGCGTCGCCCGCGTCGCTCAGGTGGCAGCGGTGATCACCACGCGCTCGCGAGGTCAGAAGCTGCGCATGGTGCGGTCCGCCATGGCCCACCCCGCGTATCGATGATGAGGCCGCGCTCCAAGCCCGCGCCTGATGGCGACCTGGGCATGTCCTGTCTCCCTACCGTTGCACGAATTCGGTAGTGGGGCCGCTGACCCCGCGATCTCGAACAGCCGCTGCACGACGGATGCCGGTCCGGTTCGCGTCTCCGTTCAAGCGCCCGTACCAACAATCCCTTCAAGAATCCCTTACGGAGCCGCATGGACACGAATCGCGTCGCGCGTGAAACCCGTACATCGCTCCGGCACGTACGCGCAATCGCCATCCGCAGTCGATCGCCGCAACGGTCACGTAGACGGGCATCCCTCTGGGCGCTCCCGCTGATGGCGGTCTGCATCCTGCTGGTAGCGCCTGCGCACGCGCAAACCCTCGTCTATGAAGAGACGTTCGACAGCGGCAATGGGTCGATGGCGACGCCGCGGCTGGTCAATACCTATGTCGGGCCCGCGCCCAACAGCATCACCTATACGGCCGATGCTTCCTGGCTGACCGCTTGCAACGGCTGGGTGGCCGGATGGAATTCGCCTGTGGCGGCGGCAGTGCCGATCAGCGCGGCGCACTGCCAAAACCAGACCAACTGGAACTATGGCATGTCCATAGCGCAGGCGCTGGGTATGTACCGGGGGCAGACCGCAGCGGTTGCGCGCAACAATTTGGCGGTCACGGCCTATACAGCCGTTAATCCAATCAACGGCACCGTGATCCTGCGCAATACGGTGCCGATCCCGTTCCCGGCTGTCCCGCCCGGCGGCAGCGGTCGTTTTGCCACGCTGCGCCTCACCGGTGCAGCCGTCAATTGCTTCGCCAACGCCCCGATCATGCAATTCCAGTATGTCAACGGCCTCAGCGAAACCGCGCTAGGCGCCTTCAACCTGTGCACCGACGGACAAAATCCGCAGACGATCATCACCGAGGCGCGGGGTGTGGCGCCAGCTCAATCCGCTCGTGTGGCGGACTATCTCCCCAATGGGGCCGGCGCCAACATATTGGTCGCCGGCACCTCCATGACCTTCAGCGTCCGTAATTTTCAGCCATCAGGCATAGGCAACGACTGGGCGTTCGACAATTTCACCGTGCTCGATGTCAGCCCGACGTTGAGCAAGTCGGTGTCCGGTGTTCGCTATGTCGGCGTGGCGATGCCGCTGACCTTCACCATCACCAATACCACCGGGGACAATCAGGCCAAGATCGGCTGGGGCTTTACCGACACCCTGCCTGCGGGTGTCACGGTCGCAGCGACGCCGGGTGTAACGAATACATGCGGCGGTACGGTGACGGCCACCGCGGGCGCGGGGACGATTTCGATCGCCAATGGCACGCTTGCTGCAGGAACAGCGGGCGGCACCGCCACCACCTGTACGCTCACGGTCAATGTGGTCAGCAATACCGCCGGCGTCTACAACAATGTGGTCAACAACGGTGACGCCACCGCGGACAATATCTCAAGCTCGACCGGCCTCAACCTGGCGCTGCAGACCGTTGCGATGGAATGGGTGGTCAACCGGCTGACGATTACCAAAATCTCTGTTGGCAACACCGCCAGCTTCGATTTCAGCGGCAACAACGGCATCGCCAACCACTCGATCACGACGACGGCCGCAGGCGCGCCAGGGACGGCGGGAGCGCAGCAGACGCTGACCGTCGCCAGCACGACGGCGAACACCACGATTACCGAAACCCTGCTGGCCGGATGGGTGCTGACCAGCGTCGACTGCACCGGGCTGGCGGCTGGACAGAGTGCTTCGTCGGCGGGTGCCGTTGTCACTATTCCCTTTGCCGGTCTGGCGCTGCAATCCGGCGGCCGCGCCGTGCAATGCACGATCACCAATACCCCGCCTCAGGCCGACCTGAGCATCACCAAGACCAACACGCCGGGCTTGAACGGAGAAGTCGATCAATCGACCGATACGCTGACCTCGGGCGCCAGCACCACCTATACGCTGCGGGTCACCAACAACGGGCCCACCACCATCACCGGTGCGGTGGTCCGCGACGCACCCGGTGCAGGCATTACCTGCCCGGCCGGCAATGCGGTGACGATTACCGGTGCTGGCACGCCGGCAGGCGGGCCGTTCACCATCGCCAATCTGACCGGGGCTGGCATCACGCTGACTGCATTGGCGAGCGGCCAGACGGCCATCCTCCGCTTCGCTTGCAACGTGCAGTAGGCGACCGATCAAGACCAGGCCCGCATCGCTGCCGGAATTTCCGGAGGGCGTTGCGGGCCGTTTAGTTTGTGGCGCGCGCTGAGCGATACAGGCTTGTGGACCAAGACTGACGGGGATCTATTTCTCTACGATTGCGCAAGCTACCTTTTGAAGCCTGCGTGCGCGCCGCTCGGATCGGTCGAGACCACGCGCAGCGCGCTCCGGACCCGCCGGAATCGGCGGCCCGAGGTCTTCATGTCCCCTGCGCCATCGCGCGAACGAATTGTGGAGCGATCCGCGAGCGAGGAAACGTGCGTCGCTGTCCCGAGAGTCCGGAGCGGCGCGGCCGTGCGGTTTTGGTTCACTCGCCACACCCTACGACGGTGGGTGGCTTTTGAAAGGTCTGTATCCCCCTGGATCCGCTTCTGCTGAGCCTCCGCGGCGCGATCGCCGCTGCGCCTGTCGCACAGCGGCGGCGTGTCCGCATCACTCGTAGGGTGCGGCGATAACCGCGCCGTCGCGAGGTCCGGAGCGGCGCGGCGGCGCGGCTCGCGCTCGCTCACCACATCCTGGGCGCATGACCTTTGAAGGGCCGGCCTTACCCCGGCACCGCGCTTGCTGAGCCCCTAGCGACGCCCCCACTCCATATCGTCAGCTCGGGCTTCGGCCCTGCTGGCTAAACGTGTGCCCGTCCGCAGGCGCTAGGCACGTCGAATTTTGACCACAGACACCCTAAATCAATCAATAAAGCGTCTAAATGACGTCCTATTTCCCCGTCGAGCGGAGATTTATCCGGTTGCAGAGGGCTAGAGGCCGGGTTTTCGCCCCCTTTCGCACTGCCATAGCGGCCGCATGGGGACATGCGTGCCGTTCACGAGGGCAGGGCGGGAGCGTAGCGACCCGGTTTCCGGCGCCACCGACCGACGTAAAGGGGATCCACCATGTTCGACCAGGGATGCTGGAGCTTCGTACTCGAAAGCCGCCTCGCAGCGGCCGTTGACGCCTGCTGGCGAGGCGTGGCGCGCCCGCCGCTTGGAGCCGCCCATGCGGGGGCCATGGCCGGGAATAAGCTCCACGCCCACCGTCCGGCAATCGCCGCGTTATGGCTGCTGGCGGCCATCGCATTCCTGCCATCCCCTGCAAAGGCGCAGTTCGCGACCGGAGGGGCGGGGGTTTACCGCAACCAGATCGTCTGGTTCAGCTGGGGCATCGATGGCGGGGCGATCCCGCAAGCGGGCGGATCCGTTACCAATTCCACGGCCATAGGCGGGCAGTTCCTGCGCACGACCTGCACGATCAGCGCAATCGGCGGCAACAAGGCGGACCCCGATCTGATCGCTTACCGTCCCGGCAACTGGACGGGCGATATTTTTGACGACATGTACTTCACTGGATTAGGCGCGGGAACCTTGAACACCCTGGTGGTCGGCCTGGCCAACCGGACCAACGGCGGCGGGCCCTCGGGTGTCACCACGGTTAACGGTCTGGTGTCGTGTTCGGCCACCTTTGGCCCGACCAACAGCGCGGCCGATCCGGCCTACCCGCTCGGCGGTTTGGTCATCGCGGATGCGGAACAGTCGTCCGGTGCCCAGGGCGAGAACATCTCGATGCAGGGCACCCCGGGTACGACTTGGCGCTTGATCGAACGAGCCTCGACCTGCGGCGAGTTCGGGGCGACCACCACGCATGTTCCTGCCTCCAGTCTGCTGGCATTTAATGGCGCCGCGGGATCAGGTTGCTCCGGCGTAGGTGCGGCGGGCCCGGCCGGCATCGCCTTTCTCGACGGCGGGACGGTGGTGAGCTTTGCCATGGTGGGAGGCGGCCGTTCGGCGCTCGCGCTGGGCGTGATGGTGTACGTCGCCGACCTCGGCGATGCGCCTGTCTCGTATGGACAGGCTCTGCACTTGCCGCGGTTCCAGTTTACGGGCGGCGTGCCGACGGCTGGTGTGGCGGGTCTGTTCAGTTACCCGCTTGCGCAGTTCAATTTCCCGAGTTTGCGCTTGGGGCCGTTCGTCGATACCGAGTTGGTGAACCAGTCGAACGCCGGCGCGACCGGGGACGATATCGCCTTGCTCGACGACGAGGACAGCGTCATCCCACCGGCCAGCATCACCTTGGTTCCGGGGAGCAGCTATACGCTGAACAATGTCCAGTGCGCGGGCACAGGCACGGTCTACGGCTATATCGATTTCAATCGCGACGGCGATTTCGCCGATAGCGACGAACGTTCCGCGGCCGCCACTTGCCCCGGAACCGGCCCGATCGCCGTCACCTGGACCATGCCCGCGGCAAGCGGCCTGTCCAGGGGCGCCAGTTACTTGCGCCTGCGTATCGCCTCGAGCGCGACCGAAGCCGGTGCGCCGACCGGCAACGCCGTCGACGGCGAAGTAGAGGATTACGCCATCGCCCTGGCGGAAGTGGCCGACCTGTCCGTAACGAAGACCAACACGCCCGGTCTGAATAACGAAGTGGATCAAGCGTCCGATACCCTGCAAAGCGGCACGGCCACCACCTACACCCTGCGTGCCACCAATAGCGGGCCCAGCACGATCACCGGCGCCGTCGTTCGGGATACGCCCGGCGCGGGCATTACCTGCCCCGCCGGCAATACCGTGACCATCAGCGGCGACGGCGTGCCATTGGGCGGTCCGTTCACGGTCGCCAACCTGACCGCGGGCATCTCGCTGGGCGCCTTGGCCGCTGGACAGACCGCCGTTCTGAGTTTCACCTGCAACGTGCAGTAAGCGCGATACGCATCGCTGCCCGCTTCATGGTGCAGCGACGCGTATGCGCGTGCGCCCTACATCGACCGCGGCGCGATCGCCTGCTGCTGCGGATCGGCCACCGGCGCGGCGGGCGTGCGCGATTCCTGCTCGCGTTTCTCGCCCAATGCGGCCGTCGCTTCGACCGACAAGCCGCGCCGTGCGTCGCTGGCGCCGACGCTGATCAGTTCGGCGCCGGGCTGACGATCGCGCGCGCTAGCTTCGGCGCCCAGGAACAGGCGGCGCTCGCCGTCGGCACCGGGACTGCCTAGCTCGACATAGCCGATGCGCGGCAGCCCGCGCAGCTCCGCGATGCCGGCCAAGCTTTGCGCGGTCTCGTTCACGGGCAAGCGCGCGTTCTCGGGCAGGCCCTCGTTGATGCGGCGGATGTGCGCTTCGGCTTGCGTGCGCAAGGTGGGATCGACCGCGATCGACTGTGTATTCCCAGCGGAGCGGCTCGCCACGCCGACGGACGGCGTTTCCTGCGACCCGTTCGCTACCTGGTTAGCCTCGCGGGACGCCTCCGCTTCGGCAAGCAGAGCCACATTCCTCTCCGCCGTTCGATCGCGCGACGCCGGTCGTGGGACCGATGGACCGTCGTACGCGAACGAAAGCGCCGCCCCCACCGCCCATCCGTCGCCATTGATCGAACCAAACCCACGCACGCCGATATCGCCGTTTTGGTATAGCGCGTCGACTCGATAGCGATCGCCTTGGCCTTCGGTACTGCTATACGTTCCCGACAAGCGGGCCGATTCTCTTGGGTTGAACTTGTGATCGAGGTTGGCACTGACCTGGAAGGTATCGCGACCAACACCGAGCCCAGCACCGATTTCCGTCCGCGATGTAAGCCCAGTCGCCACAACTGTGCTACCGCCCAATTCCACGATCTCCCCATTTCGGACGCCCGCATTCAACCTGAAGTTTTCGGCAGGGTTCACGTAAGTAGCGGATACCGCGTTGCTGCCGTCGGCCGTGTTGTTGCTGAAAGACACCGTGCCGGAAGCGTTCGCCGGCAATGGAAATCCCGCAGTCACTGCCTGCCTGCTGCCATCGGGGATCGCGGCGTAGCTGCCGCTCAACGAATAATCCTCGCTCCTCACCGCGACAAAAGCGCCATAGGTGTCGGTTTCGGTGTTGACCGCAATGCCGCCAGACAAGGCCCTGGTGTCGTTGCCGGTACCCACACCGACGACCGTGGCGAAGTCCTGACCGCGACGACTGGTCGCGGCGCTCAAGATATCGGCGCCGACACTATTGCCGACGTAGACGTCCCGGATGCCCGTCTGGGGATTGCCGACAGTTGCACCCATCGAAACCGCGCCGGTGTCGGCATCGGTCTCGCGTATCTGGCCGCTGTAAATGGATTGACCGCTAGCGTTGAAGGTGTACCCGCCGGCGGATGCGTTGGCGGAACCCGGTAGGGGAATGCCAGGCCGGGTCATGCCCGCCAGCGGAAGACCGGGATTCAATATGTCGAGCGGTTGTGCCGCCGACCTGGGCCGTGGTGGCGTCGATATCACTGACTCGTCCGCGCGCTGCGCAGAGGATTGCGGCGCCGGTGGGCCGTAAACCTCGCTTGGGTTGCGCGCCGCCGTGCCTGCTTGTGCGATCGCGGGTTGTGGGGCCGCCGGATCCTGTCCCACACGCTCGTCGTCTTTGTCGTCAGCCATGGCACATCCCTGCCGTTACGATTCGAGACCATTTAGCTATCACGGATCAAATACCAACATCTAGACAGCAAGAGTCCACACTATTGCGGCCCAGATATCGCTAGATGCCTCGGAGAATTGCCCTTTGGACGTCCTGTTTCCGCAGTTGACTCGCTCTGGCGCGGCCGAATGATGGCTAACAGGCCCTTGGGATCGGCTAGTAACTGGCATTAAAACTGTGCCGGCTCTGTCGGTGGCGGCGCGATTGGATTTGCGCAGGGGTTCGCTTTTTCGCGATCGCGGCTGATGCCGCTCCCACAGGAAGCGGGTGGAGGCGCGAGGATGTGTGGCAGAACCGCTCGATTGGGGGGCGTCGTGGGTCGTGGGCGCGCGGTCGCGGCTTACGCCGCTCCTACCCCAAGGCGGTTCGCGGGAGGATGCGGGGTGCGTTTCGGCCTGTCATTGCCATCTGCATGAGCGCACCGATGCCGTCAGCGCGGGCACGGCGAGTCGATACCGCTTTTACTCATCGCTCCCGCGTAGCGCGCTAGCGCGCGAACGCCGCGGCGTCGGTGTCGAATACGTTCAAGTCCACCGGTCCGTCGATGCCGCGCACGCGGCCGCGGTTGTGGTATTGCCACACCACCCAGTCGGCGCTGGCATCGGGCTTGCGCACGATCGCGCGCCGCCACAGCGCGCGCGGCGGCAGGTCGCGCTGATGGGCGGCGAGGAATTCCGGTGTGACGTAGAGCAAAGCCGGCTGGCCGTAGGCGGCCTCGACCTGGCTCAGATAAGCGTCGAGCTCGCGCCGCAGTTGGGTGCCGTCTGGATTGCGCCCGCAATTGCCGCCGAACTCCAGATCCAGCGCCGGCGGCAGATCGTGCGCGGACGGCGCGGCGGCGGCCAGGAAGTTGCGCGCCTGCTCGGCGCCCGGCTTGCACCAGGTGAAGAAGTGGTAAGCGCCGACCGCGAGCCCGGCCGCGCGCGCGTCGCGGCGGTTCTGGTCGAAACGGCGATCGCGGTGATCGCCGCCTTCGCTGGCCTTGAGATAGGCGAAGGCGACATCGTCTGCGGCGACCGCGCGCCAGTCGATCGCGCCCTGGTGGTGGGACACGTCGATGCCGCGCAGCGGATAGCGGGCGCGATCGGGTTGCCAATGCAGGAACCATTGCCAGGCCACTACCGCGCCCAACAGCGCGATCGCGGTCAGGCCGGTCAACGCGGCGGCGATGCGCCAGCCGCGTTCTTTCATTTCCAGCCCGGCATCTGGCTGGCGTCCAGGCCGCCGACTTCGAACACCGCGGTGCGGGTGCCGCCGGCTTTGACCGGGAACTCGATTGCGATGGTCTTGGCGCCGCGCACGGTGCGCCACAGCATGCGCTCGTCCTCGATGAACATCGCGGTGGCTTCGTCGGTCTTGGGGCGGCTCGCGGCCACCGGCTTGGGGGCGGCGTCGTCGATCTTGAGCTTGACCTTACAACCGCCGTAGCAGTCGAAGTCGCCGGCCTGCAGCACCAGATAGCTGCTGCGGCCCCACTCCGGATGATCGCGGAAGATCAGCCGCACTTCGCGCGGCCCGCCGCCGTCGGTGTCGATGTGGTCCTTGGCGTAGAGCGCGGCCGAGCGCTGCTCGCCGCCCGACAGCACCGGCTGGGTCTGGTAGGACCACAGCGCGGCCAGGCGGCGCGTCTCCAACGCCTTGACCGCTTCGACCTTGGCCACTTCGTACTGCGCCTTGATGCGCGCGGCGGCCTGGCTGTTCGGGTACTGCGCGGTCAGAACGTCGCCGTGCGCGCGCGCCACGTCCCACTTGTTCAAGGCCACGGCGGCCTCGAAGGACTTGGCCATGTCCTCGGCCGCCTTCTCGTCGGTCGCGGCCTTGGCCGCGGCGGCGGCCTTGGGGTCTTCGGCCGGCTTGCAGGCGGCGAGCGCGAGCGTGACGGCGAGCAGCAGCATCGGAGTCCTGGCGTTCATCGGCGTGTCTCGTATCGGTTCGTCGGATTCGTAAAAGGAGTCAGGGCGGCCCGGCCAGCTGCGCGACCGCTTGCGCGACCGCATCGGGCCGCTCCACCGGCGACATGTGGCCGCAGCCGTCCAGCAGCACCTGTCGCGCCTGCGGCATGCGCGCGGCGTACAGCGCCATCGCGCTGGCGTCGATCACCGCGTCCTGGCGGCACCATAGCAGCAGGGTCGGCTGGCGGATCCTGGCGGCTTCTTCGCCGGGCAGGAAACGTTCGGGCCCGCGGCCGATGCGGTTGAGCACCGTCTGTTCGAACGCGGCATCGCGCTTGCGGCGCGCGATGTAGATCTCGTCGGCCGGCCACGGGATCGTCGGCTTGGCGGCGGCGTCGTAGAACACGGTGTCGAGGTAACGCTGCAGCGTGACGTCGTCGGCGACCGCGAAAGGGTTGTGGCCGGCCAGCACCTGCACGCCGAAGCGGTTGTCGCGAAAGCGCACGCCGGCCGCGTCGAACAAGCCCAGGCGATCGACCGCGCGCGGGTAGCGCGCCGCGGTCAGGGCGGCGATGCCGCCGCCCATGGAATGGCCCAGCAGCACCACCTCGTCGCCGCGCGGGCGCGCCACTTGTTCGATGAAACGCGCCAGGCGCGCGCTTTGGGCGACGAAGCCGTAGTCGCCGCCGTCGCGGCGCTGGCTTTCGCCCCAGCCGGGAAGATCGGGAATCAGCAAGCGGTAGCGGCCGCGCAGCCGCTGTGCCAGCGGGTACCAGTTTTCCTTGCTGCCGGTGAAACCGTGGACCATCACCACGACAGGCGCACCGGCCGGCGCCTCGTCGTCGTAGGCGTAGACCCAGCGATGGTCGTCGAGCTTGAGGCTGTCGCGCGACAAGCCGGCGACGATGCGCTGGCGGTTGTAGTCGGCCAGCACCACGCGATAGGGATCGCGCCACAGCAGCGCGGCAACGGTCGCAAACAACGCGGCCGCCACGAGGGCGGCCGCGAGTCTGGCGCGACGCCAACGCATGGCGTCGCTTACTTGGCCGCCTGCGGCGCGGCCTTGGCCTTGGCGATCACCGCTTCGACCGATTCGGTCGTGATCGGGTGATAGCCGGGCTTGGCCTTGGCGAAGGTGTCCTCGGCCAGTTTCAGGCCGGCGGGCGTTTTCACCAGTTCGCTGTAGGTCGGCATGATCAGCTTGCGGCGGCCGATGCGCTGCAGGAACGCGGCGATGGCGGCGTCGGCCTGGGTGTAGCCGCTACGCACGGTCAGCGGATACCAGCGCTGCGCGATCTCGCCGTTGGGCGTACCGGTGAGCTTGTAGGCGGCGTCCAGGGCCTTGAGCTGATCGGCGCTGAGCGTGTCGGGCATGCCTTCGACGAAGTGCACCCATTCCTGGGTCGACCACTTGGCGGTCGCGGCCTTGTCCGGCAGCGTGCCGGCGTCCAGCCAGGCCTTGCGCGCGGCGTCGATGGCGTCGAAGCGCGCCGACGGCGTCTGCGGCGCGTTGCTGGGGATGCCCGGCTCGTACAACCAGGCGTCGAACTCGGCCTGAGTGACCTTGCCCGGGTACTTGTCGAGCAGATTGGCCTTGGCGTAGTCGACGAACTGCTGGGTCGAGATGCTCTGGAACGCGAAGTGGTCGAAGTAGCCGCGCAGGAAGGCGTCGAAGTTGTCGCGGCCGAAACGCTGCTCCAGGAACTGCAGGAACCAGGCGCCCTTGGTGTAGACGGTGCCGGTGAGGTTGTTGTCCGGGTCGTCCAGCGCGCCGGGCTTGATCGCCAGCGCCTGCAGCGGCTTGTTGGCGTCGGTGAATTCGCTGCGCAGTTCGTTGCGCGAGATCAGGCTCTCCATGTCGGCGCGCTCCTTGCCGTAGAGCACTTCGACGATGCGGTTCTCGACGTAGCTGGTGAAGCCCTCGTTGAGCCAGGCGTCGTTGGAGGTGGAGAAGGTCACCAGGTTGCCGGACCAGCTGTGCGCGAGCTCGTGCGCGATCAGCGACACCAGCGACTTGTCGCCGACGATCGCGGTCGGGGTGGCGAAGGTCAGGCGCGGGTTCTCCATGCCGCCGTACGGGAACGACGGCGGCAGCACCAGGATGTCGTAGCGGTCCCAGCGGTAGGGGCCGTACAGCTTCTCGGCGGTCTCCATCATCTTCTCGGTGTCGGAGAACTCGGCCACCGCCTTGGGCGCCATCGCCGGCTCGGCCCACACGCCGCTGCGCTGCGAGATCGGCTGGAACACCAGGTCGCCGGCCGCGATCGCGAGCAGGTAGGACGGGATCTTCTGCGGCATCTTGAATTCGTAGTCGCCGTCGCGCGCCGCCTTGGGATCGTTGTCGGCGCTCATCAGCACCATCGCGTCCTTGGGCGCGGTCACGTGCGCGGTGTAGGTGAAGCGCACGCTGGGCGTATCCTGCAGCGGCACCCACGAACGCGCGTGGATCTGCTGCGACTGGCTGAACATGAAGGGCGTCTTCTTGCCCTCGGTCATCGCCGGGGTCAGCCACTGCAGGCCCGACGCGTCCGGCGAGGTCTTGTAGGTCACGCGCACGCGCGCGTTGCGCTCCGGCGTTTCGATGGTCAGCTTGCTGCCGAACAACTTGTCGGCCGGCGCCAGCGCGAACTTGAGATCGCCCCACTTGCCGTCGCTGCGCTCGCCGACGATCTTCTCGATGTTCAGGCCGCGCGTATCCAGCACCAGTTGGGTCGCGGCCTTGTCCACCCAGTTCAGGGTGTAGGTGGCCGAGCCGCTGAGCTGCTTGTGCTCGAAGTCGACCGCCAGCTGCAGGGCGAGGTCGTCGATCCGGACCTTGTCCGGCTGGGCGTAGGAATGCGCGTCCACCACGGCAGGACTGGTCACGGCGGTCTCCGTCTTGGCGGCTGCGGGAGGGGCGGCGCCGTCGGCGGGCGTCGCGGCCTCGCGCGAACAACCCAGGGCGAGCGCGGCGGCGAGGCAAACGGTAAGGATCGAATAACGCATGGAAGGCCCACGGCAAGGGATCGAGCGTTCGAGTTTAGCGCCTAGTCCGCGCCGGGGGCACCGCACAGCATGGCGGTTCGCCCAGGGCCGGTCAGCGCCGGCGCCGCAACGCTGATTTCCGCGCCCAGCCGCTGCAACAGTCAATCCCGCGCGCCCGGCTGCGCGGGCGCGCACAGGCGCCTAGCATCGGCGGCCTCCCTCCTACGGAACAAGACGATGACCCCTCTGGCAGGCAAAGTGGCGCTGGTGACCGGCGGCAGCCGCGGTATCGGCGCGGCCACCGCGCAGCGCCTGGCGCGCGACGGCGCCGACGTGGTGCTGACCTACGCCGCCTCGCAGGAGCGGGCGCTGGCCGTGGTCGCGGCGATCGAAGCCGGCGGCCGCCGCGCGCTCGCGATCCGCGCCGACAGCGCCGATCCCGACGCGGTGGTCGCCGCGGTCGAGCGCACGGTGGCCGAATTCGGCCGCATCGACATCCTGGTCAACAACGCCGGCATCTTCATGTACGGCCCGTTCGAGGACGAGTCGCGCGAAAGTTTCGAACGCGCGATCGCGATCAACGTGCAGGCGCCGTTCGCGGCCGCCCAGGCCGCGTCCAAGCACATGGGCGAAGGCGGCCGCATCATCACCATCGGCAGCTGCCTGGGCGAACGCGTGGGCGCGCCGGGCATGACCCTGTACTCGCTGACCAAGTTCGCCACCGTCGGCCTGAGCAAGGGCCTGGCCCAGGATCTGGGCGCGCGCGGCATCACCGCCAACGTGGTCCAGCCCGGTCCTATCGACACCGAGATGAATCCTGCCGACGGCGAAGGCGCCGAGCACCAGCGCGCCGGCCTGCCGCTGGGCCGTTACGGCGAAGCCGAGGACGTGGCCGACACGGTCGCGCACCTGGCCGGTCCGGGCGGGCGTTTCATCACCGGCGCCGCGATCTCGGTCGACGGCGGCTTCTCGGCCTGAGCCGGCGATGACGCGCGCGGCGATGCTGGCCTGGGCGCTGCTGGTCGGTGCCGGGCTGCTCGAGATCGTGTGGGCGATCGCGCTCAAGCAAAGCGAAGGCTTCGCGCGTCTGTGGCCCAGCGTGATCGGGCTGACGTCCGCGGTCGCGAGCTTCGCGATGCTGGCGCTGGCCCTGAAGTGGCTGCCGGTGGGTACCGCCTACGCGGTCTGGGTCGGCATCGGCACGGTCGGCGTGGCGATCGCGGGGATCGTCGCCTTCGGCGAACCCGCGACCGCGGCGCGGCTGCTGTGCTTGAGTCTGATCGTGGGCGGCGTGATCGGCTTGAAGCTGGTGCACTGAGCGCGCTGCGCCTGGGCGCGCTCGCGCGCTCAGGCTGGGCCGCTGCGCTTGAGGTAATAACCCGAGGCGGCAAAGGCTTCGTTGCCGGCGAGCTTGCCTTCCACCGTGCGCTGCACGTCGAATCCCTCCGAGCGGTACAGCGCTAACGCGGCTTCGTTGCCCACCAGCACTTCGGTGTAGAGGTCGCCCGCGCAGGCGGCCACGGCATGGCGCAGCAGCGCGCGGCCGATGCCCTGTCGATACGCGGGCGGGTCGCAGTACAGCCAGGTCAGCTCTTCATCCGAGTACGCGGCGAAACCCAGCACACGGCCGTCGACCTCGGCGACGACCACACGGGCGTCGAACAGGCCCTCGTTGTCGGCGGTCTGCTCCAGGCTCAGGTACGCGTCCATCAGGCCGCTGGCGCCCAGTTCGTCGCGACACGCGGCGTCGCGGATCTTGCACAGTCGCGGCCAGTCGCTGTCGCGGTAGTCGCGGAGGTTCATGTCGGCGTTCCTGTCCTACGCGGCGACGCGGCGCGTTACCAAAAGATCACCCATAGCACGAAGGCGATCGCCAGCGAGGCGATAAACACCAGCGCGCCGATCAGGTTGAAACCGCCGGCGCAATCGCTGCAGTACTTTCCGCGCGACGGCGACGGTATCCACAGCCAAATCAAGGGCAGGAACAGCCACCACTGCACCGCCGATGCGGGGTCGGCGGGTTGTTCGTCGCACCACTTGCACAGGGCCATCGTCCCGCCTCCGGCGCCGGATTCAGACCTTGTAGCCGGTGTGGATCGCGACGATGCCGGCCGACAGGTTCTTGTAGTCGCAGCGCGCGAAACCGGCCTCGCCCATCATGCGCTTGAGCTCGTCCTGCGGCGGGTGCTTGCGGATGCTCTCGGCCAGGTACTGGTAGCTGTCGCTGTCGTTGGCGAACAGTTTGCCCAGCTTGGGCAGGATGTTGAACGAGTGGAAGTCGTAGATCGGCTTGAACCACTCGGCCTTCACTTCCGAGAACTCCAGCACCCGGGCCTGGCCGCCGACCTTGAGCACGCGCTGCATCTCGCGCAGGGCGGCGTCCTTGTCGGTGACGTTGCGCAGGCCGAAGGCGATGGTGACCAGGTCGAAGCTGGCGTCCGGGAACGGCAGCTTCTCGGCGTTCATTTGCACGTACTCGAAGCCGCCGACCTTGCCCATGTCGGTCATGCGGTCGCGGCCCACGCGCAGCATGGCGCCGTTGATGTCGCCCAGCACGATGCTGCCGCTGTCGCCGACGCGGTCGCGCAGCAGCAGGGCGATGTCGCCGGTGCCGCCGGCCAGGTCGAGCACGCGGTCGCCGCGCTTGACCTGCGCGGTGGACACGAAATAGCGCTTCCAGACCCGATGCACGCCCAGGCTCATCAGGTCGTTCATCAGGTCGTACTTGCCGGCGACCGAGGAGAACACCTCGCCGACCAGCTTCTGCTTCTCGCCCTTGGGCACGTCGCGGAAACCGAAATGGGTGGTGTCGCCGGGTTTTTGGGTCTGTTCGCTCATGGGCGGGATTATCGCATGGCGGTCGTGGGGCTTCCGGAAATGACGGCCCCGGCCACAACCGCACCAGCCCTCTCCCGTGCACGGGGGCAGCGCTTGCGAGCCACTGGCTCGCGCTGCACCGGGCGCCCGACCGCCATGCGGGCGGGCCTGGGGCGTGGCTGGAATGAGGCAGCGCAAGCCCGCCTGCTGCGGCATCATCCTTCCATGAGCCATCCCCCTACCCTGCACTGGCAAGCCAAGCCCTACGCCGAACTCGAACGCGACGAGCTCTACGAGCTGCTGCGCCTGCGCGCGGAAGTGTTCGTGATCGAGCAGAACTGCGTGTATCTGGACCCGGACGGCAAGGACCGCCACCCCGAGGCCCTGCACCTGCTCGGCCGCGCGCCCGACGGTGCGCTCGCGGCCTATCTGCGGATCCTGCCGGCCGGGCTCAGCTACCCACAGGTCAGTTTCGGACGCGTGCTGACCGCGCCGGCGTTCCGCGGCCAGGGGCTGGGCGATCCCATGATCGAGGCCGCGCTGGCGGCGATCGCCGCGCGCTGGCCCGGCGCCGACATCCAGATCGGCGCCCAAGCCCATCTGCAGGGCTACTACGGCCGCCACGGCTTCGCGCCTTCGTCCGAGCCCTACGTCGAAGACGGCATCCCGCACATCGACCTGCTGCGCCCGGGCCGCGCCTGAGCCCGGGCGGCCGATTCCGCCGTTCAGGACGTACGAATCCGCCGGTTCGGACGACCCACGAGGCCGCCACGGCCACCCTGCAGCCTCCTGAATCCTGTGGAGGTGGCTTATGTCGGCTGGGACGGTCTGGTTGCGTCGGGGGGCGGCGCTGATCTTCGGCCTGGGCTGCCTGGCGGTGGCGCTGTACGCGTTCACCTTCTTCTCCCGCGACAGCAACATCGGCAATCCCTTCGACGCGCGCTTCGCGGTCTCCGGCTGGGACGTGCCCGGGCATATCTTCGGCGCCGGGCTGGCCCTGCTGCTGGTGCCGTTGCAGCTGCTGGGCGGGATCCGCCGGCGCTGGCCGCGTTTGCACCGGCTCGGCGGCGGTCTCTATGCGGGCGCGATCCTGATCGCCGCGATCTCGGCGCTGTCGCTGGCGCGCCACTCCCAAGGCGGCGCGGCCAGCGGCTCGGCCTTCGCGCTGCTGGCGCTGGTGTGGGTGGCCTGCACCGCGGTCGGCATCCGCTACGCCCTCGTCCGCGACTTCGAACGCCACCGTCGCTGGATGTACCGCAGCGCCGCCCTGACCGCCTCGGCGGTGACCCTGCGGATCATGCTGGGGGTCGGCGCGGGCGCGATGCAGTGGCCGTTCCTGCCGGTCTACATCGCCGCAGCCTGGGGCTGCTGGACGTTCAACCTGGCGCTGTGCGAACTGCTGCTGCGCTGGCCGGCGATACGCGCACGACTGGGCGCGCGCCGCGGCTACTCAAGCGGGGCCGCTCGCGGCTGAGCCCGCGTGGCGTTGGCGATAGGCGCTGGGCGTCTGGCCGAGCTGGCGCTTGAAGGCGGCGTTGAAGGTGGACTTGGAGGTGTAGCCGCAGGCGTAGGCGATGTCGAGGATGGTACGCGCTTCGTCCGGATCGGCCAGACAGGCGCGCGCGGCTTCGACGCGCTGGCGGTTGATGTAATCCCAGAAGTGGCCCTCGAAGCGGCGGTTGATCACCGCCGACACCAGGTATTCGGGGTAGCCGCTGCGCTTGGCCAGATGGCCGATGGTCAACGCCGGCTCGCGGTACAGCTGTTCCTGCGCCATCAGCTGGGCCAGCCGCGCCTCGACCGCGGGGAAGCGCGGATCGTCGGCCGCGGGCTCTTCCGCTCTCGCCTCCTCGACGGACGCGGGCGCGGGCTCGGCCGCCACCGCGACCTGCCGCAGGCTCAGATAGCCGACCACGAACACCCAGCCCACCACCGCGCCGTAGATCAGCGGGTAGTCGATCCAGGGAATGCGCGCGAGCCACTGCACCACCGCGATGCACCAGATCACGATCTGCGAAACCGCCATCGCGTCGATCCAATGCAGCGACATGCGGTCGGCATCCGAACGCCGTTGCAGCAGGCCGCGCCGATAGCGGCGCACGCGCACCAGACCGGCGATCACATAGCTCAGGCTGTAGACGAACAGCCCGATGTCCAGCCAGGGCCGGCCCGGCCAGTAGCCGCCCTGACGCAGGTGCTCGAAGAACGCGCGCTGCTGCGCCGCGTCCTGCAGGAACACGCCGAGGTTGGGCAGCAGCGACACCGCGAAGCCGGCCAGGTGCACGAGGTCGCGGCGATCCAGGCCGCGCGCCTCGGTCAGCGCGCGCACGTACAGATAGAACAGGCTGCCGTACAGGAACGGGAACAGCCCGACCAGGCGGTAGGCCTTCAGCAACTCCGGCGCCGGGCCGTGGAAGTACGCGGCCTTCACCGCCAGATCGACGCCGATCAGCGCCACCCAGCCCGCCAGCACCCGATTGGCCTGCGCGTTCACCGGCCGCCGCCATAGGGCGAGCGCCAGCAGCGCGGCCTGGCCGGCGCCGATCGCGAACACAAGGCTCCAGAAGATCATGCGGCGCGGAGGGTCGGCGTGGCGGCGGAGGCGTCGATTATGCCCGCGCCGCGGCTCTCGACCGCGTCGCGTGCGCGCGCCAGACTGCGCCTCTGTCTTCAGGAGCTCCGCATGATCGCCACCCCCGACTACCGCGCCCTGCTCGCCACCGCCGTCGCCGAGGCCCGCCAGGGCCTGGCCGAGGGCGGCATCCCGATCGGCGCGGCGCTGTACCACAACGACGGCCGCCTGCTCGGCTGCGGCCACAACCGCCGCATCCAGGAAGGCGACCCCTCCGTGCACGGCGAGACCGACGCCTTCCGCAAGGCCGGCCGCCAGCGCCGTTACCGCGACACCATCATGGTCACCACGCTGGCGCCGTGCTGGTACTGCAGCGGCCTGGTGCGCCAGTTCAACATCGGCACGGTGGTGGTCGGCGAATCGGTCAACTTCCAGGGCGGCGTCGACTGGCTGCGCGAAAGCGGCGTGGAAGTGATCGACCTCAACGACGGCGAATGCATCGACCTGCTCGGCGGTTACATCGCCGCGCATCCGGAGGTCTGGAACGAAGACATCGGCGAAGACTGAACGCGCTGCGCGAGCGCGACGCCTGTGCGCGTCGCGCTCGCGTATCGAAGTGGCTTGAGACCGCGATCCGCCGTCATGCGACGGTGCTACCCTTGGCCGTGCAGGGGTGATCAATGGAATGGTGCGTCCATCCATGCAGCGGTACTCAAGGAGATTGAATGAACGTAATGCGTAAGCGCGCGCTGATCTTCGGCGCCATCGCCGCCGCCGGCCTGTGCGCGGCCCCGGCCTGGGCCGGCAGTTATCAGTGCGACAACGACCGCTCCGCCGGCCAATACCCCAATTGCAGCAATATGGGCGGCCACAACTACGTCTACCGCAGCGGCCAGGCCGGCGACTGGAACGGCGACGATCGGCTCAATTCCACCAACAGCGGCTGGTACGGCTACTTCTTCCCCGGCACCGACCGCTATTACAGCTTCTACGCCTGGCTCAACAACGCCGCCTTCACCGACGCCTACGCGCGCTACAACGTGATCAACACCGCCAACGGCTCGCAGCAGACCGCGGCCATCAACCAGAACACCGCGCCCGGTGGCTGGAATTACGTCGGCTACGGTTACGGCTATTTGTTCACCGTCACCCCTAGCGGCAACGGCCGCAACGGCGCCGACATCGTGCAGCTGTATTTCAACGGCCTGGCCGCGGCCGACACCGCTCCACGCGTGACCGAAGCCGATCGCGATCTGAGCGGCCGCTGCGCCGCCGTGGCGCCGCAGGACGCGCGCGTCGCCGCCTTGCAGCAACGCATGCTCGACGCCGTCGACCGCTACCGCGACGCCGCCGGCTCGGTGGACGTGCGCTTCGGCAACAACGGCCAGGACGAAGCGATCGATTTCGAGGTCTCGCAATCCGCGCGCACCAGCTTCGTGCGCATCGCGCGCGACCGCGGCCGCGTCGAAGAGCATGTGAGCCGTGCCGGCACCACCCTCAGCCTGTATCCGCAGACCGCGTCCTATAGCGAAACCCGCACCCTGGACGCGCCCGCGCCCAGCGGCGCCCGCCAGTACCGCAACGCGCGCTGCGAGCCGGTGTTCGTGCACCGTCCCGATCCGGCCGGCGCGGTCGGCGCCGACGCGGTGCTGTCGCCGCAGAACTACGCGTTCTGGCTGTCCACCGAAGACGTGCGCATCGCCGGCCACCAACGCCTGCTCGGCCGCGACGCGACCGTGGTCGCCGGCAAGCACGGCGACTACCTGGGCCGCAAACTCGGCGCCGAGCGCTTCCGCATGTGGGTCGACAGCGATACCGGCGTGCTGCTGAAGCTGGTCGGCAGCGACCGTCAGGGCAAGGCGGCGTATTCGATCGTGGTGCGCGACCTGCGCCTGGACAGCGGCCTCAAGCTCACGCCCTCGCTGGCCGCGCCGCAAGGCTGGACCCGGGTCGGCGAAGACTGATCGCCAGGCGGCACGCGGGCGCCCGCCCGCGTGCCGCTACACCGGCTTGAGCACCATCAGCCAGAAGATCGCGAGCACGCTGAGGAAGGCCGGCCAACCCAACCAGAACCACCAGCGCATGGTGCGGTGGTAGGCCGGCGGCAAGGGCGTGCCGTCGCGCGCCGCCACCCGCGCCAAGTCGCGCGCGCGCAACTGCAGCCACAGCACCGGCAGCCAGCAGGCGCCGATCACGAAGAACAGCAGCAGCGCTGTCTTCAACCAGAACAACTCGAACGGCAGGCCCAGGGCATGCGCCAGCCACAGGCCGCTGAAGAACTGCACGACCACCGCCGGCGCGGTGAAACAGGCGTCTGCGATCACCACGGTGCGCGCGGTCTCGGCGATCACGCGCGCGTCGCCGCGCCGATGCGCGAGCCAGAAGAAGAACGCGATGCCCAGGCCGGTGCCGAACAATAGCGTCGAGGACAGGATGTGCAGCCACTTCACCCACAGATAGGCCATGCTCATCTCCGCTCCGCCAGCACCCAGGCTACCGCCAGCGCCGGCAGCACCAGCAGATTCTTGGCCAGTCCGCCCAGCGGATCCAGCCACAGCCCCGGTAAGGCCAAGCCGAACGCCAGGGTGTAGGCGGCCACGCTGAGCCCCATCAGGCCCAGGGCCCAACGCGGTCGCCAGCCGCTCGCGAGCCATACGGCCAGCACCAGGTCCAGCGTCGCGGTGATGCGCGCAAGCGCGACCGGCGCCAGATGCTGCAAGACCGAGCCCGATGCGAGCACGTCGATATCCGCCGCCGGCGCGGCCCATCCGGCCCAGGCCGACAGCAACCACAGCGCGACGATGGCCACGCGTAAGGTCGGCGCGAGGAAATACAGCTGCGCCTGCCAACGGTCCTGCACCTGGCTGGGATGCGCGGCCAGCACCTCGGACAGGGCGCGCGGCGCGAAGCCGAAGGTCTCACGCAGCCGCGCGGACGCCTGCGGCGCGGTCACGTTGCCGCGCCGGAGCATGCGCCACATGGTCTCGCCGACCGGACCGCGCCCCAGCCATTCGCCGACCCGCACCTGCAGCGAGACCAGGGCCTGCGGCACCTGCCAGACGCGCTGGCCATCGATACGCAGCCAGCGCCGCCACTGGCGCTGGTAGTCGCGCAGGCTGGTCGGCTGCGGGCCACCGACTTCGTATACGCCACGCGTGCCTGTATCGAGCGCACGCGCGACCAACTCGCCCAGGTCCTCGGCCGCGAGCGGCTGGATCGGCCAATGCCCGTCGCCCGGCAGCACCTGCGCGCCGGGGAACGCGGCCAAAGCGCGCAGCAGCGAAGTGCCGCCGTACGAACCCGAGGTGGCGTAGACCACCGACGGGCGCAGCACGATCGCGTCCAGGGGCAAGGCCAGCAGCGCCTCGTCGAAACGGTGTTTGGAGGCGATGAATTCGCCATCCTCGGGGCGGCCCAGCGCCGACACCTGCACGTAGCGCGCGACGCCTGCGCTCGCGCAGGCGCGCGCCAGCGCGAGCGGCGCGTCGACATGGATGCAGTCGAAACGCTGGCGGCCGACTTCGCGCAGGATGCCCGACGCATTGACCACCGCGTCGACGCCGGTCAGCAGCGGCAGCCAATCCTGCTCGCGGGTCAAACGGGTGAGGTCGCAATAGCGCTCGTCCTCGCCCAGGACACCACCGCGACGCACACCGCGCAGCACGCGCCAGCCGGTGCGCCGCAACGCGGCGAGGATGTAACCGGCAAGGAAACCGTCGGCACCGATCACCAGGACGGTGCGCGCGGTCGCTGCGGAGTGGATGGCTGCGGACATGCGCCACAGGCTAACCGAGCGCGGCCAGGTGCGCGCAAGCGGCCACCGCGTCGTCGTCCGCGACGCGGTGGAGCGGTTAGGCGCCGTCGTCGTTCAACTGCGCCTGCAGTTCGCGCAGATAGGCCAGGCGGCTGCGCGCGCCGCGGTGCTTGAACCAGGACGTGGCCGCCGAGACCAGCACGCCCAGGCCGCCGCCGATCGCGCCGCCGATCATGCCGCCGGTGTGCATCGGGTTGGCGTGGTTCAGGCCGGCCAATGCGACGGCATAGACGCCCAGCAACAGCAGTACGCCGTACCAGGTGCCGTGGCGCCAGTAGCGCAGACCGCTGTGCACCCGGCCGATCTCCAGCTCCAGCATGGCCGCAGCGTCCAGGCCGTCGTCGCGCAACTGGCGACGGCGCAGCCATAGCGACCACAGTTGGAAACCGATCGAGGTCGGAATCAGCAGGGCGAACACCAGCATCATCGGATCGGAGGCGTCGGTCTTGAGCATCAGCCAGACCAGCGTGGCCAGGCACGCCAGTGTGAGCGCCACTTCACCGAGCAGAGCCCGGCGCAGGGCGCGGCCGCGCTTGCGGACCTCGGCGCGCAGGCGATCGACGTCGATCCCCGCGCTGGGCTGCGCGCGCCACTCGTCGCCCAGACTGCCCCAGTCGAAATTCGGGTCGCTCATGCCGATGCTCCCAGGCTGTCGCGCAGGTCCCGGCGCGCGCGGCTGAGCCGTTGCGCGACGGTGTTTTCTTCCAAGCCCAGCGAGTCGCCGATCTCGCGCAGGGAAAAACCTTCCAGGGCCAGCACCACGACCTGGCGCTGGCCCAGCGGCAGCTGCCGCACCGCCTCCAGCAGGTTGCGGCGACGCTGTTGCGTCTCGGCGTGGCGCAAGGGGTCGTCGCCCGGATCGGGGTGGCTTTCGTCGAGCTCGTCCTCGACCCGGCGATGGCGGGCGAGGTAATCGATGGCGCGGTTGTGGGCGACCCGGGCGATGAAGGTGCGCAGCGAAGCTTCGCCGCGCCAGCCCGGCAGGGCGCGCCACAGCGCCAGGCTGATTTCCTGCAGCAGGTCCTCGCGGCGGCCGGGCTCGGACTGGTAGCTACCCGCGATGCGGCTGAGCATGGGCCCGTGTTCGCGCAGCACGCCGTCGAAATCCGGCGCCACGGCCGCGCCGACGCGCGCGTGCGCGTCGGCGTCGCTGCCCTGCCTCGTTACCGCTTCCGCGGTGTTGTCCATACCGGTCTTCCTGGGTCCCCTGCCTGCATAGTCTGCCCGGGGCTGGAAAACCTGACACGGCGGCCGCAAGTCGCGGCCGCCGCGGTTCGGATCAGAGGATGTAGCGGCTCAGATCCGGGTCCTGGACCAGCTCGCCCAGGTGGGCGTCGACGTAGGCGCGGTCGATCGCCACGGCCTGGCCGCCGCGGTCGGGCGCCTCGTAGCTGAGGGTATCGAGCAGGCGTTCGAGCACGGTGTGCAGGCGGCGCGCGCCGATGTTCTCCTGGCGCTCGTTGACCTGGGCGGCGATCTCGGCCAGGCGATCGACGGCGTCGGCGCTGAAGGACAGCGTCACGCCCTCGGTGCGCAGCAGTTCGACGTACTGGGTGGTCAGCGCGGCCTTGGGCTCGGTCAGGATGCGCACGAAGTCGTCCTTGCTCAGCGCGCTCAGCTCGACCCGGATCGGGAAGCGGCCCTGCAACTCGGGGATCAGGTCGCTGGGCTTGGCCAGATGGAAGGCGCCGGAGGCGATGAACAGGATGTGGTCGGTCTTGACCGCGCCGTACTTGGTGCTCACGGTCGAACCCTCGACCAGCGGCAACAGGTCGCGCTGCACGCCCTCGCGGCTGACGTCGCCGCCGCCCACGTTCTCGGAACGCTTGGCGACCTTGTCGATCTCGTCGATGAAGACGATGCCGTGCTGTTCGCAGGCTTCGATCGCGGCCTCGCGCACCTCGTCCTCGTTGACCAGCTTGCCGGCCTCTTCCTCGATCAGCTGCGGGCGCGCGGCCTTGATCGTGAGCTGGCGCTTGTGGGTCTTGCCGCCCGACACCTGCGAGAACATCTGGCGCAGCTGCTGGCCCATCTCTTCCATGCCCGGAGGAGCCATGATGTCGACGCCGAGATTGACCGCGGTTTCGATCTCGATCTCGCGCTCGTCGAGCTCGCCGGCACGCAGCTGCTTGCGCAGCTTGGCGCGGGTGTCGTTGTCGGGGGCCTGATGGTCCTGCGCCGGGGTGTCGGCGCCGAAGCCGAAGCCGCCGGGAATGCGCTTGGGCAGCAGGGCGTCGAGGATGCGGTCTTCGGCGCGCTCCTCGGCCTGGGTGCGCACGCGCTGCTTGGCCTGCTCGCGGTACAGCTTGACCGCGGTGTCGGCCAGGTCGCGCACGATCTGCTCCACGTCCTTGCCGACGTAGCCGACCTCGGTGAAGCGGGTGGCTTCGACCTTGACGAAGGGCGCGTTGGCCAGCGTCGCCAGGCGGCGCGCGATCTCGGTCTTGCCGACGCCGGTCGGGCCGATCATCAGGATGTTCTTGGGCATCACCTCGTTGCGCAGATCCGGCGCGAGCTGCATGCGCCGCCAGCGGTTGCGCAGCGCGATCGCGACCGCGCGCTTGGCCGCTTGCTGGCCGATGATGTGACGGTCCAACTCCTGCACGATTTCGCGCGGAGTCATGGTGGCGTGGCTGTTGTCGGGTTTCATAAGGCGAGTAGTGAGTCCAGAGAAGTGAGTAGCGAGCGAAGGCCTGGGCGGGCGGAACAACGATGAGGACGCAGCGTTAGCTCACTCCTCACTCCTGTCCGCTCACTCCTAGCTCCTCCACCACCACGTTCCGATTGGTGTAGATGCAGACGTCGCCGGCGATGCCGATCGCCTCGGTGGCGATGGTGCGGGCGTCGAGTTGGGTGTGCGCCATCAGCGCGCGAGCGGCCGACAAGGCGTACATGCCGCCGGACCCGATCGCGATGATGCCGTCCTCGGGTTCGATCACGTCGCCGGTGCCGCTGATGATCAGCGAAGTTTCCCTGTCGGCGACCGCGAGCAAGGCCTCGAGCTTGCCCAGGCGGCGCTCGGTGCGCCAATCCTTGGCCAGTTCGACCGCGGCGCGGGTGAGCTGGCCGTGCTTCTCGAGCTTGGCTTCGAACAATTCGAACAGGGTGAAGGCATCGGCGGCGGCGCCGGCGAAGCCAGCCAGCACCTGGCCGTCGCGACCGAGGCGGCGCACCTTGCGCGCGTTGGACTTCATTACGGTATGCCCCAAGGTCACCTGTCCATCGCCGGCTACGGCCACGCGACCGTTGCGGCGCACCGAGACGATCGTGGTGGCGTGGAAGGTGTTGGGGTTCTGGCTGGGGTCCATACGGCCTCCGGGATACGAATTCCCTTGATGGGGCCGGCCGGCGCCGGCGCAAGGGGCTCAGGCGGCCACGGTCGCGTGCGCTTCGGTGCCCGGACGGCGCGCGGACTGCCGCTACTATGGGCCGCACGCCCACGATGCAAGCCCTCCCCGCCAGGACCTTCGCATGCGCTTCAGCACCCGTTTTTGTTCGACAACCGCGTCCCGCTCGCGCGGCGTCGGCGCTTGTTTGTTGCTCGCCGCGCTGGGCCTGTTCGCGGCGCAAGCCGCGAGCGCCGAGCGCGCCTTGGCGCCGGTCGAGGTGCGCAATCCCTGGGCGCCCGCGCCGGTGGTCGGCGGCGATGGCCGCACGCATCTGGCCTACGAACTGCATGTGACGAATTTCTACCGCGATACCGGCGTGCTGCGCTTGCGCCGCATCGAGGTGTTCGCCGACGGCGACACCCGGCCCTTGGCGAGCTACGAGGGTCAGGCGTTGGTCCAGATCGTGCAGCCCCGCCCCGCCGACGACGCCGCGGCGAGCGACAGCGTGCCGGTCGCCGCAGGCATGCGCGCGATCGCGTTCCTATGGCTGACCCTGCCGACCGATCGACCGGCGCCGCGCGTGTTGCGCCATCGCCTCGAATTCGTCGACGCCAAGGGCGCCCTCGACCTGGTCGACGGCGCGCGCGTCGTGGTCGACACCAAGCCGCCGGTGAAGCTGGGGCCGCCGCTACGCGCGGGGCTGTGGCTGGCCGGCGAAGGCCCGGGCAATTCGCGCTCGCACCATTGGGGCAGCCTGGTCGCGGCCAACGGCCAGGTCACCATTCCGCAGCGCTATGCCTTGGATGTGTTCGGCCTGGACGGCAATGGCCGTGTGCTGCGCGATGGCGCCATGGATCTGACCAAGAGCAAACGCGAGGACTGGATCGGCTACGGCACCGAGGTGCTCGCGGTCGCCGACGGCGTGGTGCGCGATGTCCGCGACGGCACGCCCGATCACGCGCCGCTGGAAGCGCAGCCCGAACCCGACTCGCTGACCGCGCACGGCCTGTACGGCAACTACGTGGTGCTGCAGATCGGCCCCGGCGTGTTCGTGCATTACGCCCATCTGCAGCCCGGCAGCGTGAGCGTGACGCCGGGACAGAAGCTGCGCCGCGGGCAAGTGCTGGGACGGCTCGGACAGTCGGGCAACACCAACGGTCCGCACCTGCATATCCACGTGTCCAACGCCGCGACCTTCGAGGGCTCGGAAGGCCTGCCGTTCGTGTTCGACGCCTATGCATCGCCGGGTACCTGGACGCTGACCAACGCGATCGACCCGGACGCGAAGTTCAGTCCGGCACGCGTGGAACACCATAAGCAGATGCCGCTGGACGGCGAGGTACTCGGGTTCTAGAGCGCCATCGCGCCCGCCGCGGAGTCTGCGGGCGCTGGCGGCCCGGCGATACAGGCGCGCCAAGCCTCGGCGTGCAGACGGTCGGCGATCACGCCCGGATCGTCTGCCGGTCTGCCGGTTCGGTTGGTCCGGATTTGCCCGAGCCCGTAGCGCTTACGCGCCTTCTTTGTCGGCCTTGCGCTTGGCGCGCGGATGCGCGGCGTCGTAGACCTTGGCCAGGTGCTGGAAATCCAGGTGGGTGTAGATCTGCGTGGTGGCGATGTCGGCGTGGCCCAGCAGTTCCTGCACGCCGCGCAGGTCGCCGGAGGATTCGAGGATGTGGCTGGCGAAGGAATGCCGCAGCAAATGCGGATGCACGCGCTTGAACAGGCCCTGGCGCTGGGCGAGTTGGCGCAGGCGCAGTTGCACGGCGCGCGGGGTGATCGGCGTGCCGCCGCGCCCCGGAAACACCGGCGCCTCGTTGACCGCGCCGGTGGACGCGCGCCATTCGCCCAGCGCCGTGCGCGCGTGCGAACCCAGCGGCACGCTGCGTTGTTTGTTGCCCTTGCCGAGCACGCTGACCAGGCCATCGGACAGGTCCAGGTCGCGCCAACGCAGGCCGCACAGTTCGCTCAATCGCAAGCCGGAGGAATAGAACAATTCCAGCAGGGCGCGGTCGCGCAAACCCAGCGGCACGTCGGTCGGCACTTCGACCAGGGCCTTGGCTTCATCGGGATCCAAGACCTGCGGCAGTTTGCGCGGCGCCTTGGGCGCGCGGATCGCGGCGGCCGGGCTGGTGTCGATGCGGCCTTGCTTGAGTAGCCATCCGTAGAAACTGCGGCAGGCGGAGAGACGACGTTGCAGGCTCTTGGGCGTAAGGCCGCGTCGGTGTTCGGCTGCGATGAACGCGCGCAGCTGTTCGGTGTGCAGGGCCAGCGGATCGGCACCCTGGGTCTGCGACCAGCCGGCGAGCGTAGTCAGATCGCGGCGGTACGCGTCGAGCGTATGCGCGGACATGCGCCGCTCGACTTGCAGATGGGCGAGGAAATCTTCGATCGGTCCTGGGGACACGGGACACGGGCTCCGGGGTTCCGACGTGTGCATCGGAATCGTGGGCATCTTGCGATGCGGGGTGGGGGATGTCGAGGGAGGCTTGCGCGCGCGGTCAGGTCAGCCTGTCGAACCGCGAAGGACAGGCCTGCGCGACCGCCGGGGCTTCGGACGCTACGCAGTCGGGCGTCGCTTGGCGCTTAAGTCACTGGATCCCCGCTTGCGCGGGGATGACGAGCTAAAAGCACCCAGGAGCGGGAGGAGCAAATCCCCCTCAATCCCCCTTTTTTTTTAAAGGGGAGGAAGAGCGGTGTTGCGGCGACGCGCTTAGTAGCGCTTCAAGGCCACCGTCAGCGACTCGCCCATCATGCGCAGGAACAGCGTGCCCATGCCGGGGAAGAAGCGGTTGGGGTCGCGGCTGCCGACCGCGACCAGGCCGATGCCGGGCAGCGGCAGCAAGGCGGTCGATTGGACTTCGTCGGCCTGCGCGCCGTACAGCAGGGCATGCTTTTCCGGTTGCAGGCGGCCGCACAGCGGTTCGCCGTCGGCCAGGCAGTCGCGGAACGGCTGCAGACGCGCGTCGTCGGCGGCGATCACCTGCAACCACTCGGGCGCGTCCAGGCCCTCGACCGGCTGGAACATCACCAGGCGCACGCGGTCGCCGTTGAAATCCTCGGCCAGGGTCGCGGCCATCGCGCGCAGGGTGTCGCCGGCGCTGTTCTGGCGCATCAGGGCCAGGGTGAGCTGGTGCGTGCGCACCGACAGACGCTCGTTCTCCTGAGCGTTGCCGAACAGCTCCTGCAGACGCCGCGAGAGTTCGCGGTTCTTGTCGCGCAGCACTTCCAGCTGATAACTCGCCAGCGAGGCGGCCGAGCCTTCCTCGCGCGGCACGATCAGGCTCAGGGCCAGATCGGGAAACTGCTGCAGGAAGCGCGGGTGACGACGCAGCCAGGCCGCGACCTCGTGCGCGCCCAGCTTGTCCAGGGTTTCGTTCATTGCGCCCATTCCCCCTCGTAGACGAAAGCGGCCGGTCCCGACATCGACAGCGGAGCGTCGTCGGACGGCCATACGATGCGCAGTTCGCCGCCGGGCAGGACCACGGCGACGTCGCGATCGACGCGGCCGCGCCGCATCAACACCGCGGCCGCGGCGCAGGCGCCGCTGCCGCAGGCCAGGGTTTCGCCGGCGCCGCGCTCGTACACGCGCAGGCGAATGCGCCCGCGCGACTCGACCTGGGCGAAACCCACGTTGACCGATTCGGGAAACGCCTCATGCGATTGCAGCAGCGAGGCGATGCTGTCCACCGGCGCAGCGTCGACGTCGTCGACCTCGATCACCGCATGCGGATTGCCCATCGACACCGCGCCGAAACCGATCACGGTGTCGTGGATGTCGAGCACGTATTGGTCGCGCGCGCCCGGAAAACCGCGCAGCGGAATCGCGTCCGGGTCGAAGCGCGGCTCGCCCATGCCGATGCGGTAGCCGTCCTCGGACAGGCGTTCGACCTGGTGGGTGTCGAGCGGGCTGTCCAAGGCGAAGTTGCCCTCGCCCGCGGCGCCGTCGCGGACCAGCCAGGCGGCGATGCAGCGCGCGCCGTTGCCGCACTGTTGCGAAGAGGAGCCGTCGGAATTCCAGATCCGGTAGCTGGCGACCGAGCCCGATTCGCGTGGATCCTCGACGGTGAGTATCTGGTCGCAGCCGGCGCCGAAATGGCGGTCGGCGAGCAGGCGGCAGTGCGCGGCGGCGGGCGGCGCCAGGCCGCCGCGTAGGTCGAGCACGACGAAGTCGTTGCCCGCGCCATGCATCTTGCTGAAACGCCGCATCTTCCGCTCCGCGCCGGGGCTCATCGGCCGCCGTCGGCCGGCGGGGTCGGATCGTCCTTGCCGTCGTCGGTCGAGCCGTCCGTGGGCGTGTCGGTGGCGGGTTCGGCGGCCGGCGGCTCGGCCGCCTTTTGCGGCTGCGACGGCGGCGTGGCCTCGGGGGCCATCTGCACCGGCACCTCGCCCGCGGGCTGGGCCGGGGCGGTCACCGGAACCGGCTTGGTGGGCAGGACCAGGGGGCCCTTGTTGCCGCAGGCCGAGACGGCCAGCGACAGCGCGATCAGACTCAGGACGATGCGTGCATTCATGGCCGCAGTGTAGCCCGCGAGCGCGACCGAACGAAGCTCAGCGCGACGGCGGTTCAGGTCGCGCCCACAGCCAGATTGCGACCACGGTCATGAAGCCGGTGCCGGTGGCCGCCATCCACCATTTCGGGGCGGTCAGGAACATGATCGCGGCGCAGGCCGACATCATGCTCACCGCCAGCCATTTGGCCCGCCGGCTGACCGCGCCGTGCGCCTGCCAGTCGCGGATCATCGGCCCGAACTGGCGGTGCGCGAGCAGCCAGGCGTGCAGGCGCTGGGAGCCGCGCGCGGCCGCGAACGCCGACAGCAATACGAAGGGAACGGTGGGCAGGCCGGGCACGACGATGCCGACGATGCCCAGGCCCAGGCTGGCGTAGGCCAGCAGCCACCAGGCCCAGCGGAAGCGGCTGGGACGGACCGGCGTGGGCTCCTCGGGCGGGGGCGGGATCGACATGCCGCCAGTATGCGACCGCGGCGCGTGCCGCGGCCGCACCGGCGATGCGTCAGTGCGTTGCGGTGGCGGCACCGCCGCCGGCCAGACCGAGCTGGCCGAGCATGAAGGCGAACATCTCGGAACGCTCGCGATACTGCTGGAAGCGGCCGGACTTGCCGCCGTGACCGGCTTCCATATTGGTGCGGAACAGCAGCGGGTAAGCGCCGGTGTTCAGATCGCGCAGGCGCGCCACGTACTTGGCCGGCTCGAAATACTGCACCTGCGAATCCCACAGGCCGGTGCCGACGAACATCGCCGGGTAGGCCTGCTTGGACAGGTTGTCGTAGGGCGAGTACGAAAGCATGTAGTCGTAGTACTTCTTCTGCTCCGGGTTGCCCCACTCGTCGTATTCGTTGGTGGTCAGCGGGATGCTGGCGTCCAGCATGGTGGTGACCACGTCGACGAAGGGCACCTGCGACAGGATCACGCGGTACTTGTCCGGCGCCATGTTGGAGATCGCGCCCATCAGCAGGCCGCCGGCGCTGCCGCCGTAGGCCGCGACGCGGTCGGGCGCGGCGTAGCCGGCCTTGACCAGGTAATCGGTGACGTCGATGAAGTCGGTGAAGGTGTTCTTCTTCTTCAGCAGCTTGCCGTCCTCGTACCACTTGCGGCCCATTTCCTCGCCACCGCGGATGTGCGCGATCGCATAGACCATGCCGCGGTCGAGCAGGCTGACGTTGACGACGCTGAAGCTGGGATCCATCGAGGCGCCGTAGCTGCCGTAGCCGTACTGCAGCAGGGCGGCCTTGCCGTTCTTCTCGAAGCCGCGCTTGTAGACCAGCGAGACCGGGATGCGGGCGCCGTCGCGCGCCGGCACCCAGACGCGCTCGGTCACGTACTGGGCGGCGTCGAAGCCGCCCAGCACCGGCTGGCGCTTGAGCAGGCGGCGCTCGCCGGTGTCCACGTTCAATTCGTAGACCGTGGCCGGCGTGGTCAGCGAGGTGTAGCTGTAGCGCAGCCACGGGGTATCGGCTTCGGGGTTGGACGACAGGCCCATCGAATACGCCGGCTCATCGGCCTTCACGAATTCCGATTCGCCGTTGGCCTTGAGGATGCGCACGCGCTCCAGCGCGTCGGAGCGCTCGGCCACGGCGGTGTAGCCCTGGAACAGTTCGATGCCCTCGATGTAGACGTCGTCGCGGTGCGCGATCCAGTCCTTCCAGTCCTTGCGCGAAGTCGAGCCGCTGGGCGCGGTGACGACCTTGAAATTGGTGGCGCCGTCGGCGTTGGTGCGGATCACCCAGCGGTCGCCGAAGTGGTCGGCGTCGTACTCGACGTCGCGCGCGCGCGGCGCCAGCACGGCGAACGCGCTGGGGTCGGCGGCGGGGGCGTAGCGCAGTTCGTCGGACACCGTGCTGCTGACGCCGATCACGATGTAGCGGTCGTCGCGGGTGCGGTCGATGCCCATGTAGAAGCTGTCGTCCTTCTCCTCGTAGACCACCGCGTCCTGCGCGACCGGGGTGCCGAGCACGTGCTTCTTGACGCGCTTGGTCAGCAGCGTCTCGGGATCGTTCTCGACGTAGAACAGGGTCTTGTTGTCGTCGGCCCAGACCAGGTTGGCGGACACGCCCTTGATCTCGTCGGGGTAGGTCTCGCCGGTGCTCAGGTTCTTGAAGCGCACCGTGTACTGGCGGCGGCCGTTGGTGTCGTCGGCGTAGGCCAGCAGCTGGTTGTCCTGGCTGATCTCGTAATCGCCGACCTGGTAGTACTTCTGGTCCTTAGCCATGGCATTGACGTTCAGCAGCACGGTTTCGCCGGCAAAATCGCCGTCGGCGTTGGCTTTCTGGATCGAGGCGGCGTCCACGCCGGGGCCGTCCTTGCGGCGGGCGTAGATCGGGTAGTCCTGGCCGGTCTCGAAGCGGCTGTAGTACCAGTAACCGCGATCGCGGCTGGGCACCGAGCTGTCGTCCTGCTTGATGCGGGCGACGATCTCGTCGTACAGCGTGTTCTCCAGCGGCTTGAGCGCCGCCATCTGCGCGGTCGCGTAGGCGTTCTCGGCCTCCAGATAGGCCAGCATCTCCTTGTTCTCGCGCTTGTCGTCGCGCAGCCAGTAGTACTCGTCGTTGCGCTGGGCGCCGTGCGGCGCCTTGACCACATGCGGCTTCTTGGCCACGTCGGGAGGCAACGGGGCGTCGGCGGCGGAGGCGTTGGGGGTCGTGGTCATCAGTAGCGTTGCGGCCAGCAGGAGGGAGGTCGGTTTCATAGATAAGGTCCGTTTGCGGAGAGCGCAATGGCCGGCGGGCCGCGAGCCGCCGCGGGGCATCATGCCTGGCTGGGGAGGACGGGCGCCGTGCGGCGCCCGTCGCTAAGGGCTTACTTGGACAGCTTGTCCCACAGGAAGGTGTAGGCCAGCGCGCTCATGTGCGCGGCCTGGGCATTGTTGGCCGAACCGCCGTGGCCGCCCTCGATATTCTCGTAGTAGCGCACGTCCTTACCGGCTTCCATCATCTTGGCCATCATCTTGCGCGCGTGGCCCGGGTGGACGCGGTCGTCGCGGGTCGAGGTGGTGAACAGGGTCGGCGGATAGTCGCGCTTGGCGTCGAACAGGTGGTAGGGCGAGAAGGTCTTGATGAAGTCCCAGTCGGCGGTGTCCGGATCGCCGTACTCGGCCATCCACGAGGCGCCCGCCAGCAGGTGGCTGTAGCGCTTCATGTCCAGCAGCGGCACCTGCACGACCACGGCACCGAACAGCTCCGGGTACTGGGTCAGCATGTTGCCGGTGAGCAGGCCGCCGTTGCTGCCGCCCTGCGCGCCCAGGTGTTTGGGCGAGGTGACCTTGCGCGCGATCAGGTCCTGCGCGACCGCGGCGAAGTCCTCGTAGGCCTTGTGACGGTTGGCCTTGAGCGCGGCCTGGTGCCAGCGCGGACCGTACTCGCCGCCGCCGCGGATGTTGGCGACCACGTACACGCCGCCCTTCTCCAGCCAGCCCTTGCCGACGCCGCCGGAGTAGCCCGGGGTCATCGAGACTTCGAAGCCGCCGTAGCCGTACAACAGGGTCGGGGTGCTGCCGTCGAGCTTGAGGTTCTTCGGACGGACCATGAAGTAAGGCACCTTGGTGCCGTCCTTGCTGGTCGCGAAGTGCTGCTCGATCACGTTGTTCGACCCGTCGAAGAAGGTCGGCATGGTCTTCAGCGTTTCCGGCTGCTGGCCGAGCTTGGCCAGCGACAGCGTGGTCGGGGTCAGGTAGTCGGTGGCGGTCAGCCAGACGTCGTCGTTCTCGTCGTCGTCCACCGCCGACACGCCGATGCTGCCGAAGGCCGGCGCGCCGATGAACTCGCTGCGCTGCCAGCTGCCCGGAGTGAGCACGCTGAGCTTGTACTTCACGTCCTCCATGACGTTGAGCACCAGCTTGTTGCGGGTCCAGGTGGTGCCGGCCAGCGAGCTGCGCTCGGTCGGCTCGAACAGCACGGCGAAATCGCGCTTGCCGGCCATGAAGTCGTCGAAGCGGGTGACGATCAGGCTGCCCGGCTTATAGGTCTTGCCGCCGGCGCTGTAGGGCTCGCGCAGCTCCAGGGTCAGCCACTCGCGATGCACGCCCTTCTCGGCCGAGTTCGGCGCGTCGACCTTGGTCAGCTTGCCGTCGGCGCCGCGCAGGTAGAGCTCGTTGTTGTAGAAGGCGATGGTGCGCGAGACGAAGTCGCGCTCGAAGCCCTCGGTGGGGTCGTGACCGGCGGAGATGTACATGTCCTCCGCGGTGCCTTCGTACACCACAGTGGCGGCGCTCAGCGGGGTGCCGCGCTTCCACTGCTTGACGATGCGCGGGTAGCCCGACGAGGTCATGCTGCCGGCACCGAAATCGGTGAACACGTAGACGTTGTCGCGGTCGATCCACTGCAGGCCGCCCTTGGCCTCGGGACGGAAGTAGCCGTCCTTGACCCAGGTCTGGGTGCTCAGGTCGAACTCGCGGGTCACGTCGGCGTCGGCGCCGCCGCGCGAGAGCGCGATCAGGCAGCGCTGGTACTGCGGCTTGAGGCAGTCGGCGCCGTGCCAGACCCAGTTCTCGCCTTCGGCCTTGTTGAGCGCGTCCAGGTCGATCACGGTTTCCCAGGCCGGCTTGTCCTTGCGGTACTCGGCCAGGGTGGTGCGGCGCCACAGGCCGCGCTGGTGGTTCGCGTCCTTCCAGAAGTTGTAGTAGTGGTCGCCGATCTTCATCACGCCGGGAATCTTGGCGTCGGAGTCGAGGATGGCGCGGATGTCGGCTTCCAGCGTCTTGAAGGCGGGCGTGGCGGCCAGTTCGGCCTCGGCCTGGGCGTTGCGCTCGCGCACCCAGGCCAGCGGGCGCTCGCCCTGCACGTCTTCCAGCCAGGCATAGGGATCGGACCCGTCGGTCATTTTGGCGGCCTCCTCGGCGGCAACGGCGGTGGCGACCGGGGCCCCCAGACCGGCGATGCCGATGGAGATCATTCCTACCGAAACGAGCAACGGCTTGCAGGCCTTGGACAGCGTGGACATCGGCGCTCCGCGAATACAGGGAAAGGCCGAACGCTAGCACAGGGCCCGACGGGCCCCGCCGTGCCCGAAGTCATGTGGGGAGGGTGTGCCGCGCTCGCGTTATGGCGGTTTCCGCGGCGTTTTCGGCGCAAATCCCATCCACCTCGCGTGCGCCGGGGCGCGACTTTGCGCGTTGCGGCGCTTCGCGCCGGAGCGCTTCAGGCCGCGCGCGCGGCAGCGGCGCGCGCGAGCGGGCGGGCGCGGCGCCGGGCCTGGGCACCCGGCCGGCGGCGGCGCACGGGGATCGCGGCGGCCTGGTCCTGCGCGCGCCACGGCAGGCGGAAACGGTGCAGCGCCCACCAGGCGGTCAGCGGCATCGCCAGCAGCCACAGCGGTAGCCAGCCGATCTGGGCGCTGCTGGCGCGCGCGGCCGGCAGCAGCAACACCAGGACCGCGCCGATGGCGACGATGTAGCGCAGGGCCTGTTCGACGCGCGGGTCGATCGGGTCGACGGCGGAACGGGAGGAATCGAGACGGGCGACGGACTGGCGCATGGCGAGGGCTCCGGGTGGCGGGACCGGGCCTGGCGACCCGATGGAGCCACCTTGGGACGGGGCCGTCTCAGAGGCTGCGACCCTCGATTCGATGGGGTGCGAGGGGGTGAGGCGGCGTTCGCGGCGCTAGGGCCGGCGCCGGCGCGCGGATGCGCGGCGATGCGGTTCGCCTGTGGCTCACCGCATCCTACGGCCGCGCTTGACGCGGCTTTGGGGTAGGAGCGGCGTAAGCCGCGACCGTGATTTCCACCTGCAGCGAACTTGCAACCACCGCCGTAGTTCCGGGTCGCGGCTTACGCCGCTCCTACCCCACGGCAAAGGCAGGGGGCTTCGCTAGTAGCCGGCCGCGTCCAGGGCTTTGTCGGCTTCCGCGCGGCCCAGCGCGATCAGTTCGCGCGCGCGCCAGAATTCGTAGAACTGGCAGGCGTCGCGCGGAATGCGGATCACCAGCTCGGGCGGGTCCAGGGCCAGGTGCACGCGCGCGATCTGGGCCTGCATGGTGTCCAACGAGCGCGCCATCAGTTCGCTGAAACCCAGCTCGTGGCCGGCCGCGTCCGCGACCGGCGCCGAGGCCGCGTTCTCGCGGCGCCAGCGCTGGCCGAACCAGCGCCACAGGCGCGCGCTGCGGGTGTGCACGGCCTGGGCCTCGGCCTCATCGGCCTGGCGGGCGCTGTCGTCGCCGCCGTCGCACCGCGCCGGCGTGCCGGGCGGACGCTGCGGCCAGCCGTGCATGTCCACCGCGATCAGGCGATGGGCGTCGGACAGCCGCGTCGCGGCGATCGGCAGCGGCGCCAGCAGGCCGCCATCGACCAGCTCGCGGCCATGCACTTCGTGAGGGGTGAACACGCCGGGGATCGCGATCGAGGCGCGCACCGCGTCCCACAGATCGCCCTCGCGCAGCCAGACTTCGCGTTGGCGCATCAGGTCCACCGCGACCGCGGTGAACGCGATCGGCAGATCCTCGATGCGCGGCTCGCCGGCCAGTTCGCGCAATGCCTGCATCAGGCGCTCGCCGCGGAACAGCGAGGCCTGGCCCAGCGCGGGGTCCAGCAGGCGCAGCATGTCGGTGCGGCTGAGGCCGTACAGCCAGTCGCGATAGGCGTCGAGCTTGCCGGCCGCGTACAGGCCGCCGACCAGGGCGCCGCTGGAGGAGCCGGCGACCGCGACGATGTCGATCGAGCGCGCCTGCAGCGCCTCGATCACGCCGATCTGGGCCAGGCCGCGCGCGCCGCCTGCGCCCAGCACCAGCGCGACCTGCTCGTCGCTGCGGATGCGCGGAGCGTCGGCGCCTGCCATCAGCGGTCGTAGTTGGCCAGCGCCAGCGACAGCATGCTCTTGGCTTGTTCGCGCAGCACCGTCGGCTCGACGATTTCGGCTTCGCTGCCGTAATGCATCACATCCATCAGCAGCTCGCGGCCGGCGCTGTAGGGCAGCTTGAGTTCGTAGCGGCCGTCGGGCAGGAAGCGGCCCTGCTGCTGCGAATGCCAGTGCTCGTCGGCGACCCAGCGCGCGGCCTTGGCGCTGAACACGATGGTCGCCCAGCCCTTGGGGGTGCCGGAGAAGATGCCGTAGCTGGAGGCGAGGTGGCGGTCGAGCTCCTCGTCGGGCACGTCGCGCGCCTCGCTCTCGCCGATCCGCGCGCCGCTGATGCGGTCGACCGAGAAGCTGCGCAGCGCGTCGCGCTCGTGGTCCCAGGCGTCCAGGTACCAGTTTTCGCGGTAATGGGTCAGGCGCTGCGGCGACACGTTGCGACGGGTGCGCTCGTCGGTGGAGCGCGCGCGGTATTCGAAGCTCAGCACCTTGCGGTCCAGCACCGCGGTGGCGACGTTGCGGAACGCGGTTTCGTCCAGGCGACGGGTGCGGTGCGGGATCACCCGCACGCGCTCCACCGGCACCCGGCGGCCGCCGGCGTGTTCGTCCAGCAACTTCTCGATGCGGTGCTGCAGGGGTGCGAGCGCGTTCGACAGCACGCCGCCGCCGCTGCGCAGCAACAGCTGCTGCGCGGCCAGCAGCGAGTGCAGCTCCTCCGAACTCAGCCACAGGCCCGGCAGTTCGAAGCGGTCGCCTTCGCTGCTGTCGTAGCGGAAGCCGGCCTCGCCGTTGCCGACCACCGGCGCCATCAGGTAGTCGCGCAGATAGGCCAGGTCGCGGTAGACCGTGGCGCGCGAGCACTCCAGGTCCTCCTGCAGGCGCTGCACGGTCACCGGATAGCGAGCGGCGGTCAGGATGCGGTGCAGGGCGTGGATGCGTTCGATGCGTTCCATGGCGATTCGGCGGCCGTGTCTGGCTGGTCGGGGGCGATTCCCGCGTTAAGCATGGCATCGGCCGATGCACGGCCGCTACTGCCGGATGGGCCATGAACGTGATCGGGTGCGCAAGAAGCTTGCTGTGCTTGGCTGTAACGCTGTCGCCGGCGGCGGTCTGGGCCGGCCCGCGCGAGGAGGTGACAGCCTCGATCGACAAATTTCTGGCCGCGCGCAGCTTCCACGCCAGCATGAGTTCGACCGGCGAGCGCCCGATGAGCAACGACATCGACTACGTCGCACCCGGCCGCTATCGCATGCGCATGGCCGGCATGGGCGAGCAGACCATCGTCGGCGACACCATGTACCTGAACGTGGGCGGCCGCAGCATGAAGGTGCCGCTGCCCAAGGGCACGCTCTCGCAATGGCGCGATCCGGCGCGCCTGGCCGAGAACGCCAAGACCATGAGCGTGACCGCGCTGGGCAGCGAAAGCCTGGGCGGGGTGGCGACGCGCAAGTATCGCGTCGACCATACCCAGCCGCAGGCGAGCAGCATGACCCTGTGGGTGGCCGGCAACGGCTATCCGCTGCAGATCGTGACCAGCGCGAAGCTGCGCGGCAAGCCGGTGGTCACCACCATCCGCTATTCGCGTTTCGACGATCCCGGCATCAAGGTCGAGGTTCCGAAATAGACGCAGCGGGCGCGACATCGCGGCTAACGAGCGTTTAACCGGCGCGCACGCAAGATGCGTCGCCCCGGAACGGAAGCCGACGATGCGGACACGGACGTGGTGGGTCGAGCAGATCTGGATCGGCTCGATCGTGATCGCGGCGCATCTGCTGATGGCCCTGGCGCTCAACCGCTTCCTGCGTCTCGATGCGCCCGCCGCGAGCGCGCGCGAGGACGAGGCCTTGCAGGTGGTGTTCGTGAGCCCGCCGCGCGATACCCGCGCGCGGCCCCGTGCTGCGTCCGGCGCGCGCGCCGCGCCCACGGTCGCGCCCGCACCGCGACCGACACGCGCCCGGCCTGCGCCCGCGGCGACGCCGACGGTGGTCGCCACGCCGGAACCCTTGGCCGGCCGCCCGCTGTCGGCCGTCTACGTGCAACAGGCGGGCCGCCTGCGCGAGCGCCCGCCGCCTGGGCTGGAACCGCAGGCCGACGCATTCGCCAGCCGCAGCCCGCGCCTGCCCGGCGCCGGCGCTACCCTGGGCGTGCCGATGCGCGAACCGATCAGCGCCGCGTCGGTGATCGAGAAGGTCGGCAGCCTGTTCGGCGGACGCAGTTCGCCGTGCCCGGACAACCGCAAGGACATCGCCGCGCTCGCGGTCGGCGGCGATCGCGCCGCCCTGGAGCGCGCGGTCGACTACGAGCGCCGCTACTGCCGCCCCTGAGCGCGCGCTCGCCGGAATCGGCGCGCGCAGGCACAATGCGCGCATGCCCGCGCCCGCTCCCAAAGAGCCAGTTCTGAACCTGTCGCCGTCGCCTGGCGACGAGGTCAAGACCACGACCTGCTACATGTGCGCCTGCCGTTGCGGCATCAAGGTGTGGCTGGCCGACGGCAAGATCCGCTACATCCAGGGCAATCCCGAACATCCGGTCAACCAGGGCGTGCTCTGCGCCAAGGGCTCGGCCGGGATCATGCAGCACTACTCGCCGGCACGGCTGGACAAGCCCTTGTTGCGCGTGGGCGAGCGCGGACGCGGCGAGTTCAAGGAAATCGAGTGGGACGAGGCGCTGCGGATCGCGACCGACTGGTTGGCGCCGATCCGCGAGCGCAACCCCGACGAGTTGGCTTTCTTCACCGGCCGCGACCAGTCGCAGGCGCTGACCGGCTGGTGGGCGCAGCAGTTCGGCACGGTCAACTACGCCGCTCACGGCGGTTTCTGCTCGGTCAACATGGCCGCTGGCGGCTTGTACACCCTGGGCGGTTCGTTCTGGGAATTCGGCGAACCCGACTGGGAGCATTCGCGCTATCTGATGCTGTGGGGCGTGGCCGAAGACCACGACTCCAATCCGATCAAGCTGGGCCTGGGCAAGTTGAAGGCGCACGGGGCCAAGATCGTCGCGGTCAATCCGGTGCGCAGCGGCTACGGCGCGATCGCCGACGAGTGGATCGGGATCCGCCCCGGCACCGACGGCCTGTTCGCGTTCGCGCTGATCCACGAACTGCTCAAGGCCGACCGCATCGATCTGGATTACCTGGTGCGCTACGCGAATGCGCATTGGCTGGTGATCGATAATCCGGGCGGCGCGGACGACGGTTTGTTCGCGCGCGACGGCGAAGGGCATCCCTTGTGCTGGGTGCGCGACCCTCACCCCGGCCCTCTCCCGCAAGCGGAAGAGGGAGCCGATACGCCGCACACGGCCGCCACGCGCGCGGCCGAAGCCGGCATTGTTCACGGCGCAACGCATACCGCCGAAGGATCCCCTCTCCCGCCTGCGGGAGAGGGACAGGGTGAGGGCCGCGCGCTGCGCGCCGACGCCATCGGCATCTCGCCCGCCGTCGTCGGCGAATACACCCTGCCCGACGGCCGCCGCGCGCGTCCGGTGTTCCATCTGATCGCCGAGCGCTATCTCGACCCGCAATATGCGCCCGACGCGGTCAGCGAACGTTGCGGCATTCCGGCCGACACCATCCGCCGCATCGCGCGCGAGCTCGCCGAAGCCGCGTTCGATCATCCGCTGACCCTGCCGATCGCCTGGACCGACGCCCACGGCCGCGAGCACAGCGAAATGGTCGGGCGCCCGGTCAGCATGCACGCCATGCGCGGCATCAGCGCGCACAGCAACGGCTTCCACACCTGCCGCGCCCTGCACTTGCTGCAGATGCTGCTGGGCGCGGTGGATACGCCGGGCTCGTTCCGCTACCAGCCGCCGTTCCCGAAGCCGATCGCACCGTCGAACCGGCCCGGCAAGCTGCGCCAGGCCAACGGCGTGCTCGATGCCGCGCCGCTGGGTTTCGTGCATGCGCCCGAGGACCTGGTGGTCGACGAACACGGCCAGCCGCGCCGCATCGACCACGCGTTCTCCTGGGCCTACCCGCTGTCCGCGCACGGCATGATGCACAGCGTGATCCGCAACGCCTGGGCCGGCGATCCCTACAAGATCGACACCCTGATGATGTTCATGGCCAACATGAGCTGGAACTCGGCGATGAACACCTCCGAGACCATAGGCTGGCTCACCGACAAGGACGACAGCGGCGAATACCGCATCCCGCGCATCATCTACGCCGACGCCTACGCCTCGGAAATGGTCGCCTACGCCGACCTGGTGTTGCCGGACACGACCTATCTGGAGCGGTTCGACGCGATCAGCATGCTCGATCGCCCGATCTCGGATGCCGACAGCGCGATCGACGCGATCCGTCATCCGGTGGTCGATGCCAAGGAACAGCGCGAGGGCCGCGACGTGCGCGGCTTCCAGTCGGTGCTGATCGATCTGGGCGCGCGCCTGGGCCTGCCCGGGCTGGTGCACGAGGACGGCAGCCCGCGCTATCGCGACTACGCCGACTACATCGTGCGCCACGAGCGCGCGCCTGGCGTCGGCCTGCTCGCGGGCTGGCGCGGCGAGCACGGCGATCTCGAAGCCAAGGGTCCGCCGAATCCGCAGCAGCTGGACCGCTACATCGAGCACGGCGGTTTCTGGCGCAGCCCGATTCCGGAGCACGCGCGCTATTTCAAGATGGCCAACCGCGGTTATCTGGACTGGGCGCAGAAGATGGGCTTCATCGGCCATGCCGACCCGATCGTGCTGCAGCTTTACTCCGAGACCTTGCAGAAGTTCCGTCTGGCCGCGCAGGGCCATGGCGAGCGCCAGCCGCCCGAGCAACACCGCGAGCGCGTGGCGACCTACTTCGACCCGCTGCCGATCTGGTACGAGCCCTTCGAGGGCGCGCAGGTCGCCGATTCGGCCAGTCGCTATCCGCTCAGCGCGGTCACCCAGCGACCGATGTTCATGTACCACGCCTGGGGTTCGCAGAACGCCTGGCTGCGTCAGATCACCGCGCGCAATTATCTCTACCTGCATCCGGACACCGGCGCGCGCCACGGCATCGCCGACGAGGACTGGATCGCGGTGGAGTCGCACCACGGGCGGATCACGGCGCAGGCGAAGTTCGCCGGCAACGTGCAACCCGACACGGTCTGGACCTGGAACGCGATCGGCAAGCGCAAGGGCGCCTGGCGCCTGGCCAAGGACGCGCCTGAAGGCCGCAAGGGTTTCCTGCTCAACCACCTGATTTCCGACATCACCCCGCGCGGCGACTACGCCAACGCCGACCCGGTCACCGGCCAGGCGGCGTGGTTCGACCTGCGCGTGCGCATCGAACGCGTCGAGCCCGTCGGCGAGAGCGCGCCGCAGTTCCCGCCGCTGCAACTTGGCGAGGCCGACAACCGACCGCTGCGCTACGGCGCGGAATTCCGTAACAAGGCGTCCCGATGAAACGATCCTTCCGCATGCTGGTCGGCTGGTGCTGCGTGGCGCTGAGCTTCGCGCTGGTGGTCCTGATCGGCGCCGGCATCTTCGACCCGGTCGGCAGCGTCGCCGGCCACGATTCGCTGACGCCGGTGCTGATGGGCCTGCTGCCCAGCGTGAGCTTCGGCATCGCGCTGTTCGCGTTGGGCGTGTGGCTGATCAGCACGGGGCGCAAACGGTGACCGCCCTGCCGCCGCCGGGCAAGAAGAAGATGGGTCTGGTGATCGACCTGGACACCTGCGTGGGCTGCCATGCCTGCGCGGTGAGCTGCAAGGAATGGAACGCGGGCGGCTTCGCCGGCCCGCTGACCGACGAGCAGCCCTACGGCAAGGACCCCACCGGCGTGTGGTTCAACCGCGTGCACAGTTACGAGGTGGCGGCGGAGCCGGCATCGGGCGGCTGTGGTGGTGGCGCCGAGGCGGTGGCCCCGCAGCCGGCGATGACCCTGCACTTCCCGCGCTCCTGCCTGCACTGCGAAACCCCGGCCTGCGTGACCGTGTGCCCGACCGGCGCCAGCTACAAGCGCGCCGAGGACGGCATCGTGCTGGTCGACGAGGACAAGTGCATCGGCTGCAAGCTGTGCTCCTGGGCCTGCCCCTACGGCGCGCGCGAGTACAGCCCGGTCGAAGGCGTGATGAAGAAATGCACGCTGTGCATCGACCGCATCTACAACGAACACCTGGAAGAAGCCGAGCGCCAACCGGCCTGCGTGCAGGCCTGCCCGACCCGCGCGCGCCACTTCGGCGACCTCGGCGATCCGGACTCCAAGGTCTCGCAATTGGTCGCCGCGCGCGGCGGCGTCGACCTGATGCCGGAACTGGGCTACAAGCCGACCAACCAGTATCTGCCGCCGCGGCCACGGCGCGCGGGCGAAACCGCCGCCATGCCGACAGCGCCCGAGGAAACACTCGACGCCGCCGCGCTGCCGCCGGTGCTGCGTTGGCTGGACAGAGTGTTGTCTCGATGAGGCCGATGTTCCGCCGCGCGCTCGTCGGTACGAACGGTCGCGCGCGCCCGTCGCCGGCCTTACTTCCCACCCAATCGTTCCGCCGAACGCCGGTCCACTGATGCATCCCGCCTTCTCGGTCATCCTGTTCACCACCTTGTCCGGCGCGGGCTATGGGCTGCTCGCCTGGCTGGGCGCCCTGATCGCGAGCTCGCGCCTGCAGGCGCTGTCCTATGGCGAAGCCGGCGCCGGTTCGATCACGACGCTGGCGCTGCTGACGCTGGCGCTGGGTTTGCTGCTCAGCGTAATCGGCCTGCTCGCGTCCACCTTCCACCTGGGCAAGCCGCTGCGCGCCTGGCGCGCGTTCTCGCAGTGGCGCACGTCATGGCTGTCGCGCGAAGGCGTGCTGTCGCTGGCGACCTTCCTGCCCGCGCTGGCGCTGGCGGCGCTGGTGTGGAACGCCGCGGGCGGCGATGCCGACGCGCTCGCGCGGTTGGCGAGCTGGGGACGTGTGGCCGGCGCGGCGCTGGCCCTGCTGGCGCTGCTGACCGTGGTCTGCACGGCGATGATCTACGCCTCGCTGCCGCCGATTCCGGCCTGGCGCCATCGCCTGGTGGTGCCGGTCTATCTCGGCTTCGCCCTGCTCACCGGCTGGGCCCTGCTCGCGAGCCTGGCCGTCGCCACCACTCGCTACGGCCTGCCCGCGCCGACCCTGCGCTATCTCGCGCTGGCCCTGGGCGTGCTGGCGCTGACAACGGCCGCGATGAAGCTGCGCTACTGGCGCGCGATCGACACCACCCCGCTCACCGTCACTCGCGCCGATGCGGTCGGCCTGCCCGGCCGCGAGCTCAGCGTGTTCGAGCGTCCGCATACCGAAGACAACTATCTGACCCGCGAAATGGGCTACGTGCTCGCGCGCAAGCACGCGCGCAAGTTGCGCCTGATCGCGGTGCTCGCGTTCGCGGCCGTGCCGCTGCTGGCGGCGCTGCTGGTATGGCTGTGGCCGGGCGCGGCCTGGCTCGCGTTCCCGCTGGCGGCGGCCGCCGCGCTGCTGGGCGCGCTGGTCGAACGCTGGCTGTTCTTCGCCCAGGCCCGGCACCTGGTCACGCTGTATTACTGAGGCTGCGACCGCGTTCTGACGCGGTCGCGACAGCGGTTCAGCCGGGGTCTTGGGACTGTAATCGTTTCCATGGCATCATCTTGGCACCTATTTGGCCCTGTTCACGACGATGTCCGGCTTGTTCGGGCTCGCCCTGTTGGGCGGCCCCCTCCTCACATTGCCGACCCTGCCGGTCTCCGGCGACCCCACGCTGATGGCGCTCGCTAGCGATCCGGCGCAGATGCGGCTGTACTGCTTTTCGACACGCTGCGGCGACGAGGAATGGCGGCTGGCGTTGGCGCCACCGCCGTCGCAGGCGCGCGATCTCGCCGCGCCCGCGACCCCATCGCGCCGACCGCTGCGCCTGCCGGGTTCGCAGCGCTACATCGGCCTGAGCGCACCGGCCGCCGCGCGCGAAAGCCGCGGCGCTTATTCCAACGATTTCCGCATCGGCACCCGGTATGGCCTGCAGGTGCTGCGCGACGGTCCGACCCAGCTCGGCCTGCAGTTCGGCGCCGGCTATCGGCTGGCGCCGCTGTACGACGACGGCATCAACCGCCCGGGCGCGGTGATGCGCGGCGAACTCAACTTCGGGCAGAAGATCGGCGATCGCGCGCGTTGGACCCAGCGCGTGTTCGTCGAGAGCGGACGCGGCGACACCTTCGTCAAGCAGTCGGTGCGGCTGGACGTGGCGTTGTGGCCGGATTGGACGCTCGAGACCGATTTCGCGATACGCCACGATTCCAACGGCGGCGGCGGCAGCGAATCGGCGGAGAGTTCGATCGAGCTGCGGCGGCGGTTTTGAGGCCGGGATTCGGCATTGGAGATTGGAGATTCGGTAATAAGCCCAATCCACCCGCTCTACGAATCCCGAATCCCTAATCCCGAATCACCGCTTTTATGAAATCGCCGGCGCCTTGCGCGAGCAGGGCTTGCGCGACTTCCAGACCCAGGCATTCGGGGGCGTCGCCGCGGCCTTCGCCGTGAGCGCGCACCTGCCGGCCGTCGGCGGCGCCGACCAGGCCGTCCAGGCGCAGGTGCTCGCCGTCCAGGCGCGCGTGCGCCGCCACCGGCACGTGGCAGCTGCCGTGCAGGGCGCGGTTCATGGCACGCTCGGCCTCGACGCAGGTGCGGGTGTCGGCGTGATCCAGCGCGGCGCACAAGGCGCGCGTGGCCAGATGGTCGCTGTGGCATTCGATCGCGATCGCGCCCTGCGCCGGCGCCGGCAGCCACTGCGGCGCCTGCAGGCGTTCGCGCACGCGCGCGCCCAAGCCCAGGCGTTCCAGGCCGGCGACCGCGAGCACGATCGCGTCGTACTCGCCGGCGTCCAGCTTGGCCAGGCGGGTGTTGACGTTGCCGCGCAGGTCCAGCAGTTGCAGATCCGGGCGCAGCGCGCGCAGCTGGGTCTGGCGGCGCAGCGAGGACGTGCCCACGCGCGCGCCCTGCGGCAGGGCGCCGATATGCGGGTAATGCGGGCTGACGAAGGCGTCGGCGTAGTCGGCGCGCTCCAGGATCGCGGGCAGGGCGAAACCCGGCTCCAGTTCCATCGGCACGTCCTTGAGCGAATGCACGGCGCAATCGGCTTCGCCCCGTTGCATCGCCACTTCCAGCTCCTTCAGGAACAGGCCCTTGCCGCCGATCGCGGCCAGCGAGCGGTCCAGCACCTCGTCGCCGCGGGTACTCATCGGCACCAGCACCACCTCCAGTCCGGGGTGGGCGGCGCGCAGGCGGGCGGCGACGTGCTCGGTCTGCCACAGGGCGAGCGGGCTTTTACGGGTGGCGATGCGGAGACGGGTCATGGGGGAATTTTAGAAGCAAATCCCCCCTAGCCCCCCTTTTTCAAAGGGGGGAACCGCAAAAGCGGGGAGAAGGCGGCGCCATCCACCACCAACGTATGCGCCTCCCCCTTTGAAAAAAGGGGGATTGAGGGGGATTTGCTTTGCAACGGCGCAGGCCCGCCGCTCATGGTTCTCCGGGCTCACCACGAACAGCACTCGAAGCAGCCCTGCTTGACCTCCCCCTTTGAAAAAGGGGGATTGAGGGGGATTTGCTTTGCAGCAACGCAGACCCGCCGCTCATGGCTCGACGGGCTCACCACGAACGCCTGCCGGAGCCACGGGCGGCTCCTGAGCTACAGCTTCCGAAGATAAGGGCGGCGCCTGCAGTCACGGACGGCGTTTGAGTCGCGAATTCCCGCGACCCTCGCCGGAGCGGCGCCGCCCCTTACAGATGCTTCAACGTCTCCCGCAGCGCCGACACGCAGCGCCGGCTGACTTCCAGCGGCTGCTTGCCGTGGCGCAGCACCGCCTGGACGTGGCCGTCGGGGCAGCGTTTGAGTTCGACGATCTCGTGGCGGGCGACCAGGCAGTTGCGGTGGATGCGCACGAAGCGCTCGCCGAACTCGTCTTCCAGCGACTTCAGCGATTCCTCGATCAGGTCCTCGCCGCGCGCGTGGTGGACGATCACGTACTTCTCTTCGGCATGCAGGTAGTGCACGTCCTCGATCGGGATCAGGCGCAGGCTGCCGCGCAGGCGTGCGCACAGGTGGGTGCGGCGCTGGCCCGGCGCGACCTCGCCGCCGCGCTCGCGGCCGGCGGCGAAGGTGCGCACGCGCTCCAGCGCGGCGCTCAGGCGTTCGGCGCGCACCGGCTTGACCAGGTAGTCGATCGCCTCGGCCTCGAAGGCCGACAGCGCGTGCGCGTCGTAGGCGGTGCAGAACACCACCGCCGGGCGCGGCTCGAACGCGGCCAAATGGCGCGCCGCCTCCAGGCCGTCGATGCCGGGCATGGCGATGTCCAGCAGCACCAGGTCCGGCTGATGTTCGGCGCAGGCGTGCAAGGCGTGCTGGCCGTCGGCCGCTTCGGCCACGACCTCGACGCCGTGCTGCTCGGCCAGCAGCGCGCGCAGGCGCTCGCGCGCCAGCGGCTCGTCGTCGGCAATGACTATCCTCATTGCGCCCTTCATCGGTACAGCGCCTCCACCCCAGTCGGCACGTGCAGTTCGCACAGATAGTAGTCCTCGGCCCAGCCCGCGGTCATCCGTGCCTGCGGGCCATAGGCGTAGCGCAGGCGCTGGCCGATGCTGCGCTGGGCGTGGCGGGTGCCGTTGCCGGGGCCTTCGGCCGGCGCCGGGGCCGGATTGCGCACCCGCAGGGCCAGCATCGGCCCGCTGACGGCCAGCTCGATTTCCAGGGTGCCGCCGCCGGACAGGCGCGAGATGCCGTGCAGGACCGCGTTCTCGACCAGCGGCTGCAGCACCAGGCGCGGCATCGGCAGGGTCCAGGGCAGCGGCTCGTGCTTGCGCCACTCCACCCGCAGCCGGTCGCCCAGGCGCAGTTGTTCGATCGCCAGGTAGCGCTCGGCCAGCTCGACCTCCTCGGCCAGGCTGGAGTCGGACTCGCCGGCGCCGAGCGCGGCGCGGAACAGGTCCGACAGGTCGAGCACCGCGCGCTCGGCCACCACCGGGTCGCTGCGCACCAGGCCGGCGATGGTGTTCATGCTGTTGAAGAGGAAGTGCGGCTTGATCCGCGCCTGCAGCGCGTCGACCTCGGCGCGCGCGCTGGCGCGCACCTGCGCCTTCCAACCGTCGTTGACGTAGAGATAGCGCAGCACCACGCCGACCGCGAGCATGGTCACCGCCGCGGTGCCCAGGCTGAAACGCGCCAGCGTCACCCCGGGCGGCACCAGGCTGGCGCCGACGGCGTGGTCGATCGAATGGGTGATCGCGGCGAAGGTGGCGCCCAGCAGCGCCGCCGCCGCGGTCGCGATCACGCCGCCCAGGCTGGCCGGCAGACGCAGCAGGCGTTCGCGCGACACGCACAGCAGCACCGACACGGTCAGCGCCAGCCACAGGGCGAAGGTGCTGCCGGAGACGAAGCGCTGCCAATCCCAGGGCGCGCCGCCGTCGGGCGCCAGCGCCAGCACGACCACGATCAGCTCGGCCATGCTCAGCATCACCACCAGCCGCGGCAGGCGGCACAGGTCCGGCAGCCAGGGTTCGCGCTCGCTGCCGGAGGCGCTCATGTTCAGGCCGCGAAGCGCCGCGACATCCAGTCGCCGAGGTCGCGGATTTCCTCCAGGCAGACCTGGTGTGCCATCGGATAGGCGTGCCAGTCCGGGCTCAGGCCGAGCGCGCGCAGGCGCGCGGCGCTGACTTCGCCGGCGGCGAAGGGCACCACCGGGTCGTAGCTGCCGTGGGCCATGAACAGCGGCTGCGAACGCGCCGCATCCTGGGCCTCGCGCGCCAGGCGATCGGGCATCGGCAGATAGGTCGACAGCGCGATCAGACCGGCCAGCGGCTGCACGCGGCGCAGGCCCGCGGCCAGGGCCACCGCGCCGCCTTGCGAGAAGCCGGCCAGCAGCACCCGCGAGGCCGGCACGCCGCGCTCGGCCTCGCGCGCGATCAGGGCCTCGATCTGGGCCACCGATTCGTCGACGCCGGTTTCGTCGGCGCGGTGGTTGAGATCGCTGAAATCGCGGATGTCGTACCAGGCGCGCATGCGCACGCCGTTGTTGATGGTGACCGCGCGCACCGGCGCGTGCGGGAACACGAAGCGCAGCGCCGGCCAGTCGGGGCGCAGCAGCTCGGGCACGATGGGTGCGAAATCGTTGCCGTCGGCGCCCAGCCCGTGCAACCACAGCACGGTCCAGGCCGGCGCCGGGCCGGTTTCGTGTTCGACGGTGTCCAGCAGGGGGGCGGTGGCGGTAGTCATCGCCGCATTGTGCGCTGCCGCCCCGGCGAGCCGCCAGCACCGGCGTCACGGCGCCGGCTCAGCCCTTGGGCAGGCGGAAGCTCAGGGTGCGGCTGGTCGGTACGCGCTCGCCGCCGGCCTCGAAGCGCCAGCGCGAGACCGCGGCCAACGCGGCTTCGTCGAACACGCCCGGCGGCGTCGACGACAACAGGCGCACCGCGGTCACGCTGCCGTCGGGCTGGATCACGAAGGCGATCTGCACGCTGCCCTCGATGCGTCGATTGAGCGCGCTGAGCGGATAGCGCGGCGCGGAATCGCTGATCAGGCGCGGCAACGGGCGTGTGGCGGGCGCTGCATTGCGCGCAGCGGGCGGCGCCAGCGGCGCGATCGCGATCGGTTCGGCGGCGGCGATCTGCGCTGCGGCCGCGCTCGGCGTCGCCACGGGCGGCGGCGCAACGGGCGCGGGTGCAGGCGTGGATACGGACGCGGACGCGGACGGCGGCGGTTTGACCGGGTTCGCCGATACGAGCGCGCGCTGTTGCGCCAACCGCAGTTGCTCGGCCTGCTGCGCGTCCATGCGCTGGATCTGTTCGACTTGCGCGGCGCGCGCCGCCAGCAGGCTCTCGCGCAGGCGCGGCAGCGCGGGCGCCTGCGCGTCCACCCGCGCCAGCAGATCCAGCATGCGTTGCGCTTCGTTCAGCTCGCCGCCGGCCAGGGCTTGCTCGCCGGCGATCAGCACGTAGGGCTGCAGCTCCTGCAAGGCGCTGGCGACGGCGGCCTCGCCGGGCTGTTTGTCGCGCAAGGCCAGGTAGTACTCGACCGCGTTGTCGCCGGCCGGCGCGTACATGCGCTGGCTGCGCAGGGCCTGCGCGGCCAGCGTGCGCAAACGCTGCGCGTCCAGGCTGGCCAGGGCCGGGCGCGCCGGCGCCACCTCCAGCGACGAGGAGGCCTGCAGGCTCTGCGGCGGCCGTTCGCCGCCGCACGCGGCCAGGCACGCCAGCGCGGCGACGACCGCACAGCTCCGAACCCACTTCATGGCACGCCCCCTGTAGACGAGGCGCGCAGTCTGGCCAGCGCATGTGACGGCCGTGCGGCACCCACTGTGCCGGGTCGGCGCAATTGTGTATCGCCGCACCGGGCCCGTACCCTAGCGCTCATGTACGGCCTGCCGCCCCTGTCCTCGATCCTGCGCTGCCTGGTCTTCGGCCTGCTCATGACGATGGCCGTGGTCCGGCCGGCGCTGGCCTTCGCCGAGGAAGCGCGCGAGATCGCGGCGCTCGACGCCCAGAGCGAATCCAACCTGGGCGAGCACGGCCACGACCATCCGCCGGGCAAGCCCGGCGCCGGCGACGACAACGACAACCGCTGGCACCTGAGCCACTGCTGCGGCCAACAGGCCGCGATGCTGCCGCGCTACGAATTGCGCATGCTCGCGCCCGACGCGCGCGCGCCGATGCCGCCGCGCGCGTTCGCCTTCGTACCGGCACCGCAGCCGGTACCGTTCCGTCCCCCGATCGCGGGCTGAGGTTTACGCCGGCTGTGCCGGCCGCACCTTCCTGTCCCGATTCGGAGTACGTCCCCATGTGGTTGCGTCCAGCGGCTTCGGCCGTCCTGGCGGCTGCGCTGTGCTTTCCGGCACAAGCGCAATCGTCGCCCCCTGCTTCAGTCGCCGCACCTGCCGCCGCACCCGCTCGCGCGGCGGCGTTCACCCTCGACGATGCGCTCGCGCGCATCGACGCCACCCACCCCGACCTGCGCCTGTTCGGCGGCCGCCGCGACGCGCTCGCGGCCGAACTCGACCGCGCCGGCCAACGCCCGGCGCTGACCGCCGGCGCGACGCTGGAGAACGCGTTCGGCAGCGGCGAGTTCAGCGGCCTGCGCGGCGCCGAGCTGTCGCTGACCCTGGCCTCGGTGTTCGAACGCGGCGGCAAGCTCGACGCGCGACGCACGCTCGCGCAAAGCCGCATCGACGCGCTCGCGGTCGAACGCGAAAGCCGGCGCCTGGATCTGTTGGCCGAAGCGGCGCGCCGCTACCTGAATATCGTCGCCGCGCAGCGCCAACACGCGATCGCCGAACTCGACATCGGCCAGCGCCAACGGACCGTCGCCGCGGCGCGCCAGCGCCTGCAGGCCGGCGCCTCGCCGGAATCGGTGGTGCTGACCGCGCAGGCGGCGCTGGCGCGCGCCGAACTCGAGCGCGAACGCGCCTCGCAGCGTCGGCTCGCCGCGCGCCGGCATCTGGCGGCGCTGTGGGGCGAGCGCGATCCGGGCTTCGCCGCCGCCGCCGGCGATCCTCTGACGTTGCCGGCGATCCAGGACTTCGACGCGCTCGCCGAGCTGCTGCAGCGCAGCCCGGAGATCGCGCGCTTCGCCGACGAGGGCCGCATCCGCGAGGCGCGGCTGCAGCTCGCGCGCACCCAGGCGACGCCGGATCTGGAATGGCAGTTCGGCCTGCGCCGCCTGCAGGAGACCGGCGACCAGGCACTGCTGGGCAGCGTGGCCCTGCCCCTGGGCGCGTCGCGTCGCGCCGCTCCCGATATCCGCGCCGCCGAAGCCGAGCTGGCGATGCTGGGGATCGAACGCGAAGCCCAGGGCATGTCGCTGTATTCGACCCTGGCCGATGCGCACGGCCGCTACCAGGTCGCCGCGCTCGAGGTGCGACGCCTCAACGACGACGTGCTGCCCAAGCTCGCGCGCGCCGAAGCCGCGGCCGAACGCGCTTACCGCGCGGGCGCCATCAGCTACCTCGAATGGGCGCAGCTGCAGTCCGAGCGCACCAATGGGCGCAAGCAGCAATTGGAGGCCGCGCTCGAAGCGCAGCGCGCCCTGATCGAAATCCAGAGGCTCACCGGCGAGGCCTTCGTCGCCGCTCCGGCCGCCTCCACCGCACAAGGAACCGCCCCGTGAAGATCTCTCACTTCAGCGCCGCACTGGCCTTGACCCTGCTGCTGGCCGCCTGCGGCGGCGATCCGTCCGCGCCGGCCGAGCACGCCCACGACGAAGGCGACGCGCATGCCGAGGCCGAAGCGCCGCGCAAGGGCGAGCACGGCGGCCGCGTGCTGGAAAGCAACGGCTATGCCGTGGAGTTGGCGATCGCCGAGGACGGCACGCCGCCGAAGTACCAGGCCTGGCTGTACCGCGACGGCAAACCGCTGCCGGCGTCCGCCGGCAGCGTCGAGGTCCGGCTCAAGCGTCTGGGCGGCGTCGCCGAGACCCATGTCTTGAAGCCCCAGGCGGACGGCAGCCTGATGGCCGCCAGCGTCGTCGGCGAACCGCATTCGTTCGACGTCGAAGTGACGGCCCGCATCGCCGGCACGGCCTTGCGTTGGGCCTATCCCAGTTACGAGGGGCGGACCCAGATCGCGGCCAAGGTCGCGCACGACGCCGGCATCCGCGTCGCGCCGGCCGCGGCCGGCGTAATCGCCGACGAGCACGAAGTCCAAGGCTTGCTCACTCCGGTCGAGGGGCGGGTCGCCAAGGTGGCGGCGCGCTTCCCCGGTCCGGTGCGGCGCTTGAACGCGAACGTCGGCGACCAGGTGCGCGCCGGCCAGCCGCTGGCCAGCATCGAAAGCAACCTGAGCCTGACCACCTACACCGTCGCCTCGCCGATCGCCGGCGTGGTGCTCGCGCGCAACGCCGCGGTCGGCTCGGTGGCCGGCGAAGGCGCGGCGCTGTTCGAAGTCGCCGACCTGTCTTCGCTGTGGGTCGACCTGCACGTGTTCGGCGCCGATGCCCAACACATCCAGGCCGGCGTGCCGGTCACCGTGACCCGCATGAGCGACGGCGTCACCGCCGACACCACGCTGGAACGCGTGCTGCCCGGCACCGCCACCGCCAGCCAGAGCACCGTGGCGCGCGCGACCATCGCCAACGCCGACGGCCTGTGGCGGCCGGGTTCGGCGGTCAAGGCGCGCATCACGGTGGAGCGCCAGCCGGCCCAGTTGGTGGTGCCGCTGGCGGCGCTGCAGACCTTCCGCGATTGGGATGCGGTGTTCATCCGCCACGGCGACGTCTACGAAGTGCGGCCGGTCGAACTGGGCAAGCGCGACGCGCAACGGGTGGAGGTGCTTTCAGGGCTGAAAGCCGGCGATCAGGTGGTGGTCGAGCAGAGCTACGTGGTGAAGGCGGACATCGAGAAGTCCGGCGCTTCCCACGACCACTGAGGGCGCAACGGTCCGCCAGGCCTGTCGGCCAGCGGTCCGGCGCACGCCGCCGCGTCGTTCGCGATGCGCGGCCCACCCGAATACCGAGGAAACATTCATGCTCGAGAAAATCATTCGCTTCGCCATCGCGCACCGATGGCTGATGATCGCGCTGACGTCGGCGCTGATCGGCGTGGGCGTCTGGAGCTTCACCAAGCTGCCGATCGACGCCACGCCCGACATCACCAACGTCCAGGTGCAGATCAACACCGAGACGCCCGGTTACTCGCCGCTGGAATCCGAACAGCGGGTGACCTTCCCCATCGAAACCACGCTGGCCGGACTGCCGGGCCTGGACTACACGCGCTCGATTTCCCGCTACGGCCTGTCGCAGGTCACGGTGGTGTTCAAGGACGGCACCGACCTGTTCTTCGCCCGCCAACAGGTCGCCGAGCGCATCCAGCAGGTGAAATCGCAGCTGCCGGCCGAACTGGAGCCGCAGATGGGCCCCGTCGCCACCGGCATGGGCGAGATCTTCATGTACACGGTCGATGCCAAGCCCGATGCGCGCAAGAAGGACGGCACGCCCTGGACCGCGACCGACCTGCGCACCTTGCAGGACTGGGTGGTGCGGCCGCAGTTGCGCAATACGCCCGGCGTGACCGAGGTCAACACCATCGGCGGCTACGCCCGCCAGATCCACATCACGCCCGACCCGGCGCGGCTGGTGGCGCTGGGATTCACCCTGCACGACGTGGTCGCGGCCGTCGCGGCCAACAATCAGAACGTCGGCGCCGGCTACATCGAACGCAACGGCCAACAGTTCCTGGTGCGCGCGCCGGGCCAGGTCGCCGATCTCGATGCGATCCGCGACATCGTGCTGGACCGTCGCGACGGCGTGCCGATCCGCGTGCGAGACGTGGCCGAGGTCGGCGAAGGCCCGGAGCTGCGCAACGGCGCGGCGACCCAGAACGGCCGCGAGGTGGTGCTGGGCACGGCGTTCATGCTGATCGGCGCCAACAGCCGCGAAGTGGCCCAGGCCGCCGCCGAAAAACTGGCCGTGGCCAACAAAAGCCTGCCGGCCGGTGTGTCGGCCGCGCCGGTGTACGACCGCACCGCGCTGGTCGATCGCACCATCAAGACGGTGGCCAAGAACTTGATCGAAGGCGCCTTGCTGGTGATCGTGGTGTTGTTCCTGTTGCTGGGCAATTTCCGCGCGGCCTTGATCACCGCCGCGGTCATCCCCTTGGCGATGCTGTTCACGATGACCGGCATGGTCCGCGGCGGCGTGTCGGGCAATCTGATGAGCCTGGGCGCGCTCGACTTCGGCCTGATCGTGGATGGCGCGGTCATCATCATCGAGAACTGCCTGCGCCGCTTCGGCGAACTGCAGCATGCGCTGCAACGCCCGCTCAGCGACGAGGAACGGCTGGATACGACCGCGTCGGCGACCGCCGAGGTGATCCGACCCAGCCTGTTCGGCCTGGGCATCATCACCGCGGTGTATCTGCCGATCTTCGCTCTCACCGGCGTCGAGGGGAAAATGTTCCACCCGATGGCCATCACCGTGGTGCTGGCGCTGACCGGCGCGATGCTGCTGTGCCTGACCTTCGTGCCGGCGTCCATCGCCCTGTTCCTGCGCGGCCGCGTCGAGGAAAAGGAAACCCGGCTGATGCGCTGGTCGCGCCAGGCCTACGAACCCGCACTGGCCTGGGCCTTGCGTCGCCGCGCCTGGGTGATCGGCGGCGCGCTGGCCGGCATCGCCTTGTGCGGCCTGCTGGCGACGCGGTTGGGCTCGGAGTTCATTCCCAGCCTGGACGAGGGCGATATCGCCATGCATGCGATGCGCATTCCGGGCACCAGCCTGGAACAGGCGATCAAGATGCAGGCCACCCTGGAAGCGCGCATCAAGCAGTTTCCGGAGGTGGAGCGCGTGTTCGGAAAACTCGGCACCGCCGAGGTCGCGACCGATCCGATGCCGCCCTCGGTCGCCGACACCTTCCTGATGCTCAAGCCGCGCGAGCAATGGCCGAACCCGCGCAAATCCAAGGCGCAGCTGGTCGCCGAGATCGAAGCGGCGGTCAAGCAATTGCCGGGCAACAACTACGAGTTCACCCAGCCGATCCAGATGCGCATGAACGAGCTGATCTCGGGCGTGCGCGCCGACGTGGCGATCAAACTCTATGGCGACGACCTGGATCGCTTGGTCGAAGTCGGCCGGCGCATCGAGGAGGTGGCCAAAGCGGTACCCGGCGCCGCCGACGTCAAGCTGGAACAGGCGACCGGCTTGCCCTTGCTGACGATCGTGCCGGACCGGCAGGCGCTGGTGCGTTACGGCCTCAATCCCGGCGCGGTGCAGGACACGGTGGCGACGGCGGTGGGCGGCGAAGTGGCCGGCCAGCTGTTCGAAGGCGATCGTCGCTTCGACATCGTGGTTCGCCTGCCCGAGCGTCTGCGCCAGGATCCGGCGGCTCTGCAGGACCTGCCCATCCCGTTGGCCGGCAACGACAACGTCGACGAGTCCAGCCGCGCCGCCGCGTGGATGTCCGGCGCGCCGCAGACGGTGCCGCTGCGCGAGGTGGCGAAGATCGAGACCACCCTGGGGCCGAACCAGATCAATCGCGAAAACGGCAAGCGCCGCGTGGTGATCACCGCCAACGTGCGCGGCCGCGACCTGGGCGGCTTCGTCGGCGACCTGCGCCAACGCGTGGCGACCCAGGTCGAGCTGCCGACCGGCTACTGGATCGACTACGGCGGTACCTTCGAGCAGTTGATATCGGCCAGCCAGCGCCTGGCGATCGTGGTGCCGGTGACGCTGGCGATCATTTTCGCCCTGCTGTTCTGGGCCTTCGGTTCGGCCAAGGACGCAGCCATCGTGTTCAGCGGCGTGCCGTTGGCGCTGACCGGCGGCGTGATCGCGCTGGCGCTGCGCGGGATACCGCTGTCGATCTCGGCCGGCGTGGGCTTCATCGCGCTATCGGGCGTGGCGGTGCTCAACGGCCTGGTGATGATCGCCTTCATCCGCAAGCTGCGCGAGCAGGGCGACCGCCTCGACGACGCCATCGTCGACGGCGCCTTGGGACGCTTGCGTCCGGTGTTGATGACGGCGCTGGTGGCCTCGCTGGGCTTTCTGCCGATGGCCTTCAACGTCGGCGCCGGTTCGGAAGTGCAGCGGCCGCTGGCGACGGTGGTGATCGGCGGCATCGTGTCTTCGACGCTGCTGACCTTGCTGGTGTTGCCGGTGTTGTATCGGTGGTTGCATCGGGAGGGCGAGGACGCTCCTAAGGCGATGCCCGCGACCTGATACGACGAGGCCCGCGCCGCGAAGCGCGGGCCTCGATTCGCGGGACGATGCTGGAAACGTTCGGCGGCAGGCGGCACCTGCGGGTGCCGGGTTGCAGCGAACTCAGAGGCGTACGAGCCCCTCTTGCCAGGTACTACCCTGTGGGAGCGGCGTAAGCCGCGATGGCAATGAAGCGACGATGCGGCCGCGATCGCGGCTTACGCCGCTCCCACAGGAAGCAAAGCGGTTCCGGCAACCGAGTGGCTACGCCGCCGGACACGGACCGCCGGCATCGGCCCAGAGTTTGAACTGAGCCACGAACTCGTCGTGCGGCACCGGCACCGGCAGGCGGTTGCCGCCGGGCTCCCAGCCCCATAGCACCAGCTTGTCCTCGCTGACGTGCTTGAGCAGGGCGGCGAAGTCGCGGCCGCCGTTGCGCTTCTGGTCCTGGATCATTTCGCACAGCTGCTTGGGCGGCAAACCGATCCAGGCCATCTTGCGATCCGGCGGCGGCAGCTGCCAATGCGGCGCGCCCGGCGGCGCGTTGGGGCCGTAGCTGGCGGGCAGGTTCTTCTCGCCGTGACAGGTCGCGCAGGGCAGGCCGACCGCGCCCTTGCCCTCTGGGCCGCGCACCACGCCCATCGCGTGCGGTTGGCCGTTGTCGAACTGCAGCGGCTGATCGCCGGGGATGTGGCAGTTCTGGCAACGCGGATGCTGGAACACCTTCTGCACGGTGGCGAACGCGACCAACGCTTTTTCGCGTTGCTCGGGGCTGGGGCGCGGACCGCAGGCGGCGAGCGCGAGGACCACACCGCAGATCAGCAGGATGCGCATGTCGTCGTCCTCCTCAGGCCTTGAGCCGCAGCGGCAGTTCGCGCAGGCGCTGCCCGGTCAGGGCGAACACCGCGTTGGCGACCGCCGGCGCGATCGGCGCCGTGCCCGGTTCGCCGGCGCCGCCCATGCGTTCGGTGCTGGGCACGATGTGAACCTCGACCTGCGGCATCTCGTTGAGGCGCAGCACCTGGTAGTCGTGATAGTTGGACTGCTGCACGCGCCCGTCCTGGAAACTCAGCGCGCTGTGCAGCGCCGCGCCCAGGCCGAAGGCGATGCCCGATTCCATCTGCGCGCGCACGCCTTCCGGGTTCACCGCCAGGCCGCAGTCGATCGCGCACACCACCCGATGCACGCGGATCGCGCCGTTCTCCGCCGAGACTTCGGCGATCTGAGCCAGGAAACTGCCGAAGGATTCGTGTACGGCGACGCCGCGCCCGCGCCCTTGCGCGGCCGGCGTGCTCCAGCCGGCTTTCTCGGCGGCCAGGTTCAGCGCGGCCAGGTGACGCGGATGCGACTTGAGCAGCGCGCGCCGGTATTCGACCGGATCCTTTTTCGCCGCATGCGCGAGCTCGTCGATCAGGCTTTCCATCACGAAGGCGTTGTAGCTATGCCCGACCGAACGCCACCACAGCACCGGGATGCCGGTCTTGGGCGAATGCAGTTCGACGCGGTGGTCGGGGATGTCCTTCAGGTACGGCGAATCGGACACGCCCTCCACCGAGGTCGCGTCCACGCCGTTCTTGACCATCAGCGCCTCGAACGGCGTGCCGCCGATGATGGACTGGCCGACCAGGCGATGCTGCCAGGCCACCGGATAGCCCTGCGCGTCGACCGCGATGCGCGCCTGCTGCAGGTACATCGGCCGGTAGTAGCCGCCGCGCACATCGTCCTCGCGCGACCACACCGTCTTGACCGGCTTGCCCGCGGCCTTGGCGACCTGCACCGCTTCGGACACGAAATCCGAGTTGGTGGTGGCGCGCCGGCCGAAGCCGCCGCCCAGGAACATGGTGTGGATCTGCACCTGTTCGGGCTTGAGGCCGAGGATGCCGGCGGCGGCATGCTGGTCGCCGGTCTGGAACTGGGTGCCGGTCCAGATCTCGCAACCGTCGCCGTCGATCTTGACCGTGCAGTTCAGGGGCTCCATCGGCGCGTGCGCGAGATAGGGCGTGTGGTACTCGGCGTCCAGGGTCTTGCCGGCCTTGGCCAGCGCGGCGGCGGCATCGCCGGCCTGCGCGGCGACGGCGCCAGGGGTGGCGGCGAGCTTGCGGAACTCCTCGCGCAGCTTGACCGTGTCCAGGCCCGCGTTCGGGCCCAGGTCCCAGTCCACTTTCAGCGCATCGCGGCCCTGCTTGGCGGCCCAGTAATGATCGGCGACCACGGCCACGCCGCTGGGCACCTGGACCACGTCGCGCACGCCCGGCACGGCCTTGGCCGCGGCGGCGTCGAAGGATTTGACGGTGCCGCCGAACACCGGCGCGCGCGCGACCACCGCGGTCAGCAGGCCGTCGAACTGCACGTCCATGCCGAACTTCGCGCGCCCGGTAATCTTCTCCGGCGAATCCAGGCGCTTGGTCGGCTTGCCGATGATCTTCCAGTCCTTGGCGTCCTTGAGCACCGGCGCGGCCTTCGGCGCCGGCAGTTTCGCGGCGTCGGCGGCGAGCTCGCCGTAGCGCGCGCGTTGCGTGCCGGCCACGACCACGCCGTTCTCGGTGCGGATGTCCGCCTCGGCCACGCCGAAGCGCTGCGCGGCCGCCGCCACCAGCAGCTGGCGCGCGGTCGCGCCGGCCTGGCGGTAGCGGTCGAATTCGGACCAGGTGCTGGTGGAACCGCCGGTCATCTGCTGGCCGAACGCGGTGTGCGCGTAGGCCGGCGCGGCCGGCGCGTGCTCGACGCGGATCTTGGACCAGTCCGCGTCCAGTTCCTCGGCGACCAGCATGGCCAGGCCGGTCCACACGCCCTGGCCCATCTCCGAATGCGCGATCAGCACGGTCACGCTGTCGTCTTCGCCGATGCGCAGGAAGGCATTGGGTACGAACGGCGCGGCGGCGCTGGCGGCGGCCGGCGCAGCCAGCGCGTAGCGGCGCGCACCGGGGATCACGAAGCCGATCACCAGCCCGCCGCCGAGGACGGCACCGGCCTTGAGGAATCGACGTCGGGAAGGCTGAGGCACAGCGTTCACGGCACACCTCCGTTGCGAATGACGAAGCTCGCGGCGGCCGCGCGGCCGCGCGCGCGACTCAGGCCTTGCCGAGCCCCGCCGCGCGCTTCACCGCCGCGCGGATGCGCGGGTAGGTGCCGCAGCGACAGATGTTGCCGGACAAGGCCTGATCGATATCGGTGTCGGTGGGCGCGGGCACCTTGGCCAGCAAGGCCGCCGCCGACATGATCTGACCGGACTGGCAGTAGCCGCACTGGACCACGTCCAGCTCGGCCCAGGCGCGCTGCACCGGATGGCTGCCGTCGGCCGACAGACCTTCGATGGTGAGGATCTGTTTGCCTTCCACGGTCGATACCGGGGTGACGCAGGCGCGGCGCGGGGCGCCGTCGACGTGCACGGTGCAGGCGCCGCATTGGGCGATGCCGCAACCGAACTTGGTGCCGGTGAGTTGCATCAGGTCGCGCAGGACCCAGAGCAGGGGCATGTCGGGTGGGGCGTCCACCTCGTGCTCGCTGCCGTTGACATGCAGTTTCATGGATCCCTCGCGGCGGCTGGGGAAAGCCGAACATACGCCTGCGGCCGTGTTTACGCCATCCATGGCCGGCGCCCTGCAAGAAGCGCGCCTGTCCTGCGGCCGCCCGCATTGCAGGCGTCATGGCCAGACCGCATGATCGGGCGGTCGTCCGCGCTCAGGGATTCGCCGTGCCAGACGCTCCGCCCGTTGCGCCCGCCCTGCCCGCCGCCGGCGGCGTGCGCGGCACCCTGGAAGCCGCGGTGCGCGCGCAGGAACGCGGCGACCCGGCCAGCCTGGCCGTGGTCCTGGAAAGCGAGGGCTCGACCTATGTGCACCCCGGCGCGGTGGCCCTGTTCGGCGCGCGCGAGGGCCAGGTCGGCTGGCTCAGCGGCGGCTGCATCGAGCCCGAAATCGAGGAACTGGCCGCGACCGCGGCGCGCTACGGCCGGGTCGAGTGGATGGACATCGACACCCGCAGCGACGAGGACCTGTTCGACGGTTCGGCGATCGGCTGCCGCGGCCGCCTGCGCCTGGCCCTGCTGCCGCTGGCCGCGCTGCGCGAACTGCCGGCGCTGGTCGACGAATGGCGGCGCGGTCACGGCGACCTGCGCCTGGACATCAATCTCAACGGCGCCATGCGCGTGCGCGTCGGCGGCGAGCACCAGCCTTGGACCCTGCCGGTGGCGACGCCCTCGTGGCTGGGCCGCGGCGCGACCGCCTGGCTGCTGGAGATCGCGCGGCCGCCGTCGGTGCTGGTGTTCGGCGCCGGCCCGGAATCGGCCTCGCTGCTGCCGCTGCTGCGCTCGCTGGGCTGGATCACCAGCGTGGTCGAGCGCCGCCCGCGCTGGACCGCCCAGGCCGCGCACGCCGACTACGCGATCGCGCGCCCCCCCGCGCAGGCGTTGGCGAGCGCGCGTCCGCACGACGCCGTGCTGGTCATGCATCATCATTTCGAACTCGACCGCGAAGCGCTGGAAGCCTTGGCCACGAGCGAGATCGGATTCGTCGGCCTGCTCGGGCCCCACCAGCGTCGCGACGACCTGTTCCGGGTGCTGCCCGAAGCCGCGCGCGCCGCGCTCGCGCGGCGCCTGCACGCGCCGATCGGGCTCAAGCTCGGCGGCGACGGCCCGGAAGCGATCGCGCTCAGCGTCGCCGCGCAGCTGCAGTCGCTGCGCCACGCACCGGCATGACGCATGCGGCGCTGGTGCTGGCCGCGGGCGGCAGCCGCCGGCTCGGTCGCGCCAAGCAACTGTTGACGCGCGACGGCGAACGCCTGATCCATCGCGCCGTGCGCCTGGCCGCGCAGACGGGACCGCAGCGCCTGTTGGTGGTGCTGGGAGCGCAGGCCGACGCCCTGCAAGCCGCGATCGCCGACCTGCCCGCCGAGGTCTGCCTCAATCCAAATTGGGAGCTCGGCTTGGCGAGTAGCTTGCGGTGTGGCGCAACGGCCTTGGCTACGCACGCCGGGCCCGTGCTGATCCTGGGCTGCGATCAACCGGCCCTGGAGTTGGAACATCTGCAAGCGCTGCTCGCGGGCGCGACGCGCGCGCACTCGCAGTGCGCGGCGACCCGCCACGGCGATGCGCCGGGCATTCCGGCGGTAGTGTCAGGCGAACTGATGGCGCAGGCGCGTGGCCTGCAAGGCGACCGCGGCTTCGGTGCGCTGCTCGCGCGCCTGCCGCCGGATGAACTGACCTGGCTCGACGCCCCCGCATTGCATTGGGACATCGACGTGGAAGCCGACGTCGCGCGCGCGGTCGCGGCCGGCTTGCTGGATCGTGGCGTATTGGATCGCGGCGCGAACGCCTGAGAGGCGCCCGCGCCGCCCGGAGCGCTCGTCCAACGTTCCGGGCGGCACGGGCTTCACGCGGGCCTAGGGGACCAGCGTGCCGAACACAGCCTGCGAGCGCGCGTCGTAGATGCGCAGCCACAGTCCATTGCGCGATTGCTCCGCGTAGCGCTGCGCCAGCGGCAGCACCGCTTCCAGTGCGGCTTCGGGGCTGAGGTAATCCTGCGCCAGTTCCGCGATCGCGGTGGTCAGGGCCTTGCCTCCGTTGCCGTTCCGCAGCTTAAGTTCGACGCGAAACATGGCGCTTCCTTGCTCTGAATAAGGCGTCCCCGGCCCAGCTCCGACAGTTCCTGTCTCGGCGTCCGTCTCCGTGGCGCGGCGTCCTGCCGGTGCCTAAGGCCGTGCTGTCGGGGACGAGCTCAATGTGCGCTTTTCGTGACTCAGATAACGTCATCCGAGCGCTCGATCGTTTGTAGGATTTTTCCTACCCCTCACGCGCGGGCAATCCGTCCAGACGCGGCTGCAATTCCGCGAAGCCCGTGCGCATGGCGTCCAGGAATACCTTGACCCGCGCGCTGCGGCGCAGGTCCGGGTGGGTCAGCAGCCACAGGTCCGAGCGCAGCTCCGGTATCGGATCGCCGACTCGCACCAGTCGCTTGTCGCCGTCGCACAGATGGCAGGGCAATACCGCCATGCCGATCCCGGCCGCGGCCGCGTCGCGCAGCGCGAGCAGGCTGTTGCTGCGTAGCACCGCGGTCTCGTGATAGCCGCGCTTGATCCCCCACTGCGCCATCGCGATATGCGACAGGCTGTCGTCCGGCACCACCCAATCTTGCTCGCCCAGGTCGGCGCCCGCGCGCAGTTTGAATTTTCGCGGCCGGTACACCGCCGCCGCGATCGTCGCGATCTTGCGCCCGATCAGGCTGTCGGGCGGTTGTCCGCCGGGGCGCAGCGCCACGTCGGCTTCGCGGCGGCTGAGGTCGCGGGTGGCGTTGTCGGCGGTCAGCTCCAGCACGATGCGCGGATAGGCCTGGCGGAACCGCGCCAGCAACGGCGGCATCAGGCCGCTCAGCAGGGCCTCGGCCGTGGTCACGCGCAAGCTGCCGGCCGGGCGCGCGTCCAGGCCCGAGAGCCGGCGCTCAGTGGCCTCGATGCGCTGCTCGATCTCGGCCGCGACCGCGATCACCTCCTCGCCGGTAACGGTCGCCGCATAGCCTTCGCGCGCGCGCTCGAACAGGCGCGCGCCGAGCTTGCGTTCGATCTCGTTGATGCGCCGGAACACCGTGGGGTGGCTCACGCCCAGGCGCTTGGACGCGCCGTTGAGCGAACCGGCGCGGCCGACCGCGAGGATGAAACGGTAGTCGTCCCAGGACAGACGTTGTTCATTCATGCAATCACCGCTTGCATCCTTGTCGGAATGTATTTCACTAATGAACATCCTAACCTGCTCCGCACACGCCCGGCACGGGCGCCGCCTTCCCCCTACCGGAGCACGCATATGTCGCAACGTCTCGACACCAATACCCTGCTGCCCAGCGGCCTCCAGGCCCTGGGCGCCCTGCACAGCGCGGTCGAACGCAGCGGCCTGGAAACCGCGCTGATCGACCTGATCAACGTGCGCGCCTCGCAGATCAACGGCTGCGCCTACTGCCTGTGGCTGCACACGCGCGAGGCCATGGCCCACGGCGAAACCGCCGAACGCCTGCAGTTGCTGCGGGTGTGGGACGAAGGCCCCTTCAGCGAACGCGAACGCGCCGCCCTGGCCTGGACCGAAGCGGTCACGCGCGTGGCCGACGCGCCGGTCGCCGACGCGGTCTATGCGCGCGCGCTGGCCGCGTTCGGCGAACAGGACCTGGGCGCGCTCAATTACGCGGTGATCGCGATCAACGCCTGGAACCGTCTGGCGATTCCGTTCCGCAAGACACCGCCGGCCACCCGCGCCGCCAACGCGGCATGAGGTTGACGGGGCGAGTAACGACGGTTGGCGCGCCTCAGAATCGGTAGCGCGCCAGCCGCCCCAGCCGGCGTAGCCAGCTCCAGCGGTCGTAGGCGCGGTAGACCCAGCGTTGGCGCGCGGGCAGACCCAGCACGTCGGGGCGTTCGCTCAAGCGCGGCTCGTCGACGAAGGTCAGGCGCGGATGCCAGTCCTCCATCTCGCGCGGATCGTCGACGCCCCAATCGCCGAAGCGCGCGCCGGTGCTGCGGCCGACCCAGGAGCGCCGCAGCAGGCGCAGGGCGAAGCGGCTATAGATGTCGCACAACCATTCGCCGCGCGGGAAGCGGTCGATCACGCGCTTCACCAAGTCGCGCGCGTCGGCCTCCTCCAGATACGGGAACAGGCCTTCGCTGATCACCAGCGCCGGGCGGCCGCCGGCGATCGGCGCCAGCCAGTCCGGATCGGACGCGTCCACCGCCAGCATGCGGTAGCTGCCGTAGCGCTCGGGCAGCAACTCGCGACGCAGTTGGATGACCTGCGGATAGTCGATATCGATCCAGTCCAGATCGGCGGGCGGATTGATCCGAAACACGCGCGTGTCCAGGCCGCAGCCCAGGTGCAGCACGATGGTGTCGGGATGCTGCGCCAGCCATTCGCGCGCCCACTCGTCCAGCACCTTGGCGCGCAGGGCGATGCCGGCGATCTGGCCGGTATTGAGCGGGAAGCGGCCGAAGTCGTAGTCGATCCGGCGCACGATCTCGTCGGCCAGTTCATCGTGCAGCAGCGGCTGCGCCGAACGGTTGTCCAGGGCCTTGGCGTAGAGCGTGATCAACAGCGTCTGCTGGGCGCCTTGCAATTGCACGTGCTTCCTCCCGCCTAGCGACGGGGCCGCCGCCGCGCGTCCGTTCGCGTCGGCATTCGCCCCATACGCGATCTTGCGACGGCGCATGTGAGGATCAGGCGTAGACGCGGCAGCGGCATCCCGGACGGGTCGCGAGCGAACCACGCGACCGCATTGTCGGCTTCGCGCGATCGGCGTAGCATGATCGACAAGCCCAGGGACAGACCCGGGGCTACTCACCGTGAGGGAGCCTCATGGACTACGACTACCTGGTTTTCATCGGGCGTTTCGAACCGTTCCACAACGGTCACGCCGCCGTCGCCCGCCTCGCCCTGAGCAAGGCCCGCAAGGTCATCTTCCTGGTCGGCTCGGCCGACACCCCGCGCACCACCAAGAACCCGTTCACCGTGGCCGAGCGCGCGGTGATGATCCAATCCGCCTTGGGCGACGCCGCCGAACGCTTGATCGTGCGTCCGCTGCGCGATCGTCTCTACAACGAAAGCCGCTGGATCGCCGGCGTGCAGCGCGCGGTCGCCGAGGCGATCGCCCAGGACGGCGGCGACGCGCAGGCGCGGGTGGGCCTGATCGGTCAGGACAAGGACGCCTCCAGCTACTACCTGCGCGAGTTCCCGCAGTGGCAGCTGGTCGACGTGCAGCACACCGCCACTCTGTCGGCCACCGAACTGCGCCGCTATCTGTACGAGGCCAATCAGCTCGACAGCCACGGCGGCCTGATGCTGATCCGCGCCAACGTGCCCGGCCCGGTGTTCGACATGCTCGAGGCCTTCCGCAAGAACTCGCCGGCGTTCAAGCAACTGGTCGCCGAGCACCAGTTCATCGACACCTACCGCGCGGCCTGGGCCGATGCGCCCTACCCGCCCACCTTCGTCACCACCGACGCGGTGGTGGTGCATTCCGGCCACGTGCTGCTGGTGCGGCGCCGCGCCGAGCCCGGCAAGGGCCTGTGGGCGCTGCCCGGCGGCTTCGTCGGCCAGGACGAAAGCCTGCTCGACGCCTGCCTGCGCGAGCTACGCGAAGAGACCCGGCTGAAGATTCCGCTGCCGGTGCTGAAGGGATCGATCCGCCACCAGCACGTGTTCGACCATCCCGAGCGCAGCCAGCGCGGGCGCACCATCACCCACGCCTTCCATTTCGACTTCCCCAGCGGCGAGCTGCCCGACGTGCGCGGCGGCGACGACGCCGACAAGGCGCGCTGGATTCCGGTCAGCGTGGCGCTGGAGATGGGCCCGCAGCTGTTCGAAGACCACCTGCACATACTCGAGTTCTTCCTCGGCCGCGGTTGAACCGCCGGCCGCCCCCGCCGGCGGACAGACCGCCGGTCATCCCGACGCGAAGGAGCTTCCCGTCATGCAATGCCTGAACAACCTGCTGCTCAACACCGACAGCTACAAGGCCAGTCACTGGCTGCAGTATCCGCCCGGCACCGATGCCACGTTCTTCTACGTCGAATCGCGCGGCGGCGTCTACGATCGCACCGTATTCTTCGGCTTGCAGGCCATCCTCAAGGAATACCTGGGCAAGCCGATCAGCCACGCCGATATCGACGAGGCGCGCGATCTCTACGCCGCGCACGGCGAGCCCTTCAACGAAGCCGGTTGGCGCTACATCGTCGATCACCACGGCGGCCTGCTGCCGCTGCGCATTCGCGGGGTGCCCGAAGGCACGGTGGTGCCGACCCATCAGGCCCTGGTCACGATCGAGTCCACCGACCCGCAGGCGTATTGGGTGCCGTCCTACGTCGAGACCCTGCTGCTGCGCCTGTGGTACCCGGTGACGGTGGCCACGATCAGCTGGCACGCCAAGCAGACCATCCGCCAGTTCCTGGAACGCACCAGCGACGATCCCGAAGGCCAGCTGCCGTTCAAGCTGCACGACTTCGGCGCGCGCGGCGTGTCCAGCGCCGAATCGGCCGCGCTGGGCGGCGTCGCCCACCTGGTCAACTTCATGGGCACCGACACCGTCGCCAGCCTGCTCGCGGCGCGCGCCTACTATCACGAGGCCATGGCCGGCTATTCGATCCCGGCCGCCGAGCACAGCACCATCACCAGTTGGGGCCGCGAGCACGAGGTCGACGCCTACCGCAACATGCTGCGCCAGTTCGCCAAGCCCGGCGCGATCGTGGCCGTGGTTTCGGACAGCTACGACATCTTCCACGCGATCCGCGAGCACTGGGGCAAGACCCTGCGCGAGGAAGTGATCGCCTCGGGCGCGACCGTGGTGATCCGCCCCGACTCCGGCGACCCGGTCGACGTGGTCCACCAGTGCCTGAGCCTGCTCGACGAAGCCTTCGGCCACACCGTCAACGGCAAGGGCTACAAGGTGCTCAACCACGTGCGCGTGATCCAGGGCGACGGCATCAACCCGACCAGCATCCGCGCGATCCTGGAACGCGCGACCAGCTACGGCTACGCCACCGACAACCTCGCCTTCGGCATGGGCGGCGCGCTGCTGCAACGCTTGGACCGCGATACCCAGAAGTTCGCGCTCAAGTGCTCGGCCGCGCGCGTGAACGGCGAATGGATCGACGTCTACAAGGACCCGGTCACCGACAAGGGCAAGGCCAGCAAACGCGGTCGCATGACCCTGCTGCGCCATCGCGAGTACGGCCACTTCAAGACCGTGCCGGTGCCGGCCGAGGCGGCGACGCTGGAAGACCTGGCTCGGCCTGCCGGTTACGACGACGCCATGGTCACGGTGTGGGAGAACGGCCGCCTGCTGCGCGACTGGCGTTTCGACGAGGTGCGCGCCCTGGCCAACGCCGCGCGGCTGTAAGCGCGGGCGCCACGCGCCCGTTGGCGCGGCGTGCCAGCCGCGCAACGCTGCTTCTTCCCGGCGCCGATTGCGCGGCGCCGGGGCTGCGCGGACACTGCCGCTCTGGCCCGCGTGGCCTGCCGCCCGAGACCCCGATGGACATACTGCTGCACCTGATCGAAAGCTACGGCCTGCTCGTGGTCTTCGTCGCCGTGCTGCTGGATCAGGGCGGGCTGCCGGTGCCGGCCTACCCGCCGATCATCGTCACCGCCGCGATCGCGGTGGACCGCGGCGAGAGCCTGCTGGCGATCGTGCTGGTCGCCTCGGCCGCCGCGGTGGTCGCCGACTGGCTGTGGTTCCTAGGCGGGCGCCGGTTCGGCAATGCGCTGCTGAAGCTGATGTGCCGACTGTCGCTGTCGCCGGATTCCTGCGTGCTGATGACGCGCGGCGTGTACGCGCGCTGGGGCGCGCCCTCGCTGATCCTGGCCAAGTTCGTGCCCGGCTTCGCCGCGGTCGCGACCACCCTGGCCGGCGACACCGGCACCAGCACGCGCCGCTTCCTGCTGTTTGACGCGATCGGCGCGCTGCTATGGGCCAGCGTGGCGGTGGCGGTGGGCGCGGTGTTCCATCGCGCGGTCAACGACGTGCTCGCGCGCCTGGAAGCGCTGGGCCACTACGCGCTGCCGGTGTTGCTGGCGCTGATCGCGACCTTCGTGGCCTACAAGTGGGTGCGCCGGCAGTGGTTTCTGCGCCAGTTGCGCATGGCCCGGATCACGGTCGGCGAGCTCTACCGCATGATCGAGGACGGCAGCGGCCCGACCATCCTGGACGTCCGCCGCGCCGAGAGCCGCGCCGAATCGGGCTGGATCCCGGGAGCGATCTTCGTCGCCACCCTGTCGGACGCGCCGTTGATACCGGCCGACGAAGTGATCGTCTATTGCGACTGTCCCAGCGAGGCCTCGGCGGCGGTGCTGGCGCAGGAACTCAAGCGCCGCGGCTACAAGCGCGTGCGCCCGCTCGCGGGCGGTTTCGCGGCCTGGGCGGCCGAAGGCCACGCGATCGCGCGCGACTGAGGACGCGCGCTCAGTCGGGCGCGCGCTCGTACAACTCCAGCGGCAGTTCGTCGGGGTCGGCGAAGAAGGTGTAGCGCCGGCCGGTGTATTCGTCCACGCGTACCGGCTCCACCGTTACGCCATGGCCCTGCAGGGCGCTTACCGCGGCGTCGATGTCGACCACCTCGAACGCCAGGTGGCGCAGGCCGCGCGCCTCCGGGTAGGACGGGCGCGGCGGCGGATCGGGAAACGAGAACAGCTCCAGCTGGCTGCCGTCGGGCAGGGCCAGGTCGAGCTTGTAGGAGTCGCGCGCCGCCCGGTAGGCCTCGGCGATCACCCGCAGCCCCAGCACCTGGGTGTAGAAGTGCTTGGAGCGCGGGTAGTCGGAGCAGATCAGGGCAACGTGATGGAGGGCGGAAATCCGCATGACGGTCGTCGCAATCGGGCGAGCCCTATTCTAGGGCGGGCATCGCCAGCTCGGTGCGGCCCCGCCTTCACGCCACGATCGGCATGCCGGTTCGACCGTGCCTGCGGGGCCGCGGCGCGGCCGCGTCGACATCGCCTGCACGACGATCTGAGACAATTCGGGCAGGACGAGCCGCATCCCCCACGACATCGCCCGACCCTGGTTCGAGACACTGGTCCAAGCCACAGGCTGTCGCAATGCCGTCCACCCAACTCGCCGCCGACCTGACGCAGTCGCACCTGCGTTTCATCCGCCGCATCCGTCGCATGCGCAGCATCGGCCTGGGCTTGGGCATGCTGTGCGTGGGCTCGGGCCTGTACGCCACCGACGCGCCGGCGGCGGTGTGGGCGCTGCTGGCGTTCAACGGCCTGGTCTGGCCGCACCTGGCCTATTGGCTGTCGCGCCGCAATGCCCACCCCGACCGCACCGAGTTCCGCAATCTGACCGTGGACTCGGCCATGGGCGGGGTCTGGATCGCGCTGATGCAGTTCAACCTGCTGCCCTCGGTGCTGCTGGCGGTGATGCTGACCATGGACAAGCTCAGCGTCGGCGGCCCGCGCTTCGCCTCGCGCGCGCTGCTGTGGATGATGGCCGCCTGCCTGATCGTGGCGGCCTTGAACGGTTTCGCGTTCGCGCCGCACAGCGGGCAGATGGAGATTCTGGGCTCGCTGCCGCTGCTGATCGCCTACCCGCTCACCATCGGCATCGCGACCTGGGAGCTGGGCCACAAGGTGCGCCTGCAGAACAAGCTGCTGCGCGAGGTCGCGGTGGTGGATTTCGCCTCCGGCCTGGCCAATCGCCGGCATTGGCTGGAAGTGGTGCGCGGCGAGCTCGCGCGCCACCAGCGCACCCAGCGGCCGGCGACCTTGATGATGATCGACATCGACCACTTCAAGCAGATCAACGACAGCCAGGGCCACACCGTCGGCGACCAGGTCATCGAGGAATTCGCCGCGCTGCTGCAGCATTGCCTGCGCGAGACCGACACCGCCGGCCGCTACGGCGGCGACGAGTTCGCGGTGGTGCTGCCGGGCTCCGACCTCAACGAGGCCCAACACGTGGCCGAACGCGCCCTGGAGCGCGTGCGCGAGCGCCTGTTCGCGCAGGGCCTGCGCTGCTCGATCAGCATCGGCGCGGCCGAAGCCGGGCCGAGCACGCCCGACGCCGGGTCCTGGATCCGCAAGGCCGACAAGGCCCTGTACCGGGCCAAGGCCGCTGGCCGCGATCGCGTCGAACTGGCGCAGTGATGCCGCCGCCTGGCCGATACTGGTCCCCTTCCCCATCGGATCGCGCATGACCGTCTACGTCGACGATGCCGTCTGGCCCTGGCGCGGCGCGCGCTGGGCCCATCTGATGGCCGATACCCTGGACGAGCTGCACGCCTTCGCGCAACGGCTGGGGATTCCGCGGCGCGCGTTCCAGAACAAGACCAGCGGCGCCCACTACGACGTCGACACCGCGATGCGCGAACGCGCGATCGCCCTGGGCGCGGTCGCGATCTCGCGCCATCGCGATCGCGAGCTGGTGCATGCGGTGATCGCCAACGCCAAGGCGCAAGGCCGCGGCGAGCGGCCTTGATCGGACGCGTCGCCGCGGCGAGCGGCCTTGCGCGCGCCTAGGACTTGAGCTTGTAGCCGGTGCGGAAGATCAGCCAGATCGCCAGCAGGCACAGCAGCAGGAAGGCCGCGGTCATGCCCACGCTGACCGCGATGCTGACGTCGGACACGCCGTAGAAGCTCCAGCGAAAGCCGCTGACCAGGTACACCACCGGATTGAACAGCGACAGCTTCTGCCACAGCGGCGGCAGCATGTGGATGGAATAGAAACTGCCGCCCAGGAAGGCCAGCGGAGTGACGATCATCATCGGCACGATCTGCAGCTTCTCGAAGCCGTCCGCCCAGACCCCGATGATGAAGCCGAACAGGCTGAAGCTGACCGCGGTCAGGACCAGGAAGCCGACCATCCAGAACGGGTGCGCGATCTCGAACGGCACGAACAGGCGCGCCGTGGCCAGCATGATCGCGCCCAGGATCACCGACTTGGTCGCGGCCGCACCGACGTAGCCCAGCACCACCTCGACGAAGGAGATCGGCGCCGACAGGATCTCGAAGATGGTGCCGGTGAACTTGGGCATGTAGATGCCGAAGGAGGCGTTGGAGATGCTCTCGGTCAGCAGCGCCAGCATGATCAGGCCCGGCACGATGTAGGCGCCGTAGCTGATGCCGTCGATGGCGACCATGCGCGAGCCGATCGCCGAGCCGAACACGATGAAGTACAGCGAGGTCGACAGCACCGGCGAGGCGATGCTCTGCATCAGGGTGCGCCAGGTGCGGTGCATCTCGAAGTAGTAGATGGCGCGGATCGCGTAGACGTTCATGGCGTCGCTCCGCGCGCGCTGGAGCGCACCAGGCTGACGAAGATCTCCTCCAGCGAGCTCTGCGTGGTCTGCAGGTCCTTGAAGTCGATGCCGTGCTCGCCCAGGCAGCGCAGCACCGCGGCGATGCCGGTCTCCTCGGCCTGGGCGTCGAAGGTGTAGACCAGTTCCTGACCGTCGGCCGACAGCTCCAGCGGCAGCCCGGTCAGCGGTTCGGGCAGCCGTTGCAGCGGCGTCTGCAAGTGCAGGGTCAGCTGCTTCTTGCCGAGCTTGCGCATCAGCGCCGCCTTGTCCTCGACCAGCACGATCTCGCCGTGGTTGATCACGCCGATGCGGTCGGCCATTTCCTCGGCCTCCTCGATGTAATGCGTGGTCAGGATCACGGTCACGCCGCTCGCGCGCAGCGCCGACACCATGTTCCACATGTCGCGGCGCAGCTCGACGTCGACCCCGGCGGTGGGCTCGTCCAGGAACAGCACCTTGGGCTCGTGCGACAGCGCCTTGGCGATCAGCACCCGGCGCTTCATGCCGCCGGACAGGGCCATGATCTTGGCGTCCTTCTTGTCCCACAGCGACAGGTCGCGCAGCACCTTTTCCAGGTGCTGCGGATTGGGCGGTTTGCCGAACAGGCCGCGACTGAACTTGACCGTGTCCCACACGCTTTCGAAGGCGTCGGTGGACAACTCCTGCGGCACCAGGCCGATCTTGGCGCGCGCGGCGCGGAAGTCGCGCAGGATGTCGTGGCCGTCGACGCGCACCGTACCCGAGGTGGGATTGACGATGCCGCAGACGATGCTGATCAGGGTGGTCTTGCCGGCGCCGTTCGGCCCCAACAGGGCGAAGATCTCGCCCTGGCGTATCGCCAGATCCACGCCTTTGAGGGCCTGGAAACCGCCGGCGTAGGCCTTGGTCAGGCCGACGATGGAGACGATGGCTTCGCTGGACGCGCGGTCGGGCGCTGGCGCGGTCGAGGGCATGGCAACTCCGTCAGGATCGGTGCGGCGACAGCGGGGCGACGCCGGCGGCGCGGGATCCGCCGACCAGGTCGAGCGTCGCCACTCTACCCGACCCGGCGCGCACGCACTGTGCAGCGGACGGCGTCGCGCTCAGGCCGCGATCGCGAGTTCCTCGCCATGCTGCTGCGCGGCATGGTCCTGCAGCACGCGATCGAGCAGCTTGCGCTCCAACAGGGCCAGTTCGAACGGCAACTGCTCGGGCGTAGGCGTCGCTCGCGCGACCACGGGTGCGGGTTGCGGCAGCGGCGCCGTCCGCAGGCAGCCCATGCCGTACAAGGTCTCGCGCACGGCGGTGTCCAGGTCGGTGCGCGGCTCCTCGCCGAGGAAGCCGAGCAGACGGCGGTTGTCCAGCCGCACCGGCTCCATCCACAGCCGGCGCTGTTCGGCGATGTCGCGGAACATCGGCAGCAGGGGCGAACTCATGCGCAGCAGGGCCCAGGGGAAGCGCTTCACGCGCAGGCCGGCACGCCCGAGCGCGCGCGCGATCGCCGCGGCCATGGCGGTGCCGTCGGCGTCCCAATGTCCGCCGACATGGAAACGCTCGTAGGCGTCCAGGCGCTCCTCCTGTTCGACCAGGCGCAGCATGGTTTCGGCCAGATCCGGCAGATAGCACCATTGGTGACCGATGCCGACGCGACCGGGGTAGCGCACGCCGCTCACCGCGCGGCCCGGTTCGACCATGGCCTGGGCGAACCAACTGTGGCCGGCGTGCGGCCCGAAGTGGTCGCCGCTGCGCACGATCAGGGCGCGCGCGCCCTGCTCCACCGCGTCGCGCAGGCGCCGCTCCATCTCCACCCGCAACGCGCCGCGCCGCGTCTGCGGCTGCTGCGGCGCGTCCTCCGCCACCGACGCCGAGGGCGCGTAGTTGCTGGCGCTGCCCGGCAATAGCAGACGCGCGCGGCCGGCGATGGCGGCGTCCAGGCTGTGCTGCAGCATGCTCAGCGACTGCGTATCGCCGTCCTGGAACACGGACGGGTTCACCGCATGCACGATCAGCGACGCGCCCTTGGCGGCCTGCATCACGTCGTCGCGCTGCATCGCGTCGCCGCGCCACCAGTAGATGCCGTTGCCGCGGCGCCCGGCCATGCGGCTGCGGTGCTGCAGCGCGTGCACTTCCCAGCCGCGCTGGACCAGGCGCACCGCGACTTCTCCGCCGATGCCGCCGCTGGCGCCCAGGACCAGGGCGCGTCTGTTCGAGTTCATCCTGCCCTCCGTTGCCTGCGCCGGTCGCGACACGACCGGCCTGTGGCATACCTTGGCATCGCGGTCATGGCGGCGTAACTGACGAATGTCATCCGCTGCGCACGCAGGTCGCATGCATCGTGTGCGCGCCGTCGCGAGAACGATCGCTGCCGCACAGCACGCCCCGGGGACAGGCCGCACGCTCGCGCTAGGGCCGCATGCGCGAAGCGAGGCCGGGATCGGCTTGACGTTGGTTGGCGCCAGCGAGCGCGCTGGACCGGCCGCCGGAGTTTCCGTCACCTGGTCTTGAGCGCCGGCCGCCGGCACTACGCTTCCGGGCCAGGCGGCGGGCCGCATGAGCACGAGCCTGACGATGTCGCATCGCCGCGGCTTGCTGCCGGGTGTGTGCGCGACCGGCGCGTTTCTCGCCGACCGCCTGCGCGCGCCGGAGCCCGGCGCCCGATCGACGCGTCCCGATCAGCGGCGCGCGCCGCGCTCGATCAGATAGCGGCGTACGTCGTCTGTGCGCGCCTGATTCAGCGGCGAGCGCCACACCGGCGCCGCGCCCGCATGCGCACGCACCGCTACACCCAGGTTGACGTCCGCGCCGCGTTCGACCAGGTAGGCGACCGCACGCGCATCGCCGCTGCGCGCGGCGTTGATCAGCGCGGTCTCGTCGTCTTCGACGATGGCGTCTATGTCCGCGCCGGCTTCGACCAGGCGGCGAACCACGGCCAGATTGTCGCGCTGCGCGGCGGCCGCGATCAGGGCGTTGCCGTCGCCGCGCACGCGCAGGTCGACCTGGGCGCCCAGGCGCAGCAGCTCGGCGACCAGGGCCGGATCGCGCCGGCGCGCGGCCTCGATCAGGGCGGTGCCGTCGCCGGGCACGGCCGCGTCGACGTCGGCGCCGCGCGCGACCATGTGACGCAGCGCGTCGATACGACCGGCCCTGACCGCGTCGATCAAGGCCGCGCCGTCCTCGGCGGCGGCGCTGGCCGGTTTCAGCAGCATCGAGGCCAACAGGCCCAGCACCAGCGCCGCATAGAGCGCGGCGCGAATCGGATAGCGGATACGCATGCGGGCAGCTCCGGAACTGTTGCGCTCAGCGGCGCGGGCGATTGGGGTCGTAGCCGGCGTCGATCAGCACGCGTTGCACCGCGCGTTGTTCGTCGGCCGTGGCGGCCTGGTGATACAGCTTCATCACCACGCCTTCGTTGGATGCGACCAGCAGGCTCTTCAGCACTTCCTGGCGCAGCAGCGGCGCGCTGCGCACGTTCGGATACAGGGCCAGCAGATCGCGGGTGGCGTTGGCGGTGCCCAGGGCCTGGATCGCGGCGATCCGGGTGCCCGAATCGGTGGAACTGTTGGCGACCTCGGCCAGCACCTCGCTTTGCCCGGCCACGCCCAGCGCCTGCAGCGCGCCGCGGCGCAGGCTCGCGTTCGAACTGCGGCGCGCGACCTCGGCCAGATCCTGGTAGCTGCCCGCCACGCCCATCGCCTTGAGCACCAGCAGCTTGCGATCGGCCTGCGGCACCGCGGCGTAGACCTGGCGCAGCTCGTCGCCGGCGTTGGCCACCGCCAGCATGCGCACCGCACGCTCGGACAGCAGCGGATCGTTGCCGCGCGCGACCACCGCCACCTGCGCCAGCGCGCCGGCGTCGTCCATCTGACTGAGCAGGAACAGCGCGCGTTGCTTCAGGCGCGGCGCACCGTTGCCGTTGAGCAGGGCCACCAGTTTCGGGATCGCCTGCGCGGGCGGCTGCCGCAGCAGCGCGGTCAGCGAGTCGTCGCCACCGACCGCCGGCGCCTGGTTCCTGCCGTGCAGCAGCTGCGCGGCGTCGCGGTTCCAGCGGCTGCGCGGGAACTCGCCACGCAGGCGCTTGACCAGCGCGGTCGCCTCGTCGTCGCGGCCGGCGCGCATGAGCGCGTAAGCCTGCCAATAGATGGCCGCGTCGACCGCATCGGGCTCGCTCTGGCGCAGGCGCCGTTCGAGATCGGCGAAACGCAGTTGCGCGCCCCTCCAGTCGCCCGAGCCCAGGGCGCTGTGGCCCTGCCAATACAGGGCGTTCATCTCGCCGCCCGGATCCAGCGGCGCCGCCGCCAGGGGCGCGGCGAACAGCAGCGTGGCCAGGGTCAGCGCCGTCAGGCGCGGACGCAGTGGGATGTGGCGGATCATGTCGTCGCTCCTTCCTGCGCGGCGGCGCTGCCGCTGCGCTGTTGCAAACGCGCTTCGACCGCGCGCACCTGGAACACCAGATCGCTGCCGTCGACATAGTCGCGCAGCGCGTTTTCTTGTTCGACGCCCGCGGCGGGCGTTCGGTTAGCCAGTTCGATCAGGGTCGGCTCCAGCGAATGCAGGAAGCCGGCCAGCGCGCGGTCGCCGCGCTCGGCCGCGGCGGCGGCGTAGAGACGGTTGTCGTCGACCAGGTCGCGCACATAGGCCGGATCCATCGGCGCCAGCGCCCCGCCCTCGTTGTTGACCACGCTCAGCAACAGGCCTTCGGTGCTGCGCAGATGTCCGGCCACGTAGGCGTCGAGCACGCGGTCGGCGCGGTCGTTGCCGGCACCCTCCGGCGCGCGCGCGGGCACGGGCGCGGCGGGCTGGGCCGCGACCGGCGCGGCCGGTGGCATCGGGTCGCGGCCTGCGAACGGCAGATAGACCGCCAGCGCCAGCACGGCGGTCGCGGCCAGGCCGGCGCCCCAGGCGCGCAGACGGCGGCGCGGCCGCGCATGCGCGCGCGCGGTCGCGCGCGGCACCGACGCGGTGGCCGGCGCCGACGCCTCGGCCAGTCGCGGCTGCAGACGCTGCCACAGCCGCGCTTCCAGGTCCGGATCGTAGGGCGGCAGCGCGTCGGCGTCGGCCGCGGCCAACAGCTGGCGCAGGCGCTGATAGCGCGCGGCGAGCTCGGGCGAGGCGGCCAGCGCGGACGCGATCTCGCGCAGGCGCTCGGGCGCAAGGCCGTCGCGGTAGTGGTACAGGATCAGGTCGTCGTCGCGGATGGACATGGCTTACCTCAAGGTTTCCAGGGCGTCGCGCAATTTGCGCACCGCGCGGAAGATGGCCTGCTTGCACTGGCCGGTATTCATACCCAGGGTTTCGGCGATCCGCTCCAGCGGTTCGCCTTCCCAATGACGCAGGACGAAAGCGGCGCGCTCGGACGGACTCAGGCGCTGCATCTGGCGGTCGATGCGCAGGCCGATCTGCACGCCGGAGGCGCGCGCCTCCGGATCCGGCGCGTCGTCGGGCAGCGCGGCCAGGAAATCCGCCCCTTCCTCGTCCTCCGGATGGGCGGCGGGGCCGTCCTGGCGATGGCGGGCGTCGCGGCGCAGTTGCTCCAGCGCCGCGTTCACCGCGATCCGGTGCAGCCAGGTCGAGAACGCGGCGCGGCCGTCGTAGCCGGCCAGGCCGCGCCAGGCCTTGTAGAACGCCTCCTGCACCGCGTCCTCGGCCAACGCGGCGTCGCGGGTGATGCGGAAGCACAACTGGAACAGCGGCCGCGCGTGCGCGTCCACCAGCCCGCGGAACGCGCGCTCGTCGCCGGCGCGTGCGCGTGCCACCGCCGATTGCGCTGCGCTGTCCAAGGGTGGGTCGCCGCCGTCCATCCCCTTAGGATGCACCCACCCCGCGATCGGTTAGCCCGGATGTGCGGGCGCCGTCCCCCGGCCTAGAACCGGTAGCGGATCTTGGCCAGCAGCTGGTCGGCGTCGCGCAGCCCCAGGGCGTCGTCGAACAGGGCGCCGCCGCCGATGCCGTCGCGCTCCTGACGCCGGTAGCCGCCGCGCGAATAGGCCAGGAACACGTCCGACTGCGGCCCCAGCAGATAGCGGTAGCGCAGCTGCAGGCCGAAGTTGTTGACGTCGAAGTCCGGCAGCGCCTGGCCGCTGGCGGCCATCCGGCCCGAGGGCTGCAGCCGGTAGCCTTGGCCGCGGCTGCCGCGCACCGCCACCCACTCCGACTTCAGGCGCAGCTCGTGGCGCTGGCCCGGGAACCAGCTCAGACCGAGGCTGGCGAAGTCGCCGCGGCGCGCGTAGCGGCCGAAGTTGCGCCCGCCTTCCCAGATCAGCCAGTCCTCGCCGCGGTCCGGGCCGAACTCGAACGAGGCGTTGAAGGCGTCGCTGGGGTACCAGTTGGCGCTGAGCACCACTTCCTGGGTCGGGCGCGCGCTCAGCCCGCGCGGCGCCAGTTCGATCGAGGCGCCCAGCGACCAGTCGCCGTAGCGGCGGCTGCTGTAACCGACCTCGGCGTCGTAGCGGCCCGAGCGCTGCCACAGTCCGTTGCCGCGCGAGATCAGGTCGTCCGCGCCGTCGCTGATCAGGCTGGCCTCAAGGTAAATCAGGTCGCCGTTGCGGAAGTTGAGGTTGCCGCCCAGCAGCAGATAGGTCGGCAGACGGTCGCCGCGGTCGTTGCTGCGCGCCTGCAGTTCGGCCGACCAGCGCGTGCTGCCGAGTTTCGAGGCCGCATCCTCGATCCGGTGCAGATACACCGCGGTCGCCTCCATTTCGTTGAGGCTGGCGCGGCGCTGGAAACCGAGGTCGTTGAAGTCGAGCCGGTCGCCGAAGTGGGTGAGCTCCAACTCGTAGCGCCAGCGGTTCGACGGCGTCCAATTGATGCGCAGCCAGGCGCCGCTGTCGTCGCTGCCGCGTCCGGCCTGGTCGATGAAACTGGCCAGGGCCTGGGCGTTGACGATCAATCGGTCGTTCGGTTTCCAGCTCAGATCCAGCGCCTGCACCTGCGCCTCGCGATCGCGGTAGGGCCGCTGCACCAGGCTGCCCAGCCAGCCCAGGTTGAGCCCCGGGCGCAGCGGGTACTGCAAGCGCGCCGCATAGAAATCGCGACCGGCCTCGCCGTCCTCGCTGGCCGCGAGCAGGCCGTAGCCCAGCGCGCCGACCGAACCGTTGAGCTTGAGCGCGGCGTCGATGTCGCTGGCGCCGGAGCCGTCGTCGGCGTCGCCGCCGATGCGGCGGGTGTGGATCAGGCGTCCCGCGTCGGGCGTGGTCAGATCGAAGATGCTCTGGTTCTCGGTGAAGAACGGGCGGCGGTCGCTGTAGAAGGTCTCGACCGCGTCGAAGTTGATCACCAGATCGTCGGACTCGACCTGGCCGAAATCCGGATTGACGGTGGCGCTGAGCTGGAAGGTCGGCGAAGGCTTCCAGAACACATCGACGCCGGCGTTGTAGCGGGTGCGGCCGTCGATCAGGTCGTGGTGGGCGGTCAGGTAAGGCCAGAAGTGCAGCAAAGGCTTGCGGTACTGGGCGATTTCGATCGGCTCGAAGCCGGACACGAAACGCCCGCGCGAGGTCGCCACCGCCGGCGTGGCCTGGCGCTCGCCGTTGCTGCCCAGGGTGCGGCTGAAGTAGACGTTGATCTTGCGCGTGGAGGCGTCGGCGCCGCGCATGGTCGCGACCGACCACGGGATCAGCAGTTCGGCCTGCCAGCCGGTGGCGGTCTCGCTCACCGCCCAGGACCAGTCGGTGTCCCAGTCCAGGTTCAGTACGTTCTCGTTGACGACCACGCCGTCCTGCACCGAGCCGGCGCGGTCGACGCTGAAGCTGTAGGCGGTGCGACCGTCGCCGTCGAAATCGATGCTGACGTTGACGCGATCGGCGGCGCGGTCCTGGTCGCGTTCCAGCCGCGGTTTGACCCGCGCGAACGCGCTGGACTGCTCCAGCTCGAACGCCACCGCGATGCCCTCCGGCGTGGACAGCAGGCGCGCCGTGGTGCCCGTGCCGGCGGGCGGCGCTTCCAAGCGGTAGGGCTCGGTGACCTTGAAGTCCTGATACGCGCGCGCCTGCTGCCACTGCGCCTCGTCGACCTTGCCGTCGATCGCGATGGCCGCCTGCGCGCCGCCGGCGAACATCATCGGCAATACCCATCCACCGCATGCCCAGGCATGCGTGCTGCGCTTACTCGTTGTCATCTCAATCCCGGTGCGTTGCGTCTACAGGATTGGATGGGATGCGGCGGCGGTGGTTAGCCGGGTTTCGTCCCGGCGCAACAGGCCTGCGCCGAGCCGTGAACGGCCAGGCGCAGGCGACGACGCGGATTACTGGACCAAGCCGCGGTTCTGTTGCTGGCCCTGCTGCCAACCCTGCTGGGTCGGCGTGGCCACATTGGCGATCTCCTGGCTGTTCTGCTGCAGGGTGCGGTTGAGCAGGTTCTGCTCGGGATGGAGCACCACGTCGCGCGCGCCGCTGAAGCCATGATCGCGCACCGCATACAGATTGCCTTCGTGACTCACCACCCGCGAGATGTCGGGCATGTGATTCTGCTTGGCGAACAAGGCCACCGACGAGGCCAGCACTTCCTGCTGCTGCGGCGCAAGCGCCTTGTACTCGGCTTGCACGCATTTGAGCGCGTTGTTGAACAGCGGATGATCCGGATGGCGCTGGTCGTTGAGCAGGATCGCCTGCGGCTGCTGCGGCGCGCCCAACGGCAGGCCGCCGAAGCCGCCTTCCTGCAGGCTGCCGATGCCGCCGTAGGTCTGGCGCATGGTGCTGCGGATCTGATCGCGCATGCTGGGGGACAGCGTCAGCTGATCCTCACGGTAGTCGCCGGGCATGGGCTTGATCTCGACCTTGTCGCGGTACTGGCCGTGCCGATCCAGTTCCCACTCGTGACCGCTGTTGGCGCTGCGGCCGACCAAGCGCAGATTGCTGGTTTCGTTGTAGGCGTCCGCCGCATGGGCCTTGGTGATGCCGCCGTCGGGCGCGTACTTCATCATCTCCTTGGACAGGATCTCGAACGGCACCCGATGGTCGATGTCGAGGGCGTCGCGGGTCAGCAGCTGGCCGGAAGCGTCGCATTTGAACAGGTGCACGTCGCTGATCTTGCCGGTGGTCGGGCTCTTGATCTGCACCGTGGTCGCATAGGCCTGTTCCAGCTGCGCCTCGTACCACTTGCCGGCGACGCGGGCATCGAAGCTCAGGCCCTTGCGCCCTTCATCGGCCGACCACGGCGTTTCCATGGTGGTCTTGTGGCGTCGCGCCAGGTCGCGGTCTTCGTCGAACGCGGGATGGTTGACGTTGGTGTCGAAACCCAGGCGCTCGTCGACCCACTTCTGCCATTGCGGCGAGTTCGGCCCGTGGGTGGCGTAGATCAGGTCCGCGCTGTCGCGGGCGCGGTTCACCACCGCCGGCAGCATGCGCAGGTTGCCGACGTCGTTGTAGGCGTAGTGGGCATCGGCCTGATTATCGACGCCCTTGTTGACGCAGTGCTGCTTCCACGGCGTGACGTGATCGATGTCCAGCGCGTCGATGCTGTGCCAGGTATCGGTGGTGGCGTTGTGGAACAGCGCGACCCGGCCCTGGTCGGTTTCGACCGGCTGCGCATACATGTTCTTGAACGCCCAGTCGTTGCGCATGTACTCGACGGTGGAGTCGTAGAAGGCCAGCGACTCGCGCGTGTCCTGACTGGTCCAGGGCGTGGTCTGCAGACGACCGCCGTGCTGGGTCGGCTTCAGGTCCTCCCAGCTGACCAGGGTGACGTGTTGTCCGCTTTGCAGGGTGACGTCTTCGAAAGGCATGGTTGGGCTCCTTGGCGGTGACGCATCGGCGTCCTTGGCGGGCGGGCGGCGGGCGGACCCGTCAGTAAGTCATCGGTTGCTGCTGGCCCTGCCCTGGCGCGGGCGCCTTGGCCGGCGTGGGCAGCTTGTCGATAACGGAAGTGTTCTGCTCCACGGTGCGGCTGGCGGCCAGGTCGGCCCCCGCCGACGCGATCAGGCGCCCGGGCGAGTTGGGGTTCTGCACCACGAACAACTTGCCTTCGCTATAGGCCACCTGATCGATCGCGGTCATCTGGTTGGCCTTGGCCACCCAGGCCAGCGACGAGGCCGCGTTCTCCTGCTGGGTCGGGCCGAGCTTCGCGCCCGGCCCCGCCTGCAGGCACTTCAGCGCCTGCGCGAACAGCGGATGATCGGGATGGCGCGGGTCGTTCATCAGCGGCGCGGCCGCGACGGCCGCCGCGAACGCGAACACCGGGGGCTGCGTCTGCGCGCTGGGCTGCGTCGCGCCGAACGGCGCGCCGCCGAGGCCCGTCGCCGCTGCGGCCACCGTCGGCGACGCGGCGAACGAGGGCGTGGACGACAAGGGGTTGAACGCGGGCGTCGAGAGCGACGGGCTCGCGGCCGCGGCCGACGCGGCCAGCGGCGGCGCCGCGTTCGAACGCGATTCGCTGCCCAGCTGCATCGGCGCGACTTCGTCGTCGATGAAATCGTCGAACTCGCCGGACAACTCCGGGTCTTCGTCGTCGCGGTAGTTGCCGAACTGGTCCAGCTCCCACTCGTGCGAACTGTTGGCGCTGCGCGAGACCAGGCGCAGGTTGCTGGTCTCGTTGAACGCGTCCAGCGCGTTGGCCTTGGTCGCCACGCCGCCCTCGGCGTACTTCACCATCTCCTTGGCCAGGATCTCGAACGGCACCTCATGGTCGATGTCGAGGGCGTCGCGCGTACATAGCTGGCCGGACGCCGCGCAATGGAACAACGGCACCGCGGTGACCTTGCCGGTGGTCGGGCTGGTCATCTCGACGCTGCCGGCGTAGCTCTCCTTGAGTTGGTGGTCGAACCATTTGTCGAGCACGCGGGTGTCGAAGCTGAGGCCTTTGCGGCCCTCGCTGGAATCCCAATCCCGGCCGGTGGTGGCGACGGTGCGCCGCGCCAGGTCGCTCTCGGCGTCGTAGGCCGGATGGGCCGCGTCGGGGTCGAAGGCGAAATGCTTCTTGACCCAGGCCTTGGTCTGCGGGGAGTCGTTGCCGTGCTCCTCCAGCATGGTCTCGAAACTTTCGCGCGCGCGATTGACCGGCGACGGCAGCAGGCGCAGGTTGCCGACGTCGTTGTAGGCGCGGTTGGCGTCGGCGTAGTTGTCGACCTTGAGCGCGGTGAGATGCTCCTTCCACTTGCGCGCGTGATCGATGTCCAGCGCGTCGGCCGAATGCCAGGTATCGGTGGCGGCGTTGTGAAACAGCAGCAGATGCTTGCCGTCCTTCGACGCTTTGGTGGGCGACATGTGCTCGATAGCCCAGTCGTTGCGCATGTAGTCGATGGTCGACTCGTAGAAGCCCACGCCCTTGCGCGGATGGCTGGGGTTCCAGGCCTTGGCCTGCAGATCGTCGCCGTGCTTGGTCGGCGCCTCGTCTTCCCACTTCACCAAGGTGACCCGGCCGCCGCCGTGCAACTGGGTCGGAATGAACTCGTGCGCCATGCTGCCTCTCCCTGTCGATGAAACCGACTTCCGTGATGACTGGCGGATCGACGACCGGCGCTCGTCCCCAGGCGCCGGCCTTGCCCCGGCCGGATCGAGCTCACGGCGGGCACGGCGGCGAGGATACCGCTACTCGCCACCTCCATGACACTTTTAATCCACACATACCGTGGACATAAACGACGAGCGGTCGTGCCGGAACGCGGCCCGGTCGGCAGCGCCGAACCGGCGCCATGGCCCAGCCACGCTCGGCGGGTAAACGGCCCCAGCGGCGACGGCCGGCCAGGGCGGGCGGCGGCGCGGGCGCCCGCCGCCGGCCTTGTCCCTTGCTTAGCTTGCCCCTTGCTTAGAAGGAGTCGGCGGGCACGCGCACCCAGCCTTCCATCAGCACGCGCGCGCTGCGGCTCATCGAGGCCTTGGTCACGGCCCACTCGCCGTCGACCTGACGCGCTTCCACGCCCACCCGCAGGGTCCCGGAAGGATGGCCGAAGCGCACCGCGGCGCGGTCGTTGCCGCCGCCCGCGGCCAGGTTCACCACGGTGCCGGGCACCGAGGCGGCGGTGGCGATCGCGACCGCGGCCGTGCCCATCATCGCGTGGTGCAGCTTGCCCATCGACAGCGCGCGCGCGAGCAGATCGATGTCGGCGGCGGCGATACGCTTGCCGCCCGACGAGGTGTAGTCCTGCGGCGGCGCGACGAACGCGACCTTGGGCGTGTGCTGGCGCTGCACCGCGCCGGAGATGTCCGCAATCAGGCCCATGCGCACCGCGCCGTGGGCGCGGATGGTTTCGAACTTGGCCAGCGCGGCGGGATCGCCGTTGATCGCGTCCTGCAGTTCGGCGCCGGTGTAGCCCAGGTCGGCGGCGTTGAGAAAGATGGTCGGCACGCCTGCGTTGATCATGGTCGCGCGCAGCGTGCCCACGCCCGGCACGTCCAGGTCGTCGACGATGTTGCCGGTGGGGAACATCGCGCCACCGCCCTCGCCTTCGTCGGCCGGATCCAGGAATTCCAGCTGGATCTCGGCGGCCGGGAAGGTCACGCCGTCGAGTTCGAAGTCGCCGGTCTCCTGGACCTGGCCGTTGCTGACCGGCACGTGCGCGATGATGGTCTTGCCGATGTTGGCCTGCCAGATGCGCACGATCGCGATGCCGTCGTGCGGCACGCGCGCGGGATCGATCAGGCCGGCGGCGATCGCGAACGGGCCCACCGCGGAACTGAGGTTGCCGCAGTTGCCGCTCCAGTCGACGAAGGACTGCGAGATGCCGACCTGGCCGTAGAGATAATCGACGTCGTGCTCCGGCACCGCCGACTTGGCCAGGATCACGCACTTGCTGGTGCTGGACGTCGCGCCGCCCATGCCGTCGGTGTGCTTGCCGTAGGGATCGGGCGAACCGATCACGCGCAGCAGCAGAGCATCGCGCGCCGTCCCCGGCACCTGGGCCGCGGCGGGCAGATCCTCCAGACGGAAGAACACACCCTTGCTGGTGCCGCCGCGCATGTAGGTGGCGGGGATGCGGAGCTGGGGGAGGTACGACATGGGCGATGGCTTCCGTGGATCGGGGGAATGGTTGCGTAAGGATCGCGACCTCGACCGCCGCGGCGGCGAGGTCGGCGATATCGGCCTCAAGCCGCCTGCGCGGACTCGAGGAAATCGTTGGCGAAACGCTGCAACACGCCGCCGGCCTCGTAGATCGAGACTTCCTCGGCGGTGTCCAGGCGGCAGGTCACCGGCACCTCCACGCGCTCGCCGTTGCGACGGTGGATCACCAGGGTCAGGGTCGCGCGCGGGGTGCGCTCGCCGATCACATCAAAGGTCTCGGTGCCGTCGATGCCCAGCGTGTTGCGGTCGGTGCCGGGCAGGAATTCCAGCGGCAGCACGCCCATGCCGATCAGGTTGGTGCGGTGGATGCGCTCGAAGCCCTCGGCGGCGATCGCTTCCACGCCCGCCAGGCGCACGCCCTTGGCCGCCCAGTCGCGCGAGGAGCCCTGACCGTAGTCGGCGCCGGCGACGATGATCAACGGCTGGCGGCGCTCCATATAGGTCTCGATCGCCTCCCACATGCGCGTGACCTCGCCTTCCGGCTCGATCCGCGCCAGCGACCCCTGACGCACCTTGCCGGCCTCGTCGCGCACCATTTCGTTGAGCAGCTTGGGATTGGCGAAGGTCGCGCGCTGCGCGGTGAGGTGGTCGCCGCGATGGGTCGCGTAGGAATTGAAGTCCTCTTCCGGCACGCCCATCTTGGCCAGGTATTCGCCGGCCGCGCTGTCGAGCATGATCGCGTTGGACGGCGAGAGATGGTCGGTGGTGATGTTGTCGCCCAGCACCGCCAGCGGGCGCATGCCGCTGAGCGTGCGTTCGCCGGCCAGCGCGCCTTCCCAATACGGCGGGCGGCGGATGTAGGTGCTCTGCGGGCGCCAGGCGTACAGCGGGTCGATGCTGCCGCCGACGGCGCCGTCGGAGCGGAACATGGGCTCGTAGACCTGGCGGAACTGCTCCGGCTTCACGCTGCTGGCGACGATCGCGTCGATCTCCTCGTCGCTGGGCCAGATGTCCTTGAGCGTGATCGGCTGGCCGTCGGGGTCGTAGCCCAGCGCGTCCTTCTCGATGTCGAAGCGCACCGTGCCGGCGATCGCGTAGGCGACCACCAGCGGCGGCGAGGCCAGGAAGGCCTGCTTGGCGTAGGGATGGATGCGGCCGTCGAAGTTGCGGTTGCCCGACAGCACCGCGGTCGCGTACAGATCGCGCTCGATCACTTCCTTCTGGATCGCCGGGTCCAGCGCGCCGCTCATGCCGTTGCAGGTGGTGCAGGCGAAGGCGACGATGCCGAAGCCCAACCGCTCCAGTTCGCTCAGCAGGCCGGCCTCTTCCAGGTACAGCTGCACCGCCTTGGAGCCGGGCGCGAGCGAGCTCTTCACCCACGGCCGGCGCACCAGGCCGCGCGCATTGGCGTTGCGCGCGATCAGGCCGGCGGCGATCACGTTGCGCGGGTTGCTGGTGTTGGTGCAGCTGGTGATGGCGGCGATGATCACCGCGCCGTCGGGCATCTGACCCGGCACGTCCTGCCACTGCCCGGCGATGCCGCGCGCGGCCAGTTCGGAGGTCGGCAGCCGCTTATGCGGATTGGACGGGCCGGCCATGTTGCGCACCACGGTCGACAGGTCGAACTCGAGCACACGCTCGTATTGCGCGCCGACCAGGGCGTCGGCCCACAGGCCGGTCTGCTTGGCGTAGGTTTCGACCAGCTTGACCTGGGCGTCCTCGCGGCCGGTCAGGCGCAGGTAGTCGATGGTCTTGTCGTCGATGAAGAACATCGCCGCGGTGGCGCCGTACTCGGGCGCCATGTTGGAAATGGTGGCGCGGTCGCCCAGGGTCAGTGCGGACGCGCCTGTACCGTAGAACTCCAGGTAGGCGCCGACCACCTTGGACTGGCGCAGGAACTCGGTCAGCGCCAGCACGATGTCGGTGGCGGTGATGCCGGGCTGCGGTTTGCCGCTCAGGTGCACGCCGACGATCTCGGGCAGGCGCATCCACGACGCGCGGCCCAGCATCACGCTCTCGGCTTCCAGGCCGCCGACGCCGATCGCGATCACGCCCAGCGCGTCCACGTGCGGGGTGTGGCTGTCGGTGCCGACCAGGGTGTCGGGGAAGGCCACGCCGTCGCGCGCATGCACCACCGGCGACATCCGCTCCAGATTGATCTGATGCATGATCCCGTTGCCCGGCGGAATCACATCGACGTTGCGGAACGCGCGCTTGGTCCAGTTGATGAAGTGGAAGCGGTCCTCGTTGCGGCGGTCCTCGACGGCGCGGTTCTTGGCGAACGCATCCTTGTCGAAACCGCCGTGCTCCACCGCCAGCGAGTGGTCCACGATCAGTTGGGTCGGCACCACCGGATTGATCTGCGAGGGGTCGCCGCCGCGCTCGGCGATGGCGTCGCGCAGGCCCGCCAGGTCGACCAGCGCGGTCTGGCCGAGGATGTCGTGGCAGACCACGCGCGCCGGGAACCAGGGGAAGTCCAGGTCGCTGCGGCGCTCGATCAACTGGGTCAGGTAGGCCGCCAGCATCGCCGGCTCGGCGCGCCGCACCAGGTTCTCGGCGTGCACGCGCGAGGTATAGGGCAGGCGGTCGTAGGCGCCGGGCGCGATCGCCTCGACCGCGGCGCGTGCGTCGAAATAGTCGAGCGTGGTGCCCGGTAGCGGCTTGCGGTATTCAGTGTTCATGGCTGGCGGCTGGCTTCAATGCGAAAGGGCGGTCTTGCATATGCCGGCATCGCAATGGCGACGGCGCCACGCACGAACCCAGGCCCGCCACATGCGCGCATGCGGTAACCAGGAAGACGGCGATGCCGAGGCCGGGAGTCGCCGGCGGGTGCGATTATCCCGCAATTGCCGTCGCGCCGGGGCCATGCGGCGGCAAAGCCGGGCGTTCCGGGCCACGTAAGCGCCGTCGCAAGCCGGGCGAACGCGCGCGCGGCGGCCGATCCGACCGCGCCGATGCCCGTCACCCAAGGCGATCGCGGTTACCACTGGTTTGACCGTCCCCGTCGAAACGGGCAATCCTCGCCCCTCCCTGGCATCGGCCCTGAGATCGATGAATCGCATGTTCCCAGGCACGCGCGCGCTGCGGACCTTCGAGGCGGCGGCCCGGCATCTGAACTTCACCCGCGCCGCCGAGGAAGTGGGCCTGACCCCGGCCGCGGTCAGCCATCAGATCAAGGAACTGGAGGACCAGCTGGACCTGGTGCTGTTCGCGCGCGGCGGCCGCAACCTGCAGCTCACGCCGGCCGGCATGACGCTGTTCGAAGCCGCGGCCTCGGCCCTGGAATCGCTGCAACGCGCGGTCGGTCGCGCACGCGGCATGGCGCGCGGCGCCACCCAGCTGCGTATCTCTCTGAGCGCGCGCTTCGCGACCAACTGGCTGCTGCCGCGCCTGCCGCAGCTCCAGGCCGCGCACCCCGAGTTGGAACTGAGCTTCGACATCAGCGATGCCCTGCGCGACTTCGACGGCGACGACATCGACCTGGCGATCCGTTTCGGCACCGGCCGTGTCGCCGACGCCTGTGCGGACCGCCTGTTCGACACCGTGATCGCACCTGTGTGCAGCCCACGCCTGATCGCCGACGGCGCCAAACTCGAACACCCCAGTGACCTGCTGCGGCACACCCTGTACTACGTCGACTGGAAGACCGACGGCATGGTCTGGCCGAACTGGCGGATGTGGATGGCCGCGGCCGGCATCGAGAATTTCGACGACCGCCGCTGCGTCGGCTTCTCCGATTCCAGCCACGTCGTGCAGGCGGTGATCGACGGCGGCGGCATCGGCCTGGCCGACCTGGACATGATCGCCAACGACCTCGCCCAGGGCCGCCTGCAGCGGCTGTTCGACACGGTCGTGCCGGTGGCGCCGGAGTACGCCTATCACCTGGTCTACCCGCAGCGCAGTCGCGACGATCCGCGCATCCGCGCGTTTCGGAGCTGGCTGCTGGAACAGGCGGGCGTCGCCGAGAACTGAGGGCGCGCGCCGCGCGCCAATGCGCACCGGGGCCGGAAACCGCGAGAAAACAGCGCCGCCTTGACTAGCAGTGTACCCCCGCAATTCGCGCCCCAACAGACTGTCCGCGTCGCCGCTTGCGCAGTAGAGTTCGCCGCCGTCGCACGTGCGCCGCGCCGACGAACGCCATCCCTACGCTGGAGGTGAAGTTCATGAGCTCCACTTCTTACCCCGCGTTCTCCTCGCCCGAAAGCGAGGCCCGCTATCGCACCGCCTACGACGCGGTGCTGCGGGCCTGGCCCATGGACTACCAGGAACTGGACGTACCGACGCGCTACGGCGCCACGCACGTGATCGCCAGCGGCCCCGAGTCCGCGCCGGCCTTGGTGCTGCTGCCCTCCTTCGCCGGCAGCGCGACCCTGTGGCGGCCGAACGTGGCGGCCTTGAGCGCGGTCTATCGCACCTACGCCGTGGACACGCCCGGACAGGCCGGCAAGAGCGTGCAGACGCGCGCCTTCGCGAACGCGCAGGACCTGGCCGACTGGCTGTCCGACCTGCTCGACGGCCTGGGCGTGGCGCGCGCCTCTCTGGTGGGCGCGTCCTACGGCGGATTCCTGGCCCTGAACCAGGCGCTGCGCGCGCCCGAGCGCGTGCGACGCGTCGCCCTGATCAGTCCCGCCGGCGTGTTCGTCGGCGGCTTGCTGTGGGCTTTCCTGCGCGCGCGCATCGCACGCTGGCTACGCGGCCAACGCCGGCGCGGCATCGCCGACCTGCTCGGCCCTGACGCGACGCTGCACGTCGACGACGAGGCCTGGGCCGCCTTGATGGCGGTGGTCATGAGCGACTCGGCGCGCCCCAACCTGATCGCGCCACCCGTGTTCGATACCGCCGAGCTGGCGACGATACGCGCACCCACCCTGCTGCTGATCGGCGAACGCGAGACGCTGTACCCCGCGCGCAAGACCCTGCGCCGCGCACTAGCGCGCATGCCCGGCCTCAGCGGTGAAGTGATTCCCGGCGCTCACCACCTGGCGGCGCTGGCGAAGCCCGACGAAGTGAATCGCTTGCTGCTGTCTTTCCTGCAAGCCTCTGGCTGAGCGCATACACCGATGCCACACGACCAATGTCGACAAGGTCATATGCGAGTGGTGCCCCATGCACTAGAAGGCATCCGCCTATCCAGCGTGCATCTGCGATAAAGGAAAAGCCTGGATCGCACAGAACAAACCACGATCGGCATCGACCCATCGCGCCCGCATTGCACGGTAAAAAGCCAACCCGATTTGAAGCAATCAACGGACTAGATGAATTCCTCAATTAACTGCTTTCCCACCCCTCCCTTCATGGACATGCGAGTCGACCATGCCAAGCCCCGCCTCAACTATTTCACATAACACCTTAACGTCATTGACAGACAACTGAGCCGCCTCCAAATCAACAGCCCTCGCCACCTCGCACAAAGAGAACAAGCGCTCATACAACCCATCCGAATCAAATTCCGCACAGAACATTGCGACCGTTTTTCGATGAATGGCGCTATAGAAATCCGTGAATAAATTCCAGACATTGAGAGCCAGTTCCGGACTGACAACAAAGCCTCTCCTCAAGCCGCCGACAAGAGCGTCAACATCAAAATAGCTCGCCTCTTTTTCAACCGCATAACCTTTATCTCTTAGGCGAATCTCGAGATCCGCGCGCTCGCAAGACCAAAGCAAGACACCATTCTCGACCATGAAATAGTCAGAACCGGTTGTCGACGCCACCCAAGCAAACCAGACGACTCTACCCTTAAGCAGAAAACCGGTCTGAAAGACTTCTTCTTGACAGTTGAATCTCATCAAATCACATCGGTAGACGCTGGAGGCGGCGGAGGGTCTGAGCTATCAAACAATCGGAACAATATTTGATCCGCGGTCGACGGTGGAGAGCCGTCTGGCATGAAATGAGTCTCTGCATACTTTTTTACTAAAGTTTTGAACCAGCGCCTCTCTGGCTCGGACCGGTCATGCCAACCTCGGTGATCTGGTCGTATGGCACAGCCCATCTCAAGCCAACTCCCTATCGAAAACAGGCATTCACTGCAACTTACATCCGCACTTGGAAACATCAGCAATGTCGGTGATAGACCAACTTTCGTGCGCCGGATTAAAGACTATGCATTTCGCACTCGCCCTAGAAAAACTGAAGCGAAATGAATGAATAATCTTTTTATCGCGATAGACCTTAAAAAAATGAATTTTCCGACCCGACTCGACGGACAGCAATGTGCCTACTTGCTCTTGAACCGCAATTTTCGAGCCGTTATCGATCTGGACCAAGTGCTCCTTTCCAGGATACCTACCAAAATCCGGACTACCTGGAGGTGACAGAACCAAGCCACGATCGACGGACTTCACTTTAACTGGCGACACACAAACACGTCGCGCTGAGGCCGCCGCCACTGCAGGTGCCGCATGAAGCAGAACGACAAACAGAGAAAAAGCGAAGAAATTCTTCACCGAAAGCATCCTCACGGCCTACTACACTACCGCTTATTATCTCTCACTTTCATTGCTAACATTGAAATCGCACCAAATGCCCACACCAGGGAAACCAGAGGGTAATCAAAAAGTGTTGCCGGGTACGCGCGCTCGGCAAAATTCGAAACGCCATATAGAACAAACGTAACCACCAACGCGGCGACCACAGAAGAAGCGTATCCCGCCAAAAAACCGATGCCCACATAGAAAGCCAGAGACTTGTTACGAAGCAATCTCTGGCCAAGAAGCATAAGAATTACGAACGCCAACACACTCATGAGCAGCAATAGCATAGGAAGATACTGCTTGCCGACAATATTTATCCAAAATCCATACGCAATAGCAACGAGTACTAGTGATGCAACTCGCCAGGAAACTGACTTCATGTCATCCCTTCATTTGCAAGGATCTGGTAAATACGGACTAGTAGCATCTAAGCCCGACCTGCGACCATCCTGTGTCGTGGGGCCAGCACCTCGGGCTGTCGTGCTTGCGCAACCAGAAAAGTCTGAGCCGGGTGTCAGACTAATGTGGAACTGTGGGTGCCCTGAGCTTCGTCTATCACGTAGCAATGAATTCCCTACTCTGCAGCAAGAACCCTAGACGACAATAATTCCCAACTGCCGCTAGAGTTCTTTTGATAAGACATCTGCATGTGCATTTCTCCATCCCAGCACTCGGCACCCTGAGCATCGGCAGCACCCCCTGTCTCGCATTTTGCTACGAAGTAAACCCTTACCTCGGCACCATCATCCCAACCGTCGCCAAAGGAGACGCGGTGCACTTTCTCGATAGTGATGACCTTGTAGTTTGCCTTGATCAAGCCACGAAAATCTTGCTCTACGCGCTTCTCCGTAAGCCCTGAAGAGCAGCCAACCGCAGGCGCTATCAAGATCATAAGAATAAATATTCTCATAGTGGCGTCCTTTTAAATATTCTGGGGTCAATCCTACGCGACGACGGCGGCGGCGATGAGAGGGACTGCAAACACTTCCGCATGCATTCTTCAGGCAACTGCTGGTCAGAAAGCCCGCAAACCAGTCCATCAGACGCACTAAAACCACGCTCATTGTTTTGCAAATCGTCCCATTGGAAAGCCCAAGGCGTATCTCCTCGCAATCTGCTTCCAAGCATCCGAATATCCCAACGAATGAAACCGATGACCTCGTTGCCAACTCCTGCTGCACGCGCTTTTCCTGTGCCCATACGATCGCCAACGATGCAACTTACCGTGCAATGTCTCATGGCCGAATTTCGCTCACCGGGGAAGTTGCTGTGCCCCCACAGTCTCCATTGCTCTAGTAGCGCGTAGCGAGCGCGTATTGCTGCTCCATGTCGCTGCCCCAAGTCGTACATAAGCGGGGCGCTTTGCTGAGAACCAAAGCCCTCCAGGCCAGACGGATCAATAGAGCTCAGGGGGCTCCCTCCGACGTAGGCATAGGAATTAATGCCACCACTAAGCCCTATTGGATCACTCTGGACATATCTTCCGCCGTCGAAGTCGTAGTCGCGGAACCCGTTCTGATTCAGCCCGCTAGCCGCATCGTAGCGCTGCCCTGGGAACCGCATGTCGAACACGAACGCGGTGCCGTCCTGATCGGGATCCTGCTCGGGCGGACTGGCGCCGAACGCTTCGCCCTTTAGCTGCCACTTCCAGATCGCCGCGTTGCGCGCGGCGTCGATCACCGCGCGCGGACTACCCAGGTGATCGGGCTCGATGTAATGCAGCTTCTGCGTAGGGCCGTTGCCGGCCAACAGCCCCACCGGCAGATCGTCCAGCCAGACCACTTGCTGCTGCGCCACGCCCGCGTCGTCGTACTCGCCCAGCCAGCGGCCGTCCTCCAAGTACATGGCGTGGCGGATGTGGGTGCCGTTGTAGCGCCGCACCTGCTGGCCCTGGCCGTTGTAGGCGTAGCTCATCTGCACTACGCCGTTGGCCTTGACCTGACTCATTCGATTCAGGTCGTTGTAGACGAATTGCTGTGCGGTGCCGCCGATGCCGGTCGTGTTGCCGACGGCGTCGTAGGTGCGGGCCACGCCGCCCTTCGAGCTCAGGCGATGATTGGAGGCCGGATAGGCGTAGGTCTGGGTGGCGCCGCCATGCAGCATGCTGGTGCGGTTGCCGGTGGCGTCGTAGGCATAGGTGTCCAAGGCGATGCCGGTCGGACCGTCCTGGGTCTGGGTTAGGCGGTTGAGCGCGTCGTATTGATAACGGGCCAGGATCGTCGCCTGATCGGCGGTGCTCAGGCGCGTCACGTTGCCCACCGCGTCGCGATGCAAGTACAGCGACAGGCCGTCTTGCGCCCCCAGCACTTTGTAGACCGCGTAGTTGCGATCCAGATTGCGAGTCATCGCGCGGCCGTTGCCGTATACCCAGCCGGCCGACGGGCTGTAAGGGTAGTAGCCCACCGAGGTGAGCAGAATCTCGCGGGCCTGGCTCGGGCGGGTCACGCCGATCTGGGTGATCTGGCCGTGCGTGCTGCGCACGTAGTCGACCAAGGTACCGTCGGGGTAAGTCACCGACTTCAGGGCGCCCGCCTGCGTGTAGGCATACAACAGTGTCAGGGTAGGGCCTGTGGTCAATACGGTCTTGCGGACCATGCGGCCGAAGCGGTCGTAGCAGTAGCGGATCGTGCTGCCAGTACCGCTGGATTGGCTCAAGCGGCCTTGCGCGAACGTCTCGCCCGCGGGACAGCCGCTAGCGGCCGTGTCGTAGGTGTAGGTGGTCCCCAGGACGGCCGTGGGATAAGCCTGCTGGGTCGTCCGCCCAAGGGCGTCGTAACTATAGGTGGCGGTGATACTGCGGGCGTCGGTCTGGGTCTTGCGGTTGCCCGCGCTGTCGTAGGTGTAAGTCGTGATGCCGGTGTCCGGGCTATTCAGCTGGGTCAGGTCGCCGAAGCCGTTGTAGGCGTAGGTGGTGTTCAAGGCCTTGGGGTCGGTGACCTGCACGACCTGATCGTGGGCGTCGTACTGGAACTTGGTTTCGGCGTTGATCCTACCGGCGCCGACGTCCTGCAGGGTGCGCACCAAACGGCCCAAGGGGTCGTAGTCGTGGTCGGTGACCCGCGCCAGCGCGTCGGTCGTGGCGTCCAGGCGACCGACCGCATCGTAAACATGCTGGGTGGCGTTATTCAGGCCGTCCTTTTCGGTGTGTAGCTGGCCGAGCGCGTTGTACACGCGCGATCGGGTGGCATACATAACGCCGTCGCTCTTCTTGTAGTCCTCGGCCGTGCGGTTGCCGGCGGCGTCCAGGGTGTACTGGATGTTCCATCCGGAGCGATCGGTGACGCTGGTCAATCGCTGCGCGGCGTCGTAGTCGTAGCGGGTGTAGTTGCCGTCGGGCAGGGTGACCTGCTTGACCAGGCCGGTCGGAAAGTACTCGATGCGGGTGATCAGGTCGTCGGTTTCGACCGCGTTGTTGGTACCGCGGACCTTGGTGGCGGTCAGCCAGCCGCGTGCGTGATATTCGTAGTCGGTGACCACGCCGGTGACGTCTTTGAGCGACAACACGCGCCCCTGAGCGTCGTACTTCAGCACTTCGATTATCTGCCCCAGGGCATTGGTGGTCTTCCATAGATCGCCCTTGCGATGCGGGCAGGTCGCTGGAGCGGATGCGCAGCTGGCGTCGTCGCTGGAGTAGTAGGCGTAACCCGTGATATCGCTGACGTCGGTGCGTGGGCCGTTGATCGACTTCAACAATCCCAGCTGCGGACAGGTGCTGTTGAGCGCCGACACATCGGCCGCTTCGCAGTAGGCGTAGGTCGTGGCGCGGGTCGCGCTGTTGGCGGTATCGCGCACGGTCACCGTGACCGGCTGTTGACGTGCATTGCGGGCGATTCTGGTTTCGCGCTGCCCCACCAGGGTCATCAGCAAGCGGTTCTGCGATCGCTCGTAACGCTGCTCGGTGACGCGCGCCTGCGCGGTGCCCTGCGCCTCGGTCGTCGTATGCACGCGCACCAGCAAACCGGACACGGCGTCGGTGGTGTCGGCGTACTGGTGCTTGGTCACCGTGCCGTTGCGATCGGTGACGGTATCGATGCGGCGCCGGAAGTCGGTGGCTTCCGGATAGTAGGTGTAGCTGCGGGTACCGGCGCTATTGGCGACGGACGCCAATTTCTTCGGCGCGCCGCTGGGCGGCGCGGCGGTAAAGGTGTAGGTGTTCGTGCGGCCCAGCGCATTGGTCACGGTGGCTGTGCCCGAGGCCTGATAGTCCAGCACGGGTCCATCCAGCAGGTTGCCCTCGAGGCTGTAGTCGACACGCGCCTTGGCATCGTAGTCGTAGGTACTAAGGCGTCGGTTGTCTTCGGCCGTGACCCCGCTCAGCAGCGCCGGGAACGACGTCGAGCCGTAGTGATAGCGCAGTTGCGCGCCACCGGCGTAGGTCGCCGTCTCGACCTGTCCCCCTGCGGTGTAGCCATAGCTGGCCAGTACCGTGCCTGCTGAGGTGATCGAAGCGATCGGCGAGCCGCCTTTGGCCGAGACATAGGCGAATACGAGCGTACGGCCGCTGTTATGAGTGATGGTGCTCAGCCGCTGCTGGCTGTCGTAGGCGTAACTCAACGTAGTGCCGTCGTCATAACGCTGCTGCAACAGACGCCCATCGGCGTCGAAGCTCAGCACACGGTCGGCGCGATAGATCGTCCACTGCGCACCGGAGGCTACCAACCGATCGCCGCTGCCATCGGCGGCCTCGTAGGCGGCGCCCAAGCTCTTAAACGGCGTGTGCACGCCATCCTCGTCGACTAGCCCGTAGTGCAAAGTCGAATTTCCGCTGCTCGGGTTGGTGCCTATGCTCAGACGGATATTGTGGGAATGCGTCCAGCCACTGCCGAAGCCGCCAGCCGCCGCCGAACCAGTAGAGTTGTAACGCCGCTGGAACGAGATCCAACCCAGGTCGAAATCGCGCGTGGCCTCGGTTTTGTTGCCGCTGCCAGGCTGGCAATCCTCTTCGTTCGGGCACATGCGCACCGGCGCGCTGGCGTAAGTCATCTCGGAGCCCGGCACGCCGGCGCAGGCCTGCTTGGCGCTGCTCCATGCGTGCACGGTGATGTTGGGGCATTGGATCGAACGATTGCGCAAGATCGATCCGTTCTCGTTGGTGCTGCTGCAGCCGCCGCCGCTCATCACGGCGTAACTGGCTGTGTAGGTGGTGTCCTCGTTGAGGCTTTGGCCGTTATCCCAACTGCTCTGTACCTGCCAGTTCGGCGATACGGTCACCATGGTGGACGCGGCGCATCCCTGGCCGGTGCTGTCCGCATTCAGACGCGCCTTGATCTGATCCACCACCATCTGCAGGGTCGCGTTCGGCTGCTGCGGGTCGAGTAGGCTGTGGTGGCTCCACTGTCCCACCACGGGCGGGACGCGCTCGAACTCGTACTGATAGACGGTGCGATCGTCTAGTACGGTCTGCTTGGTGACCTCGAAACTGAAGGGGCCGTAGGGCAGCGAATTGGCATGGAGGCTTTCCATGTCCTGCTGCACGGCGCGCTCGGTGAGGTGCGGCCCGTTGAAGGCCCAGTCGCTGACCCAGACTTGCCCTATTTCCTGCGCGGCAGCGGCGCCGCTAAACCAGGACAAGGACCACAAGAGGATCATCGACAGGCGCAGCCGTACGGCAGTGGCGCGCTGACAGCTCATTCCTTCGAAACCCATACCATCCCCTTCTCTAGTTGTATTACCTGACGCCAGGACGGCCGCACGCTTCCGCCCAGTGACGGGAGCGCCCATGGACAGCACGCGTGAGAGCCGAAAATCCGAGGGCGATTCGCAAGCTGGCGGCATTTCCGTAGCGGTCAGCACGCAGGCGAGATCGGACGACGCCAACCAAGGCGCGCTGCGGATGCTTCCAAGAGCTCGGCGAACTGGCGCCGATCGATTCACGTCCCCTGTGCCTCACTGCCATGCTCCGAGTGGCTGCAGCGTGTCCTTCGAAAGCCCGCGCCTGGAGCAATCCAAACTCGGTTCACAGACATGCTTCTACACCGGCTCGAATGGCGTCAAGCGCCGCGAAACGGCGCGTCGAAATCGGCTCGTTAAGTGTGTTTATTCAGCACGTAATAGGCGTATGAACAACCCAATTGCTCAGCATTAGAAATGCATCATGGCGAGAACTCGCCGCAAGCCTGCACCGCCTACGAGCGATCCAGACGCGCGACGCTGCAGTGACTTGCGTCACCAGGCATGAGCACTTGGCTAACGGCTCAGCGCCAAAGCCAAACCCATGGATCTAAGCCCCGGTTGGCTGCGGATGGCCAGAAACGCGTGAAGCGACAGACTTCCCGCGGGATACTGGAATGGGTCAGCGTCCGCTTGCTAGTACGCGAACGCAGCGTTGACCCTGAGGCACGGGCGCCTCGCGCAGCGACGCGAGGCGCTCGAACCTGACGCGCCTCAGTACTTGGCGTCGAACGCGAAGATCGGCTTGCGCGACTTCCACAGGCCCTGAGTGAAGTCCGGGAAGTCCAGAGTCTGATAGTTCTGGGCGATGGACTGCTCCGACAAGGGCGTGATCGCGCTCCAGGCCACCGCGTCGTAGATGTCGATCGGCATCGGCGCTTCGGCCTTCACGGCCTCGACGAAGGCGTGGATCACGAAGTAGTCCATGCCGCCGTGTCCGGCGCCCTCGGCGTCCTTGGCGTACTTTCGCCACAGCGGGTGGTCGTACTGGTCCTGGTAGGTCTTGAACTCCTCCCACTTGTGCGGCGGGCTGCGGCCTTCGATGTGGATGGACTGGTTGAGGTCCATCCACAGGCCCTTGGTGCCTTGCACACGGAAGCCCAGCGAGTACGGGCGCGGCAGCGAGGTGTCGTGCTGCAGCAGGATGGTCTCGCCGTTCTCGCAGGCCAGGGTGGTGGTGACCACGTCGCCGAGCTTGAAACTGGCCTGGGTGCTGGGATGGGTGGTGCCGCCGCTTTTAGCCACGGTGTATTCGTGCAGGCCGCGCGCCTTGGTGGCGAAGCTGTTGATGCGGGTGAAGCGGTTGCCGCGGTTGATGCCGGTGTACATCGCGCAGGGGCCGATGCCGTGGCTGGGATAGAGCTCGCCGTTGCGGCGCACCGAATGCTCGGTGCGCCAGCGCGCCTCGGACCAGCCCTTGGGGCCGAACTCCACGCCACTGCCGTAGGGCTGGTCGGGGTCGCCGGAGTTGAACTTCACCGCGCGCAGATCATGCTGGTAGCCGCCCTGCAGATGCACCAGCTCGCCGAACAGGCCCGCTCGCACCATCTGCAGCGCCGCCATCACGTCGCGGCGGTAGCACACGTTCTCCAACAGCATGTAGGGCGTGCCGGTGCGCAGCTGGGTGCGCAGCACCTGCCAGTGATCGTCCAGGGTGACGCCGGCCACGACCTCGCAGCCCACCGCGACCTTGGCCTCCATGGCGTCGATCGCCATCGGCGCATGCCATTCCCAGGGCGTGGCGATGATCACCGCGTCCAGGCCGCGCTGCGCCAGCAGGCGCTTGTAGGCATGCACGTCGCCGTCCTGGCCGTAGGCCTTGGGCGCGGGCTTGCCGGCCTTGGCGGCCATGTCCAGCGCGCGCTGCAGCATGATCGGTTCGATGTCGCACAGCGCCGCCACTTCGACGTCGTCGCGCCGCAGCAGTTCCTTCAGCAGCACCTGACCACGCATGCCGGTGCCGATCAGGCCCAGGCGGATGCGCCGGTTCGCGGCCCAGGCCGGCGTGTTCGGCAGCAGGGCGCTGGCGCCGATCGCGGCGCTGGCGATGATGAAATCTCTACGGTTCATGCTGTGCTCCTGTGCATCCGCGGCCGGCTCTGCCATCAGCTTGCCACGCGTGGCTCGAATGAAAGCGGGCGGACGGCGCGAAACCGTCCGATCCGCCGAAATAGGTCAAGGTTTCAGGCGCCAACGCTGATAGCCGTTGGCCAGGCAGGTGTATGTGCGCAGGTACGCGCCGCGCACCGCGCCGTTCATGGGGTCCAGGCACTGCCGCGCGCCGACGTTGTAGACCTCGTTGGAGCCGGGGATCGGCAGCCAGCGCTGGCGCGAACCGTTGCCGCAATCGGCCAGCCGCACCTTGCCGTCGGTATCGGCCTGCAGGCACTTGCTACGCGAACGCATCAGCAGGCGGAAGCCGTCGTCGCGCTCGATCTGCTGGTTGGCGTTGGCGGCGCAATCCCACAATCCGGCCTGAACGCCGCCGGACAAGGTGTCCAGGCAGTAGCCGCTGTGTTCGTTGAGCAGGCGTTGCGGACTGCCCAGGGTGCCGTAGACGTTGGCCGCGGCGGTGCAGTCCTGCTCGGCCGTGCAGGCGGCGCGGGCGATGGTGGCGCAGATGCCATAGGTGGTGGCGGTGCTGGTCACCGGCGCCACGCTGCCCTGCTCCGCGCTGGGCGCATGCAGCACCGCGCTGCTGGCCGGCACGGCCGCGCAGCTCGCGCGCTCCTGGCTGCCTTGCGCGTAGTCCTCAAGAAAGGTGTTGGTGCGGTTGGTCAGCCCGCCCCAGGCCGCGGGCACGTGGATGGTCGCGACCTTGCGCTGGCCGCCGCTGCCGGTGTCGACGATGTAGGCCGCCCAGCGTGCGGGCGCCTCGGCGACGATGCGGATGTCGTAGGTCGCGCGCTGCCGCCAGTCGTAGGTGACCCAGCACTGCACGCCGCTGCCCTCGTGATCGAAGTAGGCGCATTGGGTGCCGGGTTCGGCGGTCCAGCCGGTGGCTTTCCAGATCGAGAAGTTCAAGGCCTTGTTGTGGCCGTCGCGCTGTTGCAGGCCGACGTAGCCGCCGTCGCCGCCCTTGAACCAGAACTGGTGCGCCCAGTAGGTGTAACCGTCCTTGCCGGGCTCGTCGGTGACGGTGGTGGGGAAGTTCATGTCCAGGTAGCCCACATCGGTGGCGGGCCACTGGCGGTCGATGGCGACCATGCCGCCGGCGACCAGGGCGTAGGCGTTGGACGACAGCGAAAGACACAGCAACAGCACGGCATGGCGGATGGTGCGCATGGAACCCTCCTGGTAAAGACGTGTCGTCGTGGCGTGGTCGCGCACGGCGGCCGCCCCGGTCAGGAGCGGCCGCGGGGCGCTGCGATCAGAACTTGTAGCCCACCGAGAAACTGAAGACCCGGCCGAAGTTGTTGGTGTAGCCCGGGAAGGTCATCCAGTCGTTGGGGTCGTAGAACGGATGGCGGTCGAACAGGTTCTTGACGGTGGCACCGACGGTGAGCTTGTCGGTCGGCTTCCAGGTCACGCCCAGGTTGGCCGTCCACCAGGCCGGCGCGCCATCGCACTTGCTGGGCTGCACCGAAACGAAACTGCCGGTGCAGGTCTCTTCGTTGTTGTCCTGCGCGTCGATGCGGTCGTAGGCCCACTTGGTCTTGCCGACGTAGTTGACGTAGAAGCTGGTGTTCCAGTCGCCGTAGTTCCAGTCGACGTTGAAGGTCGCGCGCAGACGCGGGTTGTTGTAGTAGCCCACGGTGTTGCCGTACAGCCAGCCCGAATCGTCGCCGGCGTGGTACATGTTGCGGCGCGCGATGGTCGCGGCTACGCCGACGTTCAAACGGCCCCAGTCGCCCAGGTCGAAGCGGCTGCGCGCGTCGATGTCGAAGCCATCGACCAGGGTGCGGCCGCGGTTGCGGTACTGGCCGATGACGCTGGAGATGTTGCCGATGCTGTAGCCCGGCAGCGTGCCCGGACAGGTCACGCCGCTGGCCGGATCGGCGCACATCGCCGCCAGCGCCGCCAGGTTGGCGCGGTCGGCGTCGGTGATGCCGAAGCGCGTCATCGCCAGAATGTCCTCGGGCTTGCTGTAGTCCGGCGCGACGATCTCGTTGCGGCGGTAGATGAACCAGTAGTCGGCCGACACCGACAGCCAGTTGGTCGGCTCGTACACGAAGCCCAGCGTGGCGATCTTGGCCTTCTCCGGCTCCAGGCCCTGGTTGGGCTGGGTCAGACGCGCGACGTTGCGGCTGCAGTCGGAGTTACGCAGCGTGCGGCCGAGGTCCACGTCGCCGGGACGCGCGGACTGCAGCAACAGGTTGGCGATGGCGTTGGTCTCGTTGCAGCGCACCTCGTCGCGGTAACCGCCGATCTGGGCGAACACGCCGCCTTCGCCGGCTTCGGCCAGGCTGGGCGCGCGGAAACCTTCCGAATAGGTGCCGCGCAGCATCAGCTGCTCAAATGCTTGGTACTTCAGGCCGATCTTGGGCGCGAAGTTGGCGTTGAAGTTCGGGTACTTGTCCACGCGCGCGGCCAGTTCCAGCTCCAGCTTGTCGGTGATCGGTGCCACCGCCTCGCCGAACAGCGCGTAGGTGGTGCGCTTGCCGTCGAACCAGGAGCCGCCCTGCTGGGTGATCAGGCCGTTGGCCGCGTCGGGGTTGCCCGGCGTGAAGAAGGTCTCGCGGCTGAGGTTGAAGCCGAACGCGGCGCGCACTTCGCCCGCGGGCAACGCGAACAGCGGCCCCTCGATCTTGCCGTCGAGGGTGTGCAGGCGGGTCCAGGATTCGATATCGAAAGTCGGATACGCCTCGCGCAGCAGCTTGGCGTTGGCCTCGCTGATCTCGCCGAACTTGTAGGCCGGGTTGTCGGAGATGATCACGCGGCCCGTGGCCGGGTCGACGGTGAACGGACCGAAAGCGCGTTCGAAGCCTTCCAGGTTGACGTTGGTGGTCTGATACGTGACCGAATGCGATCCGGCGGTGGTGAAGGCGCTTTCCCAGTTCCAGTCGCCCAGCGCGCCGCGCAGGCCGAACATGCCGCGGTAGCTCTTGTCGGTGTTGCGCTGGCCGAAGTGGTTGCCGCCCACGTCCTGCAGCAGGTACTGCAGGCCGACCACGCCGCCGTTGATCGCGCGCAGCGCGGGGCTGGCCTTGTTGTAGACGTTGTTGGGGCCGAGGTAGGGATAGAAGAACTGGTTGACGGTGTTGCCGGTGTTGCGCGAGAACCAGCTGGTCGGGTTGCCGGTGGTGGTGCCGAACGCGCGCGGCGTGCCGCCGTTGGCGCGCAGGTCGATGTCGGTGTACGTGGCTTCGGCGAAGGCTTCGGTGGTGTCGCCGATCAGGAAGCGCGCGCTGACATAGGCAGTGGCGCGCTCGGACTGGGCGCCGCCGTCGATCTCGTTGTTCAGCCAGGTCTGCCAGATGCAGCGCGGTCCGGCCGCTTCGACGACGACGTTCTGGCAGCCCGGGGCCGCCTCCTGCGTGCGCCGGCCGGTGACGGGATTGATCGCGAAGTAGCTGCCGGGATTGAACACGCCCGGCGCGCTGCCGCTGCCCAGGCGCAGATTGTTGATGTAGTTCGGGTTGTTGACGTAGAACTGCTCGGGCTTCTTGTCGTACCACTCCGACAGCGGGATCGGGTCGCGCCGGTACAGATTGACCGAGCCGTAGACGTTGTAGCGGTCCTCGTCCAGATCGCCGAAACCGCCGGTGAAGCTGAGCTGGTGCTCGCCGTAGGAATCGAAGCGCGGCGCGAAGTCGGTGGTGAGGTTGATCTCCGCGCCCTGGTACTCGCGGCGGGTGATCACGTTGATCACGCCGGCGACCGCGTCGGTGCCGTACACGGCCGAGGCGCCGTCGGTCAGCACTTCCATGCGCTCGATCGCGGCAGCCGGGATCGAGTCGATGTTGACGAACTGGGTCTGGAAGCCCGCCGGCGCGCCGTAATAGGACAGGCGGCGACCGTTCAACAGCACCAGCGTGCCCTGCGCGCCGAGGCCGCGCAGGTTGGCCTGCGAGGCGCCGTCCGAGCCGGTGAACAGCGACTTGGAATCGACCTGCGCCGGGCGCGCCGCGGGCAGGTTGTCGAGCACCTGCAGCAGGGTGCGCGCGCCCATGTTCTCGATGTCCTGCTTGCTGATGACCTGCACCGGCGAGGCGGTTTCGACATCGGTGCGCTTGATGTTGGAGCCGGTGACCTGGATCCGTTCCAGTTCGGTGGCCTTTTCCTTGGCCTCGGCGTCCGGCGCGGCGGTGTCGGCGGTCTGCGCGTAGACCGGGCCGGCGAGCGCGGCGGCCAGAGCGATGGACAGCGCGGTGACGGGGATGCGGCGGTGGCGACAGCGTTGGCTTGAATGCAACATCTTCGGCTCCATTTCGATCGGCGGCGCTGGGCGCTGCGCGGGCGGGTTGGCTTGCGTGAGGCAACAAAGCTCCGGTGCCGCGGCCCACGGGCCGCAGTCGGAAGGCGAGTGCTAGGAATGACGCTGGCTTAGGGCGTGGCGATGGCGGCGGTATCGCCCTCCTGTCCGATCAACACGGCATTGGCCCAGTTGGCGCAGACCTGCGCCGGATGCGCGCCCTGCGCGCCAAGGGTGCGCAGGCTCAGACGCTTCAGACCCCGGATATCCAGTTCGGGCTTGACCACGCCCGGCGCGCGGACCAGACCGCTGTCGAACAACAAGCGCTCGTCGCCCCAGACCTGGAATTGCAGGCCGCCCGCATCGCGGCAGCGGTCGTCGATGCCCAGATCGGCGCGCAGCAGGCGCCAGTCGCCCTGCAGGTTCAGATCGAGCCGGCTATTCGCGCCCACGCCCAGGCCGCGCCGGAACTGCAGGCCGTTCATGCGCATCTCGCTGGCGCCGCCGTAGGCGCGGTCGCGCGCGATGTCGGTGGCCGTCGCCAGTTCGGACAGGTAGTAGTGCCGCTCCGGGCGCTCCGGCGCGCGGTGCTCGAGCACGCGGAAGGTCGACAGCGCGATCGGGCCGACGTCGCGCGGACGCTGCGCGTCGACCGCGCGCGCGCCGCCGCCCTGCGCGGCCGACACCATGGGATCGCTGCCGCTGGCGGCGTCGCCGTCCGGGTTCTGGGTGCTGAGCACGCGGAAGCGCAACAAGCGGCCGGCGCGCGGCGCGAAATCGATGCGCTGCAGCTCCTGTTGCAGTTTGAGCTGGCCGCGCGCGATCGGTTCGCCCCACTCGCCGTTGCTGTCGGCCAGATAGATTTCGTAGTCGCGGACCTGGCCATGCTTCCAGTGCTGATCGTTGCGCGGCGCGATCTCGAGGCCGTCGACCAGGGCGCGCTCGCCGAAGCCTATCGTCCATTCGTGCGCGCCGGTGCGCACCGCCTGGTTGCGCACGCTGCGGAACCAGGTCGCCGGGTCGTCGTCGAAGGCGTTCTCCAGCGGATGGCCAGGCTCCTCGGCCGGGCGGTTGACCACCAGCAGGCTGTCGGGCGGCAGCGCGCGGCCCTGCGCGGGCGCGGCCGGGAAGTCGTCATCGGCCGCGGCGGGCGCGGTCGGCAGATCGATGCGGAACGCGAGCGCGCTGCGGATGTCCATGGGCGCGGTGCGCACAAGCACGGTGCCGCGCCGATCGGCCGGATCGTAGGTCCAGCCTTCGCTGGCGGCCTGCAGCGCGGCGCGGTCGGCCAGCGCCGGCAGCGCACGCCCGTCCAGTTCGACCGCGCGCGGGCGCTCGCGGCTGAGCAGACGCAAGGCGTAGCGGCGCTGCAGCAATTGGCCGGCGTACTCGCCGCGCTGGCCTTCGATGCGCACGCGCACTTCGCCGCTGCCCTGCGCCGGCGCCTGCATCGCGATGGCCTGCTCGCTGAACTCGCCCTTCTGGTAACGGCGCGTGTTGCCGTCGTCTTCGTACAAGACGTAGCGCGACTCGCCGTGCGGATACAGGTCCAGGGTCAGCTCGTCCAGCGGCTTCTCGCCGTCGTAGAGCATGGCCGGATACATCGGCAGGATCGCGCCGGCGCGCACGAACACCGGCAGGGTGGCCAGATCGATCTGGCGATCGAGCTGGCGGCCCTGAGCGCCGGCCTGCAGCTGGCGGCCGTCCCAATAGTCGATCCAGCGGCCCGGCGGCAGATGGATGTCGCGGCGCCAGCCGCGGCTGGCGGCCTGGCTGCGGTACACCGGCGCCACCAGCAGTTCGCGACCGAGCAGGAACTGGTACTTGTGCGCCTCGGTATAGGCCTGCGGATCCTGCGGGTAGTCCCACATCAGCGCGCGCAGCGGCGGCGCGCCGGTCAGCTCGGCTTCGCGGGTGAGGCCGTACATATACGGCGTCAGACGCATCTTGAGCTTGAGGTAGTCGCGATTGATGCTGCGATAGGGCTCGTCGTACCACCACGGATGCTTGCGCCCGGCCGAGGACCAACCCGACATGCCCATCAGCACCGGCGTGAAACTCTTCCACTGCAGATCGCGGGTGTAGGTCTCGGCGCTGCCGCCGAAGATGCCGTCGACGTCGCCGGTGGCGTAGGCCAGGCCCGACAGCCCCGAGCCGATCAGGGTCGGGATATGCCAGCGGATGTAGTCCCAGCTGCCGCTCTGGTCGCCGGTCCAGGCCACCGCGTAGCGCTGGATACCGGCCCAGCCCATCACCGTCCACAGGAACGGGCGCGAATCCGAATTCTTCAAGATGCCGTCGTAGGCGGCGTGATTGGCGTCCATCGCGAACTGGTAGCCCTTGCCGGTCCAGGCCACGTCCAGCTTCTGCACGCGGCTGCCGGCGGTGCCGACTTCCCAGGCGATCTTGTCGACGCCGTCCTCGGTCCACAGGCCGGTGCGGAAGCCATAGCGCGCCAGGCCCTGCACCACCTTGGGCAGCTCCTTGTAGCCGCAGCCGTAGCCGTCGTTGGGCAGAATCCAGCCGCCGGGCATGTCGTGCTCGCGGTACTTGCGCGCGACGCTGTCGACCACGTCCGGGGTGCTGCCGCTGGGGCCGTCGCTCCAGCCTTCGGGTACGGTGCCGGGCTTCTTCTTGTTATCGCCGTCGTTGTAGCAATCGGCGTCGCCGTAGGAGAGCGCCCAGCGCGGCAACAGACCGGCGCGGCCGGTGAGCGCGGTGTAACGGTCCAGCAACTGCGGCAGGCCGGCGCCGACGAAGTAATAGACGTCGAACCGATCCTCGCGATGCAGCAGGGTGGCCTGGTCGGGCTGGCGCAGGTCGTAGCTGCCGTCGCTCCAGGTGTTGCGCAACATGCCCCAGCCGCGCGAGCTCAACAGCATCGGCGCCGGGCTCGGGCGATCGCCCTCTTCCCAGCCGCCGGAGTAGGAGATCTCCAACTCGCGGCCCTTGAACTCGTAGCGACCGTTCTGCTGGCCGCCGCCGTAATAGTGTTCGCCCGCGTCGCTGGACAGCACCTGCACGCTTTGCTCGGCGGCCAGATCCAACGGCTGCAGTTCGCGCCACAACGCGATCGCGCGACCGCCTTCGATGCGTTCCAGCGACAGCCGCAATGGCTGGCGCTGGATATGCAGCAGCAGCGCTTCGGTGCGGATGCGCACTTCGTTCGCGTCTTCTTCGTAGGTGTGCTCGACCTTATTGACGGGCTGCGCGGGCACGATAGGCGTGGCCTTGTCGCCGTTGGCGCTGAGCTCGCCGCCGCGGACGGCCTGCACGCGCAGCAGATCGGCGCGCAGCAGTTCGATGCGCAGGCGCGCGCCGCTGGCGGTGGTCAGCTCCCAACTCGGGGTCCCCTCGCGCGCCGGGCCGGGTGCGATCGCACGCAGGTCGCCGACCGGCTCGGCCAGCGCCGGCACCGCCGAAAGCAGCAGCCAGGACATCGCTGCGATGAGCAGGCGGCCATGGCCTCGTGCGCTGGTGTCCACCTTGCCCCCAAGCCCGCCTAACGCGGGGATCCGAAACGCTTGCGACCGACTCTAGGGCAGCCTGTCGAAATATGTCAACAAATTGCAAAGGAAAAAGAAGGATATTTTCCTCATATCGAAAGATTGTGCAAAGCACCACTTTCGTATCGAGGCATGGAATGATCGAAACTTGCGCAAGAACCGCGGAATTGCTGCTTAGCAGCACGATCCGCCCTAGGGACACCGTAAACCCAGGCGCGGCGCCAAAATCTTTCAATTAGCTTTCGATGTTTGACATTTCGAAAGAAAACGCAGATCGTGAGCGCGCCCAACAGGAACCATGAATGGACGCTTCCCTGCTCCCCGATTTGTCCGCCTGGCAGCGCCTGGGTGGAGCCCATACCGCCCGAGAAATCGCCCAGCAACCCGAGCTGTGGGAGCAGTTGGCGCAGGTGCTGGAGCAGAACCGCGCGCGCATCGATGCCTTTCTCGGCGACTGGCTGCGCCAGCCCGGACATCGGGTGATCTTCACCGGCGCCGGCAGTTCGGGCTTCATCGCCGAGATGGTCGCCGACCAGATCAATGCGCAATGGCCGGCCGAGGTGCGCGCCTTGCACACCACGACCCTGCTCACGCATCCCTCGCTGTACCTGCAGCGCGATCGCCCAACCCTGCTGGTGTCGTTCGCGCGCAGCGGCTCCAGCCCGGAAAGCACGGCGGCGGTGGATCTGGTGCGCGAACGCGTCGCCGATGCGCGCTTCCTCGACATCACCTGCAACGGCGAGGGCGAACTCGCGCGGCGCGGACGCGATCGCGCCGACACGCTGACCCTGCTGATGCCGCCGCTGAGCTGCGACCGCGCCTTCGCCATGACCAGCAGCCTGAGCTGCATGCAGCTGGCGGCGCTGGCGGCGTTCGACACGGCGCCGTGGCCGCAACGCTTGCAGCGCCTGCACGACTTGGCCGCGCACCTGCGCGATGCGCTCGACGATTGGGCAGCGCCGGTCGCGGCGCTGGCGCAGTCGCCGTATACGCGCGTGATCTATCTGGGCAGCGGACCGCTGGAGTCACTGGCGCGCGAAGCCGCGCTCAAGCTGCTGGAACTCACGGCCGGGCGCGTACTGGCGCTGGCCAACACGCCGCTGGGCTTCCGCCACGGCCCCAAGTCCACGCTCGACGGCGACACCCTGGTGGTGGTGCTGCGCAGCGCCGAAGCAGTGGCGCGCCGCTACGAACAGGACCTGCTGGACGAGCTGCGTCGCGACGGCATCGCCGGCCGCGTGCTCTCGGTGGGCCCGGCGCGCGACGAGGCCGCGGACGGCGACTTCAGCCTGGACGCGCCGGCCCTGCCCGATCCCTGGCTGGCGCCGCTGTGGCTGAGCATGGCCCAGCGCTACGCCCTGCTGCGTTCGGCCGCGCTCGGCCTGACGCCCGACAATCCCTTTCCCGACGGCACCGTCAATCGCGTCGTCCAGGGCGTGATCGTCCATCGCCATGACTGATGCCGGCGCCAGCGCGCGGACCTACTACGGCCTGGACATCGGCGGGACCAAGATCGAATTGGTCGCCTGCGACGAGGCCATGCAGGTGCGCTATCGCCGCCGCGTCGCCACGCCCACGCAGGACTACGAGGCGTTTCAGCGGGCGGTGATCGAGCTGGTGCGCGGCGCCGACGCGGAACTCGGCGACAGCGGCCTCGCGGTGGGCCTGGGCGTGCCCGGCGTGGTCGACCGTGACAGCGGGCGCCAGCTCAGCTCCAACGTGCCGGCGCTGACCGGCCAGCGCGTCGAACAGGACCTGCGCGCACAGTTGCAACGTCCACTGTATCTGGGCAACGACTGCCAATGCTTCGCCTTGTCGGAAGCGCAGGGTGGCGCGGCCGCCGACTATCCCAGCATGTTCGGCGCCATCCTCGGCACCGGCGCCGGCGGCGGCTATTGCCTGGAAGGCCGCCTGATCGCCGGCTACAACGGCATCGCCGGCGAATGGGGCCACTGGAGCGTGCCGGCCGCGCTGCTGCAGCGCCACGACCTGCCGCTGCTGGACTGCGCCTGCGGCCTGCGCGGCTGCATGGAGCGCTACGTGTCCGGCAGCGGTCTGGCCCTGATCCACCAACAGCTCGGCGGCGACGCCGTCGACGCCAGCGCGATCGCACAGCGCGCCGAACAAGGCGACGCACAGGCGCGCCAGGCGTTGGCGATCCATCGCGACCTGCTCGGCTACGGCCTGGCCGGCCTGGTGTTGACGCTGGACCCGCACGTGATCGTGCTCGGCGGCGGCCTGTCCAAGCTCGACGCCCTGTATCGCGATCTGCCCGCCGCGGTGGCCGCGCATCTGTTCGGCGGCCCGCGCGTGCCGCCGATCCTGCCGCCAATGTTCGGCGATGCCGGCGGCGCACGCGGCGCCGCCTTGCTCGCGCGCCAACGCCATCGCACCGTCTGATCTTCGAGACCCGTCCATGTCCGCCGTCCAAAGCCTGATCGCCGCCCACCGCCGAGGCGAACCCGTCGGCCTGTACAGCGTGTGCTGCAGCAACGAACAGGTGCTGCTGGCCGCGATGCAGGTCGCGCGCGACTACGGCACCGTGCTGCTGATAGAGGCCACCTCCAACCAGGTCGATCAGTTCGGCGGCTACACCGGCATGACCCCGGCGCAGTACCGCGACTACGTGCTGGCGCTCGCGCAGGCCCAGGACTTCCCCGGCGAACGCCTGATCCTGGGCGGCGACCATCTGGGCCCGAACGCCTGGCAGAAGCGCCCGGCCGCCGAGGCCATGGCGCATGCGCGCGAGCTGATCGCCGCCTACGTCGGCGCCGGCTTCCACAAGATCCATCTCGACTGCAGCATGTCCTGCGCCGACGACCCCACGCCGCTGCCCGACGAGATCGTGGCCGCACGCTCGGCGGACCTGGCACGCGTCGCCGAACGCACCGCCGCGCAAGCCGGCCTGGCGCCGCCGGTCTACGTGATCGGCACCGAAGTGCCGGTGCCCGGCGGCGAAGCCTCGCTCGCCGGTGGCGTCGCGGTGACCGCACCCGACGCGGCCGCACGCACGCTGGAGATCCATCGCCAGGCCTTCCTCGCGCCGGACCTCGCGCCGGCCTGGGAACGCGTGATCGCGATGGTGGTGCAGCCCGGCGTCGACTTCGACCACAGCCACGTGCAGCACTACGACCCGCAGGCCGCGCAGGCGCTGTCGGCCTTCGTCGAAAGCCAGCCGCGCATCGTCTACGAAGCGCATTCCACCGATTACCAAACCGAAGCCTCCCTGCACGCGCTGGTGCGCGATCACTACGCCGTGCTCAAGGTCGGCCCGGCCGCGACCTACGCCTACCGCGAGGCGGTGTTCGCGCTGGCCGCGATCGAACGCGAGCTGCTGCCGCCGGCGCAGTGCTCCGACCTGGTCGAGGTGCTGGACCGCTGCATGCGCGAGCAGCCCGCGCACTGGCGCAAGCATTACCACGGCGACGAGCGCCAATTGCGCCTGCTGCGCGCCTACGCGCTCAGCGACCGCAGCCGCTACTACTGGGGCGAGCCGGAGGTGCGGGCCGCGCTGCGCACGCTGATCGACAACCTGCGCCAGACCCCGCCGCCGGCGATCCTGCTCAGCCAGTTCATGCCCGAGCAGCAGCGCGCGGTCGAGGCCGGCCGCCTGGCCGCCGAGCCGCTGGCGCTGATCCGCCACAAGATCCACGGCCGCCTGGCCGAGTACGCACGCGCCTGCGCCCGCAACGGGGCCGGCGCCGGGACCGGAAACGAAACCTCCGCAGCCAACACGCTTTCGTAAGGCTAAGCTTTCGCTTCCGTTCCGAACCTCCAGGGCCCGTCATGCGAAACACCCGCCAACGCCGGCAACAGATCCTGCAACTGCTGGTCCAGCACGGCAACGTGCAGGTCGCGGATCTGGTGGAACGCTACGGCGTGTCCTCGGTGACGATCCGCGCCGACCTCAGCCACATCGAATCGCAGGGGCTGGCCACGCGCAACCACGGCGGCGCCACCCTGGTGCGCACGCCGCCGCAGGAACAGGACATCCACGAGAAGGACGCGCTCAACCTGCCGCTGAAGGAATCCATCGGCGCGCACGCGGCGCGGCTGGTCAAGCCCGGCGACAACATCATCATCGACTCCGGCTCGACCACGATGACCCTGGCGCGCCACCTGCGCCAGCATCGCGACGTCACCGTGATGACCAACGGCCTCAACATCGCCTGGGAGCTGGCCAACGCGCCCGGCGTGGAGCTGCTGCTCACCGGCGGTTTGTTGCGCAAGCAATCGCTGTCGCTGCAGGGCAGCCAGGCCGAGGCCAGCCTCAACCCCTACAGCTTCGACGCCGTGTATCTGGGCGTGGACGGCCTGGACCTGCAGTTCGGGTTGACCACCCACCACGAGGCCGAAGCCAGCCTCAACCACCGCATGGTCGAGCACGCGCGCCGGGTCGTGGTGCTGACCGACGCCTCCAAGTTCGGACGCGTGAGCCTGCACCGGATCGCGCGCCTGGATCAAATCCACACCGTCATCACCGACGACGGCATCAGCAACGAGTACCGCGAGGGACTGCAGCGGCTGGGCATCGAGGTGATCATCGCCGAGTCGCCACCTTGACCACGCCCCGCGTATTGCACGGCCGCATCCTCACCGCAACGGGATGGGTGCGCGGAAGCATCGAATTCGACCAACGCGTGCGCCGCATCCGCGCCGCGCACACGGACCAGGGCAGCGACGACGACGCGCTGATCCTGCCCGGCTTCATCGATCTGCACGTACACGGCGCCGCCGGCGTCGACCTGATGCAAGGCGGCGACGCCGCACGCACGATCGCGCGCACCCATGCGCGCCACGGCACCACCGCCCTGCTGGGCACCACCATGACCGCGCACGAGGACGACATCGTCCATGCCCTGCGCGGGCTAGCCGCGGCGATGGCAGCCCCCGAAGCGGGCATGGCGCGGGTGCTGGGCGTGCATCTGGAAGGCCCCTATATCAGCCTGGAACGCCTGGGCGCGCAGCCGCCGCTGGTGGTCGAGGCGACCATGGAGCAGGTGCGGCGCCTGCACGCGCTGGCGCCGATCCGCGTGCTCACCCTGGCGCCCGAGATCGGCGAACACCGCCAACTGATCCCGCAACTCACGGCGCTCGGTATCCGCGTCCAGCTCGGCCACAGCGCCGGCAGCTACGAGGACGGCGTGGCCGCGCTGGAAGCGGGCGCGGCCGGCTTCACCCATCTGTTCAACGGCATGACCGGACTGGACCACTACCGTCCCGGCATCGCCGCCGCCGCGCTCGCGCATGCGCAGTACGCGGAACTGATCCCCGACCTGCAGCACGTGCACCCCGGCGCGATCCGCGCCGCCCTGCGCGCGATCCCCCGCCTGTACTGCGTGACCGATGCCACCGCCGCCACCGGCATGCCCGATGGCGAGTACGCGCTGGGCTCGCAGCGCGTGCACAAGTGCCTGGGCTGCGTGCGCCTGTCCACCGGCTCGCTGGCCGGCAGCGCGCTGACCATGGACCAGGCCCTGCGCAACCTGGTCTCGCTGGGCCTGGACCTGGCCGACGCCTCCAATCGTCTGTCGCTGTATCCGGCCGATTACCTCGGCCTGCACGAGCGCGGCCGCCTGCAGGCCGAGGCCTGGGCCGATCTGGTGGTGCTGGATCCGCAACTGCAACTGCGCCAGGTCTTCGTCGAAGGCGACGAGGTCGCCCTGAGTTAAGCGGCACCCGCTCGAGTCGCAACCACCCGCACCGCCATCGCCCGTTCGGCGCGCACGCGCACCGCACGCCGGCTCACCCGCACACAGGATCGGCCCGATGAACGACGCTACCGCCGCCATGTCCCCGCCCGCCGCCGACGACACGCCGCGCTGGAGCATCCGCTACCTGTTGTTCATCGCCGGCATGGGCGGGCTGCTCTACGGCATCGACATCGGCATCATCGCCGGCGCCCTGCCGTATCTGGAGGCGACCGCGACCGCGAGCTGGCACCTGAGCAGCCAGCAACTGGGCTTCGTGGTGGCGGCGGTGCTGCTGGGCAGCGTGCTGTCCTCGCTGTTCGCCGGCGCCATCGCCGATCTGATCGGCCGGCGCGGCGCGATGCTGCTGGCCGGCGTGCTGTTCACCCTCAGCATTCCGGTGATGGCGCTGGCCTCGGGCTATCTGCCGCTGCTGCTGGGCCGCTTGCTGCAAGGCATCAGCGGCGGCCTGATCGGCGTGGTCGTGCCCTTGTACCTGGCCGAGGTGCTGAGCCCGGAACGCCGCGGCCGCGGTGCGGCGATGTTCCAGCTGCTGCTCACCGTCGGCCTGGTGCTGGCCGCGGCGATCGGCCTGTATCACGCGCACGCGGTCGATGCCGCGACGGCCTCGGTGCAGTCGCTGGCCGCGGCCGAACAGCAACGCGTGCTGTTCGCGGTCAAGGATCATGCCTGGCGCACCATCTTCTGGAGTTGCCTGCTGCCGGGCCTGGTCTTCAGCGCCGGCGTGCTGCTGCTGAGCGAATCGCCGCGCTGGCTGGTCCGACGCGGCCGCGTCGAACGCGCACGCGCGGCCCTGCAGCGCACCGTGCCCGCCGCCCAAGTCGAGGCCACCCTGCAGCAGATGCAGTCGCCCGCGACCGCCGCCACCGGCAGCGCGCCCGAGCGCGACCGCCTGCTCAGCCGCCGCTACGTCTGGCCGTTCCTGCTGGCCTGCGCGATCCTCGCCTTCACTCAGGCCACCGGCATCAACTCGGTGCTGGCCTATGCGGTCAACATCCTCAACCAGGCCGGCCTGCCCGGCGCGGCGGCCAACTGGGCCGACGTCTCGATCAAGCTGCTCAACGCGGTGATGACCGTGGTCGCGCTGGTGCTGGTCGATCGCAAAGGCCGCAAGTTCCTGCTGATGCTGGGCAGCGGCGGCATCGCCCTGTCCCTGCTCGCGGCGGCGCTGTTGTTCGTGCAGGCCGAACGCGGCTTGCAGGACGTGCGCCCGCCCTTGCAGCAAGCGATCGCCGGCGACGCCCTGTCGCTGCGTTTCGATACGGCGCAGTGGCAACGCCTGGGCGTGGACCCGACGGCGCAGCCGCAGCAGCTCACCGTGGCCTATGCCTATGCCGGCTTCAGCAACGTGCGTTCGCTGCGCAGCGACGCGCTGGGCGATACCGAGCTGACGATCCGGCGCCAGGACAGCGTCCAGGCCGACAGCGTGATCGGCGCCTTCTTCCGCCGCATCCACCTCAACCCCTTCCCCGATCCCGCCGCCGCCGCGCAGGCGCCGCTGCGGATCGAACGCGCCAGCCTGGGCCCGGTGCCGCCGCCCGCGCACGGTTGGGCGGTCGCGGCCTGCATCCTGGTGTTCGTGGCGTTCTTCGCGGTCGGCCCCGGCGTATGCGTGTGGCTGGCGCTATCGGAACTGATGCCGACCCGGATCCGCTCCAACGGCATGAGCATCGCCCTGCTCATCAACCAGTTCGTGTCCACCGTGATCGCCGCGATCTTCCTGCCCACGGTCGGCCACTACGGCTACGCCAGCATGTTCTTCTTCTGGGCCGGCTGCACCGTGGTGTATTTCCTGGTCGCCGCGTTCTTCCTGCCGGAGACCAAGGGCAAGTCGCTGGAACAGATCGAAGCGCACTTCCGCTGAGGATCGCGGCGCGCTGCGCGCGCCCGGCGGCGCTTTAGCCGACGGGCAGGTGCAGGCGCAGTTTGCGCAGCAGCCGCGCCAACTCGGCGCTTTCGGTCTTGCTGAGCCCGGCGACGGCCTGCTCGGCCTGGGCGAAACGCGCCTCGATCGCGCGGTCGATCAGCTTGCGGCCCTTGGGCGTCAGCGCCGCGGCCAGCGCGCGGCGGTCGTGGTCTTCGTGGCTGCGCACGATCAGCTCGCGCGCCTCCAGCCGGTTCAGGCAGGCCGTCATAGCGCCGGAGGTCAGCAGGACCGAACGCCGCAGCAAGGTCGGCGTGAGCCGATACGGCGCGCCCGAGCGTCGCAGCGTGGCCAGCACGTCCAGCTCGGTGTAACTGAGCTCGGTCTCGCGCAGGCTCTCGCTGGCGCCGGTCTCCAGCAAGCGCCCCAAATGCAGGATGCGGCCGACCACCGCCATCGCCGACGCATCCAGGTCGGGCCGCTCGCGCCGCCAATCGCGCAGCAATTGATCGACGACGTCTTCGTCGGGTTTGGGGATCTGCGATTTTGCGGACTGGGGCATACGCCGATCCTATCCAGGCGAAGTATCTCCACATGAAGATACTACGCCCGGAGGATCGCTACCGGCTCACTTCAGCACCTGCTCCGCATCGACGATCTCCACGCCCTGCATCTGCCCGAGCAGGCTGTCGAACCAGGGCTTGTGCGAACTGCCGACGATGGACAGCACGCGCGCGCCCGGTCGTTCGCGGAAAGTCTCGCGGATATTGGCGACCATGCGCAGGTTGCGGGTTTCCCAGCCGGCCACGTAGAGCTGGCCGTAGCGCTGCGGCGAGGGGTCCTTCAGGGCCGCGCCGAAATCGGCCGCGATCGCGATGCGCATCGCTTCGGGGCGGTTGATGTAGCGATACAAGCCCAGCATGTCGCCGGCCTTGCTCAGCGCATCTTCGCCGTCGCGCATGGCCTGCGCCGCGGGCGCCCCGGCGGCCCAGGCCTGCTGGACCGCCTTGCCGAACGCCTCGACATCGCTCACGTCGACGTTGTCGCCGGTATGGTCGTCGACCGCATGCACGCGCTGCAGACCCAGTCGCGCCGCCAGCCGCGCCGCGATCGACGCGTTCTCGTTATTGCTCAGCGCGGCCTTCTCCAGCATCGCCACCAGCGCATCGTCCAAACCGTCGCCGACACGTCGCTCCGATTCCGGCAACTGCCACCACTGGACCAGGGCCGAGTTGCGGTCGTCGGCGGCCAGAAACAGCGACGCAAGGCGGCGACGCTGCGCGGGGGTGGGCGCCGCCGGCCATTGCTTCAGGGTCTTGTGGACCTCGCCGATCGCCGTCGGCACGTCCAGCCCCGTCGCCGCCTTGATCGCATCCAGCTTGCGGCAATACCCGCCCGGACCGTCCGGCCCGCCGTAGATCGCCGGATGCCGCGCCACCAGATCGCATTGCTCGCCGGACAAAGCCTCAATGGTGATGATGTCCGGCTTGAACGCGGCCAGCCGCTCCAGCACCGGCGCCAGCGACGCGCGCTCGAAACCCTCCGGCATCTGGCTCAGATGCACCGAGCCCAACACCAGCACCTGCGTGCGCGTCCCCTGCATGCCCTGGTCGAGGGTGGACAAGTCCACCTGCGCGCAGGCCGGACCCGGACCGATCAATCCCAAGAACAGACCCCAGATCGCCCATGTTCTAGCCAATGTCGTACTCCTTGTGACGCGGCCGTCGAGGCCGGCGCTATCGTTGATGTCGGGTGGCGTGCTGCACCGGTACGCGCATGCGCCTGACCGCCCGCCCGATCTCGCGATCCGGCCCGCGCGGCGCATCCGCCTCCGCTGCGATGCAGCCGGCATGCAAAAGGATTAAAGCGGCAATGGCGAATGCAATCGGGCCTGCGCCGTGCAAGTATCCGGCGAAGGCCGACGCGACCCTTGCGCGCGGCGCTACCCGGATTGGCGCGAATGAAACTGCTGCTGGTGGGTTCGACCGGGCTGGTGGGCCGTCACGTGCTCGCACTGGCCTTGGCGCACCCCGATATCGAACACGTGGTCGCACCGGTGCGCCGAGCGTCCATCGCCCAGCCCAGGCTGCTGGCGCCGGTCGTGGACTTCGATGCGCTGCCCGCGGAGGCCGCGTGGTGGCGCGCCGATGCGGTGATCTGCACGCTGGGGACCACCCTGCGCATCGCCGGCTCGCGCGAGGCCTTCCGCCGGGTCGATCACGACTACCCGCTCGCGGTGGCCCAGCTCGCCCGCCGTCATGGGGTTGCGAGCTATGCCCTGAACTCCGCCGTCGGCGCGGATCCGGATTCGCGCTTCTTCTACAACCGGGTGAAGGGCGAACTGGAGCGCGACCTAAGCGAGCTGGGCTTCCGCTCGCTGACCCTGGTGCGCCCCGGCCTGATCGGCGGCCAGCGCGACGAGCATCGCGGCGGGGAGCGCGCCGCGCTGCTGGCCCTGGGCCTGCTGGGACCGGTGCTGCCGCGCGCCTGGCGGATCAACCCCGCCGAGCGCATCGCCCAGGCGCTGCTGGAAGCGGCGTTGTCGCCGGCGCCGGGCACCCGCATCGTCGGTTCCGACCGACTGATCTAAGGCGTCGTCCAGCGCGGGCGATGCGGCCATCGCCGCCGCTGATGCCCGATCGGCTCAGCGTGCGCGGGTGCGTAGCGCGGGCTCATAGATTTCGGCGATCTCGGGAATGAAGCGCTCCGGATTCGCGCCGACCAGGTTGGTCAACACGACCACCGCCAAGCCATCGTCGGGATAGACCACGAACGCAGCGCGGGCGCCGCCGATGCCGGCCAACTGCCGATGCGGAGACGATGCCAGCACCGGCCAACCGGCCGCCCAGGCGCCGTCGGCGCCGTCGTTGAGCTTTTCCGGAATCCACATGCGCCGAACCGCGTCGGCACCGATCAGCTTCCCGTCCGACAGCGCGATCAGCCAATGCGCCAACTCGCTGGCCGTGGTCTGGATGCCGCCGCCCGACCACAGGCTGGGCGGCATCTCGTAGTACCAGTGCGACAAGCGATCGCCATCGTCCGCGGCCATCGTGCCGCGCGGGGAGTAGCTGTACATGGTCGCGGCATTGGCGATCAGGTCGTAGCTGCCGCCGAACGTGGTCCGAGGCATGCCCACCACCGCGAACTGGCGTTCGGCCATATAGCGTTCGTAGGGCCGCTGGGTCTGCTTCGCGATGATCCTTGCGAGCAGGCCGTAGTTGGTCTGGTTGTAGCGGTAGCGCGCGCCGATCGGCGCCTGCATGGGCCGCAGCTTCACCGCCTTCCAGGCCTCGGCCTCGGGCAGGCCGTCGATCATCCCGTCGGGGCCGACGACATCCGGCAGACCGGAGGTATGCGCGAGCAGTTGCCGCACACGAATCGGGCGCCAGGCTTCGGGCAAATCGTCCAGGTAGCGCGAGACGGGCGCATCCAGGTCCACTTGCCCGGCTTCGGCCAGCTGCATCATGGCCACGCCGGTGAAGGATTTCGTCGCCGAATTGATCGGGAACCGCGTCGTGTCGGTGACCGCCACCTGGTTCTCGACATTGGCCAGACCATAGCTTTCCGACAGTACGAGTTGGTTGTCGCGGATAACCGCGACCTGCAGGCCGGGGATGCGTTGCTCCCGCATCGTCTGCAGCACATAGCGCCTGGCTCGCTCGTTGGCGTCGCCCAAGGCGCTCGCACCCGCACCGAAGCCGGGCCACAACAAGGCAATGGCGACGACCGCCATCATGAAACGCGGCTTTCCGAAAAGCATGAAACTCCCTCGGGCGGATCCGCCCATGATGCGATGGTCGATGGCCGCGGCGCGCATCGCGCGCACCCGACACCCAGCACAGGGATGCGCGCATAGCCTTGCGGGTTTAAGCGCTCCCGCGCAGGACGCCGCCAGGCCAGCCGCGGGTCGGGGCGGCGTCGCCCCGCGCATCTGTGCGAAAACCGCACAGCTGGTGTTCGCCCAGGCCTCTAACACCGGCGCGTGCGGGCTCGCATCATGGCGCCCTCCCCACTCAAGGCCTGCTCGCATGCATATCGCCGCTCTGCTCGGAATCGCCACGCTCGGAATCGCCGGACTCGGCGGCGTCGATGCGCAAGCCGCCACCCGCGCGTCCCATCCCACCATCCGCAGCATGGCCGGCGCCGCGCCGATCGCCGAACTGCAAGCCGACAAGACCGTGTTGCTGGTGATCGATTTCCAGAACGAATACTTCCGCGGCGGCCGCATGCCGATTCCCGACGGCGAGGCCGCCTTGCGCCAGACCCGCCGCCTGATCGACTACGCCGACCGTCGCCGCATCCGCGTGATCCATGTCCAGCATGTGCTGCCGGCGGGCGCGCCCTTGTTCGCCGAGGGCGGCGACACCGTCGGCTTTCATGCGGACATGCAACCGCGCAAGGGCGAGCGCGTGGTGCGCAAGGACGCGGTGAGCGTGTTCGCGGGCCGCTCCGCGGGCGAGATCGAGCAGGTTCTGAAGGAAGCCGGCGCCGACACCTTGATCATCGCCGGCCTGCAGACCCATGCCTGCGTCGCCGGCGCCGCGCGCGACGCGGCCGCCAAGGGCTACCGGGTCGTGGTGTCCTCCGACGCGACCGCCACGCGCGACCTCGATCTGCGCGATGGCGGCCGCATCGGCCACCAGCAGTTGCACGCCTCTGCCCTGGCCGAAATCGAGGACACCTTCGGCGATGTGATGAGCAGCGAGCGGATACTCGCGCTTCCGGTGCGCTGATACCCTGCGCGCACGCGGCATCCGTACGTCGCGGGTGCCGTCCGCCGGAGTGGGATGATGGATCAGCTGTCCGCCATGCGCGCCTACCGCAGCATCATCGAGTCGGGTAGCTTCACCCAGGCCGCCGAGCGCCTGGGCACCAGCCATACCTCGGTGTCGCGCCTGCTGCGGCAATTGGAAACCCACCTGGGCGTGCGTCTGCTCAATCGCAACAGCCGCAACTTCACCACCACCGAGGCCGGCGCGCGGTACTACCGCGACTGCGTCGATATCCTCGACCGGATGGACGCCGCGCAGCAGCGCCTGAGCGCGGACCCCGAGCAACCCTCCGGCCTGTTGCGGCTGAGCCTGCCGCACGCGGTGGGCGCGCTGGAACTCGCGCAATGGCTGCCGGCATTCATGCAGCGCCATCCGCGCATCGACCTGGACCTGTCCTGCGACGACCGCATCGTCGATCTGGTCAAGGGCGGTTTCGATCTGGCCATTCGCATCGCCGGCCCGCTGCGGGACAGCGCCCTGGTCGCGCGCGAGCTGGCGGTGTCCGAGCGCGTGCTGGTGGCCGCCCCGCGCTACGTCGCCCAGCGCGGCCTGCCGCGCGGCGTCGACGATCTGTCGGGGCACGCGCTGATGGCCTATGCCGGCGATGGCCCTAGCCTGCGGCTGACTTCGCCTGGCGGCGCCGAAACCACGGTCGAATGCGGCGAGCGCCTGCGCCTGGACTCGATCCTGGCCCTGCATGCGGCCGCGATCGCCGGACTGGGCATCGCCGCGTTCACCCGCCTGACCGTACGCGAGGACCTGGCGGCCGGCCGCCTGCTGCGGATCCTGCCGCAGCTGCATGCCGGCCAGCGCCATTACTACGCAATCTATCCACATGCCAGGCAGCTGGCGCCGAAGGTGCGGGCCTACACCGAGTTCATGCGCGCCCATTACGCCGCCGCCCAGGCCAGCTGAACGGCCGTTTAGACCGGCAGGCAGGCCCCGCCCGCATGCCCGGGCCGGCCCGGGCGCGGCCCAGCGTCGGCGCCCGGCATCCCCCCGCACCCTGTAAACTGGTCGTTTTTTGGCCAATCGATCTTTGGAAGCTCTACAACGGACACTGGTCCGTGGCCCGACGTTCATTCGCCTGCTCGCTCGCCTCACGGACGTCGACGTACCCCCTCCTCCCGCATCGCTGTCGGACCGATTGAGCGACTGGATCGACTGGACCCGCGCGGTCGCGTTGTCGCGGGTGCTGGATGCCGCCACACCAATGGCGGGCACGGGCGGGCCCGCGTTCGACGCGGTCGAAGAGGCCGCCTACGCCGCCACGCGCGCCTCGCTGACCAGCGCGATCGCCGGCTGCCTGCAGCTGTGCGCAACCGGACCGCAGGCCGCGGACACGCCCGAGGCCGAGCCCGACTACGCGGTGTTCCGCCAGCATTACCTGTCCACGCAGCGGGCGATGCTGACCGCGACCGGGCGTTGGCGCGGGCGCCTGCGCGATCTGCTCGGCGCGCGCTCGGCGCAACTGAGCCGGCTCGCCGACCTGGACGCGCTGATGGAAGCGGTGCTGAGCCCGCGCGAACAGGCCTTGCTGGCCGCGGTGCCCGGCCTGCTCGGCGAGCACTTCGAGCGTTCGCGCCTGGCCGCGCAACAGGCCCGGATCGAGGCGCCGATGGCGGCGTCCGATGCTTGGCTGGATGGTTTTCGCAGGGACATGCAGGGCGTGCTGCTGGCCGAACTGGATGTCCGTTTTCTCCCGCTGGAAGGCCTGCTTGCAGCGCTTCGCCCCCACCCCCAGGGACGTCATGTACAGACATTCGCTTGATTTCGTTGTGTTCTCGCTCGGCCTGGTGGCGGTGTGCTGGATCGGCGCCGGTTATCTGGGTTCGAACCCGCTGGGGCTGGCGGTCACCGCGTTGATCGCCGCCGGCTACCTCGCCGGCGCGCTGGAACTGCTGCGCTACCGGCAGGCCACGGCCACGCTGGAGCGCAGCCTGGGCGAGCTGTCCACGCCGCCTTCCAGCCTGGACAGCTGGCTCGGCCAGTTGGATCCTTCGCTGCGCAATGCGGTGCGTCAGCGCGTCGAAGGCCAGCGCCTGCCGCTGCCGGGCCCGACGCTCACGCCTTATCTGGTCGGCTTGCTGGTGCTGCTGGGCATGCTGGGTACCTTGCTGGGCATGATGGCGATGCTGCGCGGCACCGGCATGGCGCTGGAAACCGCGACCGATCTGCAGGCGATCCGCGACTCGCTGGCCGCGCCCGTGCAGGGGCTGGGCTTCGCCTTCGGCACCTCGATCGCGGGCGTGGCGACCTCGGCGATGCTGGGTCTGCTGTCGGCGCTGCGCCGGCGCGAACGCCTGCGCGCGGTGCAAACGCTGGACGCGAAGATCGCCACCGACCTGCATGCGTACTCGCAGGCGCATCGGCGCGAGGAGAGCCTGCGCCTGCTGCAGCGCCAGACCGATCTGATGCCGACCCTGATCGAGCGCCTGCAGACCATGATGGCGACCATCGAGCAGCACAGCCTGGGCGCGAACGAACGCCAGCTCGCCCAACAGCAAGCCTTCCACGCCCAGACCCAGGCGGTGTTCACGCAACTGGCGGCCTCGGTCGAGCAGTCCCTGCAGCACAGCGTCTCCGACAGCGTGCGCGTGGCCAGCGAGGCCTTGCAGCCGGTGATGCAGACCACGATGGCGGCGATGGCGCGCGAGACCGCCGCGCTGCGCGACAGCGTCGGCCTCGCCGTGGAGCGGCAGCTGCAGGGTTGGTCCAGCGGCCTGGAAACCACCACCGGCAACATCGCCGAGATCTGGAACCGATCGCTGGCTCAGCAGCAGCAGACCCACGAAGCCCTCACCGGCGATCTGCGCGGCGCGCTGGATCAATTCGGCGCCGGCTTCGAGCAGCGCTCGCTCGCGTTGGTGGACGGCGTGTCCACGCGTTTGGACGCGACCGCCGATCAGGTCGCACAAGCCTGGACCCAGGCGCTGTCGCAGCAACAGGACCTCAACGCCGGCCTGGCGACGCAGAACCAGGACGCGCTGAGCGCGGCGGCCGCCACCTTCGAACGGCACTCGGCCGCGCTGTTGCGCGCGGTGGATGCATCGCACGGCGAGCTGAAGACCGCGCTGGCGGCGCAGGACCAGCAACGCCTGAGCGCCTGGACCGAATCGCTGGCGTCGATGAGCGCCGCCTTGCGCGAGGATTGGGCACAGGCCAGCGCCGACACCGCGCAACGCCAGCGCGAGATCTGCGACACCCTGGCCCGCACCGCCGACGAGATCGGCACACGCGGCCAGGCGCACGCCAGCCAGACCATCGCCGAGATTTCGCGACTGGTGGATACCGCCTCGGAAGCGCCCAAGGCCGCCGCCGAAGTGATCGGCGAACTGCGCCAGAACCTGTCCGAGAGCATGGCCCGCGACACCGCGGTGCTGGAAGAACGCACCCAGCTGATGGCGACGCTGGACACCCTGCTGGCGGCCGTGAACCACGCGTCCACCGAACAGCGCGCCGCCATCGACGCGCTGGTCTCGACCTCGGCGGACCTGTTGGATCGGGTCGGCACGCGCTTCATGGGCCATATCGAATCCGAGACCGGCAAGCTCGGCGCGGTCGCCGACCAGGTCAGCGTAGGCGCAGTCGAAGTGGCCAGCCTGGGCGAAGCCTTCGGCGCCGCCGCGCGCGTCTTCGGCGAGGCCAACGACCAGCTCAGCGAGCGCCTGCAAGGCATCGAAGACGCGCTGCAGCGCTCGCTCGCGCGCAGCGACGAACAGCTGGCCTACTACGTCGCCCAGGCACGCGAAGTCGTCGACCTGAGCCTGCTGGCGCAGAAGCAGATCGTCGAGGACATGCAGCAGCTGTCCGACCGACGCGCGGCCAACGGCGCCGCGGCGGCATGAGCGCGGATTTCAGCAGCGAGGTCGATGGCGACGCCGACGCCTCGGTGCCGGTGTGGGCCGCGTTCGGCGACCTGATGTCGATCCTGCTCGGCGCCTTCGTGCTGATCCTGGTCGGCGTGATCGCCGTGCAGCTGCAGCTGGAGATCAAGCTCAACCAGGAAATCGCGCAACGCAAGCTGGAAACCCAGCGCCGCCAGACCCTGGAGCGCGCCTTGGCCGTGCCCCTGGCGGCGGGCCGGATCACCCTGGTCGACGGGCGCATCGGCATCCGCGGCAGCGTGCTGTTCGCCCTGAACTCGGACCAGTTGCAGCCCGAGGGACGCGAGCTGCTCAAGAGCATCGCGCGCCCGCTCGCCGCCTACCTGCGCGAGCGCGACGAAGCCCTGATGGTGAGCGGTTACACCGACGACCGCCAGGTCAGCGACGCCAATCCCGAGTTCGCCGACAATTGGGAACTGTCGGCGCAGCGCGCGCTTACCGTGACCCGCGCCCTGATCGCCGAAGGCCTGCCCTCGTCCGCGGTCTTCGCCGCCGCCTTCGGCGCCGAGCAGCCGGTCAGCGCCAACACCAGCGCGGCCGGCCGCGCCAACAACCGGCGCGTGGAAATGGCGCCGGTGCCGCGCCTGCAGCGCACGCGCGCGTCCTCCGATGCGAAGTAAACCCTCGCCCGACCCCGCCATCCTCGACGCCTGGCGCGAGCGGGGCGCCGATCGCGTCGATCCCCTCGCCTTCCACTACATGACGGCGCTGCGCCGGCGCGCACCCGACTACGACGGCGAGGCGCGACGCGTGCTGGATAGCAAACTCGCCGACCTGATCGACGCCTACGCACGCCGGCTCGCGCGCAGCGAACCCGCCAGCGCCGACCTGGAGCGCGAGCGCGGGCCGCTAGGCGCCTTGGCCGACGAACTCGCCCGCCGCGGCGACTCCCGCAATGGCGGCGCGGCGGAAGAACGCGCGGCCCAGGGCACCCCGCTGCCGGAACTCGCCCTGCTCGGCGACTTCCGCACGCTGTGGGCGAATGTGCGCACCGACAGCCAGGTGCGGCGTTCGCTGGAACAGTCCTCCAGCCACGCCGGCCCGCTCAACTCCAGCCGCCTGGTGCATCGCTCGCTCAGCCTGATGCGCGAACTCTCGCCCGGCTACCTGCAGCAGTTCCTGGCCTACGCCGACGCCTTGTCGTGGCTGGAGCAGATGAACGGCAGCGGCGTGCTGGCGGCGCAGGATCCGCCGCCGCGCGAAAGCGGCAAGCCGCGCACGCGCAGCAAACCGCGCAAGCGCCGCGAGTAGCATCAGAGCGCACGGCGGCGGACAGCATCGTGCCTGTTGCCGACGCAAGCGCACCTGCGCGAAGATCGACCGCAACCCGTCGCTGCATCGCGCCGGGAGCCGCCGGCGCGACTGCGACGCCTGCGTTGCAAGGACCCCCGTGCGCGATCGCGCCGGGCCACGAAACAGACTTCGAGGCGACACGTGAACACCCCTACGTTTTCGGCCGACATCCACAAAGGCAAGGTCCTGATCTCCTCGCTGTTCCTGTTCGCGCTGGGCCTGGCGGCCGCCTACATGGCCTACCGCGGACCCGACCCGAACAGCCTGAAGGCGATGCTGCGAAATCCCGCCATCTTCTATCCCATGACGGTGCTGGGCGCCCTGCTGTTCCTGGGCCTGGGCTTGCTCGGCATGGCGAAGCTGCGCGGCGGCAGCCCTTTGAGGGCCGGTCCGGAAGGGCTGGACCTGAGCGGCGATATCAAGATCCGCTGGAACGACATCGCCGGTATCGAGCGCTATACCGACTTCACCACGCCGTCCTTGAACGGCTACAAGGTGCTGCTGAAGGATGCGGATCGTTTCCTGGCCGCGCACCGCGATCACCGGCTCTACAAGCGCATGCTGTCCACGCACTCCACGGTGTCCACCCCGGTGGTCGTGTACACCAACAGCCTGCAGATGGATCACGACCGGTTCCAGCGCGTGGTCGGGCACTATCTCGCCACCGGCGCCGGCTGAAGCGTGCGCGGCGCAGGGCGCCTACCTGCGGCCGCGCCGCAGGTAGTCCGCCAGCTGTGCGATCTGTTCCGCGCTGAGGCCCGCCGCTTGCGGGCGCATCGCGCCTTCGCTCAGGGCATGGACGATGCGCTCGCGCGGATGGCGGGCGATCACATCGCGCGGCGGGATGTTGCCCACGGCGTGGTCGTGACAGGCCGCGCAGCGTTGGCGGTAGATTTCGTCGACGGCCGCACCCGCCAACGCGTTCGAGGGCGCGGGCGGCACCACGGTCGCGACCGTGGGCGGCACGGGTGGCGGCCGACTTATGCGGCGCCCACCCAAACCGAAGGCCTGGATGCGGTCGGTGCCGACGAACACCTGGCCGCCGCCGAACGCCGGCTCGTTGTATTTGCCGCTGGTGTACAGCTCGCCCGGCGCGCTGCGCCATAGCAGGCGCAGGCTATCGGCTTCCAAGGCATACAGCACCGGGCGCGGCGCGTCGGCGCCGCTCAGCAAGGCCGAGCGCGGCGCATTCTCGTCCAGCACCCAGACGATGGCGTGCTCAGGCCCCCGGCTGGTGACCACGGGCGAGCCCGGGTTGCCCAGCACCAGCGAGGTCTGGCGTCGGTCTACTTCCAGGAACGGGGCCAGGCCCTTGCGACGCACCACCCGCAGACGCACCAGCGAAGGCGGCACACTGTCGGCCGAACCCGGCGCGCGCTTGCTGTTGCCGGTGACGAACAGATAGTCCTTGCCATGCCGATCGCGGAAGCTAGCCGGCAGCGAACGCGAACGCGCCAGGTCCAGGGCGGCGTCGCGTTCCGAATAGGGACCGAACACGTTCAAGGGCCCGCGCGCGCCGAACTGCGGTTGGCGCTGCGGCGGCAACAGGGACGCGTCGCTGGAGGCGTCATCGGAACAAGGCGGGCGCCGATCCAGGCGGCCCGGCATGCGATCGCGATCGAGCAGATAGACATTGCCCTGCTTGCCGCCCACCGCGAGCAGGCGCCGTCGATCGCCGGAGCTCGCTTCCGGCAGCAGGATGGCGCCGCCGGAGCCCAGGTCGATATCCATCTTCGCGCTTTGGCAGTAATTGAACGGCGTATACGTACCGCTGAGCGCGAACCCGTGCTTCTCTCCCGGCGGCGTCAGCTGCAGCACCGACTGGGTCCAGTCGTGGGCACTGTCCTGATAGCCCTCGAAGCCGCTGCCGGTGACCACGTACACCCGACCTTCGAGATCGACCGCGGGCCCGCCCGCGCCCCAGATGCCGCCGCTGCCGCGGTGCGGCATCGCTACCGCCGCGAACGCGCTGCTGACTTCGGCGCGTCGCGTATCCACCGCCACCAGCCAACCGGTCTCGCTCTCGCCGAACACCACGTACAGCTGCCCGCCATCGGGCGACAGGTTCAAGGCGCCGCGCTGTACGCGGAAATCGTGGCGACGCCTCGGCGGCACGCGCTGCGGACCGGCATTCGCGTTCACGGCGTTGAAGCGTTCTTCGTCCAGTCGCACCGGCCAACCGGGTTGCACCGCGCCGCTGCCGATATCCAGCGCATACGCCTGCCAGCGCGCGGCGGGATCGCAATGGGTCACATACAAACGCCCGCGCTTGGCGTCGATCACCGGCGTGCTCAGGATGCCGGTGGCGACGCCGTCCAGCGGCGCCGGCTGCAGATGGCAGGGCGCGCCCAGACGCGTGCGCCACAGAATCCGGCCAGCGGCGATATCGCCGCGTTGGGCCGCGGCGATGGCGTAGACGTAACCGCTATTGCTGGCCGCGATCACCACCGGGAAGACCTCTCCGCGCAGCGGCCCCTGGGTCAGGGTGAGGCGGTCCAGATACAACGGCGAGGCGTACAGGCGCGCGGGCTGGCCGTCCACGCCGTCCAGCGGCAGCGATTGCCAGACTTCGCCGAATCGCGTTTCGTCTACGTTCTGAGGCGTCAGCACGGCTTCGTCGCTGCGCCAGCCGGAGCGCGCCGCATCGACATGGAACGTCGCACGCTGCGGACTCGCGGCGGCGACCGCCTCGGGCGGCTTATCGTCGGCCGGCAAGCCGGCCGCCCGCAGGCCATCGCGCGGGATCTGCGCGCCGGCCGACCACGCGATCGCATTGAGCAACAGCGTCGCCAGCTGCGGCCGATCCAGTGCGCTGAGGTAATGCGCGCCGCTGTAGACGAAACCGCGACCGCCGCCGTCGCGCTCGAACGCCCAGGCCACGGTCACGTCCTCGGCGCGATCGGCGATCACAGGTCGCCCCGCACGAAACTGCGGATGCAGCGTGGTCTTGAGCACCGGCAGGCGCTTGCCGCCGGCCGCCGCGAACCGGAACGTGGGATAGAACTCGTCGCGATAAGCGAACGCGGCCACGCCGCGGCTCAGCGACGCGCCTGCATCGGCCGGCAGCAACTGCGCCCACTCGGTGCTGCGGTCGAACATGCCCTCGCGGGCTCCGCCCAACCAACGCGCCAGGCCCAGGTCCTCGCCCACCGGCACCGTCGAGGACTGATGCAAGGCGACCAGGCCGACGCCGCGCTGCATCAGCGCCTGGAAACGGCGGCGCCGCTGCGGATCGCGCAACGGATGACGATCCAGACCGTCGAAGTACCAGACCACGGTGTCGGCGCCGTCCAGCGCGCGCGGGTCCTGCGGCCAGCCGTCCGGATAGGCGACCACGCGCAGCGCGGCGCGCGCGTCCGGCGAGGCCTCGATCAGCGCCTGCAGCTTGCGTACGCCTTGCGGATAATCGTGCTTGCCCGGCCCTTCGCTGGCCGCCCCGCCAATGATGACCACCGTGCGCGGCGGCTCGGCGCAGGCCGACAGCAGGACGCAGACCGACAGCGCCGCTGCGTGCCTCCAACCGCGCCAACGCGCGGCGGGGCGGGCCTTGCGCACGCTCATCGACGCCTCTCCCAAGGACCGGCCGCACTCGGGCCTGAGCGCATCCTAGTCCCGTCGCTCTGCGGCAAGCGGCGGGCCGATCTATGTTCAATCGACAGTTTTTGTTTGCGATGCGGCGCGACGATGCCGCGATCGATCGCGCAGCCGGCACCACGACTAATTACATAGTTGACAAGCCATCCAGGGCGGCCTAGGCTGGCAACAACTAAGGAATTAGTGGCGATACCCATGGCCCGACCCACGGCGCAATCGGTGACCGAAGCGGAGCAAGCGATCCTGGAGGTCCTGTGGGAACTCGGCGAAGCCTCGGTGCGCGAGGTCGCCAATGCCCTGGCCCGGCAAAAGCCCGTCGCCTACACCACCGTGCTGACCATGCTCGGCATCCTGCATAAGAAGGAGCTGGTGACGTTCCGGCAGGAAGGACGCGCCTTCATCTACCGCCCCGCCCTGACCAAGGCCGACGTACGCGAACGCGCGCTCAGCCATCTGATGACGCAGCTGTTCGACGGCTCGCCGGAAGCGCTGGCCCTGCACCTGATCGAGAACCACGACGTCGACCCCGGCAAGATCGCGGCGCTGCGCGACAAGATTCGTGCGGCGCGGAAGCAGGAGAAGGCGCGATGACGCAGCTGCTGTTCTGGTTGCTGAACTACGCGGTCGAGCACCTGCTGCTCTGCCTGATCGTCGCGCCGCTGCTGTACCTCGCGATCCGGACCGGCGCGGTCGCCCCCGGCAAACGCGCCGCGCTGTTGCTGTTGGCCTTCGCCTTGACCGTGATAGGCCCCGCGATTCCCTTGCCGACGACACAGCTGGGCCACTCGATCGTTCCGGCTTCGTCTTCGAGCCAACCGCGCGCAGCCGAACCCGCCGCGGCCGATCCTGGCGCGGCACTCATGACTGCCTGGCAGCGCGACGCCATGACGATCGCTCCGGAGCTGGCCGCGCTGCTGATCTCGCTGTGGCTGGCAGGCGCCGCCTGGGGCCTGGCGCGCCTGTTGTCGGCGCAGGCCGGCGCGCGGCGCGTCCTGGCCGCATCGCAGCGCTCGCACGAACTCGAACACAGGTATCGACATGCGATTCCCGCAGGCACGCAGATCCATGTCTCGCCCTCGTTCGGGCCGGCGGCGCTAGGTATCGCGGCTCCGAAGATCGTCCTGCCTCGCGAACTGGCCACCTCGTTGCCGGACGACGCGCTGCGCGCGGTGCTGCTGCACGAGGCCTCGCACATCCGGCGCAAGGACCTGCCGATACTGCTGATGCAGCGTCTGGCGCTAGCGCTGTTCTGGTGGAACCCGATTCTGCGACTGATGAGCGCGGCCATCGACTCCGCGCGCGAGATCGCCTGCGATCTGCGCGCGTCGCGGGCCTACGGCGCGTCCGTCGACTATGCCGAAGCCCTGCTGCTGTCGATCGAGCACCTCGCTCCGGCGCAACCGCGACGCGATACGCAGGCGCTGTGCGCCGCCGCGTCCCTGGCAACACTGGATGAGCGTATCGATGCGATCATCGAGGCGCCGAAGACGCCGACGTGGGCCGCCACGGCGACCCTGTTGTCCGTGAGCGGCGCACTGATCGTCCTGTGGGTCGCGGCCGACATCGCGGCACCGCGCATCGCCTTGAAGCATCCCGTGGCCGGCAGCACCGAATCGGTCCGAACGTCGGCGCAAGCGCCCTCGCGCCATCGCACCGCCACGCCGACGACAGCGACGGATCCCGATGCCGTCATCGCCCTGCACGACGAATACTCCCAGTTCCTTTACGCCAGCCACGACGACTATACCCAGACCCTGACTAAGCTCATGGACGCTTACGGCCAGGAGCTTGCTGCGCTGGAGCGTACGGCGCCGCAAGCAGACCGCGATGCGCGCCTCCACCGCTTGAATCGGGACTACAGCCGCTTGCACGCGGCCGCCGAGTCGCGCTACCGCATCGCGACCGCGCAGGCCGAAGCCAAATTCCTGGCCGGACAGCAGTCGCTGGGCTATCCCTGACACCTTGGCCCCGCGGCCCAATCGCCGTTTCCCGCAGCCGCCGTACGTCCCGCGCACAGACCAACAAAGGGTTCCAACATGAAACGACGCCATTGGTGGCCCTGGGCCGCCCTGGGATGTCTATTGCTTCACGCCAGCTGCGTTGGCGCGTTCGCGGGCACCGACACCGCCCGTCCGGCGCCGACCGAAGCGTTGAGCGAAGACGCTTGGAACCGAACCGCATCGGGCGTGCGCTATATCACGCCGGCCGGCTGGACCGGGCAAACGCATGGCGCCTTGACCGTGATGCGCACGCCGGCGGAGGACGCCAGGATCGCGATCGTGGACGTCGCCGCCCAGTCCGCGGACGAAGCCATCGCATCGGCATGGAAGCACTATCGGCCCACCGCCGCGCCTAGCCTGCCTGACGCGCGCGACCGTCCGCTGCGCAATGGCTGGTCGTCCGTGCGCAGTTACGACTACGCAAACGCAGCACAGCCGAATCGCGTGCTGCGCGCCCAACTCCTGCACGAGGGCGATACCTGGATCGTCGTGATCCTGGACCTGCCGTCCGAGGCCATGAGCCGACGCGAAGCCCAAGTCACGCGCGTGCTTTCCAGCCTGCGCGCCAGGAACTACGTGCCCGATACCCTGGCGGGCAAGCCAGCGCACGCGCTGGACGCGGACCGGATCGCGGCCCTGCTGCGCTTCCTGGAGGACGCGCGCACCCGCCTCGGGATCCCGGGCGTCGCCTTGGGCGTCGTCCAAAACGGCGAGGTGAAGTACGCCGGCGGCCTCGGCGTCCGCAAGCTCGGCAGCGACGAAAAGGTCGACGCCTCCACGCGCTTCCTGACCGCCTCGGTCACCAAGCCCATGACCTCGCTGATGCTGGCCAAACTGGTCGACAGGGGCGAACTGGATTGGAACGCGCCCGCCGCGCGCCTGCTGCCTTCGTTCCAGGTCGGCGACCCGGCACTGACGAAACGAATCCGCGTGCGCAACCTGCTGTGCGCCTGCACCGGCATACCCGCGCAAGACATGGAATGGGCGCTGTCCGGCGACGAGTTGAAGCCGCAAGACGTATTGGGCCTGTTGGCGCGCATCGGGCCCACGGCCGAAATCGGCGAGCTGTACCAGTATTCCAATCTGATGGCCGTCGCGGCGGGCTACCTCGGCGCCCACGTCGCGCATCCCGAGCTGCCCTTGGGCGAGGCCTACGACCGCAGCATGCAGGAGTTGGTGTTCGACCCGCTGGGCATGCGCTCGACGACCTTCGATTTCGAGCTCGCGCAACGCGGCAACTTCGCCTCGCCGCACGGCCTCACCATCGACGGCGACCTCGCCGTGGCCGCTATGGGCTACAACCGGATGTCGATCCCGATGCGGCCCGACGGCGGCGCCTGGAGCAACATCGACGACCTCAACCGATACCTGCGCATGGAACTGGCCTCCGGGCGACTGCCGCAAGGCGGCCGCTACATCGGCGAACAGGCGCTGCACGAACGTCTGAAGCCTCAGGTCGCGCGCGGCGGTGTGGACCAGTGGTACGGCATGGGCCTGAAAACCGATCGCCGGGCCGGCATCCTGCAAGTGACCCACGGCGGCAGCATGGCCGGCTACCAGGCCGAGATCTTCTGGCTGCCGGAGATCGACGCCGGCTATGTGCTGCTGATGAACGCCGATGCCGGCGCGCAGCTGCGTGGATTCTTCGCCGATCGCTTTCTGGAGCTGCTGTTCGACGTGGACCGCGGCGCCGCCGCGACCTTGGACGCGCTGCCCGCCCGCCTGAAACGCGAGCGCGAGGCGCATCGCGCCCAGCTCGCGCCGCTGGACGCCGAGACCCTGCGGCGACTGGCGCCGGTGTACTCCCACCCCACGCTGGGCTCGATCCGCATCGTCACGGAAGGCGCCAAGACCTGGTTCGATTTCGGCGGCTGGCGCACCGAGGTGCTCCTGAACCGGGACGACGCGGACACCGTGATCGAATCGATCTCGCCCAGCGTCGCCGGATTCCGGTTCACCGCGACGCAGCGCGACGGCGCGCGCGCCCTGGTGCTGGACGACGAGCAAAGGACCTACACCTTCCTGGAGGGCGATCGCCCCTTGTCGCTCGCCGCCCCGCCCGACGCCACCACCGGAAACGACCGGCCCGAGCGTTCGCCCTAGGCGAGCGCTCGCCGGCGGAGCACCGCAACCTGCGCTCAAGCGGCCATCGCACCGCGACCTCGCCGCGGGGCTCGGCCGGCGCCGGCACGTCGACCTCGCCCAGCGTGGGCCGGGCCGATCGCGATCTCTCCGCACCGTTGCCGGATCGGCCTCTCCCCGCGGCAGCGGGCCGCACAGCAACCAGGCCGTTCCGCCCGCCGCATTCGCGACAATCCTGTTACTCCCCGCCGCGCCGATCGCTGGGTACATTGCTCCCACGGCGCCGCCGTTGGCGCCATCGGACATCGGGATCAGGCGCCGCACCGGCAGCACGGCCGACCGAGCATCGGCGGACGTCGCCGAAACCCCGCCCCGCGGACCGCCCGAGCGTCGGGTCCGCGCCGCGCCCGCAAGCGCTCCGCCTTCCTCCGGCCAACGGATCGGAGACGGGCGCGCCTTGCCCGCACGCCGCCGATTCCGTGCCCGCTCACCACCACCGCCCCCCGGGTCCAGGAGCACCGCATGAACGCCGCACTTGCCGAAACCCACCTCGCCGATCATCCCGTCGTGTCCAAGGAATCCTGGCTGGCCGCACGCAAGGCGCTGCTGGCGCAGGAGAAGGAACTCACCCGCCTGCAGGACCGGATCGCGCGCGAACGCCGTGCGCTGCCGTGGCTGCGCGTCGACAAGGACTACCGGTTCGACACCCCCGACGGCCCGCGCCGCCTCGCCGATCTGTTCGAGGGCCGCCGTCAGTTGCTGGTGCAGCACTTCATGTTCGCGCCGGGCTGGGAGCAAGGCTGCAAGAGCTGTTCCTACATGGCCGACCACAACGACGGCGCCAACCTCCACCTCGCCCAGCGCGACGTGACGCTGCTGGTGGTATCGCGTGCGCCGCTGCCGGATATCCAGCGCTTTCGCGAACGCATGGGCTGGCGGTTCAATTGGGTGTCCTCGTACGGAACCGACTTCAATCGCGACTTCGGCGTCAATTTCAGCGCGGACGAAGTCGCCGACGGCAACGCCGACTACAACTACACGATCCAGCGCTTCCCGCACGAGGAGGCGCCCGGCATCAGCGTGTTCTATCGCGACGATGCGGGCCAGGTGTTCCATACCTACTCGCGCTACGGCCGCGGCGTGGAAGCGATGATGCACACCTACGCCCTGCTGGACCTGACTCCCAAGGGGCGCGACGAAGACGGCCTGGACTATCCGATGGCCTGGGTACGCCATCACGATCGCTACGCGTCCGAGGCGCCAGCAAAGGCGCCGGCGGCGGCCGCGTGTTGCGCGTCTCAATCCTGACCGCTCGCAGGCGCGCATCGTGAGCGGCTTATGGCCATGGCTGGCGGTCGCCGGACTGGGCGCGCTGCACGGGCTGAGTCCGACCAGCGGCTGGATGTTCGCCGCCGCCTCGGGCCTGGGCTCGCGCGACAGCGCCCGGGCACGCCTTGCCCTGCTGCCCATCGCGATCGGACACGCCGCCTCGGTGGCGATCGTGGTGCTCGCGGTCGCGCAAGGCGTGCTGGTCGACCGTGGCCGGGTGCAGGCATTCGCGGGCGCCCTGCTCGTCGCCCTGGCGTGCTACCGCTGGCTGCATCGCGCCGTGCCGCGCGAAGAGCGGCGCGGCGGCACCGCTTTCCGCGTCCATGCGCATGCCGGTCACGCCGGCATGGCGCTGTGGTCCTGCCTGATGGCCACGGCGCACGGCGCCGGACTGATGCTGGTTCCAGCGCTGGTGCCGCTGTGCATGTCGGACACGCCGGCGCGCGAAATCACGGCCACCGGTTCGCTGACCCTGGCTCTGGCCGCGGTCGCGCTGCACATGACCGCCATGCTGATCACCACCGGCACCATCGCCGTCGGCGTTTGCCGCGGAGCCGCTAGGTTCCCGACCCTGCTGAGTGCGAGCGCGCGGCGCCCGCTCTGGATCGCCACACTGGCGGCCGCAGGCACGCTGTTGATGGTGCTGCGTTAGCGCAGGCGCCGACGCCGATCAGGCGTGAAGCGCGTGCAGCACCTGTGGATCATGCGTCGACGCGGACGGCTGGCGCGGCCGCGATAACGAACGCGCGTCGCTCAAGCAGGGTCCGCGCGACCGGCGGACGACGACATTTCGGGCTCGCTGGCCAACACCACCACGTGATCGATGCCATGGCGCAACATCTTGGCGTAGGGGCAGACGCGCTCGGTGTTGCGCACCAGTTCGGCGGCCAGCGCGCGCTCCACGCCGGGCAGGCTCACGCGGATGTCGGCCGACAGCAGGAACAGGCCATCCATGGGGTCGCGCGCGAAGGTCACCGCCGCCTCCACGGCCACGTCCCTCAACGCCACGCCCGCGCGAGTGGCCAGCAGCAGGAGCGCGCCGTGGAAGCAGGCCGCATAGCCCGCCGCCAGCAGCTGTTCGGGATTGCTGCCGCCGCCGGGCCCGCCCAGTTCGACCGGCAGGCGCAGATGCGCATCGAGTGCGCCGTCGTCCGAGCGCACCACGCCGGACGCGCGCCCGTGCGCGGCCTCGCCGCCGGTCACGCGCACGCGTCCGGTGTACAGCGCCAGGGTTTCGTCGCCGTGGTACTTGTCCAGCAAGCTCGGCGAGGGCGGCTGCAAAGGGCTCATGCGCGACGGGTGTCCGTGGCGGGTTCGACCGATTCCTTGCAGCCGCGGGGCGTGCGCGCGACGCGTCGCGCGCACGCGGGTTGCGATGGCCGATGGATGCGCGGGCTGCGCTTGCGCGCTCAGGCGCGCGGGACGTAGCGCGCGTACTCGGACTGTTCCAGCCAATGCTCGAAGTTCAGCGCGCCCTGCCAGGCCGGCCCGGCAGGCACCAGGGTGTCGTTCTGCAATTCGGCGCCGAAGTAGCGCGCATGCGCGTCGCCGACCACCTCGCGCGGGTCCTGGACGATGTTCATGAAACGCTGCGCCAGATCGGACAAGGGCTCGCGCACCGGGCCGGCGATCTCGACGATGCCGTTGGCCGGCGCCTGCAAGGCCAGCCGCGCGACCGCCGCGGCCACGTCTTCCGACGCGATCGGCTGGATCAGCGCCGTCGGCAGGCGCACGGTGTCGCCCTCGCTGCCGGACTGGATGATGCCGGGCAGGAACTCGAAGAACTGGGTGGAGTGGACGATGGTGTAAGGCAGGCCGGACGCGCGGATCAATTCCTCCTGCGCGCTCTTGGCGCGGAAGTAGCCGCTGGCGGACAGCTTTTCGGTACCCACCACCGACAAGGCCAGATGATGGCCCACACCCGCGCGCGCTTCGGCCGCCAGTACATTGCGGCCTGCGGTCTGGAAGAAGTCCATGACCGCGGCGTCCTCGAACGAGGGCGAATTGGCCAAGTCCACCACTGCATCGGCGCCCGCCATCGCGGTGTCCAGGCCCTCGCCGGTCAGGATGTTGACGCCGGTCGACGGCGCCGCCGCGACCGCCTCATGGCCCTGCTCGCGCAGGCGCGAGACCACCTTGCTGCCGATCAGTCCGGTGCCACCGATGACGACGAATTTCATGTTCCACCTCTTGAGGTCCTGACGGGGGAGCCGGTGTCCGTAGGCGTCACCGGCGACTGCGCAACGATGCTAGGCGCCGCGCGCGGCCCGCAGTAGCCACGCAACCGGCTGCACGGTGTTTCCCGGCGCGCACCAATCAGGCGGCTTCGTCCTCGACCGCGCGCGCCCACATCGCCTCCGCACGCGCCGCCGGCTGCGCCGGCAGGCGGCTCAAGTACTCGACGCAATCCAGATTCAGCGCGCGCACCTGCACGGTGACGAAGTCGATGAAGGCGCGAATGCGCTTGGGCAGCTGGCGCCGGCTCAGGTAGCACAGGTAGTGCCCGCGATCGTCGGGCGCGTACTGGTTCAGCGCGAACCGCAGCGCGCCCTGGCGCAGGGCGTCGCAGACCTGGAAGCCCGGCATCTGCGCCAAGCCCTGCCCGTCCAGCACCGCCTGCAGGATCAGATCGTCGTCGTTGAACACCAGATCGCTGGTCGGCAGCAGGCTGTGAGCGCGGCCTTCAAGCTTGAAGTCCCAACTGCGCAGGCGGCCATTGGGCAAGCGGCGATTGATGCAGGCATGCGCGTCCAGATCGGCGACGGACGTGGGCAGACCGTGGCGACGCGCGTACTCCGGCGAGGCGCAGACGAACATCTGCATGGGCACCAACTGCTTGGCGATCACCTGGCTGTCGTCCAGGCGGCCGTCGCGGAAGGCCACATCGACGCGTTCCGTGGCCAGGTCGGCCTCGCGTTCGTCCAGGATCAGCTCGATGGCGATGCCCGGGTAGCGCAGGCGGAACTCGCGCATCAGCGGCGCCAGCACCTTGCGCCCGAAGCCGTGCGTCGCCGCGATCCGCAGCTGTCCGCGCGGCGGTCCTTCGCGCAGATCGCGCATGTCCTCCAGCGCCTGCTCGATGCGCTCCACGCCGGGGCGGCAGTTCTCGAAGAACAGCTCGCCCTCGCTGGTCAGCGAGGTGGACCGGGTGGTGCGCGAGAACAAACGCGCGCCCAACTGGCCTTCCAGCTTCTGCACGCTGCGGCTCACCGCCGAACGGCCCACGCCCAGGCGGTCGGCCGCGCGCGCGAAGCTGCCCTCGGTGGCCACCGCGATGAAGGCCATCACGCCGGCATAGCTGGCGGAGAAGCTGGATTCCAGCGGGAGCTGGCGTTCGTGGGTGTCTGACAGGGTGGCGTTCATCGCGACGTGACCTTCGCTTTCGGACTCAACGGTGGCATGCGGGTGCGCGCATGCGCTCGCGCGTACTCCACATGGCTGCGGCAGACCTGCGCCGGCTGGCCGATCAGCCGGGCGATGTCGTCGTAGCCGGCCTCGAACACCTCATGCAACAGAAACGCGGCCCGCACCTCCGGCGCCAACAGATTCAGCGCCGCCCTGAATTCGGACCAGACGCGGTCCACATTCGAGGCTGTCGCTGGCGCTTCGAGATCGTCCTGGGGGTGGCTCATACGACAAGGACGCAGCCGCGGGCCGTTTTGTTACAGCGCCTCCGCATTGGTGCGCCGCGCTCAACACCGCGCGTCCGCGCGGCGACCTACCGGCGCGGTCCGGTCCTGCCTAGATTGGCCGCCAACCGGTCGGGCCCGCGCCCGCCGGCGCCCCTCACCCACTGGAGCTTTCGCCATGAGCCAACGCGTCGATTACCAGCAGCAGTCGCCCGAGCTGTTCAAGAAGCTCGTCGAATTCAGCCTGCTCACCCACAAGTCGTCGATCGAACAGTCGATCCGCGACCTGGTCAACATCCGCGCATCGCAACTGAACGGCTGCGCCTTCTGCCTCGACATGCACATCAAGGAAGCCACCATCCACGGCGAGCGCCCGCTGCGTCTGCACCACATCGCGTCGTGGCGCGAATCGCAGCTGTTCGTCCCGCGCGAACGTGCGGCCCTGGCCTGGACCGAGGCGCTCACCCAGTTGTCCCCGCTGGGCGTGCCGGATGAGGTCTACGATCGCGTGCGCACGCAGTTGTCCGAGAAAGAGATCTCCGACCTGAGCTTCGACGTCATGGCGATCAACGCCTGGAACCGCGTCAACGTCGGCTTCCGCACCGTGCCCGGCAGCGCCGACCAAGCCTTCGGCCTGGACAAGGCGCAACTGTCCTGAAAGCGGGCGCCACGCGCCCGGCCCATCCCACACCGCCCCGCGGCGGTCACACAGGAGTCCCCCGCATGCGCATTCCCCCTTCCCTGAGCCTGCTCGCCCTGCTGTGGACGGGCGCGGGCGCGGCGCATGGCCAGACCGGCAGCGACGCCCCGCATCCCACGGTCGCGCCAGTCATGACCCAGGCCCTGCCCGATTACCCGGGCAAAGAAGCGCTGATGCTCACCGTCGAGTACCCGCCCGGCGGCGCCGACCCGGTTCACCGCCACGACGCGCACGCCTTCGTCTATGTGCTCGAAGGCTCGATCGTGATGGGCGTGGCCGGCGGCAAGGAGGTCACGCTGACGCCTGGGCAGAGCTTCTACGAAGGCCCGGGCGACCTGCACACCGTCGGCCGCAACGCCAGCCGCGACAAGCCGGCCAAGTTCGTCGTGGTGCTGCTCAAGGACATCGACAAGCCCGCATTGATCCTGTCGCCCTGAGCCGGCGACGAAGCGTCGGGCCGGCTCCACGCCGGCCCGACGTTTCATCCGTCACAATCGGGCTTCCTCGTGCGACCTTGGTTTTATGGAAGGCGCGACTCACACCTTTACCCAGCTCCAGCCCCGCCTGCTAGGCGTGGCCTACCGCATGCTCGGCTCCCTGGCCGAGGCCGAGGACGTGGTCCAGGACGTCTGGCTGAGCTGGAACGAAGCCGCCTCCGAGCAGGTCGCCGATCCCGAGGCCTGGCTGGTGATCGCCACCACCCGCCGTTCCATCGACCGCCTGCGCCGCGTGCAAAGCCGGCGCGAGCACTACGTCGGCATCTGGCTGCCCGAGCCCATCCTCACCGAAAGCCCGGCCACGCCCGAGGAGCTGCAGGAAGCCTCCAGCGACTTGTCCATCGCCTTCCTGACCGTGCTCGAACGCCTCGCCCCCGAAGCCCGCGCCGCGTTTCTGCTGCGCGAGGTCTTCGACGCCGACTACACCGACATCGCCAGCACCCTGGACAAGAGCGAAGCCGCCTGCCGCCAGATCGTGCACCGCGCCAAGAGCCAGCTGCGCGAGGAACGCCCGCGCTACGTGGTGTCCGCAGAAGCCCACCGCCAGCTGATGCGCCGCTTCACCGAGGCGTGGACCAACGCCGACTTCCGCGCCATGAAGGACTTGATGGCCGAGTCCGCGGTCCTGGTCGGCGACGGCGGCGGCATCGTCACCGCCCTGCCCAAGCCCATGGTCGGCGGCGACCGCATCGCCCAGCTGCTGTTCGCCTGCACCCTGCGTCGCAAACACGAACTGCGCCTGCAGCTGGCGACCATCAACGGCCGCATGGGCGTGCTGCGCTACTTCGGCGACCAACTGGAGTCCGCGCAGTCCTACGACACCGACGGCGAACGGATCCTGCGGGTGTATGTGCAGCGCAATCCGGAGAAGTTGCGGCGGATCGCGGTGTCGAGCACGCTCATACACTGATCGCGACGCGGCACCAGTCGCGCCTTCGCACACGGCGGACGCCGCAAGCTGGACTCCGCAAAAAATCCGCGCTCGCAGACGGACTCAGTACGGAATCGCGATGCTGAACCTTCAAAGAAGTTAAAAACGTTGCTTGCGGTAAACACGCCGATGCGCCTCAGACGCGATCTACGCGATGCCGGGTGATCGACTCCGCTCATGTTTGAGCATTTGTGAGTCGCATCACGACGGACACATTCTTTAGAGCGTAATTAAGTCGCGCAAGAAATGGACTTTCTCACCACGCACGCGCGGTTGATGCAGTAGCGATCAGCCGTCCGGACATGGAGGTCGCTATGCGCATCAACGCAGGCGCAGGCCCGATAGTCTTCGCGGCCGCCCGTTTCACGCTGGGTCTTGTCGTCTACGAGCTCAGGCCGCCTCCCAGGCGCGCCCTGGCCGCGCGCGCCTGATCGAACCGATCACGCTCGACGCCCCGCAGCGACGACCGCAGCCGCGACGTTCGGCACGCAGCGAGCGAGCGCGGGTGCCCGTCCGCATGCGGCTTCAGACACCGGTATCGGCGGCGCGTCGCCAGATGCGCTGTCCGCGCGGCCATGGACGGCCGCATAGGCGAAACGGACAGCCCCGCGTCCGTTCCGTCGGAGCCGGTCCGGGCTTGCGCTCGAATCGCTCAGGTCGAGGGTGCAGGACGCGCTTGCTCGACCACCCGTTAAAGGACTACCCCACCACAAACGGAGCTTGTTATGAAAACGCTAGTCGCGCTGAGTTTGGTGCTGTTTATTTCGGTCCCGGCGATGGAGACGGCGCAAGCCAAGGAGCCTTCATTCCGGAAGTTGAACAAAAAAGCCCGGTTCATCCATGGCGGCAATCTGGTGACGCGCGCGTTGCCGGAAATGGGCATCGCCACCGACGCACGCCAGCAGACGCCCGGCCAGAAGGCGGCCGGTCTGAGTACCATCATGGTCACCCGCAACGGCGACCAGTACGAATCGCGCATGGATCCGGAAGATGTCGCGATCTTCGAGCAGGCCATCAGCGACCTCGAAATGATCGGCCGCACCTCCACCAGCATGAACACCCCGCCCAAGCTGCCGCTGCGCTTCGGCAGCAACATGGTCGGGCCCACCGTCGTGATCGGCCCGGACAACCGCGTGCAAGTGACCAATACGGTCGCCTCGCCGTACTGGCATATCGGTCGCATCGCGATCGGCTGCACCGGCACCCTGATCACGCCGAAGCACGTGCTCACCGCCGGGCATTGCGTGTCCAACGGCGCCGGCACCTGGTACTCCGACCTGAATTTCACCACCGCCCAGAACGGCAGCTACCAGCCCTGGGGCACGACCAGCTGGGCCCGCGCCGTCACCACGACGGCCTGGCACAACAGCGCCGACAGCAACTACGACTACGCGCTGATCGTGCTCAGCTCGGCCCCGCACGGCGGCAACTCCGGCTGGGGCGTGTACTCGGGCGGCACCCACACCATCAGCGGCTATCCGGGCGACAAACCCCTGGGCACGATGTGGACGCACTCCGGCACGGTCTCGACCAGCGGTTCCTACCGGCTGTGCTACACCATCGACACCTTCGGCGGTAACAGCGGCAGCGGCATCGCCAGCGACGGCGGCGTCAACGTGCGCGGCATCCACACCACGGGCTCGTCCACGCAGAACTGCGGAACGCGGTTGACCAGCACCGTCTACAACCAGCTGCAGAACTGGATCGCCACCTATCCCTGACCCGGCGACGGCTATCGAAGTACCGCAACAGCTACGTGGCGCGCCGCGGTACGGCGCGCCACGTTCCAGCCCGCAAGTCCAACACGCAAGGCGGCAAGCATGAGAATCGCATTCATCGTGGCGTTGATGTTGTCGGCCAGCTGCAACCCTGGCGACAAGCAAGCGGCTACCGATCAGGAACCGTACGAGAGCGCGCTGATCGTCGGCAGCGCTCAATCCCCGGACCCCGTATTGGCGCGGGTGATGGAGCTGGAGAAGAGCGGCGTGGTGAAGGATGTCGTCGTCCAGGAATCCTTCCCGGTGCAAATCCGCCTGCGCGCCCCCAAGAAGGTGATCGAAGAACTCCAGCGAATGCCTCGAACCGGCGAATTGCGTTAGCCGGCCCAGGTCATAAGCCGGATCGGACGCTGGCGCTAGAACAGCGCGCGATACACCAGCGACCTGACTTCCCTTAAAAGGCCCTCAGACGCATCCTCCCGGACGTAGGTCATGTACTCGTCGAACATGTGGTCGTAGTGGAGGCAAATGGGCAGCAGATCGCCCCCCGTGTTCAACAGCTCCGCCTGCGCATACTTATCGGCCGGATCCAGCAGGCGTAGACCGCGCGAGCGATGCTCCTTGCCGTTGATCCGAAAGAAATCGTTCTTAAAGTCCTCCCACCTGTCGGCAGGAACGACCGCGCTCGATACGCCAGCCTTCCTGGCGGCCTTGCAGATCAGGTGCGAATGAAGATTCGCCAGCTGAATGCATTGCTTGACGAAACCGCCAAGGGAAACGTGGGCCCTCGAGATCGCCTCCTCCTTGCCGAACGGCGGGTTCAAAGGCATCCGATACGAGTAGTACTCGCGCAGGAAGCGAAGATCCTCCACCAGCTCTTTCGAGTTCAAGCGGATGATCGGCGTATTGCCCTGCGAGTAACCCGCATAGAAGGCGTTAGCCATCTTCGAGTGGGTGATATCGGTGATCTTATCGACCGACTCGTGGGGATGCAGGTACATGACCGCCCACATGGCGTGCATGGAGGCGTAGTAGCCCATGTAGTAGCTGGCCGCCAGCGAGCCCTGCTCGCGGGTTTGATTGGCGACCAAGGCGAAGTAGGTGGCGCTGAAGCACAGCTTCAACGATTGCCTGACCCGAACGCACCAGATGACGGTGTCGTAATCGGTCCAGGTGGCCATGGCGGCGCCGTAAACCCGCATCCATCTTTCATGGTACTGGCCGCATTCGCTTTCCGAACGCAGGTTGATTTCGAGATGGACGAAGTTCGATACGAAATCGAAGTACTTGGAGAATCCCTTTTCCTGCTGCACTTTCGCTCCCCGCCGGATCGATCGTAGCGAGTTTATCGGGCCGACTGAGGCACGCGCCTCAGCCGACGCAGGAAGTGCACGCCCTCGCTATCTCCTTCGATCGTCAGCACATCCCCCTCGACCCGGAACGGCCGCGGCTGATCGGTGCCGGTATAGCTGGGCATCAGGCTGCCTTCCACCCGATGCACGACGATGCCCCGCTTGGCGTCCACTTCATAGGTCCCGAAATAGGCCACGAAGCCATCGTAGGCGGCGCGCACCTCGGCATCGCTGCCCTTGGCGTCGTCGCCCGAGGCGAACGGCGGCGTGGCGGGCGTGCGCATGAGTTGCACGCTCAGATGGCCGGTGGGGTCGTAGACGATGTAGCCCTTGGGGTGCTCGCCATAGGGATGGACGACCTTGCCGGTCTTGATGTCGGTATCGGTGATGCGCTCGACGCACCAGGTGCCGACCAGCGAGGCGGCCTTGTCGGCCGCGTGCGAAGGCAGGCTGACCGATAGCGCCAGCAGGGCGGCGCAAGCAGCGGAGAAAGCTCGGGCGATGTTCATGCGGCTATCGCGTGGCGGCGTCGGGGCCTACACCCTACCAGCGTCGCGCCGCCCGTTCCTGGAACGCTGTGAGCGACGGATCGGAACGAAGCGCCGGCGGTTGGCCGCGACGCCCGGATACGCTCCGGGCGCCGCGGCCGCATTGCGGATCGGAAGCCCGACCCTTACGGAATGGTGAACTCCGCCGTGCTGGTCGCGTTGTAGGTGTTCACGCCGTTGGTCGCGTTGTGGACGCAGACCACGGTGATCTTGCGGTAGGCGCCGTAGATCCAGTTCGACGGGAAATGCACGTCGACCAGAGCGCCATCGCTCTCTTCGTCGTACTCGGTCGTGTAACCGCCCAGGGCATCGTAGGCGTTGCAACGCACGCTGATGAAGTCCGCATCGACGCGGTTGTTGTTGACGTCGGCGAAGCGCGAGTAACCGCGAATCTTGACCCGCTTGCCGCCCGCCGGGCCGCTCTCGTAGCCCTCGTTCTGGATCACGCCCTGCAGCACGTAGGTCGGACCCGCTCCGCCACCGCCGCTGCTGCCGCCGCCTTCGCCATCGCCGCCGCATTCGGTGCCGATGGGGCAATTCTCCTCGAAGGACGGGGCCAAGGGCGCCGCTTTCGCCGCCGGCACCGCGCCGACCAAACCCGCCACCAGTACCGCTGCCATTGCCGTACGCACGATCATGAGTCACCTCCTGTGTGAATTCCTTGATTGCCATGTCGGGGACGAAGCAGGGCCCGCCGCTTGCGCAACGTCGCGATCGACCGGCACCTCTCCCCTATGCGTCGCGGCATCGCTCGCCCTCCTGGGCTCGCGAGCCGCCGCAATAAGAAGAACGCGGGCACCGCGCGGCCTCCCTACCCATTGGGCAGCGCTCGGGAATGCAATATCGGAGTGGATCGCTGTCGCGGGCGCGCGGTTGCACAGCCGGAGGCCTGCGCCGCGCATGCAGCCGAACGCAAGCGCGCCGCTTACGCGCAAGGCGTCGGCGCGTTTACGGGGAACGCAGGAAAGGCGTAGGAGCAGAGATCGAGAACGGCCGGGGACCGTCTCAGGCCACCGGAGCGCACCGCGACTGGAGTGCGCCGCGATGCCGTCCCGCCAGGGCTCGCCCCTGGCAGCGAAGGACTAAGCGCCCTTCGCGAGACGGGGCGGCGTAACACCGCCGCCCCTTTCGCACATGCGACGTCCGCCGCTTACAGACCGATCGCGGTTTCCGCGCTCACGTAAGGCAGGCCGTGCGCCTCGGCGACCGGCTCGCAGGTCACGTGGCCTTCGGAGACGTTGAGGCCGTTGCGCAGGTGGACGTCGCGCACCAGCGCTTCCTTCCAGCCGTGGTTGGCCAACGCCAGGGTGAACGGCAGGGTCACGCTGTTGAGCGCGAAGGTCGAGGTGCGCGCGACCGCGCCGGGCATGTTGGCCACGCAGTAGTGGACGACGCCGTCGACCACGTAGGTCGGCGCGGCATGGGTGGTGGCGTGCGAGGTCTCGACGCAACCGCCCTGATCGATGGCGACGTCGACGATGACCGAACCCGGCTTCATGGTGCGGACCATGTCGTGCGTGACCAGCTTGGGCGCGGCGGCGCCCGGCACCAGCACGGTACCGATCAGCAGGTCGGCACGGCGCACCAACTCTTCGATGGCCGAGCGGGTCGAGAACACGGTCGAGATCGAGGTGCCGAACTGGGTGGCCAGGCGCTTGAGCGCATCGGCGGAACGATCCACCACGGTGACCTGAGCGCCCATGCCCACGGCGATGGTCGCCGCGTGGGTGCCGGACACGCCGCCGCCGAGGATCACGACCTCGGCCGCCGGCACGCCGGGCACGCCGCCCAGCAGCACGCCACGACCGCCCTGCGCCTTCTCCAGCGCGTGCGCGCCGACCTGCGGCGCCAGGCGACCGGCGACTTCCGACATCGGGGTCAGCAGCGGCAGCGAGCCATTCGCGGCGGTCACGGTTTCGTACGCGATGCAGATCGCGCCCGACGCGATCAGGTCCTTGGTCTGCGCCGCATCGGGCGCCAGGTGCAGATAGGTGAAGAGGATCTGGCCCGGGCGCAGCTTGGCGCGCTCCTCGGCCAGCGGCTCCTTCACCTTCACGATCATTTCGGCCTCGGCGAAGATCTGGTCGGCGCCGTCCACGATCACGGCGCCGGCGGCGAGGTAGTCGGCATCGGACAGACCGGCGCCCAGACCGGCGCCCGCCTGCACCATCACCTGATGGCCGTGGTGCACCAGCTCTTGCACGGACGAGGGCACGAGACCTACGCGGTACTCGTGGTTCTTGATTTCCTTCGGGACACCAATGCGCATGGTCTGCTCTCGCCGTTGATCTGGCCCCGGCTCGTCCGGCGCCTTGTGGGGAGGCAGTATGGACGAGCAAACATGCACTTATTCGCCAATTTCGTTGCTGCCAGACCTGCAATGCCGCACTATTCGCCAGTATTCCGGCTATTCATCGAATAATATGCGAATGAAATTGGACTCCCGCGATCGCGCCATCCTGCGCCTGCTTCAGGAGGACGGCCGCCTGACCAATGCCGACGTGGCCCAGCAGATCAACCTGTCGCCCTCGGCCTGCCTGCGGCGGGTCAAATTGCTGGAGGAGCGCGGCCTGATCGCACGCTACGTGATGCTGCTCGACGAGAAAGTGGTGGGCCTGCCCGGCACCGCCTTCGTACTGGTGTCGCTGGACCAACAGGGGCGCGCCTCGCTGGACGCGTTCGAGGCGGCGATCCAACACCACCCCGAAGTCACCGAGTGCTGCCTGCTCGCCGGCACCGCCGATTACATGGTGCGCGTGGCCTATGCGGACTCCGCCGACTTCGAGCGCATCCACACCGAAATCCTGACCCAGCTGCCCGGTGTGGTGCGCGTGCAATCGACGCTGGCGCTGCGCACGGTCAAGAAGACCACCGCACTGCCGGTGTGAGACCGCGCGCTGCCGTCGACTCAGCGCGCGCTGCGCATCGAATCCTCAATCGAAACAATCGGTCGCCGGCGCCCGCAGGCACCGACGACCGCACTGCAAACACTCAGCTCATCGCGATCGCCAGCGTCAGCACCGCCAAACGGTTGACGTAGGCCGACATCAGATCGGCCTTGTCGAAGCCCTGCGGAGTGAACGCGTCGCACTGGCCGACCGGGGATGCCGTACCGAAGTTCGGATTCACCAGCGCGTTGGCCGTGGCGATGATCGCCGGCTTGTACGCGGTCAGCAGCGCCGGCTCGGCCTGATAGGCCTGCAGCAGATAGCGCATGTAAGCGCCCACGCCGGTCTGGTAATCGCCGTAGTCGCTGCCCGGCGGCGTCGCGTTGTACGGGTCCGCGGCGCCTACCTCCAGCCACGGCAACGGGAAATTGCCGCTGACCGAGCCATAAGTGCGCGCACGGAAGTAGTTGGCGAACGTGCCCTTGATCAGATCCGGGTACAGGCCGCACACCGGCGGCGGCGAGGCTTTGTAGATCGCGTTCGCCTCGCGCAGGGCGCCGATCAGCAGCCCCTGGTCGCCGCTCCAGGTCATGTCCTTGTTGTACGAGGAATCCCAGTAGATCTCGTTGTTCACCGCATGGAAACTGGACACGCGTTCGCGCACCAAGGACCCGCCCTGCGAGCCCTGCTGCCCGGTCAACAACAACGACTGCAGCGGGTCCGCCGTCTTCAGCATCCACAACTGCCACCAGGCGATTTGATTCTCCCAAGCCTGATTGCAGGCCGCGAGATTGAAGCCCACACCGCTGAAGTACGGCGCGAAATCCGGCCGCTTCGCGGCCTGCGACAAGCGCAGGCTCAGCAGCGCATAGACCGCGTTGGTGACGGTGTTCTGAATCGGATTGAGGACGTCGCCACCGCCGCTGTTGTACTCGGCCGACGGAAGGGGATGCTCGGTGGCGGTGAACGGCGAGTTCCAGATGCCGCCGGGCGAATAGCGCGGACGCAGCTTGGCCTGCATGTCCGGCGTCACGCCCGGCCAGGTCTGGTCGATGTAGACCCAGCAATTGGGCGCGCCCGTGTTCTTGGTGTGGGTACTGGCGAAGCTCGCCCAACCCGGCGGATCGAGGTAGGGATAAATCCCTTGCGGACCCGACGCCGTCGACCAGCCCGCGCCGTACATGTAGCACCAGGAGTTGATCGCGATCTTGAGGAAGTCGTAACGGTGCTGGGCCGCGAAGCCCAACTCGGCCGCCCGCAAGGCAGCGATGCCGATCCAACCGAAATCGTCCCACCAATTGCCTTTCTTGGTCGGATCCAACGCGGTCAACGCGTCATCGGCATAGTTCGTGCTGTCGGTGCCGCTGACCACGAAGTAGTCGAGCAGGCTGTCGAACGCGCAGGCGGTGCGCCAGACATTGCCGGCCGAGTCCCACAACGGCAGGATCTGTTTGAACAGTGCGGTGGCTTCGGCCAGATAGGCCGCTTTGTCGGCGGGCACGCCTTGCTGCGTGGCCCCGCCATCCTGAGTGTCGTTCATGGCTTCATCCTTGAGCTGGGTGATAGGGAGCTGCGGTCTGTGCTGCTCGTGGTGCGTGGGCAGCATAGCCCCGCCCAGGGCCGCCACCCTGACGACCCATCCGTTTTCCATGACGCGCGGCTACATTCATCGGCCTGGGCGGCACGAAGGCGCGCCCCTCCCCCCGGCCCCCAGCCTGTCGGAACCCCGGCCCGGGCTCGAGCGGATATCGATCCTAGCGATACGCCCCAAGTGGCGGGAACGAGGCCGCCAGCGTTGCGAATCGCTCCGATTCGCAATCAGGGGCGGCGCAACCGCAGAGGTGGTCGGCCCCATCGCGCAAGGGATCGCGCGCATGGCGGACGCGTTGAACGAGAAGCTAATGCGCGCCTTACATCTGCCTAACAATGTGCTAATGGTGACTTAATCGGGGAGCGGAATGATGCCGCTCCATGCGCACTCATCCCCACAAAAATACCGACCTCGATCTGCGGCCATCCGGCCTGGAGGTGGATTCCGACGATGCCGTCCGCCCCGAAGTCGAGTCCTTCATCGCTCAGGTGTACCAGTTGCGATACGGCGCGCGCCTGCGCAATTTCCTGCCGCGACTGATCGCATTCCGGGACCAGACTAATGCCCTGCACGCCGCGGTGGGATTGCGTGGCGGCGCCGACGGCCGACTGTTCGTCGAACAGTACCTCGACGAGCCCGCCGAGCGCGCCATCGGCGATTTCGTCGGGCGGCCGGTGAATCGCAACGAGCTGGTCGAGGTCGGAAACTTCGCGGCCGTGTCGGCAGGGCAAAGCCGCGAGGTCATCGTCGACCTGACGTCGCGCCTGCATCGCAGCGGCTATCGCTGGGTGCTGTTCGTGGCCACCCGGCAGTTGCGCAACGCCTTCGATCGCCTGCACCTGGCCACGGTGGAGATCGCCGACGCCTCGCCCGCGCGCGTGGCGGGCGATTCCAGCGACTGGGGCCGCTACTACGAGACCCAGCCCAAGCTCATGTTCGGCGATCTCGCAGCCGGGTACGCCTACCTGACGGAGGCCAAGCGGTCGACGGTGGCCGCCGACGCGCAGTCCGAGAAGACGCTCGCGGGTGCGCGGTCATGAGCATCGGGCGACTGATTGAAGAACGCGTCGGACCTGCGCTGCGCGTGACCTGGAACGACGGCGATCTCAGCGACGATGACTTGCGGGCACGGGTTTCCCGAGTGGCCGAACAGCTCGCGGCGCGGGCGTTGCGCTGCGTCGCCAGCCGCCTGGACAACGGCCCCGACTGGCTGATCCTGGATCTCGCGCTGCGCCGCCAGGGCATCGCCCATGTACCGGTGCCGACCTTCTTCAGCCCCGCGCAGATGGCCCATGCCCTGTCCGACAGCGGTGCCCAGGCCTTGGTGCTGTCCGACCAATCAACGCCCCCCGGCGACGCGGACATCACCGTCTCGCAGGAACTGGCGCCGGGCCTGCGACTATGGCCGCTGAGCGCGGCCGCGGTGGCGCTGCCGAATGGCACCGCCTGCGTCACCTACACCTCGGGCACCACCGGCGCCCCGAAGGGCGTGTGCCTGGACGAAGCGGCCCTGTACCAAGTGGCGCAATCCCTCGCCCAGGCCGCACAACCCTTGGCGCCGCGCCGCCATCTGTGCCTGCTGCCGCTGTCGACCTTGCTGGAGAATGTCGCCGGCGTGTACGCCGCGCTGATCGCCGGCGCTGAAATCGCGGTGCCCCACCTCGCCGAGATCGGCTACACCGGCGCCGCCGGACTCGACGTGCCCACCCTGTTGGCATGTCTGCACCGCTACCGCCCCGAAAGCGCGATCGTCGTGCCGCAGTTGCTGCTGGCGCTGGTGATGGCGGCCGAACATGGCGCCGCCTTGCCGGACTCGCTGCGCTTTCTCGCCGTCGGCGGCGGGCGCGTCGGGCCCGCCCTGCTGGCGCGCGCGCAAGCCGTCGGCCTGCCGGTCTATGAGGGCTATGGCCTGACCGAATGCGGCTCGGTCGTCTGCCTCAATCGCCCGGGCGCCATCCGGCCCGGCAGCGTGGGCCAGCCCTTGCCGCATGCGCGCGTGACGGTCGTCGACGATGAACTGTGGGTCGAAGGCGTGCGCTGCCTGGGCTATCTGGGCGCCGACACACCCGCTCCCGGCGCGATCGCCACCGGCGATCTGGGACGAATCGACGAGGACGGCTACGTCTACATCACCGGCCGCCGCAAGAACGTCTTCATCACCGCCTTCGGCCGCAACGTCTCGCCCGAATGGATCGAGAGCGAACTGCTGCAACACCCGATGTTCGCTCAAGCCGTGGTGCATGGCGAGGCCCGCGAATTCAACGTCGCCGTGGTCTGGCCGCGGAACCCCGCGCTCACCGACGCGCAACTGCGCTCGGCGCTGGACCAGGTCAACGCGCAACTGCCCGACTACGCGCAAGTGCACGACATCGTGCGCGCCGATGCGGCCTTCAGCGCCCTCGACGGCTTGATGACCAGCAACGGCCGGCCGCGACGCGACGCGATCTTCGCGCGCTACGCCGATGCGATCGAGCAGCGCTATCCGTCTTCCTCTCCCCCTATCGAGACAGGAGTACCCGCATGACGTTCCACGAGCGCCTCTTGGCGCAGACCCAGCGCGAGCGCGAAGCGCTGATCGCGATTCCCATCATCCAGACCGCCTTGGCCGGGAAAATCGAAAGGCAGGACTACATCGCGTTTCTGACCCAGGCCTTTCATCATGTGCGGCACACGGTGCCGCTGCTGATGGCCTGCGGCGGGCGGCTCCCGGCCCGCCTGGAATGGCTGCGCACCGCGATCGGCGAATACATCGAAGAAGAAATGGGCCACCACGAATGGGTGCTGGACGATCTGGCGGCCTGCGGCTGCGATCGGGCGGAGAAGGCGAACTCGGCCCCGTCGCAAGCCACCGAACTGATGGTGGCTTATGCCTACGACACCATCGCGCGCGGCAACCCGGTCGGATTTTTCGGCATGGTGCTGGTGCTGGAGGGCACCAGCGTGGCGCTGGCCACGCGCGCCGCCGAGACCATCGAGACCTCGCTGGGACTACCGCGCAACGCGTTCACCTATTTGCGATCCCACGGCGATCTGGATGTCGAGCACACCGGCTTCTACGAGCAGCTGATGAACCGCCTGGAGGAGGAAGAAGACCGCCAGGCGGTGGTGCATGCCGCCCGACGCTTCTACAAGCTCTACGGCGACATCTTCCGCACGCTGCGCGAAGAGTCCGACGAACTGGCCGCCGCCGCATGATCGCGCTGCGCGACAAGACGGTGTTGCTGACCGGCGCCAGCGGCGGAATCGGCTCCGCGCTGTGCGACGCGCTGGTGGCGACGGGAACCCGCGTGATCGCGGTCGGCCGCAACGAGCCGGCCCTGGCCGCCTTGGCGCAGCGCCACGAAGCGGGGCGCGTGACGCCGCTGGCCGCCGACTTGTCGAGCGCGGAGGGGCGCACGCGCGTGATCGATCTCGCGCGCCGCCTGTCGCCATCGCCGTCCGTCGTCATCCTCGCCCACGCCCAGAGCGCCTTCGGCTTGTTCGAGGATCAATCGCCCGCACGGCTCGAACAGTTGTTCGACACCAACCTGGTGGCGCCGGTGCTACTGATCCACGACCTGCTTCCGATACTGAAGCAGCACGAACGCGCGACGGTGGCCGCTATCGGCTCCACCTTCGGCAGCCTGGCGTTTCCGGGGTTCTCCGCCTACAGCGCCAGCAAGTTCGGACTGCGCGGGCTGATGGAAGGCCTGTCGCGCGAGTACGCCGACACCGGCTTGCGATTCCAATACCTCGCGCCTCGCGCGACGCGAACGGCCTTCAACTCCGAGGCGGTGAACAGCTTGAACCGGGCGATGAAAGTCGCCCAGGACGAGCCCGCCGCGGTCGCCGCGCAACTCATCTCGGCGATCGAGCAAGAACGACCGCGCATGCAGCTGGGCTGGCCGGAAAAGCTGTTCGCGCGCTTGAACGGCGCGTTCCCCAGCTTGATTGATCGAAACCTGAAAGCGCAGCTGTCCCTGATCCGGCGCCACGCGCGCCCCTGATCGCCGCCCCTATTTCCGAGGAACCAGCCATGTTCGATTTCCGCATTCGTCGCGCGTCCCTGCTGGCCGGCCTGCTGCTCGGCGTCGCCGCCCTGCCGTGCCTGGCCGCGCAGGCCGCTGTGCCCGCGCAAGTCGCGGCCGTGCAAGACCGCTGGGCGCAGATCAACTACAACACGCCTAAGAAGCAGCGCGAATCCGGGTTCGAGGCCTTGGCCAAGCAGGCCGCCACCGTTCGCGCCGCGCAGCCCGGCAACGCATCGGCGTTGATTTGGGAAGGCATCGTCCTGTCCAGCTTCGCCGGCGAGCGCGGCGGCCTGGGCGCCTTGAGCCTGGTGAAACAGGCCAAAAAGGACTTCGAACAAGCCCTGTCCATCGATCCCAAGGCATTGGACGGCGCGGCCTACACCAGCTTGGGCGCGTTGTACTACCAGGTACCCGGCTGGCCGATCGGCTTCGGCGACGATGCCAAGGCGCGCGAACTGCTGAAGGCCGGTCTTCAGGTGGACCCCGACGGCATCGACGCCAACTATTTCTATGGCGACTATCTCCAGGACCAGGGCGATTGGAAAGCCGCCGCCGCGTCGCTCGAGAAGGCCCTGGCCGCGCCGGCCCGCCCTGGCCGCGAACTGGCCGACCAGGGCCGCCGCAAGGACATCCAGGCCTTGCTCACCAAGGTCCGCTCGCACCTTGCCAGCCGCTGATCCAGCGAAGACACTGCCCGCATGCGCATCCTGCTCGTCGAAGACGATCTGTCGCTAGGCGAAGGCATCCGAACGGCATTGCGCCGGGCCACCTATTCGGTGGACTGGCTGCAGGACGGCGTGAGCGCGCTGGCCGCGATCAAGGACGGCGGCATCGACTTGGTCGTGTTGGACCTGGGCCTGCCACACATGGACGGCCTGGAAGTGATCCGCCAGGCCAGGCGCACGGGAGACGGCCTGCCCATCCTCGTTCTGAGCGCGCGCGAACGCGCCAGCGACCGCGCGCTCGGGCTGGACACCGGTGCCGACGACTACCTGGGCAAACCTTTCGACACCAATGAGTTGTTGGCGAGGGTGCGGGCCCTGATTCGCCGCACACAGGGGCGCGCCGATCCGATAGTGCGATTGGGCAACCTGGTGCTCGATCCGGCGACGCTGCTGGTGACGTGGAGGGGCAAGCGCTTCGATCTGCCGCGTCGGGAGTTCGCCTTGCTGCACCTTTTGATGGAGAACAAGGGCCGGCCCATCAGCCGCGAGTCCGCGCAGCAGCGCTTGTATGGCTGGGATGAGGATGTCGCCAGCAACGCGGTGGACGTGCACGTGCACGCCCTGCGCAAGAAGCTTCACCCCGAGTTGATCCGAACGCTGAGGGGCGTGGGCTACGCTATCGACGACAAGATCGCCCACGCCGACGGATAGAGCGAACACTCATGGGATCCATCCGCAACAGACTATTGGGATCCCTGCTGGGAGGGACCACGGCCGTGCTGTTGGTGGCCGCGTTCTTCAGCTACCGCGCCGGCCTGCAGGAGGCCGGCGAGATGTTCGACGCCAAGCTCGCGCATTCCGCGCGGGTGCTGATGAGCCTCGTGGACGAGCCGCTGGCCGACCTGGCCGAGCACCCCGGAAACCCGATCGAAGTGAAGGTGTGGCACGGCAACGCCAGCGGCGTCGGCGACGCCCTGGCGTTCTCCACGGGTCATGCCTACGAGACCAAGCTGGCGTTCCAGGTGCGCGACGCCACCGGCAAGATACTGCTGCTTTCCGATAGCGGCCCCCGTACCGGCCTCGCGCCGCTGGTGCCCGGCTACGGCAATGCGGTATTCGACGGCGAGCAGTGGCGGACCTTCACTCTGAAGACGCCGGCGGGGCGTTGGTATCAATCGGCCGAGCAATCCGCGATCCGCAGCGAGCTGGCCGAGGACATCGCCTTCGGCACCATGCTGCCGCTGTTGCTGGCCTTGCCCGTGCTTGCGCTACTGGTGTGGCTGGCGGTGAGCTGGGTCACCCGCACCATCCAGGACGTGTCGGACGCGGTCGCCCTGAAGGATCCCAGACAGCTCGAGCCCATCGTCCTGGCGAAAGTGCCGACCGAAGTGCATGGCATCGTGCAGGCAATCAACGGATTGCTGTCGCGACTGAACGATGCGCTGCTGCGCGAACGTCGCTTCACCGCCGATGTCGCGCACGAGCTTCGAACGCCCCTGGCGGCCTTGAAGGTTCACGCATTCAACGTCCGCCAGGCGCCCACGCAGGACGAGAGAGCCCAATCGCAGGGCTATCTCGACGACAGCATCGAGCGCATGGAGCGACTGGTCAGCCAAATGCTGATGCTCAGCCGACTCGAATCGCGCGAGCGCAAGCCGCAGATGGACAGAATCGACCTGTCGGTCGTGGGCAACCGGCACTTCCGCGACTACAGCGCCCTGGCCGCGGCCCAAGGCAAGACCCTGACCATGTCGGCAGCGTCGGTGAGCATATTCGGAGAAGAGCTCGCGATAGACGCCCTGATGCGCAACCTGCTCGACAACGCATTGCGCTACAGCCCCGTACCCGGGGCGATAGCCCTGCGGGTATCCCGCGACGGCGACTCGGCGGTGCTGGTGGTCGAGGATTCGGGGCCGGGGATCGCCGAAGACGCGCGCGCCAGAGTGTTCGAGCGCTTCTACCGCGAACTGGGCACCGGTGTGGAGGGCAGCGGCCTGGGCCTGTCCATCGTCGCCGAAGCCGTGTCCCTGCATCGCGCGCGGATTGCGATGGACCGCTCGCCCGAGCTGGGCGGCCTGCGCATCACGGTAACCTTCGCCGCCGTTTGATCTATACGGCGGGTCGCTTTCGAAAAGCGCCAGCGTCCGCACTGCTCGAGGTGGCGCTGGTCCGTGCGCAGGTAGAGCTGCCGAAGATGGAGCCAGAATGCACTTTCGCCACTACCGCCAGCGAAAGTCCTCCAAAGGCGAACTCCGACGCCGAGCTTTAATCCCGGATTTCAGCGCCAGTCACCAAACCAGATCGTCGGGCACCTTGAACTGCGCGTAGTACGCATCGTCTTCGGCCGTCGTCGCAGCAGCACCGGCGTCGGAGGCCAGCCCATGGTCGAGCACGATCATGCTGGCGTCGCGCTCGCGGACCTTATCCCCCGCCGCGCGGGGCAACAGTTCGTAGCGCTCGCCCAGGCAGGCGATCACGAGTTCGCCGGCGGACAACTTCTTACGCAGATCCTCATTGACCAGCAAGGTGCGAATGACCCCGCCCGCGGTGAAGCGGTACTCGCTCTCGCCCGAGCGCGGCACCTTCCTGTCCTCGATGATCTGCCGCGCCTGCGCGCGCAGCTCGGCGACCCGCGCCTGCGCCTTGCGCTCCGCCGCCAGCGCGCGGTCCCGCTCGGCCTTTTCGGCCCGCGCCCGCTCCGCCTCCAGCTGTGCCTCGCTGGGCCCGGACGGCCCCTTGGCATGCCGCGCTTTGTTCTGCTCGCGCGCCACCTCGGCCACCTTGGACTTTTTGACCAGGCCTGCCTTGAGCAGCTGTTCCTGAAGTGGATTCGCCTTTGCCATGCTGCGGGTTCTTACTGGGGGTTTCTGGGCATCATACCCCCACCCCCGCCGCTCTTCCCCTGAGATGGTGGAGGCGTTGAAGCGGGGACGTGCGATTGCCTTGCGAGGGGTCGGATATGGGAGCAGGCTGCTCTTTAGGACCTCCGGCCAGCACGTCTCGTGAAGTGCACTCTGACCCCAGTTTCCGTGGACTTGTACCGACTTGGGGCATGCCACCGACACGGGCGTACCCGTTACGAGCGACCGCTGAGAAGGGAAGCAAAGGAGCCGTTTAGTGATACCCAAAATCCACTCGCTATACCCCGCGCAGTTCGCTTTAGAGCTGCAGACGGTTGTCTCTCATTCGCGGCCTATCGACGATGAGACTCACCTAAAAGGACGCTCAGAACAACTAAGCAATGTATCCCAGGCAATTTATGCCGCAGGAAGGCACGTCTTCGTATTCGGAGAACGCGGCGTCGGGAAGACATCCCTCGCGAAGACCGCGGGCCGACGGGCAGCCACGACCGCAGACTGCTTCAAGCAGATCGGCTGCTCCAGCGACTCGACGTTCGACGACATTCTTAGGTTGGTTATCGAGGTCTTCGACGAGAGGCGGTTGAAGACCATCCAGAAGTCGTCAACTTGGGGCTTTGGGCAGTGGCTAAGTCTCGGCGCCACAACAATTGAGACGAGCGTTGCGCCGCGCATCACTGTTGCGTTGGCAGCAGACACACTCGCTTCCCTGGATGCTGATCGGAGTGACTACTTTCGCGTCGTAGTAATTGACGAGATGGATCGGATAACAGACCAGAGCATTCGCGGACAGTTCGCCGAACTGGTCAAACTCCTAGGCGATCGAGGTGCCAGGATCACGATAATTTTCACTGGCGTAGGGTCCGATCTGGAGCAGATACTAGGCAGCCACGCTTCTTCGTTTCGACAGCTTGCACAGATTCCGCTTGAGCGGATCGACTATCAGTCCGCACTCGACATCATTGATGACGCTCTCGCAAAGTTTGGCCTCTCTTGGGAGGTGGAGCCCACAAGGACTGCTCGCTTCAGGATTGCTAGCATCGCAAACGGCTTTCCGTACTATGTTCACCTTCTAATGGAGAAGCTGCTCTACAAGGTTTACGGTGACAAGGGAGCAACTCAGATCACCTTAGAGCATCTCTCTGGGGCCATTGCGGCAGCGGTGACCGATGCTCAGGAAGAGATCCGCAAGCCGTACGACAAGGCCACACGAGGGCGAGCACCACATTACAAGCTGCTTGCATGGGCGGCTGCAGACTCGTGGCAACTGGAGCGAACGGCTGCGCAGATATACACCTCGTACACCACCATCTGCGAAGACCTCAGCGTAAGTGCGCTGCCGAAGGATAAGATCCTTCAGGCTCTTGCGACGCTCAAAAAGCCGAGCCATGGGCCTCTACTTCGTGCAGGTTATCGGAAGGGACAGTATCAGTTCACAGAGAACATCGTACGGGGCTACGTCCGACTATGTGCGGCTGCCGAGGGAATCGAGTTACGGGACATCCATCCTGACGAGAACGGCCCACGGATCACTGCCCAAGTACGCGAGAAGCGATACCACGACCCTCGCAAATATGGCGGCGCTCCGAGGACTTTCGGCGACTAAGTTACCGAACGGATTCAGAGCCCACTGCACTGTGCCACCAGTTAAACTCCTCCCAAAACGCACTCTGAGCCCAAGCTTTGCAGCTTGTGCCGGATGCTGGCGAAATGCCCCCTATCGAAGCCCCATTTCAGAAAACAATTGATGATAAACCGCTGTCTCACCGCTCGTGCCGGGCTTGAAGTTGTCGACGTTAAAATCAGCGTCTTGAATCTTAGTGCGAGAGAAAAGCACATTGAACTGGTCCGCTGTCACCACATCACCAGGTCTAGCAAGATGTAGGTACGCCGGTCTCAATAACCTCATAAGACCTCTGAAGCCATTCGTTTTCTTTAGCATCGCGCCGGATCCCCCCTGAGCCCAAGCCGTGGGCCAACGCTCAGAAGCAGCTTTATAGAAATTGTATATAACGTCTGCTATATCTAGATCTCTGTTCTCTAGAAACATGTTTCTAAATATATGCCGCTCTAGATCTTTAACCTCTGCTTTAGCAGGCTTGGAGCCACGCAGGAAGATATCTCGATCCTTGATAGGATCCGGCGTTAGGTACGGCAAGAGCGCTTCCACAAAGGTCGCCTGTGTCAGCGTCTCGGTAAACCTCCCCTTGGTTGCCACACCCAATCGCTTGATGCTCTGGTAAAAGGGGCTTTTCGGCTCAAGATCAAGCGCGACTGAAATATTGTGCGCGGTCTTCTGCGGGCTGCGTGCCTGCGAATACTCGTACAGATCATAGGCGAGGCTCTTACTGACCTTAGTCTGCGAAAGATTAACAACAGAAAACAGATACGCCTGACTTTCAATGTCCATTTCAATAAAAATGGACACATTAATTTCAAAGGGCGGATGACCCTCGGCTAGATGAAAGAGCCCTTCAATACGATGCTGCCCGTCAAGCACGCGAGCGATTTGTGTCCGATCAATTCGATTTTCTGACTCGTCAACGTGCAAATCACTTTTCAGAGTCAAAGTACGATTTAACTCATTGTACTCGGCACAGCGGCCGGGAATAGCAAGGATCACAGCGGTCGGAAAGCATGCGTCAATCGTGTTGACATACTTGCCAATGTCCTTAACACGCTTAGGATTAACCTCGCGCTGAATACCTAAATACTCATCAATAGGACGCCCACCACGTAGCTCTCTGACATCCGAATAGGTAATTTGTCGAAGTATCGCGGAGTCGATCGAGGCTACAAAGAAGTCTCCAATAGGTTGCGAGACACGAACGCAGGGAACATCTATAGTGAAATCCTGATCAAGAACGCTCTGAGACCTCATCACCCTTGCTCCTTATGCCGAGCGGAGAAGCTTCCGGCAAAATCGTTGGCCTGCTCCTTCATAGCTTCTTCAACATTGAACCCAGAAATGTTCTTCCGGTACACAGTTGTGAGATAGCGAAGTATCAGAACCACCACGGCAACAAATACAGATGCGAAGAACAGGAAATCAGTATTCAGTATCTGCAGAAACTTATGCGCGGGATTTCTCGCCGCCAGCTCCAGCGAGTAGAAACCCGCAGCCATCGCTGAAAGTAAAACCAGAAAGATGACGTGACTTATTCTGCCGGGGAACTTTTTGGCGTTAGCCGGCTCGTCAAGCGCAATGAAGAGGATTGGGCCAAGCATGCCTACAGCGAAAATAAATAGCTGCCCCGTGCTCATAGTCGTGTAGACCAAGCGAAAATAATCTGCCGGCACATTCGGCTTAAACGCAAGCAGAAATATGGCCGTAAGCCAGAATGTTGCCGAGCTAAAAACGAAAGTGGCTGAGAACTCCTTGAGGGTGTCTATATGGTTCTTGCCAGTGCAATGAACCAGATGTCCAACAAGAGGCAGCGGCCCCCACCATCGCTTAAACCACTCCCAACGACCCTTAATGAATTCTTGAATCCTTTGCTTTGAGAACATTACCCAGCCCTCATCCTGAAATTATCAGCTCGGCATACTGACCGCGAGCACCACCGTTTCCCGCGATGGCACTGAACCGTTGCCTAGGTGTCAAGTTGAAATATGGCCCATAAAGCTGACGCACGCTCTCATGATCCGCATTCGTGCATATGATCGCAGCGCCGCGCTTGGATGCTCGCCACAGGGCTTCGCACAAGCGCTCCTGATCCGACCACGAAAAAAGCTTCTCGTTATATTTAACAAAGCCATTGTATTGATGACGCACCGTATAAGGAGGATCTGCGAATACGAGATCACCCTCTTGAGCCATATCAATCTGATGCTCGAAGTCGGCTGCAATCAATTTTGCACTCTTCAGACGATTGGCTACCCGCTCGAAATCGTCACTATCGAGGACCGCACGCGTCTTGGTTCCAATCGGAGTATTAAAAACACCTAACTTGTTAACTCTGTACAGACCGTTCCAACAAGTCCTATTCAAGTATATGAATCTTGCGGCCCTGGTATGTGGCTTAAGCGGAGCTTGCGAGCGAATCAAATAATAATAGTCTTCACAATGATTGCGGTCATGCTCGCGCAATTTTCTTGCAACAGCGCGCCAATCACCTTTGATGGCGCAGTAAGCGTCAATCAGGTCGGCATTTGAATCCGAAAGCACAGATGTAGCCGGGGCTATGCCAAAAAACATCGCACCGCTCCCAAGGAACGGCTCAAAGTATCGGTCAAAACGCAAAGAGCGGAGATCAACTGCCAATGGCGCAAGCCAGCGCTTCCCCCCAGCCCATTTAAGAAATGGAACAACGCTATCGGCGGGCGTGGATTTGCTTCCACGCGATCTCGGCAATGGGGCACTGCCAGCGGAATCAATTACCCGCTGTAGCCCCCTGATAATTTCCCTCATGCAAGATCCGTCCCTTGGCAAGAGCCCACGGAGGGCAGTATCACGGCTTGGGCCAATTTCTCAAAGCAGGGCACGCTTGGAAAGCTACAACTGCACCATGCAAGTCCCAACACCCCACTCAAAGGACAGCATCGGACCAGACTGGTCGCTGGATGCGACGCTCAGCGACATGGACGAACGCTGGGTCGACACGGCGCATAGCTTTGAGGCACCGGCCGTGACGACGCTGAGCCTGGGCAATCGTTTCAAGCTCGGCGGCCGTCCAGCCGACGTACGGATCCTGGGCTCGAACCTACTGGGCGAAGAGGACTACCTGGTCGCCTCGTCCGGGCTACTCTCGCCCGCCCTCCGCAGACGATACGCGCCGTACTTACGATCGCCTTTGGTGCGAGCGACTAATGCTGCCTCATCGAGATTGTCGCTTGGTCAGCAGTGCCGGCGTTTGACGGCAAAAGACTGGTGGGCCCACCAGGATTCGAACCTGGAACCAAAGGATTATGAGTCCTCTGCTCTAACCGTTGAGCTATAGGCCCGCGCGTCGGGGAATTCTACGGGAGCGGGCCGCGCGGCATAAGCCGGGCTGTGCGTGCCGGCCAGGTATGCCGGAGGCGGCCGCGCCGGTGGGCGCGGTGCGGCCACTGCGGGTCAGGGCTGGGAGGACATCGAGTACGGGCGCTGCTTGGGGTCGGTCGCCCAGGTCTTGTCGGGCTGGGCCTGCATGGTGAAACGCAGTTCGCCGCCGGCGAGGATTTCGTCGTGGCGCAGGTAGGCGCGGTCCAGCGGTTGGCCGTTGAGGGTGGCGCGGCCGATGTAGGTGTGGGCCTCGTCCAGGCCGTCGGCGATCACGCTGAAGCGCTTGCCGTTGGGCAGCTTGAGGGTGGCGCGCGGGACGAAGGGGCGGCCGATCACGTACTCGTTGCTGGCCGGGGCCACCGGATAAAAGCCCAGGGCGGTGAACACGTACCAGGCCGACATCTGGCCGAGGTCGTCGTTGCCGGCCAGGCCGTCGGGGCGCGGGGCGTACTGGGTGGCCATGATCTGCTTGAGGCGTTCCTGGGTGCGCCAGGGTTGGCCGGCATAGGCGTAGAGGTAGGCGACATGGTGGCTGGGCTCGTTGCCGTGCGCGTACCAGCCGATCAGGCCGGTGATGTCTTCCATGTGCTCGAAGATCTTGGGGTCGACCTTAGCGTCGAAGACCTGGTCGAGTTTGTCGACCAGGTTGGCGTCGCCACCCAGCGCGGCGGTGAGGCCGGCGACGTCCTGCGGGACGTACCAGGAGTACTGCCAGGCGTTGCCTTCGGTGTAGTCGCTGCCGTAGCCGCTGACGGTGGGGTCGAAGGGTTCGCGGAAGGCGCCGTCGCGCTTGCGCGCGCGCATGAAGCCGGTCTTGGCGTCGAAGGCGTGCTTCCAGTTGCCGGCGCGCTTGTTGAAGTTGGCGGCGATGTCCTTGCGGCCCATGGCCTGGGCCATGCGCGCGATGGTCCAGTCGTCGTAGGCGTATTCCAAGGTCTTGGACGCGGCCTCGCCTTCTTCGTCGATCGGCACGTAGCCCAGTTCCATGTACTGGGCGATGCCGTCGTAGGGGCCGTAGCTGGCGCTGGCGACCATGGCCTGCAGGGCTTCGTCGGCGTCGTAGCCGCGGATGCCTTTCATGTAGGCGTCGGCGATCACCGGGACGGCGTGGTAGCCGACCATGCACCAGGTCTCCTGGCCGTGGAACGCCCATACCGGCAGCACGCCGTAGGGGCTTTCGCGGCGCGAGGCCAGCAGCGAATTGACGAAGTCGCTGTTGCGTTGCTCGGGCTGCACCAAGGTCAGCAGCGGGTGCAGCGCGCGGTAGGTATCCCACAGCGAGAAGGTGGAATGGTGGCGATAGCCCTTGGCCTGATGCACGGCGTTGTCGGGGCCGCGATAGCGGCCGTCGCTGTCCATGAACAGGCTGGGGCCCATCAGCGTGTGATAGAGCGCGGTGTAGAAGCTCTTGCGCATCGGCTCGGGCGCGTCGAGATCGACCGCCGATAGCGCCTGGGTCCAGCCGGCGCGCGCCTGTGTGCGCACGCCATCGAAATCGAAACCGGGCACTTCGGCGTCGAGATTGGCGATGGCGCTGTCTTCGCTGACCGGCGAAATCGCGACCTTGACCACCAGCGATTGCCCAGCGGCGTCGGCGAAGTCGAAGGCGCCGACCAGCTGGCGGCCTTCGATCTGCGCGCGCAGTGCGGGCGTCTTCTCGGCCGGCGGCGGGAAGCCCTTGTAGATCACGTCCTGTTCGGTGTCGTGGAACTGGTGGCCGCTGAGCGGGCGCGAGAAGCGCATCGCGAAATAGAGCTGGCGGCCGGGCGCCCAGCCGCGGGTTTCGCGGAAGCCGGTGACGGTGCCGTCGGGGCGCAGGCGCAGGCGCGACCACAGCACCTTGCCGGGGTAGTCGTACATGCTGGTGCGCAGGTCGATCAGCACGTGCGCGGGCTTGCCCTTGGGGAAGCTGTAGCGATGCACGCCGACGCGTTCGGTGGCGGTGAGTTCGGCGCGTACCTGGTAGTCGTCGAGGGTGACGGCGTAGTAGCCGGGCTGGGCGACTTCGTCGTCGTGACGGAAGCGCGAGCGGTAGCCGCTGCCGGGCTTGCCGTCCTCGCCGCGCTCCAGGCGCACCTCGCCCGCGATCGGCATCAGCAGCACGTCGCCGAGGTCGGAGTGGCCGGTACCGGAGAAATGGGTGTGCGAGAAGCCGACGATGCTGGTGTCGTCGTAGCGGTAGCCCGCGGCCCAACCGTAGGCCTCCTTGCGCGGCTTGATCTGGGTGTCGGGGCTGAGCTGGACCATGCCGAACGGCACCACCGCGCCGGGAAAGGTGTGGCCTTCGCCGCCGGTGCCGATGAAGGGATCGACCGCTGCGTAAGCGCGGCGACCGGCGTCGTCGGGCGCGGGCGGCGCGGCCGCGGCGGCGAGGCCGCTCATGGCCCAGGCCAACAGCAGCGGCCAGCGCAGGCGGCGCTTCGGCGTGGGTCGCGGGGGCGAGGTATCGGCAGGCATGGACGGCTCCGGCTGGGCGCGCCGGGACGGGCCCGGTCGGGGCGCTGACAGTGAATTTAGATCGTTCTAAACGTCGTAAACGCTAGCATGTGGCCGATACGCCCGCATGCTGCACCGCAGAATGCAAGGCGCTGCACCGGGGCGCAGCATGCGATGCAATTAGACCGATCCAACGCATGCGCCCCTGCCTTGCTCGACGCCATGGCCGCACCCCGTCGGCGCCGACCCGCGTCCGCCTTGGCCGAGCGACTTTGGGCGGCACCGCCCACGATCCGCGCCCCGCCACGCCGCGCCTTCGAACGGCTGCGGCCCATCGGCTGATCGGCACCTGCCAACGCACGCACATCCAAGCCGCACAAATCATGCCGAGTCCGCACGATTGCGATGCGATATCCGCGCGTACTATCGGGTGGATGCGTCCACCTATTCGCGCCGGCTACGACACCGCTTCCGCCCCGCGCGGAGGCAGCGCATGAACGATCGCACCTTGTCCTACCGCGCGGCCACCGCCGTCGTCAGCCTGATCTTTTTCACCTGGGGCGGGCTGACCAGCCTCAACGACGTGCTGATTCCGCATCTGAAGTCCGTCTTCGACATGAACTACGCGCGGTCGATGCTGATCCAGTCCAGCTTCTTCGGCGCCTACTTCCTGATGTCGCTGCCGGCGGGACGGGTGCTGGCCACGTTGGGTTATCAGCGCGCGATCGTGGTCGGCTTGCTGGTGGCCGCGGCCGGCGCGGCGATGTTCTTCCCGGCCGCGCGGCTGCCTTCCTATCCGCTGTTTCTGGGCGCGCTGTTCGTGTTGGCCAGCGGCATCACGCTGCTGCAGGTGGCGGCCAACCCCTACATCAGTCTGCTGGGCGACCCGGCCGGCGCGCCCAGCCGGCTCAACCTGGCGCAGGCGCTGAACTCGCTGGGTACCACCCTGTTTCCGTATCTGATCGGTCCGCTGATCCTGTCCGGCGCGGTGCTGGGCGCGACCGAACTGGCGGCGCTGTCGCCGGGCCAGTTGGCGGCCTACCGCGCCGACGAAGCCGCATCCGTGCAACTGCCTTACATGATCATCGCCGGCGGCCTGCTGGCGATGGCGGCGTTCGTGGCGCTGATGCGGATCCCGCCGCTGACCGAGGCCACCGAGCGCGCCGACGACGCGCGCCACAGCTACGGCGAGGTGTTGGGCCACCGCCACCTGCGCTGGGGCGTGTTGGCGATCTTCGTCTACGTCGGCGCCGAGGTTTCGATCGGCAGCTTCATGATCAACTACCTCAGCGAGCCCGGCATCGGCGGATTGGACGGCGACGCCGCCACCCGGCACCTGGCCTACTACTGGGGCGGCGCCATGGTCGGCCGCTTCATCGGCGCCGCGCTGCTGCGGCGTTACGACGCGCGCCGCCTGCTGGCGCTGGCCGCGGTGATCGCGATCGCCCTGCTGCTGGCGACCATGTCGCTGCACGGCAAGCCGGCGATGTGGGCGGTGCTCGCGATCGGCCTGTTCAACTCGGTGATGTTCCCGACCATCTTCACCATCGCCATCGAGCGGCTGGGGCCGATGACCAGCAAGGCGTCCAGTCTGCTGGTGATGGCCATCGTCGGCGGCGCGATCGTGCCCTGGCTGCAAGGCGCGCTGGCCGACCGCATCGGGCTGCAATCCTCCTACGCGATCCCGCTGCTGTGCTACGCCTTCGTCGTCTGGTACGGCTGGCGCGGCTCGCGCCTGGCGCCGTCGCTGCTGGGCGATGCGTCCGCATCGGCGCCGCCAGTCCGGGCGATGCACTGATGGCCCGCGATGCGCGCCAGGCCATCGTCTGCTTCGGCGAAGCGTTGATCGATTTCCTCGCGCGCCCGCCGCAGCGCCCGGGCGAGCCGCGCCACTTCGTCGAATACGCGGGCGGCGCGCCGGCCAACGTGGCCACCGCGATCGCGCGCCTGGGCGGGCAGGCGCGCTTCGTCGGCATGCTGGGCGAGGACATGTTCGGCGACTTCCTCTACGACCAGCTGCGCGACGTCGGCGTGGACGTGCGCTATACGGTGCGCACCGCCGGCGCCAAGACCGCGCTGGCGTTCGTGTCGCTGGACGGGCATGGCGAGCGCAGTTTCAGTTTCTACCGCCCGCCCGCGGCCGATCTGCTGTTCCGCGCCGAGCACTACCAGGCGCGTTGCTTCGAGGATGCGCTGGCCTTCCACGTCTGCTCCAACAGCCTGACCGAGGCCGGCATCGCCAACGCCACCCTGTCGGGCATGCAGCGCGCGCGCCAGGCCGGCGCGCTGGTCAGCATGGACCTCAACCTGCGCCCGGCGTTGTGGGCCGACGCCTTCGACCCGCTGCCGACGGTGTGGCGGGCCTTGCTGGAGGCGGACACGATCAAGCTCAGCCGCTCCGAGCTGGCGTTCCTGGCCGCACCGCTGGGCAGCGAGACCGCGGCCCTGCAACGCTTGTGGCACGGCTATGCGACCTGCGTGCTGGTCACCGACGGCGCCGCGCCGATCCGCTGGTACACGCGCACGCGCCAGGGCGAGCTGAGCACCTTCGAAGTGCTGCCGGCCGACACCACCGCCGCCGGCGACGCCTTCGTCGGCGGCTGGCTGCACCGGCTGGCGACGCTGGACGTGCAAGCCCCTGACTTTCCGGCCTTCCTCGAACGCCGCGAGCTGTTCGAAGATGCGCTGCGCTACGCCGCCGCGACCGGCGCGCTGGCGACCACGCGCCACGGCGCGTTCGCGGCGATGCCGCCGCGTTCGGAAGTGGAGCTATTGATGGAAGAGCAGCCGTGATGGAAGAACCGCTATGAGCCGCTACGACGCCCCCCTGCACGACGGCACGCCGCCGGATTTCCGCGACCCCGCGTTCCTGCGCGCGCACATCGCCGACACCATGGCGTTCTACCACCCGCGCGCGATCGACCCGGCCGGCGGTTTCTTCCACTACTTCCGCGACGACGGCAGCGTCTACGACCGCTCGCACCGGCACCTGGTCAGCAGCACGCGCTTCGTTTTCAATTACGCCATGGCCGCGCGCGAGTTCGACCTGGACGAATACCGCGAGGCCGCGCGCCACGGCCTGCGTTATCTGCGCCAGGCCCATCGCGACCCGGTCGGCGGCGGCTACGCCTGGACCCTGCGCGACGGCGTGCCCGAGGACCGCAGCAACCATGCCTACGGCGTCGCCTTCGTGATGCTGGCCTACGCCAGCGCGATCAAGGCCGGCATCGACGAGGCCGCGCCCTGGCTGGAGGAAACCTGGCAGCTGTTGGAGACCTGGTTCTGGGACGAGGACGCCGGGCTCTACCGCGACGAGGCCGATGCCGGCTGGCGCTTCAGCGACTACCGCGGCCAGAACGCCAACATGCACCTGTGCGAGGCCCTGATCGCGGCTTACGAGGCCAGCGGCGACGCGCGCTATTACTACCGCGCGCGCACCCTGGCCAGTCAGATCACGCGCCGGCAAGCGGCGCTGGCCGGCGGGCTGGTGTGGGAGCACTACGACCGCGACTGGAACATCGACTGGGATTACCACCGCGACGACCCCAAGCACCTGTTCCGGCCTTGGGGTTTCCAGCCCGGGCACCAGACCGAATGGGCCAAGCTGCTGTTGATCCTGGATCACCATGCGCAGGAGCGCGGCGCGCCGGTGGACTGGCTGCTGCCGACCGCGCAGCAGTTGTTCGACACCGCGGTCGCGCACGCCTGGGACGAGGCTTATGGCGGATTGAGCTACGGCTTCGACCCGGACGGCGCGGTCTGCGACGACGACAAATACTTCTGGGTGCAGGCCGAAACGCTGGCGGCGGCCGCGCGCCTGGCGCAGCGCACCGGCGATGCGCGCTATTGGGATTGGTACCAGCGCCTGTGGGCGTACAGCTGGGACCATTTCATCGATCATCAGCACGGCGCCTGGTTCCGCATCCTGGATCGCGAGAACCGCAAGTACAGCGACGAGAAGAGCCCGGCCGGCAAGACCGACTATCACACCATGGGCGCGTGCTACGACGCGTTGGAGTTGCTGCGGCCGCGTTGATTCGCGCGGACCGATCGGCCGTTCGCGTTCCGCGCGCCGCCGCCTTTCAAAGCCACCGGGTCGGCGGTCGGCTGCGCAGCGGCAGGCGCTGCCGCGCATTCAGCCCGGCAGCGAATCGGGCAGCAGCAGGGCCAGCACCACCATGACCGCGACCAGGCCCAGCAGCACGAGCAGGGCGATCCCGGCCGCGCGCCAGTTCGAGTGCATCGTCGCGCCCTGTGCTTCGTGAGCGCGGATCGTCGGCCCCTGCAGCAGGTGCGCCAGCGACAGCACGATCGCCAATTGCACGCACAGGAAGGCGATAGCGGGCACTTCTTCCGGCAGCACCATGGACAGCGCAATCAACGCCACGGTCCCGACAAAGGCCCCGATCAGCGCCATGCGCATCTGGCTGGGCCGGCCCAGCGCGCGGTAGTTGAGCGCCATCAGCAGACCGCCGGCGAAGACGCTGCCCAGGAAGGTGGCCAGGCCGATGCTGCGCAGGCTGTACAGGCGCGCCTTGGCATCGACCGCAAGCGCGTCGTGCACGGAGACGGTGGGCGGTTGGTACGGATTGTCGTGCGACATGCGCGGCTCTCGGCGGGTCAGAGCGCACGATGCCGCAGCCGCCTAGGCCCCGCAAGCCGGATGCGCCCGGGCGCTCACCCCTGACAACACGCTGTCAGCAGGCCGGGCGTAGTCTTTGGCTCCCACCCAAGGAGTTCCCCGCATGAATACCGAACAGATCGCGCAACGCCTGGTCGAGCTGTGCCGCAAGGGCGAATACGACCAGGCCCAGGTCGAGCTGTACGCCGAGGACGCCGTGAGCATCGAACCCGAGGGCCTGCCGCCGGAAGCGCTGGGCAATGCGCACGGGATGGAAGCGATCCGCGAGAAGGGCCGCAAGTTCAACGAGAGCATCGAGACCATGCACGGCAGCAGCTGCAGCGACCCGGTGGTCGCGGGCAACTGGTTCAGCGTGTCCATGCGCCTGGACGTGACCATGAAGGGCATGGGCCGCATCGACATGTCGGAGATCTGCGTCTACCGCGTGCGTGACGGCAAGATCGTGCACGAGCAGTTTTTCTACGACGTGGGTTGAGTCGGCAGCCCGAGCCTTCGGCGTCGTTTCGTTTTCGTGGTCGCGGCTTGCGCCGCTCCTACAGGGAGCAGCGGCGGTGCTGCTTTGGGGTAGGAGCGGCGTGAGCCGTGATGCGGTTCGGGACGAATCCGATGCACCCAGTGGTTGCTACGCCGATGCAGGCACAGCCGCCGCGCTTTGAGGCTGTGTCGGCGATCCGAGCTTTCGGCGTCGTTTCATTTACGCGGTCGCCGCTTACGCCGCGCCTACAGGGAGCAATAGCGCCGCTGCTTTTGGGCGGGGCGGCGCCTGGATTTTCTAAACTATTAATACATTAAAAATTCACTTTTTTTATTTGATTGGAATGCAATTCACCACCTAAATTCCGCAGCAACCTCATCCGCAAACATTGGCTTCACATCTCCTGCGTAGGCTCGCGTTGCCGACTAGGCGAAAGGAAGCAGGGGAGAAGGAACATGAACATGAAAATGATCTGCGCAAGCCTGTTGTTGTTGGCCGGTCTATCCGCATCCGGGGTCGCTGCCGCACAGACATGTCCCGGTAAGCTCGTTGCGATGAAGGTAATCCGCCAAGGTTATCCAGACGGCCCCAAGCTGGGCGAGCTTCAGCTTTATTGGGACGCCGCCTCGGGCAAGAACTGCGCGCGCACCATGCATTCCGCACGGACTTGGGGGAAATCGCACTGGACGCAGGCGATGATAAGCACCTGCACACGCAGCAACTTCGACCCCCGCTACGGAACCTGCGCTTCGGACTCACCGTTTAAGTTCGATAGCAAGGTTTACAAGTACCAGGCCGGTCCACTCAGCCTGCCGGGCAAGGGCCGTTGCGTAATGGTCCAGGGCGGCATAGACGCTGTTGCCAACAGGCCCGGCGGCGTCCACGCCTATAGCACTGGCATTTCCGGACACTGCCGCTAACATCCGGAAAGACCGTCCGCTCCATACGCGGAACAGCGCATCAGCGATACTCGCCACTCGATGGATAGATCTCTCGACGCGCCCATTCGCATCTCTGGGCTCCCGGTCCGCTGCGCCGCGGTCGCATTGATCGCGGCAGTAGCTTTCGCGTGCGGCTGGTTCGCTTCCGTCCGGTTCGCGGGACGGAACGGAGACGACGAGGTCCGCTCCGCTGTGGTGGCGAATGCTGCAGCCTCCGCGGCACACCCTCCGGCAGCGCATCCACTGTCTCAAGACCAGATTGCAAGCGGCGACGCTGCGCATGCGCAGCACGAGGGCCGAATCGGCGGCGTCCCGACCCACGACTACTTGAGCCGTGCCGCCCTGCTCGCGACGCTGAATTGCTCGGAAAGCGCGCGAAGAGCGGTATCGCAAAACTGTCTAGGAGAACTCGCCAGGTTCTCGCTCTCCGACCCGCAGATCCGCGACACGTTCCTTGCATACCTCGCGACAACGCGCGATCCCTCGCGCAGGGAAGAGGTCATCTCGGCGATGACACCAACCCCGCTCCCGACCGACCAGCTCGCGCCACTGCTCGCGCAGATCCAGTCGCTGCGCGAAGCCGACGATCCGCGCATCCGCGCCGCCGGCCTAGTGCATCTCGCGCAATGGGACCGCGGTGCGGCGATCGAGCGGCCACTGCGCGAAGGTCTGGACGACGCCGATCCGGAAGTGGTGCGTTCGGCGATCACCGCGGTGTCCCTGTCCAACGCGCGCACCGACGAGCTCAAGCAGACCTTGCTACTGCTGGCCAGCGACAGTCCAGCGGGGTCCGAACTGCGCGATGCCGCAGTCACCGCGCTGCGCGACTTCAGCCTCGACGCGCGCGAATTCGCGATCTATCAGAACGCCTCCGGCTCATCCCGCTCGCCCTGATCGCCGCACAAACGAAACAGGCCCCGCGAGCGGGGCCTGTTTCCACGCACTTCGCAGCCTCGATCAGTCGATATCGAGGAAGCTGCGCAGCTGTTCCGAGCGGCTCGGGTGACGCAGCTTGCGCAGCGCCTTGGCTTCGATCTGACGGATGCGCTCGCGGGTGACATCGAACTGCTTGCCGACTTCCTCGAGGGTGTGGTCGGTGTTCATGTCGATGCCGAAGCGCATGCGCAGCACCTTGGCCTCCCTCGGAGTCAGGCCGGCGAGCACGTCGCGGACCGTCTCGGAGAGGTTGATGTTGGTGGTGGCTTCGACCGGGGACTCCACGTTGGTGTCCTCGATGAAGTCGCCCAGGTGCGAGTCCTCGTCGTCGCCGATCGGAGTCTCCATCGAGATGGGCTCCTTGGCGATCTTCATGACCTTGCGGATCTTGTCCTCGGGCATGTCCATTTCTTTCGCCAGCTCTTCCGGCGTGGCCTCGCGGCCGTACTGCTGGAGCATCTGGCGCGAGATGCGGTTGAGCTTGTTGATCGTTTCGATCATGTGCACCGGGATACGGATGGTGCGGGCCTGATCGGCGATCGAACGGGTGATGGCCTGACGGATCCACCACGTGGCGTAGGTCGAGAACTTGAAGCCGCGACGGAACTCGAACTTGTCCACGGCCTTCATCAGGCCGATGTTGCCTTCCTGGATCAGGTCGAGGAACTGCAGGCCGCGGTTGGTGTACTTCTTGGCGATGGAGATCACCAGGCGCAGGTTGGCCTCGACCATCTCCTTCTTGGCCTTGCGCGCCTTGGCTTCGCCATAGGCCATCGCACGGCTGATTTCCTTGATGTCGGCCAGGGTCAGGAACGAGGCCTGTTCGATCGCGATCGTGGCTTCCTGCTCGGCGATGACCTGGTCCTTGACGTCGCGCAGACCCGACGACCACTTCTGCTTGCGCTTGAGCAGCTCGTCCACCCACTCCAGATTGGTCTGGTTGCCTTCCCAGGCGCGGATGAAGTCCTTACGCGGCATCTTGGCCACGCGCGTGGACAGGTCGAGGATCTTGCGTTCGTGGTCCTTGATCTTGCCGACCACGTCGCGCAGGTTGCGGACCAGCGAATCGGTCAGCGCCAGCGGCAGCTTGAGGGTGACGAACACCGCCGCCATGTCCTCGCGCGCCTTGAGCACGGTCTTGTGGCTGGGACCGTTCTTGGCGTACGCCTTCTGGAACTTGGCGTAGTTGTCCGCCATCGACTCCATGCGGTTGGCGACCTCGACCGGATCCGGACCGCTGACGGTCTCTTCGGCTTCCTCGTCGGCGGCGGCTTCGACTTCTTCGTCGTCGCCCACTTCGACCTCGGCCACCACCACCGGTGCCGGCGGCTCGGGCTCTTCGTCGAGGTGGTCGTTGAAGCCGACCACGATCTCGGCCAGGCGCTTCTTGCCGGCCTTGTGCAGCTCGTAGTCTTCCAGGATCAGCTGGATCGTCGCCGGGAACGAAGCGAGCGAGGCCTGGACCTGGTTGAGGCCCTCCTCGATGCGCTTGGCGATGGCGATTTCGCCTTCGCGGGTCAGCAGCTCGACCGTGCCCATCTCGCGCATGTACATGCGCACGGGGTCGGTGGTGCGGCCGCCTTCGCCGTCCAGCGCGGTCAGCGCGGCCGCGGCTTCTTCGGCCGCGGTGTCGTCGACTTCGCGGTTACCGGTGTTGCCGTCGGCAAGCAGCAAGGTTTCGGCGTCGGGCGCAACTTCGTGCACCTCGATGCCCATGCCGTTGATCATGCCGATGATGTCTTCGATCTGCTCGGCGTCGACCAGGTCGTCCGGCAGGTGATCGTTGACCTCGGCATAGGTCAGATAGCCCTGCTCCAAACCCTTGCTGATCAGGAGCTTGATATCGGACGGAGGGGGCTGTCGTTCGTTGGCCATGGGCTGCGCCACCCGCGCTTGTAGGTCTAGGGAACGTTCCAGTATAGCAGGCCGGGCCGGCTGGGGCCCGATCTAGGACCGGAGGAGGAAGGTGACCGGGCCATCGTTGACCAGGCTGATCACCATATGGGCACCGAAGCGCCCGGTTTCCACCCCCCCGGCGTGCGCGGCCCGGCAGGTCTGGACCAGCCGGTTGAATATCGGTTCAGCCAGCTCCGGGGCGGCCGCGGTGCTGAAGCCCGGGCGCATGCCGCTGCGGGTGTCGGCGGCCAGGGTGAACTGACTAACCAGCAGCAGGCCGCCGCCGGTGTCGGCCAGGCCGCGGTTCATGCGCCCGGCCTCGTCGGCGAAGACCCGGTAGCCGAGCAGGCGCTCGGCCATGCGCAAAACCTGTGCCTCGCCGTCGCCGGGCTCGACCCCGACCAGGGCCAGCAGGCCGGGGCCGATCGCCCCGACGGTCTCGCCGTCCACGGTCACGGCGGCTTGGGTCACGCGCTGGATCAGGCTGAGCACGGCGGCGAGGTCCTGCGGTTCGGCGACGGGCCGCACAGTGTCGCCCGGCCCGGCGCATCCGGCCAGCCTGCGCACCGGGCCGGGCGGCCGCGCCGGCTAGACTGACGCGATGACCCGCTTCGTCGCCCGCCTGCTCTATCTGCTCGCCTCCGCGCTCGCGCGCCTGCCCTGGTCCTGGCTGCTGAGCCTGGGCGACCTGGTCGCCGCCGCCTGGCGCTGGCGCGACGGCCGCGAAAGCCGGGTCACCCGGGTCAATCTGGAGCTGGCCTACCCCGAGCTGCTGCCGGCCCAGCGCGAGCAGTGGCACCGGGCGATCCTGCGCACCACCGGACGCCAGATCCTGGAGACCCTGCGCCTGTGGACCCGGCCGCACCAGGAGAACCTGACCCTGCTGCGCGAGACCCACGGCACCGAGCTGTTCGACGCAGCGATCGCGGCCGGGCGCGGGGTGATCGTGGCCGCGCCGCATTACGGCAACTGGGAGCTGCTGAACCAGTGGCTGGCCTCGCGCACGCCGCTGGCGATCCTGTACCGGCCGCCGGAGTCCAGGATCGGCGAAGCCTTCCTCAACCTGGTGCGCGCCGACGCCCCCGACCGGGTCACCCAGATCCGCGCCGAGGGCCCGGCGGTACGCCAGCTGTGGAAGCTGCTCAACGCCGGCGGCGTGACCGGCATCCTGCCCGACCAGCAGCCCAAGGCCGGCGACGGCGAGTTCGCGCCGTTCTTCGGCGTGCCCGCGCTGACCATGACCCTGCTCGGCCGCCTCGCTGGCCGCACCGGCGCGACGGTGCTGTTCGCCTATTGCGAACGCATCGACACCCACGACGGCGCGCCCGGCTTCGCGCTGCACATCGAACCCGCGCCCGCGGACATCGGCGACGAGGATCTGACGATCGCGACGACCGCGCTAAACGCCGCGGTCGAACGCATCGCGCGCCGCGATCCGGCTCAATACCAGTGGACCTACAAACGCTATACGCTGCGACCGCCGGGTTCGGGCGAGGAAAATCCGTACTGGAATCGCTGAGCGGACGACGCTGGCGGAGCACGGTCGCGCGACTCCATGGCGCGCGAACGAATCACTCAAGGGGATGATGGATGCGTTGTTGGATGTTGTGTTTCGCGCTGCTCGCCGCACCGGCGATGGCGGCCGACGATCTGGCCGAGATGAACGCCGTCAGCCAGGCCTGGGACCGCTACGCGCAGCTCAGCAGCCGCGACGATCCCGCCAGCGCCGCCCTGCTCGCGCCGTCCAGCCTGGACTACTACCTGTTCCTGCGCGACGCGGCGCGTGCGGCCTCCTCCGACCAGGTGCGGCGCATCCCGATCAGCGACCGCCTGATCGTGTACGCACTGCGCGCCAGCCGCAGCGACGCCCAGTTGGCCGAGCTTGACGGCACCGGCGTAGCCAAACTGTGCCAAAGCCGCGATTGGTGCGGCGTGGCGGCGCCGGAGGAGGGCGAGTCGCTGCCGGCGCTGAGCCACGTGACCCTGATCGGCAGCGATCGCGCGGTCGGCGAGTTCGGGCCGCCGACCGGCACCAATTTCCAGTTCGGCCCGGAACTCGTGCGTACCCAAGACGGCTGGAAGGTGGTGGCCGAATCGCTGGTCAACGACGAATCGGTCCAGATCGCGCGGCACGCGCAACAGACGGGCACGAGCGAAGCCGACCTGGTGCAGTTCGTCCTCGGCGAAATGCTCGGCGACGAGACCGAGACGCCGGCGGTCGCGAGCCTGGAGCAGCCGACGCGGGACGACGCCGCCCTGCGCGCCAGCCTCAACGATCGCTGGCCGACATACCTGGCGACCTACAAGACCCGCATGGCGGCTATTCAACGCAAGGCCGAGGACGGCGATCCGCTCGCGCAGGTCACGTTCGGCACGATGCTGTACACGGGCAAGCTCTCGGACTGGGTGCCCCAGGACAAAGTCCGCGGCATGACACTGCTGGTACAGGCCAGCGAGGGCGGAAACGTCGCCGCGGCCACCTTGGTCGCCGGTGAACTGATCGCGGGCGACGACCTGCCCAAGGGCCAGCCGATTCCGCCCGAGCGCCTGGCAAGGGCGCTGCCGCATCTGCGCCGTTCCGCCGAGGGCGGCCATGCGATGGCGATGTCCGAGCTCTCCCTGCTCTATTTCAACGGCGCTGCGGGCCTGAAGCGCGACTGCCGCCAGGCCGACGAATGGATCGCGCGCGCCGAAGACGCGGGCTACGAGGATGCGCGCAACAATCGCGTCTGGAACCTGGCCGTCTGCCCGATTCCGGAGCAACGCGACCCTGCGCGCGCATTGGCGCTGGCCCAGCGCATGATCGAGGAACAGGATCGTTTGGGCGCCGCCGAACTGGACACGCTGGCCGCCGTTTACGCCGCCAACGGCCGGTTCGACGAGGCGGTCGCGCTGCAGAAGCGCGCCCTGATCAAGTTCGAAGACCCGGCCGAAACGCAAACGCCCAAGCGCGCCCGCGAGCGCCTCAAGGCCTATAGCGCCCGTCGCGACTGGGTACAGGACTACAGCGTCTTCGAGACTCAACCGAAATGACCTCCGCATCGGAAGACAGCGCGCTCGACACCGCGCCTGACCTGACTCCGGCCGCCCAAGTCGAATGGCAGGCGCTGCCGGCGCGCGCGCGGCCGCTGTTCCTGCTGGATACTTCGATCTCGCTGGGCGTGCTGTTCGGCGTGGCCGGGGTGGTGTCGGGCACGCTGGGCCTGGGCATGGCCGCGGGCATCGCCGCCGGCGCCACCGGGGCCCTGCTCGGCATCGCCACCGGGATCTGGATCGGCACCAAGCAGTTCAATCATTGCTACTGGCGCCTGGACGAGCACGGCCTGGCGGTGCGGCGCGGCCGCTTGTGGCAGCGCGAGACGCGGGTGCCGATCACCCGCGTGCAGCACCTGGACATCAAGCACGGCCCCTGGCAGCGCCGGCGCAAGCTGGCGACGCTGGTGGTGCATACCGCCGGCACCCGCCACAGCTCGGTCAACGTGCCCCACCTGGACGCCGACGACGCGCAGCGCCTGCGCGATCGCCTGGGCCGGCAGATCGATCTCGATGACGACGCCTGATCCGATCGCGGACGAGCCCGCGGGCGAGCGTGCGCCACCGACCGCGGTCGAGGCCGCGAGCGCCGAACGCCGCCTGCACCCGATGTCGTGGCTGTTCGTACTGCTGGCGCAGCTGCGCCAGTTCGTGGTTCCGCTGATCGTGCTGCTGGTGCTCGGGCGCGGCGACCGCAACGAGCTGTGGTCGCTGATCGCGGTCGGCGTGCTGGTGGTGCTGTCGCTGTGGCAGTACTTCACCTATCGCTACGGCGCCACCGGCGACAGCCTGGTGGTGCGCAGCGGCCTGTTCGAACGCAGCCTGCGGGTGATCCCGTTCGCGCGCATCCACAACGTCGCGCTGCGCCAGTCGGCGCTGCACCGGGTATTCGGCGTGGCCGAGGTGCGCCTGGAATCGGCCGGCGGCAACAAGCCCGAAGCCGAGATGCGCGTGCTCAAGCTGTCCGACGCGCTGGCGCTGGAAGCGCTGGTGCGCCGGCGCGGCGCGGCCGCGGGCGCGGCCCTGGCCGCCGACGACAGCGCCGCGCCGCCGCTGCTGGCCATGTCCTTGGGCGAGGTGCTGCGCCTGGGCGTGGTCAACAACCGCGGCATGTTCGTGGTCGGCGCCGGCATCGCCGGCTTCATGCCCTACAGCCGCGATCTGCTGCCGGAAGGCATGGGCGGCCAGATCCGGCAACTGGTGCTGTCCCTGTTCGGCTGGACCAACGAGCATCACTTCGGTGCGCCGCAGTACCTGCTCGCGGCGCTGGTGCTGATGGGGCTGTTCGTCGGCCTGGTGCGGCTGCTGTCGATGGCGCTGGCGCTGCTGCAGTACTACGGTTTCCGCCTGAGTGAGCACGGGCGCCGCCTGACCGTCGAACGCGGCCTGCTGGCGCGCTGGCGCACCAGCGCGTCGCGCCGCCGGATCCAGGCCTGGACGCTGCGCGAAGGCCCCGTGCACCGTTTGTTGCGCCGGCGCACGCTGGAAATCGAAACCGCGGTCGGCAACGAGCAGGAGCAGGAGCGCGCCTTGCGCGAGCTCGCGCCGATCGCCACGCCGGCGGTCTGCGAATCGCTGATCGAGCATCTGCTGCCGAAGGCCGGATGGTCGCGCCTGGATTGGCGCTCGCTGCCGCTGGTGAGCTGGTGGCGGTTGTTCCTGTCCGGCATGCCCTGGCTGGCGGCAATCACCGCCTTGCTGTGCGTCCGCTTCGGCGCCTGGGGCCTGCTGGCGCTGCTGTGGCTGCCGTGGGCGGTGTTCAAGGCGCGCCAGCGCGCACGGCGCATGGGCTATGCGCTGGGCGCCGAAGTGGTGGCCGTGCGCGAGGGCTGGTGGAAGCGTTATTGGCGCTTCGCCGAGATCGACAAGCTGCAGGCGCTGCAGCTGGTCCGCAACCCGATCGACCGCCGCTGCGGCACCGCGACGCTATGGCTGGACACCGCCGGCGCCGGAGCCATGGCGCCGCCGTTGCGAATCCGCTTTCTGCCGGTGGCCGAGGCCGAGGCCTTGTATCGCGAGCTGTCGGCGACCCTGGCGGTGCGCAAGCTGCATTGGTAGGCGGAGGGCGGCGGCGCACGTGCGGTGCGGCGATGATGCGGTTCGCCTTTGGCTCACCGCATCCTACGAAGGCGGGACTCGCGGCGGGCTGTCTTACGCAGCCGCGCCGGCCGTAGGGTGCGGTGGTAACCGCACCGGCGCGGACTTGCGGGCCCTCGCGATGATGCGGTTCGCCTGCGGCTCACCGCATCCTACGAAGGCCAAAGGCAGGTGGCTGCCGCGCCTACGTCCGGCTCAGCCGCGGCCCCAATAGCCCAGTTCGCGGCGGATCTGCAGCGCGCGCAGGCGCGCCGAGAACGGCTTGGCGCTCAGGCGGCCCAGACGGCCGGCGAGCAGGTCCTCGGTGGCCGCGATCACACGCTCGGACGAGCGTCCGTCGCGGTAGGGGTGGATGGCGTCGGCGTAGGCGTCCAGCGAGGCCTGCAACTCCGGCGTCGGCGTGAACGCGCGCTCCAACATCGCCGGCAGCTCGGCCGGCTCGTGGAAATCGATCATGTGCGCCTTCGGCGCGCGGTTGCGGAAGGTCACGACCGGCTTGCGCTGGACCACGAACTCCGAGACCACCGACGTGGTATCGGCCACCAGCACGTCGGCGGCGCGTTGGGCCGCGATCAGTTGCTCGGTCTCGACGAAATCGGCGTTCGGACCAGCCAGCTTGCGGTAGCGTTCGAACAGCGCCGGCGGGCACTTGGGGTGCAGGGTCAGCAGCCAGAAACGATCGCCGCGCCGAACCTCCTGGGCGATCGCGTCGTATAGGTGCGGCGCCGCGCTCAGACGCTCGGTGAAGGTCGAGGCGAACAACACCACCGGGCGCCGGCCGGCGCGCCGGCGCAAGCGCGCGGCGCTGCCGTCGTCGTCGCGGAACAGCGGGTCGAGCTTGGGCCAGCCGGTTTCGACCACGGCGAAATGGCCGGCCTCGGCGGCCAGGGTGCGGAACGGCGCGGTGGTCGCCGGGCCCTGGGTGCAGTACAGGTCGAACAGGCCGCGCACGCGGAAATGGCCGCGCGCGTCCTCGCGTTTTTCGACGTTGAAGCCGTGGAACAGCTGGACCTTGGCCCCGCCGACGAAGGGCGGCACCCAGTTGGCGGCGCTGAACACGGCGCGTGGTTTCAGCGCCACCGCCTCGTGCAGACCGACGTTGCGCACCGGTGCGGCCAGGCTGGCGCCGGCCGCGCCGTCGACGAACCAGGCATGTACCGAGTGCCCCTGCGCTTGCAGCGCATCGGCCAGCGGTTGCAGGATGGGCAGCGCATAACGCTCGCTCGCGAACAACAGGTAATCCGCCATCAACGCATCCCGGACTGAATCGAACGTGGCCGCCGCGGGCGCGCAAGCGCGCGCGGCGCAGGCATCTTGCCAGCTTTCGGCCTGCATCATCGCGTTCAACGAGGCCGATCGCATCGGCGACTGCCTGGCCTCGCTGGCATTCTGCGACGAGGTGGTGGTGGTGGACTCGTATTCCACCGACGCCACGGTCGAGATCGCGCGCGCGGCCGGCGCGCGCGTGCTGCAGCGCCCGTTCGACGGTTTCCGCAGCCAGAAGCAGTTCGCGATCGAGCAGGCCGCGCACGACTGGGTGCTGTGCCTGGACGCCGACGAGCGCGTCGACGAGGCCCTGCGCGCGGCGATCCAGGCCGAACAGGCGACGGGCTTCGCCGCCGCGGCCGGCTACCGCTTCGCGCGCCTGTCGGCGTATTTCGGCAAGTTCCTGCGCCACGGCAACGCCTACCCCGACCGGGTGCTGCGCCTGTTCGACCGCCGCCGCGGCGGCTGGCGCGGCCAGCGCGAGGTGCACGAGGCCGCCAGCGTCGACGGCACGGTGCGGACCCTGCCGGGCGATCTGATCCACTACCCCTACCGCTCGCTGGAACAGCAACTGGCCAAGACCCAGCGCTACGCGCGGATGATGGCCGAACACGACTACGCGCGCGGCAAGCGCGCCACCCTGGGCAAGCTGGTGCTGGCGCCGGCCTGGCGCTTCTGGCGCGGCTACGTGCTGCGCCTGGGCTTCCTGGACGGCTGGCACGGCCTGGTCTACGCCTACGTGCGCGCCAACTACGTTCGCCAGAAAACCATCATGCTGTGGATGTTGCAGAACGGTCAGCCCGTCACCACCTCCGAGCCATGAACGCATCCACCGCCCCGCGCGCGAGCGTGGTCATCACCACTTACAACTGGCCCGAGGCGCTGGCACTGGCCCTGGGTGCGCTCGCGCGCCAGCGCCGCCTGCCCTACGAGGTGGTGGTGGCCGACGACGGCTCCCGCGATGACACCCGCGCGCTGATCGCCGCGACCGCGCGCGACTATCCGGTGCCGCTGCGCCACAGCTGGCAGGAGGACCGCGGCTTCCGCGTCGCCCTGGCGCGCAATCGCGCGATCGCGGCCACCTCCGGCGACTACGTGCTGTTGTTGGACGGCGACATGGTCGCGCACCCGCAGTTCGTCGCCGATCATCTGCGCGCGGCGCAGGCGGGCAGCTTCGTGCAGGGCCAGCGCGTGCTCACCGACGAACTCGGCCGCGACCGTCTGCTGTCGGGCGAAACCCAGGCGCTGGGCTTCTTCGACCGCGGGCTGACCCGGCGCCGCCACACCCTGCGCATCCCGCCGCTGGCGGCGCTGTCGCTGCGCGGCACGCGCGGCCAGAGCACCGCCGCGATCAAGACCTGCAACCAGGGCTGGTGGCGCGAGGATCTGGTCGCGCTCAACGGCTTCGACGAGCGCTACGAAGGCTGGGGCCGCGAGGACAAGGACCTGGCCGTGCGTGCGTTTCACGCCGGCCTGGAACGACGCTCGCTGCGCTTCGCCGGCCTGGCCACGCACCTGTACCACCGCGAACGCCACGACGACGGCGACAGCCCCAACGATGCGCTGCTGGCCGAAGCCAGGGCCAGCGGGCGGGTGCGCGCGCCGGTGGGGCTGGATCGGCATCTGGCGGAGTTCGCGGCGGCGCCGTTGGTGGATTTGCGTAAGCAGTAGCGCGAACGTAGGCCAGCACCGTTCTTGCCGGCGCCGACAACAGCGCGCGACGATGGCCATGGCGGCGCGGGTATTCGGTTCGGCGCGACGATGCGGTTCACCTCCGGCTCACCGCATCCTACGGCCAGCTTTCTGTGGGAGCGGCGTGAGCCGCGATGCCGCCGCAGGCGGCGAATTTGTCCCAAGCGCGAGACCATGCTGGACCCGTTTCGCGAAACGGCTTCGCGGCTAGCGTCGTTGCCACAGCTCATCGCGGCTTACGCCGCTCCCACAGGGGCAGGTCGTTGTGGAGGGCGGAAATCCGCGCCTCTCATTCGCGATCGATAACGCAAGCGTGGACCGGCGCGACGATGCGGCCGGCTCTCTGTGGGAGCGGCGTGAGCCGCGATGCCGCCGCAGGCGGCGCTTTCGCCCCGAGAGAGCCCGGCCGGAACGCCGTTTCACAAGACGGGCTCGTGGCTGGCGTCATCGCCGCCCTTCATCGCGGCTTACGCCGCTCCCACAAGGTCACGCAACGCGCCAGGGCGAGAACCCCGCCCCTTATTTGCGATCAATGGCGCAGGCGTGGATGGCCGCGCCGGGCACCAGGGTCCAGCCGCGGCGGTTGGCGTTGCCCATGTGGGTGGTCTTGGTTTCGTCCACGCAGGCATCCAAGGCCACGTCCTGCACCAGCAGCCAGCGCGAGTCCGGGCGCTGCGCCTGCCAGGCCAGGCCGCGGCGCATCTGCTCCTTGAAGTCGAGCTTGAAGCCGAAGGTGGTGGCCGGGCGGTCGGCCATCAGCAGGTTCTGTTCGCGCCAGGCGACCAGGGCCAGCTCCGCGTTCGGTCCGATCTTCTGACCCACCTCGGTCATCAGGCCGCGCGCGGACGAGGAGTCGTTGAGCAGCGGCGCCATCAGCAGGCCGAAGCCGACCCACAGGCCGGTCAGCAGCGACACCATCGCCGCCAGCGGACGCTTGGGACCGAACCACAGCAGGCTGGCCAAGCCCCACACGCCGACCGCCATCAGGCTGGCCGCCATCGCATGCGCGCCCTCGGCGATGCCGCGCTCGGCGACCAGCTTGCGTTCGAAACCGGGGTTGCCGAACCACATCGCCGCGCCCAGGCCCAACAGGCCCAGCGCGAACAGCCAGCTGAAACCGGCGGCGATGCGGCGCGGCCACAGCTTGCGCACGATGCCCGGCAGCAGCGGCGCCAGCGCCAGGCACACCATCGGCAGCGCCGGCAGGATGTACATGTCGCGCTTGCCGTTGGGCAGGGTGAAGAACACCAGCACCAACAGCCACCAGGCCAGCGGCAGCAGGTAACGCGGATCGCGCCGGCGCAGGCGGCGCCACCACGCCGGCAGCGCCCAGGGCAGCGCCAGCATGGTCGGCAGCCACATGGTCAGCACGACCTCCAGGAAGTACCACGGCGGCTGGCCGTGGTCCCAGGACGCGCCGTAACGTTTGGCGGTCTGGCGCAGCAGGATGTCGTCCATATAGGCGCGGTATTCGGGCGAACCGTTGGTGGTCGCGGCGATCACCATCGGCACCAGCCACACGCAGGCCGCAGCCACGAACGCGAGCGGGCCCAACCAGAACCGCCAGTTGCCGGCCTGCACGCGCACGCGCCAGCCGCGCAGCGAGGCGATGCCGGCCGGCACCAGCATCAGCAGCGCGATCGCGCCCACGCCCTTGCTGATCGTGCCCAGGCCGGCGGCAGCCCAGGCCAGTGTCCACATCCGCCAGTCGCCGCCGCCGTCCTTGCGCCAGGACAGCAGGTGCCGCAGCAGGCCGTAGTTGGCCAGGGTGATCCAGAACACCACCAGCGGATCGATCTGGGCCTTCTTGGATTGCCAGGTGAACTGGAACGCGAACAACAGCGCCCAGCCCGCGTACAGCCCGACCTTGCGCGTCCACAGGCGCCGGCCGAGATCGACCACGCACCACAAGGTACCCAGCGCGGCCAGCAGCGACGGCAGCAGGAAGGCCACCCGCCAATCGCGGAAGACGGTGTAGGCCGCGGCCTGCAACCACATGAACAAGGGCGGCTTATCCGAGTACAACTCGACGCCGCGATGCGGGAACAGCCAGTCCCCGCTTTCGACCATCTGCTTGGCCACCAGGGTGAACCGCGGCTCATCGGCCGGCCAGGGATCGCGCAGCCCGAGGCCGGCGCCCAGCACCAGCAGGGCGATGATCCAGAACAACCAGGTGTCGCGGGAGCGGGTCGAATTCTGCATGCGCGGGATGATAGCCGCGAAGCCGCGGGCGGATGTCGGAGAAACGTTCAGGACCCGGCGGACTCGGCGGGCGGACGTGGGATCAGCGCGCTATCTCCCCGATTGCCAAACCACCCCAAGAACCCGGCCCTCGCGATCGCGATCGCAGCCCACCGCCGCTCCTGCCCTACTCCCATGGCGGTGCCTGTGGCTGTAGGTGCCGTTGCCGTTGCCGTTGCATTCAAATCCAAAAGTCCCGCACTCACACGACGAACCGTAGACCCAAAGGGCGGCGCGCAGGACGCGCGCCGTTTTTCGAATGGACAGGGATGTCCATTCTTCTCTTTGGTTACTTTTGACCGAAGGGAATCCAGACGGACTCTTGGGCTAGCAAGAGAAAGTGACCCGCATGCGCAGCAGGCGGAAGCCTTTGACTTCCGTGAAGAACACGCGCAAAGCAAAGCAACAGCAAATCCTCCCCAACCCTCCTTTTCCAAAGGAGGGAGCCAGGAGCAAAAGCAAGTGACGCACATGCGCAGCAGGCGCTAGCCCTTGATCCAAAGCAAGTCCGATGCCAGCGGATCTCAACAAAACCCCGGCCAGCGCTGTAGCCGGAGTTCGCCATCGCGGCTTACGCCGCTCCCACAGAAGGCCGGTCCAACCCGGAACGAGCAACGTGGCCGGGATTCGCGGTCGCGGCTTGCGCCGCTCCTACGGAAAGCGCCCCTGAGAGGAGGTGGCGATACGCGTCGCCGTTTGCCTGTGGGCGCTGCATCCTACGGAACGGGATCCACGCCTAGGCAAGAATGATGGCGCGGGATGGCTACAACTTCGGGACAGCGGTAGCGGGCAGCGACGCCCGCCGCTACCGCACGGCCTTCCTCAAGCGCGAATAGAAGAAACCGTCGTAGCCCAACTCCCCAGGTAGCCGTTGTCGACCGACTTCGCAATCGCGCCCGTAGCTCGCATCCAAGGCCTCGGCCTGCGCATCGTCGGTCCGCGCCAGGAACGCGCGCACCTGATCCTCGTTCTCTTGCTTCAGGATCGAGCAGGTCGCGTACAGCAGCACGCCGCCAGGCGCCACAGTCCGCCACAGCGCATCGAGCAGACGCGCCTGCACCGCCGTCACCGCCGCGATGTCGGTTTCGCGCCGGTGCATCAGCACATCGGGCTGGCGCCGCACGATACCGGTGGCGGAACACGGCGCGTCCAACAGCACCGCATCGAACGGCGTCCCGTCCCACCAGGCGGCCAGATCCGACGCGTCGGCCGCGAGCAGACGCGCATCCGCGCCCAGGCGCAAGCGCGCCAAGCCGCTGCGCACCGTGTTCAAACGCGCCGCGTCCACGTCCAGCGCGGTGAGGCGTAGCGTGGGGTCACGTTCGAGCAGATGCGCGGCCTTGCCTCCGGGCGCGGCGCAGGCGTCGAGCACGCTCGCGCCGGCGGGCGGCGCGAGCGCGTCGGCGACCCGTTGCGCGGCGCCGTCCTGCACCGAGACCGAGCCGTCGGCGAAGCCAGGCAGCGAGGCGATCGCGACCGCCTCATCCAGACGCAGCGCATCGGCCAAGGCCTCGTCGACGCCGGCGATGAGGCCGGCTTCGCCCAGACGCGCGCGATAGCCGTCGCGCCCGCCCTGCTGGCGATTGACGCGCAGCCACAGCGGCGGCGCGCTGGTGCTGGCGTCCAGGATCGCGGCCTCGTCCTCGGGCCAATCGTGGCGCAGGCGCGCGCGCAGCCAAGCCGGCCAATGCGCATGCGCCTCGACCGTGGGCAGGCCGTCGCGTTGCGCGCGCCGCAGCAGCGCGTTGACCAGGCCGGCCTGATGGCTGCGGCCGATCGCGCGTGCGGCGTCGACCGTGGCCGCGACCGCGGCGTGCGCGGGCAGGGCCAGATCGAGTTGAGCGAAACCGACGAACAGCAGCGCGCGCAGGTCGCTGTCGCGCTTGCCCAGCGGGCGCGGCATCCAGGCCTTGAGCGCGGCCTCGTAGCGCGCCGGACGGCGCAGCACGGCGAAGCAGATCGCCTCGACCAGGGCGCGGTCGCGCGGGTCCTTCAGTGCGGGCAGCGCGTTGGCGAGTTCGGGCTTGAGCGAGCGCCCGCGGTGCAGCACCGCATCGAGCACGCGCGCGGCGACCGCGCGGCTTTCGGCGCCGCTGGCGGCGTTCACGCGCCGACCGCCAGGTCGCGGCGACCGTTGAGGTAGTCGGCGGCGGTGATGGCCTTGCCGCCGTCGCGCTGCAGCACGCGGATGCGCAGCGCGCCTTCGCCGCAGGCGACGTCGATGCCGTCGCGACCGGCCTGCAGCACCGTGCCCGGACCGGCGCCGTGGTCCAGCGCCAGCGCGACCGCGCCGTGCAGGCGCACGCGCTCGCCGGCCAGCACCGCCTCGGCCATCGGCCAGGGATTGAAGGCGCGCACCTTGGCCGCCAGCGCGATCGCGGGCTGGCTCCAATCCAGTCGCGCTTCGGCCTTGTCCAGCTTGTGGGCGTAGGTCACGCCCTCCTCGGGCTGCGCCCAGGGACGCGGGTACAGGTCCGCGCGCAGCAGGCCCAGACCGTCGCGGATCGCTTGCGCGCCGAGTTCGGCCAGGCGGTCGTGCAACTGGCCGCCGGTTTCCTGCTCGCCGATTTCGGTGGTCTGCGCCAGCAGCACCGGGCCGGAATCCAGGCCCTTTTCCATCTGCATCAGGCACACGCCGGTCTCGCGGTCGCCGGCCTCGATCGCGCGCTGGATCGGCGCGGCGCCGCGCCACCGCGGCAGCAGCGAGGCATGCACGTTCCAGCAGCCGTGGACGGGAATGTCGAGCACCGACTGCGGCAGGATCAGGCCGTAGGCGACCACGATCATCAGATCGGGCTCCAGCGCGCGCAGCGCCTTGCGCGAGATCGCGGCCTTGAAGTTCTCCGGTTGCAGCACCGGAATGCCGCGCAACAGGGCCTCGCGCTTGACCGGCGAGGGCGTGAGCTCGCGCCCGCGCCCGGCCGGGCGATCGGGCTGGGTGTACACGGCCACGACTTCGTTGCGCTGCGCGGCGGCGCGCAGGCTGGGCACGGCGAAATCGGGCGTACCGGCGAAGACGATCCTCAGGGACATGCGCAAACTCCGGAAGCGGGATTACGGACGCGTCCGTGCGGCGGAGGTCCGGGGACTAGCATGCCGTTTGCGGCGGGCGCGTTGCGCGCCGCGCGCAGAGCGAATGCGGGAAACGCGACAGGCCGCCCACGCTGCGGGCGACATGCGGCATCGTGTTAGCGCCGTCGGCAGGCGATCGGCGCGGCGCGCGGCGGGTTCGCCGCGCGAGCGGCCTTTACGCCGCGTCGCCGGCGAGCTTGCGCTGCTTGGCCAGCTTCTTGCGCACCATCTCGCGCTTCAGCGGCGAGAGGTAGTCGACGAACAGCTTGCCGTCGAGGTGGTCCATCTCGTGCTGGATGCAGACCGCGAGCAGGCCGTCGATCTGCAGCTCGAAGGGCTGGCCGTCGCGGCCGATCGCGCGCACCGTGATCTCGTTGGCGCGGGTCACGTCGGCGAAGATGCCGGGCACCGACAGGCAGCCTTCCTGATAGACCTGCTCGCCGGCCTTGGCCACGATTTCGGGGTTGATGAAGACCAACGGCCGGTCGTGCTCCTCGGACACGTCTATCACCATGAAGCGCTGGTGCACGTCGACCTGGCTGGCCGCCAGACCGATGCCCGGGGCCTCGTACATGGTCTCGAACATGTCGTCGAGCAGCGTCTGGAACGCCGGCTCGGTGACGTGGGCAGGGTCGACCGGCACGGCTTTGGTGCGCAGCCGCGGGTCGGGAAATTCGAGGATCGGCAACAGAGACATAGCGTCGAAAAAAATGGGGGCGTTGGTCACATACACAAGCAAGAAGGGGATTGTAACCCCGTTTTGGGCCTCGAAAGCTTGCAAGCACGGGGTTCTTCTGGGCTATAGTTCCGAGGCCCGCAAAGGGCAAACCTGCAAGGGGAATCAGGTAGATGGCCGCCATGTTTAAACCATTCCGCGCGGTTGCAACCGCCGCGTTGCTGACGATCGCCACCTACGCCCTCGCGGCGGAGATGCAGGGCGGTCACCCCGACACCTACGTAGTCAAGCGGGGCGATACCCTGTGGGACATCGCCGGTCGTTTCCTTAAGCGTCCGTGGCTGTGGCCGGAAATCTGGCAGGCCAACCCGCAGATCAAGAATCCGCATCTGATCTACCCGGGCGACGTGATCTCGCTGGCCTACCTGGACCGCCTGGGCGTGCAGCCCGGTCCGCGCCAGGAAGCCCCGGTCACCGGCATCCCGCTGGATCAGGTCGAGCCGTTCCTGAAGAACCTGCGCGTGGTCGACAGCTTCGAGCAGCTGCCCTATGTGGTCAGCCTGGAAGAGGACCGCCTGCGCGGCTCCCAAGGCCAGGTCGCCTACATCAAGGGCCTGGCAGGCGCTGAGGCCGGGCAGCGTTACGCCGTGGTCCGCCCGACCCAGCGCTACACCCGCCTGAGCAAGGAGAAGTGCTGCGACGTCACCGGCCGCACCACCACCCTGCGCAGCCACGATCTGGACTTCAACGGCCGCAACCCGCCCGGGTTCCAGGCCCTGTGGACCGACTCCACCCTGCCCCAGGGCCGCGGCGATCTGCTCGGTTACGAGCTGATGCAGCTGACCACGGGCACCGTGAGCCGCGGCGAAGTCGGCGGCGTCGGCGCCAGCACGCTGGTGATCGACGATGCCGGCCGCGAAGTCCGGGTCGGCGACCGTCTGATCCCGGTCGAAGCCCAGCCCTACGACCTGCAGTTCTTCCCGCACCCGCCGAAGCAGGAGCTCCAGTACGGTCACGCCCGCGTCCTGGCGGTGGCCGACCAGCTCACCAGCGGCGGCGCGCGCGACGTGGTCGCCCTGTCGGTGGGCCGTCTGGACGGCATCGATAACGGCACCGTGCTGTCGACCTGGCGCGTCGGCCGCAACGTGGTCGACCGGGTCAAGGTCGGCGCGGAGCGCTCCGAGGACACCGTCGGCCGCGCCAACAAGGTGCGCGTACCCGACGAGTACGCCGGCCACGTGATGATCTTCCGCACCTTCGACAAGGTCAGCTACGGCCTGGTCATGGAAGGCGTGCGCCCGACCCGGGTCGGCTACGAGCTCAAGCATCCGGACGCCCCGTACTGATCGGGGCACCCCGCAGGCCGGGGCGTTTTCCTACAGCAAGCAGCGACGGCGCCCTAGGGCGCCGTCGTCGTTTCCGGGCCAGGCTGTGCGCATGCCCGAAACCGCCGCCGACCGCCACGCCCTGATCGCCCTCGTCGCCGCCGACGGCCCCTGCGCGCCGCGCCGGACCCTGCTGGAGCGCCATGCCAGCCCCACCGCCGCGCTCGCGGCCGGCCCCGCGGCCTGGCGCCAGGCCGGGCTGGACCCGGCCCAGATCGCGGCCCTGCAGGCCCCGGACGCGGCCGTGTCGGCGCGCGCCCAGGCCTGGCTGGACCGGCCCGGCCACCACCTGCTCGGCTGGCGGCATCCGGACTACCCCGCGCTGTTGCGGCGCGCGCCGAATCCGCCGCTGGCCCTGTTCGTGGCCGGCGATCCGGTCCGCCTGTGGCACCCGGCCGTGGCCGTGGTCGGCAGCCGCGCGCCCACCCCGGGCGGGCGCGACAACGCCGCGGACTTCGCGCGCGCGTTCGCCGGCGCCGGCCTGGGGGTGACCAGCGGGCTCGCGGCCGGCATCGACGCCGCCGCGCACCAGGCCGCGCTGGACGCGGGCGGGCTGACCGTGGCCGTGCTCGGCACCGGGCCGGACCTGGCCTATCCGCGCGCCAATACCGCCCTGCACGCGCGCATCGCCGAGGTCGGGGCGGTGGTCAGCGAACACCTGCCGGGCACCCAGGGCCGGCCTTCGCACTTCCCCTCGCGCAATCGCATCATCGCCGGCCTCAGCCTGGGCACACTGGTGGTCGAGGCGGCCGAACGCTCCGGCGCGCTGATCACCGCGCGTCTGGCCGCCGAGGCCGGGCGCGAGGTGTTCGCCCTGCCCGGCTCCATCCACAACCCGCTCGCGCGCGGCTGCCATCGCCTGATCCGCGACGGCGCCGCCCTGGTCGAAAGCGCGGTGGAGCTGACCGTCGCCCTGGCGCCGCTGGCCCAGGAGCTGGCCGCCGACTTGCGGCTGCGTCTGAACGCCCCCATACAGTGCGGCCACACGCTCGTCACGAGGCCCGCTCAGGATGAACGCCTCGATGATCGCGACTACCAGTCCTTGTGGAACGCGCTCGGCCACGACCCCACCGGTATGGATCGCCTGGTCGAGCGGACCGGATTGACGCCTGCCGTACTGTCCTCCATGCTGCTGCTCATGGAGCTTGAGGGTCGCGTAGCGGCGCAACACGGCCGTTACTTCCGCAACCGCTGAGCCACTCTCTGTGCAGGGGCCCAGCGGTCGTCAGCCACTCCGGACCCACCGCGCCGCATGCGGCGCAGGCCGAGGGAAATGAAAGAGAGCATCCTGGACGTCCTGCTGTACCTGTTCGAGCATTACTTCACCGACGATGCGGACCTGGTCCGCGACCGCGATTCGCTCCGCAGCGGCCCCCTGTTCGACGAATTGGGCCAGGCCGGTTTCAGTCCCGCCGAAATCAACAAAGCCTTCGAGTGGCTCGATGCGCTGGCCCAACAGCGGCCGGGCGTCAGCGCGCCGCGCGCGAACGGCCCGACCCGCATCTACTTCGGCCCCGAGCTGGACAAGCTCGATGTCGAATGCCGCGGTTTCCTGATGTTCCTGGAACAGCACGGCATCCTCGACGCCGACCAGCGCGAACTGGTGCTGGACCGCGCGATGGCGCTGGATCAGGACGAGCTCGATCTGGACGACCTCAAATGGGTCGTGCTGATGGTGCTGTTCAACCAGCCGGGGTCGGAAGCGGCCTACGCCTGGATGGAGACCCAGATGTTCGAGGACGAGCCCGAACCGGTACATTAAGCGCGCACGAATCAAGCGCGCGGCGCCTGGGGAGGCGCCGCGCGGCGTCGACTCCGTGGCTGCGCCTCATCAAGGACGACTCCAGGGGGAGCGAAGATGGCGGATTGGTATTACCACGATGCGGCGCAAGGCCGTGTCGGACCTTTGAGCGCGGAAGACCTGCAGGCGCGCTATCGCGAACGCCGCATTCAGCGCGACACCCTGGTATGGCGCGAAGGCCTGCGCGAATGGCAGCCGCTGGACCGTCTGTCCGAGGAGCTCGGCCTGGACGGCATCCAGCAAGACACCGCCAAGCCGCCGCCGCTGCCGCCGGGCGGCCCGATCGGCGTCAGCGCCAGTACCGCCTACGCCAGCCCCGCCGCCGGCGCGGGCAGCGGCAGCGTGCGCACCGACGTGCGCTATTCGGCGCCGCCCAAGCGCGGCATGTCCGGCTGCCTGATCGCCGTGATCGTGCTGGCGGTACTGGCGGTGCCGATGGTCGGGATCCTGGCCGCGATCGCGCTGCCGGCGTACCAGGACTACACCCTGCGCACCAAGACCGCGCAGAGCTTCAACGAAGCCAATGCGGTCAAGCTGGCGGTGGCCGAGCATATGGCCGCCAACGGGCGCTGCCCCAGCAACGGCGACGACGGCTTCGGCGAGGCCACCGACTACGCCAGCGCCACCACCGCGCAGATCAAGATCGGCACCATGCGCAACGGCCACTGCGCGCTCGAAATCGAGCTGCGCGGCATCGGCCCGAAGGTCGACGGCAAGACCATCTGGTTCGAAGCCATCCCCACGGGCGACCGCGTGGACTGGGATTGCAGCGGCGGCGATCTGCCCGCCATCTACCGACCGGGCACCTGCCGCCCGGGCACCTCCATCAGTAACGGCTGAACCGACATGACCGATTGGTACTACAGCGACAGCGACCGCAACCGCCACGGCCCGGTACGCGCCGAAGACCTGGAACAGCTGCACAGCCACGGCCAGCTCTCGCCCGAAACCCTGGTCTGGCGCGAAGGCATGGAAACCTGGCGTCCCTGGCGCGAAATGATCGGCGAAGTCATCCCCGGCGCCGGCCGTCCCGCGCCGGCCGCGGCCACCTTCGCGACCGCCTCGGCAGACGCCGCACCGGACGCCGACGCCAACCCCTACGCGATCGCCGAACCGGCCTCGCCCTACGCCCCGCCGCGCGCGGCGCTGGCCGAGACCGCGCAAGTCGTGCAGGGCGGCGAAGTCGTCTATGCCGGCTTCTGGAAGCGCGTCGCCGCCAGCATGATCGACGGCTTCGTGGTCGGCATCGTCGGCGGCATCCTGCAGATGATCCTGATGATGGTGTTCTTCGGCATCGGCGCCGGCCTCAGCGGCAATCCCGAGACCATGTTCGAAAGCGGCGGCGCGATCGCCCTGCTGGTCCTGGTCTACCTGCTGCCGCTGGCGATGCAGGCGCTGTACTTCGGCATGTTCCATTCCTCGGCCAAGCAGGCCACGCTGGGCAAGATGGCGATCGGCATCAAGGTGGTCGACGACAACGGCGGCCGGATCAGCCTGGCGCGCGGCATCGGCCGCTTCTTCGCTTATCTGCTGAGCAGCCTGACCCTGGGCATCGGCGTGCTGATGGTGGCCTTCACCGACCGCAAGCGCGGCCTGCACGACATGATGGCCAGCACCCTGGTGGTGGACCAGTGGGCCTACACCGCCCACCCGGAGCGCCAGCGCCACGAGCTGGGCACGGTCGCGACCGTGATCCTGGTGATCTTCGGCGTCCTGATCGCCCTGTACGTGGTGTTCGCGCTGTTCATGCTGGCCGCGGTGGGCCTGGCCAGCCGCTGAACCTGAACGGCTGAAGCTGAATGGGAGCCCGGTCCTAAGCGGCTCCCGGTCGCACTCGCAACGCCCCGCGCTTGACAGCCGGGGCCACCGCATGGTCCCAATAAAAAAGGAAACCCTGAACGCCCGCGTCTTCATTGCCGCGGGCGTAGCCTTCTTTGCGTTAGTCAGTTGCAGTGCGCCGGCAATGGCCCCTGCGGAGCTCCAATGGCCAAGAACCTCCTCATCGTCGAGTCGCCCGCCAAGGCCAAGACGATCAATAAGTACCTCGGCAAGGACTTCACCGTCCTGGCCTCCTACGGCCACGTCCGCGATCTGGTGCCCAAGGAAGGCGCGGTCGATCCGGACAACCACTTCGCGATGGACTACGCGGTCATCGAGAAGAACGAAAAGCACGTCGATGCGATCGCCAAGGCCGCCAAGAGCGCCGACAACCTGTTTCTGGCGACCGACCCGGACCGCGAAGGCGAGGCGATCAGCTGGCACATCGGCGAGATCCTGCGCGAGCGCGGCCTGCTCGAAGGCAAGCCGCTGCAGCGCGTGGTGTTCACCGAAATCACGCCGCGCGCGATCAAGGAGGCGATGAACCACCCGCGCGCGATCGCCGGCGACCTGGTCGATGCCCAGCAGGCGCGCCGCGCCCTGGACTACCTGGTCGGCTTCAATCTCTCGCCGGTGCTGTGGCGCAAGGTCCAGCGCGGCCTGTCCGCCGGCCGCGTGCAGTCGCCCGCGCTGCGCATGATCGTCGAGCGCGAGGAGGAAATCGAAGCCTTCGTCGCGCGCGAGTACTGGACCATCGAGGCCGAGTGCGCGCATCCCAGCCAGACCTTCACCGCCAAGCTGGCCAAGCTGGACGGCAAGAAGTTCGAGCAATTCACCATCACCCAGGGCGACACCGCCGAGGACGCGCGCAAGCGCATCGTCGCGGCCGCCAACGGCGCCCTGCACGTCACCGACGTGGCCAGCAAGGAGCGCAAGCGCCGTCCGGCGCCGCCGTTCACCACCTCGACCCTGCAGCAGGAGGCCGCGCGCAAGCTCGGCTTCACCACCAAGCGCACCATGCAGGTCGCGCAGAAGCTGTACGAGGGCGTGGCGATCGGCGACGAAGGCACCGTCGGCCTGATCAGCTATATGCGTACCGACTCGGTCGCGCTGTCCGCCGATGCCCTGGTCGAACTGCGCGACGTGATCGCGCGCGACTACGGCACCCGCGCCCTGCCCGACCAGCCCAACGTCTACAAGACCAAATCCAAGAACGCCCAGGAAGCGCACGAAGCGGTGCGCCCGACCTCGGCGCTGCGCACGCCCCCGCAGGTGTCGCGCTTCCTCGACGACGACGCCCGCCGCCTGTACGAACTGATCTGGAAGCGTACCGTCGCCTCGCAGATGGTGCCGGCCACGCTCAACACCGTCTCGGTCGATCTGGCCGCGGGCAGCGAGCACAGCTTCCGCGCCAGCGGCACCACCGTGATCGATCCGGGCTTCCTGGCCGTGTACGAGGAAGGCAAGGACAGCAAGGCCGCCGAGGACGAGGACGAAGGCCGCAAGCTGCCGTCGATGAAGACCGGCGACCGCATTCCGCTGGACCGCATCCACACCGACCAGCACTTCACCCAGCCGCCGGCGCGCTACACCGAAGCGGCGCTGGTCAAGGCGCTGGAGGAATACGGCATCGGCCGTCCCTCCACCTACGCCTCGATCATCCAGACCCTGCTGTTCCGCAAGTACGTGGAACTGGAAAGCCGCAGCTTCCGTCCCAGCGACGTCGGCCGCGCGGTGTCCAAGTTCCTGTCCGGCCACTTCACTCAGTACGTCGACTACGACTTCACCGCCAAGCTCGAAGACGAGCTCGACGCGGTCTCGCGCGGCGAAGAGGATTGGGTGCCGCTGATGGAGCGGTTCTGGGAACCGTTCAAGAAGCTGGTCGAGGAGAAGAAGGAATCGGTCGATCGCAGCGAGGCCACCGGCGCGCGCGAGCTCGGCACCGACCCCAAGAGCGGCAAGCCGGTCAGCGTGCGTCTGGGCCGCTACGGGCCGTACGCGCAGATCGGCACCGCCGAGGACGAGGACAAGCCGACCTTCGCCTCGCTGCGCCCGGGCCAGAGCATGCACACCATCGGCCTGGACGACGCGCTGGAGCTGTTCAAGCTGCCGCGCAAGCTGGGCCAGGACAAGGACGAGGAAGTCAGCGTCGGCATCGGCCGCTTCGGCCCCTTCGCCAAGCGCGGCAGCACCTATGCCTCGCTGAAGAAGGAGGACGATCCGTACACGATCGACCTGGCGCGCGCGGTGTTCCTGATCGAAGAGAAGGAAGAGATCGCGCGCAATCGCATCATCAAGGAATTCGAAGGCAGCGAGATCCAGGTCCTCAACGGCCGCTTCGGCCCCTACATCAGCGACGGCAAGCTCAACGGCCGCATTCCCAAGGACCGCGAGCCGGCGTCGCTGACGCTGGAGGAAGTGGTCAAGCTGATGGAAGAGACCGGCAAGCCGATGCGCGGGCGTTTCGGCAAGAAGACCGCGGCCAAGAAGGACGCGCCGGCCAAGAAGGCGGCGGTCAAGAAGACCGCGGAAAAGAAGCCGGCGGCGAAGAAGGCGGTCAAGAAAGCCGCCAAGAAGACCGCGAAGAAGGCGACCAAGAAGACCGCGGCCAAGACCGCACCGGCGATCGAGACCGTGGCGCCGCCCAAGAAGCCGATCAGCACCGCCAAGAAGCTGGTCAAGAAAGCCTCCTGATCGCGCGCTCATCGCTGCGGACGAAACGAAAACCCCGGCCTGCCCGGGGTTTTTCGTATGCGCGCGACGCATGCGCGCAACATGCGCGGCGGTATGGCGCGCGGACGCACGCGCGATGCCGCGTGCAGTCGCATCGAGGCGTTTCGATGCGGGCGGACGTGACCGCATAGCGAACTGCGCCACAGATTCGCGCGTCCGCGCGCCCTACTATCGAACGCTAGAACAGATCGCGGCCATGTCCCGCGACGCGCGCGACGCAGAACTTCCTGACCGAGGGGGCACCACCCACCCTTCCACTCTTGTCGGGAGTCGACATGACCATCCTCAACACGCGAACGCAGGCCGCTTGCGCCGCCGCGCTCGCCCTGGCCGCCTTGTGGCCGCACGGCGCGGCGCAAGCGCACGGCACCATGATCCATCCCTACAGCCGCGTGTACTACTGCGCGCAGGGCAACATCGAGAATCCCACCGATCCCGCCTGTCGCGCCGCCACCCAGGTCGGCGGCACCCAGGCGTTCTACGACTGGATGAGCATCAACCAGGCCAACGCCAACGACAATCACCGCGCGGTGGTGCCCGACGGCAAGCTGTGCAGCGGCAACAACGCGACCTTCCGCGGCCTGGACCTGGCGCGCGACGACTGGCAGGCCACCGACATCGCGGCCGGCAGCTACGAGTTCCAGTTCCGCGGCACCGCGCCGCACGCCACGCGCGAATGGGCGTTCTACATCACCCGCGAAGGCTGGGATCCGAACACGCCGCTGCGCTGGAACGACCTGGAGCACTTCTGCAGCGTCGGCAACACGCCCGTGGTCGGCGGCATCTACCGCCTGCAGTGCACGGTCCCGCAGCGCACGGGCCGCCACGTGATCTACAACACCTGGCAGCGTTCGGATTCGACCGAGGCCTTCTACACCTGCATGGACGTGAAGTTCGCCGGCGGCGGCAATCCGCCTCCGCCGCCGCAATGGCGCGACGCCGGCCCGCTGACCGCGCAGAACGATCACCCGATCGGCACCACCGTCAGCGTGCGCGTGTTCAACGCCAACGGCAGCGATGCCGAACGCATCGACACCGTGCTGATGGCCGGCCAGACCAGCGCCGCGGCCTGGCCGCTGCGGGTCGCGCAGAACGTGAACGCGCAAGCCAGCACCGTGCGCATCGGCGTGCTCCAGAACGGCGCGATCACGCCGGTGCCCGCCGCCACCGGTAACCGCGTCTACCTCAACGGCAGCGGGCGTACCCACCAAATCGATGTGCGCCTGCCCGATCCGCCGCAGCCGCCGGAACCGCCGGGCCCCACGCCGGATTACGACTACGTCTATCCGGCCGGCATCGGCCAGTACGTCCCCGGACAGACCGTGGTCAAGGCCGGCGACGGCAAGCTCTACGCCTGCAAGCCCTTCCCCGAAGGCGCCTGGTGCAACATCGACGCCGACGCCTACCGCCCCGGCACCGGCTGGGCCTGGCGCGACGCCTGGATCGCCTACTGAGCCGCGCGCGACGCAGGGGTTGCGCCCCTGCGTCGCTTGCCGGCGTCGCCTGGCTTTGGGTAGCAGCGGCGCGAGCCACGACCGCGCCATTCGGCCGCCATCGCGAATCACGAATCCTGCTTGGCCCCCGGCGGCCGACTGTCCTCGCTTCGGGATCGCGGCTCACGCCGCTCCTACCCCACAGCAAGCGGCCTCCGATGCATTCCGGCCCCGACCTCCGAATGCGACACTGCGCGCATGAACACCTCCGCGCATTTGACCATCGAAGCCGCCGCCGCCGCGCTGCGCCGTGGCGGCGTGATCGCCTACCCGACCGAGGCCGTCTGGGGCCTGGGCTGCGACCCCTTCGACGAGGCCGCCCTGCTGCGCCTGCTGGCGATCAAGCAGCGCCCGGTCGACAAGGGCGTGATCCTGATCGCCGGCGAGCTGAGCCAGTTCGGCGGCCTGCTCGACTGGGACGCGCTGGCGCCGGAACGCCGCGCCGCCGTGCACGCGAGCTGGCCCGGCCCGCATACCTGGATCGTGCCCACCACCGCGCGCGTGCCGCGCTGGATCACCGGCGCCCACGACGGCGTCGCCGTGCGGGTCAGCGCGCACCCCAGCGTGATCGCGCTGTGCGCCGCGTTCGGCGGCGCCCTGGTCTCGACCAGCGCCAACCTCGCCGGCGCCCCGCCCGCGCCCTCGCGCGCCGCCCTGGCCCCCGCCGTGCTGGGCCTGGTCGACGGCGTCAGCGTCGGCGAGACCGGCGGGCTGAGCACGCCGACCCGGATCCGCGATGCCCGCAGCGGCGCCGTATTGCGCGCCTGAACGGCGGTCAACGCGGCGGCCCGCGCGTCGTCGGCATCGACTTCCGCGCCGCGAAGCTCAGGCGCAAGATGCGCGCATGCACCCGCGTCCGCGCCCCTGCCTGCTGTTCGCGCTGCTGGCCCTGGCCGGCGGCGCGCAGGCGGCCGAGGTCACGATCTACCGCTGCACCGACGCCCAGGGCCGCTCCAGCCTGCGCGATACGCCCTGCGCGCGCGGCGAGCAGCAGCAGACCCGATCGATGACGGTGCCGCGCGATCCGCCGCCGCGTCCGACCGATGCGGTCGCGCGCGCCGAGCCGGCGCCGGCCGCGGCGCCCGCGCCGCGCCCGCAGGTGATCGTGGTCAACACGCCGCGCCCGATGTACGAGTGCGTGACGCCCGATGGCGACCGTTACACCAGCGAAACCGCCGAGGGCAATCCGCGCTGGGTGCCGCTGTGGACGCTGATGCCGGTGATCGCCACCCGCAATCCGCTGGGCGACCACGTCGGCGCGCGCCGGCCGCCGCCCAGCGAGTTCCGTCCCGGTCCGCCGCGTCCGCTGCCGCCGGGGGTGGGATTCGCGTACCCTGCGGGCACCTGGGTACGCGACGAATGCCACGCTCTGCCGCAACGCGAAGTCTGCGCGCGCTTGAGCGACCGCCGCTACGAGCTCGACCGCCGCTACAACAGCGCGCTGCAGAGCGAGCGCGTGCGCATCCAGAGCGAACAGCGCGGCATCGATGCGCGCTTGGCCGACGATTGCGGAGCGTACTGATGCGGTTGCTGTGGAGTTTGGCTTTGCTGGCCCTGACCGGCGCCGCGCAGGCGCAGCAGGTCACGATCTATCGCTGCACCGACGCCAGCGGCGCGCTGACGGTGCAGAACGACGTGCCCTGTCCGAAGGGCAGCAAGCAGGACAAGCGCGTGATCGGCTCGGCGCCGACCACGTCCACGCCGCCCGCGTTCGTCACCCCGATCGGGGCGGCGCCCGCGCCGCCACCGAACGCGGCGCCGAAATCGCCGCCCGCCGCGCCGATGTCGGCGAGCACCGCGCCGGCCGTGCCGCCCGCCAGCACGGCGCAAAGGGACGACAGCGCCGTCAGCGACCGTTTGCCGCCGCCGACCCTGTTCGAGTGCCGCACCTTCGACAACGACCGCTACCTCAGCGACAAGGGCGACCAACCCGAGCGCTGCGCGCCGCTGCAGACCTACGGCGTCAACGGCGGCCCCAGCGCGGGCGCCGCCTGCCAGATGGTCACCGACCAGTGCCAGCGCGTCGCCGATGGCGCGTTGTGCGAGAGCTGGCGGCAGCGCCTGCGGCAGGCCGAGTCGCAGTTGCGCTTCGGCCCCGCCGATCAGCGCGCGGGCGCGCAGGCGGACGTTGAGCGCATGGGGCGGATCGTGCGCGAGAGCACTTGCGGGCAATAGGCTGGGTTGTCGCGCGTCGCGGCGATGCGCGTGCTGGCAAGAGCAAATCCCCCTCAATCCCCCTTTTCAAAGGGGGAGGCAGAGCGGTGGGCTCGCCTGGCTTTAAAAGCAAATCCCCCTCAATCCCCCTTTTTCAAAGGGGGAGGCGGAGCGGTGGGCTCGCGTGGCTCTAAAAGCAAATTCCCCTCAATCCTTCTTTTTCAAAGGGGGAGGCGGAGCGGCGGGCTCGCGTGGCTCTATGCGCGTCGCGCCACGCCCGCTTCAGAATCCGTAGCGCAGGAAGCCGCCGTCCACCGCGATGCATTCGCCGGTGATGTAGCCGGCCGCGGGCAGGCATAGGAACGCGACCGCGGCGGCGACTTCTTCGGCTTCGCCGATGCGGCCCAGCGGCGTGCGCAGCAGCACTTCGTCCAGGTAATCCGGATCGGCGAGCTTGTCGGAGGTGCGACGGGTGCGGATGTACCAGGGCGCGACCGCGTTCACGCGCACGCCGTCCTCGGCCCATTCGACCGCGAGGTTGCGGGTCATCTGGTGCATCGCCGCCTTGCTCATGCCGTAGGGCGCGCCGGTGCGCACATGGGTGACGCCGGACACGCTGCCGACGTTGACGATGCTGGAGGCCGCATGCCGGGTCAGCAACGGATGCGCGTAGCGCGACAGCTCGAAGGCCGAGAACAGGTTGATCTCGAACACCTGCCGCCATTCGTCCTCGGTGTAGTCGGTGGACGCCTTGACCAGGTTGCCGCCGGCGTTGTTGACCAGGATGTGCAGGCCTTCGCCGAAGTCCTCGACCCAGTCCAGCAGCTCGCGGCGCTGCTCCTCGTCGGCGACGTCGGCGACGAAGGCCTGGACCTCGCGCTCGGGAAAGTCCTCCAGCAGCTCGGCGCGCGCGGCGTCCAGCGCGGCGATGTCGCGCGCGGCCAGCAGCACGTCGGCGCCGAAGCCCAGCAGTTCGCGCGCGATCGCGCGGCCGATGCCCGCGCTGCCGCCGGTCACCAGGGCCAGCTGTCCGTCCAGTCGCCAACGTTTGGGGTCCATGCCTGCCTCCGCCTCCGAATGTCCGGCCGATCGCCGTCGCGGCGTCGCCGTTTTGCGGCGGCCTGCGCTTGTCGCGCGCGGCCGCCGGCGTAGCATAGCCGCGTCACCGACGAGGATGCCGCGATGCGCTCACCGAAGTCCCGCACCACCCCGCTCCGCCTGGCGCCGCTGGGCGCGGCCACGCTGGCGCTGCTGCTGGCGGCCGGCTGCTCCAAGCCGCAGCCGCCGGAGAAGGAACGCCCGGTCGATCCCAAGGCCACCCAGCTGCGCGACAGCATCCAGCAACCGATCCAGAAGGCGCAGGCGGTGGAGGCGGATGTGCTGGAGGCGGCGGACAAGCAGCGCGGCGCGATCGAAGCGCAGGCGAATTGAAGCAGGAGTGAGCGCGGAGAAGCGAGAAGTGAGCGAAAGCTTCTGCCCTCACTCACTTCTCGCTTCTCCGCGCTGACTTCCAGCAACAAAAAACCCCGCCGAAGCGGGGTTTTTGTTGCGCCGCAGGACTCAGAGCCCGCAGAAGCAATAGGCCAGCGACTTCACCGGCACGCCGCGGGTCGGCTGCACCGAGCTTTGCAGGAAGCGCAGGTCGGCCGCGGCCTGCGGCATGGCCTTGCCGATCAGGCTGCGCGCCAGATCGGAGTCGTTGCGCAGCCAGGCCGCGCCGATGCGGCTTTCGGCGAAGCCGGTGAAGAAGCGCTCGAACGGGGTCGCGCTCTTCTCGATGTAACGCAGCTGATACTCGTCCTTGCCCAGCTTGGCGCGCTTGGCCACGTCCTCGATCGCCACCTGCAGGCCGCCGAAGTCGTCGACCAGGCCGCGCTGCTTGGCCTGCGCGCCGCTCCAGACGCGGCCGCGGGCGATGCCGTCGATCTCCTCCACCGGACGCTTGCGCGCGGTGGCGACCTTGCCGGTGAAGTCGCGGTAACCCTTGTCGATCACCGACTGGATCACCTGGCCGACTTCCGGCGCCAGCGGGCGGGTGATGTCGAACGCGCCGGCGAAGCGGGTGGTGCCGACGCCGTCGGCGCGCACGCCGATCTTCTCCAGGGTGCGCGGGATGGTCGGGATCATGCCGAAGATGCCGATCGAACCGGTGATGGTCGAGGGATCGGCGTAGATCTTGTCGGCGTTCATCGAGATCCAGTAGCCGCCCGAAGCGGCCAGGTCGCCCATCGAGACCACGACCGGCTTGCCGGCGGCCTTGAGCGCGACGATCTCGCGGCGGATCTGCTCGGAGGCGAACACTTCGCCACCGGGCGAATCCACGCGCAGCACCAGCGCCTTGACGTTTTCGTCGTCGCGGGCCTCGCGCAGCAGCGCGGCGGTCGACACGCCGCCGACCGTGCCCGGCGGCTGCTCGCCGCCGCTGATCTCGCCCTCGGCGACCACCACCGCGATCTGCGGGCCGGTGACGGCCGCGGCCGACAGCGCCGCGCTGTTGAGGTGGGCAAGGTAACCGTCCAGCGAAATCTGCTGGAAACCGCCTTCGGCATCTTCGTCGGCCACGCCGCGCTCGATCAGCAGGTCGTCGACCTGTTCGCGCGTCTTCAGGCCGTCGACCAGCTTCTGCTGCACGGCGTACTTGGCCAGATCGCCCTGCGCGGCCTCGATCTGAGCCGGCATCTGGTCGATGTCGGCGGCGATCTTGGCGGCGTCGAGCTTGCGCGCCTTGGCGATGTCGGCCAGGTAGCGCTGCCACACGTCGTTCATCCAGTACAGGTCGGCTTCCTTGGCTTCCGGCGAGGCCGCATCGAGCACGTAGGGCTCGGCCGCGGACTTGTACTCGCCGACCTTGAACAGGTGCACGTCGACGCCGAGCTTTTCCTGCAGGCCCTGGCGGTAGTACAGGCGATAGCGGCCCAGGCCCTCGAGCATCAGGCCGCCCATCGGATCCAGATAGACCTCGTTGGCCTGCGCGGCCAGCAGGTACTGCTTCTGGTCCATGGCTTCGCTGAAGGCGATCACCTGCTTGCCGGACGCGCGCACGCGCGCGATCGCGGCGGCGACGTCGCGCATCGAGGCCATGCCGCTGCCCTGGAGCTGGTCCAGGCGCAGCACCACGCGGTTGATGCGCTTGTCGTCCTTGGCCGCGTCCAGCGCGCGCAGCAGGTCGCGCAGTTGCACTTCGCCGCCCTTTTCGCCCAGCGCCTTACCGAGCGCGCGCGAGGCCGGGTCGCTGCTGTACTGCTCGACCAGGGTGGCCTCTGGCGCGATCACCAGGGTGGTGCCTTCCAGCAGCGGTTTGATCCGCCCGGCCGAACTCATGGCGATCAGGAACAGGAACAACAAGGTGAAGAACACCAGGTTGAAGATCAGCCGGCGGGTGAAATTCATCGCATCCCAGAGGCCGACGAAAAACCGGGCCACCGGGCCGCGACGCGAGGTATCGTTCATTGCGCACACTCCATTAGACGTACGCAGCGTACCGCGACCCGGGGTTTTTCTTCATCCGCCATTCGTAACGCGGATTTTTCGCATACGGCCAAGACCGGCGGGCCGGGCCGGCCAGGGCCAGGCCCGGGATTCAGGCCTCGGCCTGCAGGGCCGGGGCCTGCGGGGCTTGGCGGGCGGCCCGCTCGGCGATCCGGCGCGGGTGGCTGGAGCGCACGAAGCGGGTGCACAGCAGGACCGAGGCCACGGTGAGGCCGGCGATCAGGCCGATCCACATGCCCTTCGGGCCCCAGCCCAGCCCCAGGCCCAGGCCCGCGCCCAGCGGCATGCCGATGCCCCAGTAGGCCAGCGCGGCCAGCAGCATCGGCACCTTGGTGTCCTTGAGCCCGCGCAGGGCGCCGGCCGACAGCACCTGGATCCCGTCCGGAAACTGGAACGCGGCCGCGTACAGCAGCAGCGAGGCGGCCAGGGTCGCGACGGCGGCGTCGGCGGTGTAGAAGCCGACCAGGAAGTCGCTGGCGCTGAACAAGACGATGCCCGACACCAGCTGGGTGCCCAGCACGATCGCGTAGCCGGCCGCGGCCGCGCGCCGCACGCCGTGCAGGTCGTTGCGGCCCAGCGAGTGGCCGACCCGCACCGTGGTCGCCTCGGCCAGGCCCATCGGGATCATGAAGCACAGCGCCGACAGGTTGATCGCGATCTGATGCGCGGCCGCGGGCACTTCGCCCAGGCGGCCGATCAGCAGGGCGGTGACGATGAACAAGCTGCCTTCCATCAGCACGGTCACGCCGATCGGCAGACCGGTGGCGAGCAGGCCGCGGATGGTCGGCCAGTTCGGCGGATCGAAGCGCTCGAACAGCTTGAGATCGGCGAAGCGCTTGGCCTTCCACAGCACCACCGCGAACGCGATCGCCTCGATCCACAGCATGATCGCCGAGGCGATGCCCAGGCCGCCGGCGCCCATTTCCGGGAAACCGAGCTTGCCGAAGGTCAGCACGTAGCCGATCGGCAGCAGCACCAGCAGGCTGCCGGCGCTGATCAGCATGGTCGGCAAGGTCCAATGCAGGCCCTCGGCCAGATAGCGCATGCAGAAGAACAGGGTCAGCGCGAACACGCCCCAGCGGATGCCGTGCAGAAAGTCGCGCGCGCCCGGAATGATCTCCGGCGCCATGCCCATCGGCGCCAGCGCATGCGGGATGAAGGTCAGGAAGGCGAACAGCAGCACGCCCAGGCCCAAGGCCAGCCATAGCGCCTGACGGAACAGCGCGCCGATTTCGCCGCGGCGGCCGGCGCCGTCGAGCTGCGACACCGACGGCGGCACCGACAGCAGGGTGCCGATCGGAATCATCATCGGCAGCCACCACAGCGCGGTGCCGATGGTGACCGACGCGAGCGTGGTCGTGCTGTGGTGCCCGGCCAGGACGTTGTCGATGAAGCCGATCAGGCCGGTGGACACGTGGCCGGCGACCAGCGGCGCGGCGAGCAGGGCGGTGGTGCGGATTTCGCCCGACAATCCGGGGCGCACGGAAGAGGAAAGAGACGACATGACGCGGAACCAGAACCACGACTTCGGCCGCGCAACCGCAAAGGGCGCTGGCGCCGGGCCATAGCAGCCCGCTATCTTACGCGCTCGCCCATGAACGGCCTGGGAGCCGCGAGCGATCGGACCTATGAGCGAAGCCCAAGACCACCCCACGCCGACCCACTGCGAAAACTGCGCGGCGCCGCTGCAGGGCCACTACTGCCACCAGTGCGGGCAGTCGATCGTCAATCCGCTGCGCCATGCCGGGCATGCGCTGGAGGAAGTGTTCGAGTCGTTCTGGCATCTCGACGGCCGCATCTTCCGCACCGTGCGCGACCTGCTGTCGCCGGGCCGGGTCGCGCTCAATTACCTGCGCGGTCATCGCGTGCGCTACGTGCCGCCGCTGCGGCTGTTCGTGATCCTGAGCGTGCTGACCTTCTTCATCGCCCAGTTCACGGTGCATTTCGGCGAGGACGATGGCGGCAGCTACAAGGGCAACGGCCCTATGGTCATCGACGGCAAGAAGGTACGCCTGGGCCGCACCGGCGAACGCATCGAGAACGCGCGCAGCGTGTCCGAAGTCGAGAGCGAACGCGCGCAGGCCCTGAAGGAACTCGAAAAAGCGCGCGCCGCGATCCCGGTCGGCCTGCCCGGCGGCGCGCAGGTCGGCATCGCCGCCGGCATCAAGCAGGTCAACGCGATCGCCGACAAGCGCGTGGCCGAACTGCGCGAGCGCGCACGGCCTGACGCCGCCGCCGAGGCCGCCGGCATCGTCGCGCCCGCCCAAGAGGAAGAGAACGCCGCGCTCCCGGCCACGATCGAGAACGCCGACTCGCTGGCCGAGCTGGAAGCCCTGCGCGACGAAAGGCTCAAGCCGCTGCAGGCCGAACGCGCCGGCATCGCCGCCGGCAACGCCACGGCGCTGGCGCGCAACGCCAACGCGATCCGCGATATCAACCGCCGTGCCGGCTGCCGCGCCGCGCAGTTGCAGATCGATCACGCCGTCGACACCGAGGGCGCGCTCAAGCGCAAGGCCGCGACCGACGCGCAAACCTATGGCGACGGCGAATGCAACGAAGGCCTGACCTTCTTCGGCAACGCGCCCTGGGACGCGGAAACCAATCCGGTGGTGATGGCCGGCGCGCCGGAGTTCTTCAACCGCTGGCTCAACAAGCAGATCGGCCGCGGCTACGCCAACTTCAAGCGCGCCACCCAGGACCCCTCGCTGTACGAGCATGCCGCGCTGAGCGCGGTGCCCTCGGCGCTGTTCCTGCTGGTGCCGATGTTCGCGCTGCTGCTCAAGCTGACCTACCTGGGCTCGGGCCGCGGTTACCTGGAGCACCTGGTGGTGGCCTTGTACAGCCACGCCTACCTGTGTCTGAGCCTGCTGGCGATGTTCCTGATGTTCGGCCTGGACGCCTGGATCTCGCCGCATTGGTCCGGCTTCGGCTGGGTCGCCGGCATCGTCGAGGCCGGGCTCTGGCTGTGGATGCCGATCTATCTGCTGCTGATGCAAAAACGCGTGTACGGCAACGGCTGGTTGGTGACCCTGCTGCGCTATCTGGTGGTCGGCGGCTGCTACTTCTTCATGCTGGCGTTCGCGGTGGGCTTCCTGATGATCGCCAGCCTGGTGCGCATGTGAGCGCGGGCGTGGTCTACGAGGTCAACCTCGATCTCGACGCGGCCATCGCCGACGACTACCGCGCCTGGCTGGGGCCGCATACGCGCGAGATCCTGGCCCTGCCCGGCTTTCTCGAAGCGCGCATCCACACCCAGCTGGACCCGCCGGCCGAGCCCGGGCGGGTGCGCCTGAGTGTGCGCTACCGGCTCGATCGCCAGGAATCGCTGGATGCCTATGTGCGCGATCACGCGCCGCGCATGCGAGCCGACGCGGTGGCGCGGTTCGGCGATCGGTTCAGCGCGACGCGGCGGGTGTTGCGCGAGGATTAAGCGCGGCACGCGGGCTGGAGCGCGCGAGTACGCACGCAGAACGTCTGCCTTCCCTACTCCCGCTTGCGGGAGAAGGCGCCCGCCAGGGCGGATGAGGGCAGCGCATGCGGTTGCAGTTGCACACGCCCCCCTTCCTCCGCTCAGGGGAGAAGTTGCCCGCTAGGGCGGATGAGGGCAGCGCATGCGGTTGCAGCTGCACACGCCCCCCCTTCTCCCGCTTGCGGGAGAAGGTGCCCGCCAGGGCGGATGAGGGCAGCGCACGAGGTTGCAGCTGCGCACGCCCCCTTCTCCCGCTTGCGGGAGAAGGTGCCCGCCAGGGCGGATGAGGGCAGCGCACATGGTTGCAGTTGCACACGCCCCCTTCTCCCGCTTGCGGGAGAAGGTGCCCGCCAGGGCGGATGAGGGCAGCGCATGTGGTTAGGGACTACAGCCCTACTGCCCCAACTTGTGCCAGAACCACCCGTCGCGCTCGTCCCAACGCGTCGCCAGCAGTTCCCGCCGCAGCGCGTCGCGCGCCTGCGGGGGCGTGCGCTGCACCAGCACCGCCAGGTCCTTGCGCTGCTGCGCACTGAGCTCGCGCAGCACGCGCAGCATCGGCTCGTGCTGCTCCGGCGGCAGCTGCGCCAGCAGGGGCTGCAACGCCGCGTAGTCGAGGCCCAGGCTCGGCCCCAGCAGCCAGCCGCGCTGCAGGCTGCCGTCGAGCGCGTCGTAGCGCGCGCGCAAGGCCTGTTGTTGCTCCGGCGGCAGCGCCGCATAGCGAGCGGCCGCGGCCTGGGCCAGCGCGCGCTCGTCCGCGGGCAGGGCCAGCCAGGCGGCGTAGCGTTCGCGCGCGTTTGCGCGTTCGGGCGCGGGCAGCGCGCTCCAGCGCGCGGCACGGGTGGCGAAGGCGGCGCGTTGCTCGGCGTTCCAGGCCGCCCATTGCGCCGCGTTGGCCTGCAGGCGCGCGCGCGCGTCGGCGGGCAGGCGCTGAGCGAGTTTTTCGTACTCCGGCGGCAAGCTCTGCGCCGCGACCGCGCCCAGCAGCAGGCTCAGGCCCAGGAGGGCAACGGCGCGCAGACAGGCGCGCGGGCGGGCCGCGTCAGCCCGGGACATCGGCGCTCTCCGTTTCGGATTCGGTCGAGGTTTCCGCGCCCGGCGCGGTCGCCGCGTCGGACTCGGCGGGGACCGGCTCGGCGCTCTCGCCGGGCAGGCCCTCAGGGCCGGCGCGCTCGCGCGCGGCCAGCCAGCTGTGGAAGGCGAGCTCGCGCGCACCGGCCTCGCCCTCGGGATCGGCCAGCAGGGCGAAGTCGCGGTCGCCGATCAGGCCGGCTTCGTGGCTGTAGCGCGCGGCGGGGGCCTCGGCCTCGGGCAGGGCCTCCACCTGGATGGGCGGGCCGCCCAGCCAGTCGGCGACGCCGCCCAGCGGCCACCACCAGGTCGCCGCGAACGCGAGCGCGCACAGCGCCAGCAAGGTCCACAGCAGGGCCATAAGCCAGCGCGGCCGTCGCCCGGCAGCGACGACGGGCGCGTCGCCGCGCTGGCCCTCGGCCGCGACCGGCGCGCCGCGCAAGGCGGCTTCGCGCGCCGCGGTCAGCCGCGTCAGCCGTTCCGGCGGCAGGGTCTTGATGCGGCGATGGATCTGCTCGCGCAGCTGCTGCCAGGCCGCCGGATCGGCGCTGCCGTCGGCGTGATGCGGCAGCGCGCGCTGCAGGGCCAGGCGGTAGGTGGGCTGGGCCACGCCCAGGGCCGCGGCCGCGTCGGGCTCGGACAGCCCGGCCGCCAGGCGCAGCAGCAGGGCCGCGCGCGGGCCATGGCCGAGTTCGCCGAGGCGGTCGGTGGCGTCCAAGGGGATCGCGACGCGGGTGCGCTGGTGCAGCCCGGGCTGGGCCAGCAGCTGCGACCAGAAGCGGCGCGGCCAGTCGGCCATGGGCGCGGCCTCGATGCCGTCGCGGAACGCGCGCATCGCCGCCGCCAGGGCGGCATCGCCGGCGCCGGCGTCGCCCGCCTGCAGCTCGGCCAGGACCGCGCCGCGGCGCTCGACGCCGCGCAGAAATGCGGCCAGCGCGGCCGGCGCGTCGTTCGTGTGCCCGGCGGGACCGGAGGGTGTGGAGCCCGTTGCGGCGGGGCTCATCGCGTACGCATCAGCATGGCCGCATCATAGCGAGGCGGCCGTCGCATAAAACCGCTTGACACGGCGCCAATACCTGCTCCGCGAAGCAGGACGCGGCCTGCAGGAAAAAACGGTTGTGCACAGCGGTAACGGAACCGTCATGGGGCTGAGGAAGAACCCCCAAAAGCCCTGCATTACAACGATGTTTCACGATCAAGCCTTTGATTATCAAAGAGATATACGCATTGGCGATTTTTTCACCAACCTGGCTGCAGAGCTTATTCCAGCGTCATCGCGCAGCCCTGCCGACACGGCATGCACAGATTTATCCACAGCTCGTGTGGATAAGGGTGAATTTTCTTTAAGCACCGCCACTTGCGTGCGCTTTGTCACGGCGGGGGCAGCAATAGGTCGCAACTGCGTCGGCGCCGATTCGCGACCGCGCTCGCTAGACTGAGCGCATGTCCGACGGCTCCGCTCAGTCACTTACACACGTCTGGCGGGTCGCCCTGCCCGTGCCCCTGCCGCGCCTGTTCGATTACCGCCCGGCCGACGGCCTGGAGGCGACGGCGGCCGACGTCGGTATGCGGGTGCGCGTGCCCTTCGGCAGCCGCGAGCTGGTCGGCGTGGTCGCCGACACCGGCGCCGCCGACGCCAGCGCGCCCGAACCCAAGTCCGCGCTGAGCCGGCTCGACCCGCAGCCGCTGTTCCACGGCGAGCTGCTGGAATCGCTGCGCTGGCTGGCCCGCTACACCCACGCCCCGCTGGGCGAAGTGTTCGCGACCGCGCTGCCGGCGCCGCTGCGCCACGGCGAACCGCTGGCCGACACTCACGCCTGGGCCTGGCGGCTCACCGAGACCGGGGCGACCGCGCGGCCGGGCCTGCGCGCGGGCCGCCCGCGCCGCCTCGCCGACCGGCTGGAGGCCGGCCCCTGCGACGAGGACGCGCTGGAGCTCGTCGACGCCGCCCACGATCCCGACTGGCGCGCCGCCGCGCGCGCGCTGGCCAAGCGCGGCCTGGCCGAGCGCATCGCGGTGCCGGCCAACACCATCGCTGCCGGGCCGCAGCCCGGGCCCGCGCTCAACGAAGAACAGCAGGCCGCGGTCGACGCCATCCTGGCCGTGCGCGACGGCTTCGCGCCGCTGCTGCTGGATGGCGTCACCGGCAGCGGCAAGACCGAGGTCTACCTGCGCGCGATCGCCGACTGCCTCGCGCGCGGCCGCCAGGCGCTGGTGCTGGTGCCGGAGATCGGCCTGACCCCGCAGACCCTGGCGCGCTTCCGCGCGCGTCTGGGCGTACCGGTGCATGCGCTGCATTCCGGCCTGGGCGACGGCGAACGCGCGCGCACCTGGGCCGCCTGCCTGCGCGGCGAGGCGCGGGTGATCGTGGGCACGCGCTCGGCGATCTTCCTGCCTCTGCCCGAGGCCGGCCTGATCGTGATCGACGAGGAGCACGACGGCAGCTTCAAGCAGCTCGACGGCATCCGTTACCACGCTCGCGACTTCGCCCTGGTGCGCGCCAAGGCGCTGAACGTGCCGGTGCTGCTGGGCAGCGCGACGCCGTCGCTGGAATCGCTGCGCAACGCCCAGGCCGGCCGCTACGCGCACCTGCGCCTACTGCAACGCGCCGGCGACGCCAAGCCGCCGCGGGTGCGCGTGGTCGACGTGCGCAAGCGCCCGCTCGAGGCCGGCCTATCGCCGGAATTGATCGACACCATCGCGCGCGCGCTCGACGCCGACGGCCAGGTGCTGGTGTTCAAGAACCGCCGCGGCTACGCGCCGGTGCTGATCTGCCACGACTGCGGCTGGAGCGCGCACTGCCACCGTTGCAGCACGCCGACTTCGCCCACGCCGATGACCGTGCACGCGGCCGGACGCCGCCTGCAATGCCACCACTGCGGCGCGCGGCGACCGGCGCCCAACGCCTGCCCGGACTGCGGCGGGCTGGCGCTGCAGTCGCAGGGCGCCGGCACCGAGCGCATCGAGGAGGCCTTGGCCGCGCGCTTCCCGGACGTACCGGTGCTGCGCATCGATCGCGGGACCACCCAGCGCCGCGACGCCCTGGAGCAGCACCTGGCCGAGTTCGGCACCGCGCGCGGCATCCTGGTCGGCACCCAGATGCTGGCCAAGGGCCACGACCTGCCGCACCTGACCCTGGTCGCGGTGGTCGGCATCGACGAAGGCTTGTTCAGCGCCGACTTCCGCGCGCCGGAAAAGCTCGCGCAGCTGCTGATCCAGGTCGCCGGCCGCGCCGGCCGCGCGCACAAGCCCGGCGAAGTGGTGCTGCAGACCCATCATCCCGAGCACCCGCTGCTGAGCACCCTGCTGGCCGGCGGCTATGCCGCCTTCGCCGAGCTGGAACTGGCGCAGCGCGAACTGGCCGGGTTCCCGCCTTACGCGCACATGGCCTTGCTGCGCGCCGAGGCCAAGGAAACCGAGATCGCCAACGCCTTCCTGCAGGCCGCGCGCATGGCACTGCGCGAGGTCGGCGACGACAGCCTCGAACTCAACGGCCCGGTGCCGGCGCCGATGCCGCGCCGCGCCGGCTATCAGCGCGCGCAGCTGATCCTGTCGGCGCCAGAGCGGCGCGCGCTGCACGCCGCGCTGGATCGCGCGCTGCCGACGATCCACGCCCTGCCCGAGGCGCGCAAGGTGCGCTGGTCCTTGGACGTGGACCCGGCGGACTTGTACTGAGACGGCCGCGCTGTCGGCCTCAGGCTGGCAGCGGAAAGTCCAGGCGCAGGCCGGTGCCGTGGGGGCCGGACTCGATCCGCAGCTCGCCGCCCAAACGCTGCGCGCGCAAGCGCATGCTGGCCAGGCCGGCGCCGCCGTCGGCGGCCATCGGCGCGGATGCGATGCCTTCGCCGTCGTCGTCGATGCGCAGCTGCAGGCGGTCGTCGACGCGACGCAGTTGCACCTCCACGCGTCGCGCGCGGCTGTGCTTGAACACGTTGGTCAACGCCTCCTGCAATAGCCGCAGCAGGTCCAGGCTGCGCGCGCTGCCCAGCTCGATCCCGTCCAGCCCGTCCAACTGCCAGCGGCTTTCGATGTCGGCCGTCTCCAGCAATCGGCCCAGGCGATGCCGCAGCGGCGCCAGTTGCGCGCTCAGATCGGCGTGTTCGCGCGCGGTGCTGTCGATCACCAGGCGCAGGTCGTCGCGCAGGTCCTTGAGAGTGGCGATCACCGCCGCCTTGGGCATGTCGTCCGGCGCCTGCTGCAACTGCGCGATCGCGCCGACCAGGGTGCCGCCGAAACCGTCGTGCAGATCGCGCACCAGTTGCAGGCGCTCGCCGGCGCGGCTGTGCGCAAGCTCCAGCGCGTGCTGGCGCGACAGCGTGGTCGCCAGCTCGGACGTCGCCGTATCGACCTCGCGCTTGAGCTCCAGGTTGAAGCCTTCCACGCGCCGCATCGCGCTCACGAAGCGATAGGACAGCACGAAGCCGATGCCGACCAGGGTCAGTACCGAGGTCAGGCTGAGCCAGTAGGTGGTGCCCTGCACCCAGCCGAAGAACAGCGCGAAATCGCGGAACGAGACCAGCACGGGCAGCAGCAGGCAGGCCGCCAGCACCAAGGCGTCGGGGCGGCGGCTGCGCCAGGCCTGGATCAGGAACCAGCCGATGCTGATGTAGTAGAACAAGCCGCCCAGCGCGAACCACAGGTTGCGATGGTGGCCCATCCAGGTCGGCGCCAGCGCGGCCACCAGCAGCGCCAGCGCCGACAGCGCGGCCAGCACGCGCTCCAGGCGCGGATGGCGGCGCTCGCAGTAGCGCAGCAGGAACAACGCGTAGCAGGCGCCGGCGGCCACGTAGAACGCGGCGTTGAAGGCCTGCCAGGAATCGGTGCCGGGCAGCGGCCATATCTCGGTGGCGATGTGGTTGTAGGCGTACAGCGAGCCGGTCAGTTCGGTCAGGGCGAACCAGCCGTACACGCTGTCCTTGCGCCGCAGCAGCCACATCAGCAGGAACACCCCGCCCAGCACCACCGCCATGGCCAGGTTGATCAGCTTGATGTCGTAACGCAGGAAACGCTCGCTGCGATAACGCTGCTGCAGGGTCTGCGGATCGCCGACCCGCACCGGCCCGGCGCCGGGTTGGTAGGCCGACAGGCCGGACACGCGCAGCCACACGACGTTGTCGCCGGCGCGCAGCAGCGAAGGCGGCAGCAGCACGTAGTGAGGCGTGTTCCAGGTACGCGACAGCGGTTCGACCAGGTGCGGATCGCGCGCCACCGCTTCGCCGTTGACGTAGATCGCGCCGCTCAGGCTCATGTAGTCGGCCAGCAGCGCGGTCGGCCGCCGCGGATCGTCCTGTTGCCAATGCAGGCGGTACCAGACCACGCCGTCGTGGCCGGGCCAGCGCTGCTGCCACAAGTCCAGCAATCGCACCGGCGTCCAGCCCGAGGCCGGCGGCGCGGCGGCGTTCCAATCCGAACGCACCGCCTCGCCGCGATCGAGCAACCGCACGCCGGCCTCGTCGGCCGCGCGCGTCGACAGCGGCGCCAGCGCCAGAGCCAATACGATCAGCAGCCAGCCCGCGCACGCGCGCGCGCTGTCCGCGCCGGCGCGCCACGGCTTCAGTTGAGCAATCCCAGCGCGCGCGCCTCGAACACCGCCGCCGTGCGCGAACCCACCGCGAGTTTGCGGTAGATGTTCTTGGTGTGGCATTCGATGGTGAGCTTGGACAGCGCCACCAGTTCGGCGATCTCGCGGTTGCTGAAGCCTTGCGCGACCAGACGCAGGATTTCGCGCTCGCGCTCGGACAAGTGCGCCGCGAGCTCGGGTTGCGGCGGCACCGGCGGCGCGGCGCGCGCCGGCGCCTGCTGCACCAGCGCCAGGATCCTGCGCGCGATCAAGGGGTCGATAGGCGCGCCGCCGCTTTGCAGACTCCGCAAGGACAGCCGCAGCTCGTCGTCGTCGCGGTCCTTGAGCAGGTAGCCGATCGCGCCGGCCTGCACCGCCGCCAGTATCGTCTCTTCCTCGGCATAGGCCGACACGATCACCACCGCGGTCTGCGGACGCTGCGCGCTCATCCACGCGATCAAGTCGATGCCGCTGCCATCGGGCAATTGCACGTCGACCAGGGCCAGGGCGTAGCGATCCTGTTGCAGCCGCGCATGCGCCTGCGCCAGATCGGCAGCGGTGTCGATGCGCGCCTGCGGACCGGCCAAGGCGCGCATCAGGCCGAGCATGCGCGTGCGTGCGGCAGCCTCGTCCTCGACGATCAGCACCGTACTCAGATCGATGGGCTGCGGTTCCATGCTCTGTCTCGCGCGAGCGGGCGTAACGACCGCGTCAGTGTAGCGCCCGCGCGCGCGCGCGGGACCGGACGGCGCCGCCGTACCGCGGCGCATGCGCGCGGCACGGGCCGCGCTTCAGTGCCGCAAGGCGTCGAGCACCGCCGCACGCAGCGCCGCGACGTCGCCGGCGTCGACCTGGCGCCAACCGCCCATGCGCGAGTCCAGGCCACAGGCCGCGGTCGCGATCACCGGCACGCCGCTGGCCAGCGCGCTCAACAAGGCGCGCGGTTGATGTTCGACCCAGGCGGGCAACGCGACCGCATCGGCTTCGAGCAACCCCTGTCGGTACGAGGCGACACGACGCAGGCTCGCGCGTCCCGGGTCCAGACCGCGCTCGCTATCGCCGGGCGGGAGCAGGATCTCGACCTCCTGATCGCCCAACGCGGCCAACAATTCAAGGATGCCCTTGCGTGCCAACGGCGACGCCGGGAAGAACACGCGCGCGCGGCCGCCGCGGGGCAAGCGCGCATCGACGGGCAAAGCCTCGGGCAGGGCCCAGGCCAGCGGCTGCGCGCGCGCGCCGGCCAGATCGAGAATCTGCGCATGCGGGCTCCACCAGGCCTCCGCCGCCAGCAAGCCGTTCCACTCGGCCTCGATCAGCGCCGGATCGGCGCGGAAATCGCGCAGCGACAGCACCTGCGGATGCCGCTGCGAGGCGCGATCGAGTTCGGCCTGCAGGGTGCGCATCGGCAGCGCGCTCATCATCACCGCGTAGCGGCGGCCGGCCAGTTCGCCTTCGCGCCACAGGAAGGGCAGCAGGCTCTGCGGCAGCACCAGGTCCAGATCGTTGGGCCGCAACTGCCGCGCCAGATCGCGCGCATGCGCGCGCAACTGCGCCAGGCGCACCTGCGGCAGGGCCTGGCCGCGCCAGCGGCCATAGCGCCAGGCCAGCGATTGCAGCACGCGCCGCGGCAGCGCCTGAGCCGGAAAGCGACGGCCGCCCGGACCGAACACGCGGTCGCCGTCGCCACGCTGCTCCTTCAGCGCGGCGCGGAACTCGGGCCAGGCGTCCTCCATCCACCACAGCCGACGCAGTCCGTCCGCGCTGGGGCCGGTGTGCCGATGGCATTCGTGCTGTTCGCAACTGCCGCAGTCGTTGCTGGCTTCGGGCGGACGCCGCGGCGATACCGCCAGCGGCCAGCCGTGCTCGCTCGCGTTGCGATGGCCGCGAATGCGCAGCCGCAAGCGCTGCGCGTCCATGCTCACCTCCAGCCGCCAGGCGAACGGCGCGCGCAGGCGCAGGTCCAGGTAGTTCCAGAACACGGTGGCGTCGCGATCCTGCTCGGCCAGCGAGCCGGGCAGCACGCGCGAATGACGATGACGCTCGACGATCTCCAGCCCGGCGCGCACCGCGCCGTCGTAGAGCGCATTGCTGAGCTGGCACAGGCCGCCGCCCACCGCGGGAATCACGCAGCCCTCGCGCAGTTCGCGGCCGACCGCATAGCCGCGGCGGCGGGTGGCGCGGCCGACCTGCTTCCAGAAACCGAAGGTGGCGCCGGCCGCCACTTCCACGCCGTGCAACCGCTTCAGCGCCAGGCGCAGGTTCTGCAATTTGCCGGCGACCAGCAGCGGATCGGCCTCGTCCAGCGGCCACAGCGGGCTTTCGAATTCGGCCAGCACCGGCGCGGCGCGCAATGCGTCGGCGCGCGCGTGCCGGCGCGGGCGCTGCCGATCCAAGGCGTCGCGCCACCAGCGCAGCCCGCGCAGGCCCCAGGCCTTGCACTCGAACACGACCGCCTGCCGCCGTGTCGGCAAGGCGGTGCCGGCCGTCTCGATCACCGCGACATTCATGCTGATTTCGGTCCCCTGTCGAAACTCAAGCGATCGCCGTACGACCGCCGCATCCGTAGCGCAAGCGATCGCTAGCCGCCGGCCTTGCCTGTGCCGGACTTCGCGCCCGCCTTGGCGACGCTCGGTTTTCCCGCGCCCGACTTGGCGACGGCCGGCTTCGCGCCGCCCTTGGGCTTTTCGCGGACCCATACGCTTTTGTTGTCGCGGCGCACCTCGAACAAGCCGATGGCCTCGATCAAGTCGCTGAGCTTGCGATAGCCGTAGTTGCGCGAATCGAACGAGGCCTGGTTGCCGATCTGTTGTCCGACCGCCGCCAGCGGCGACCAGCCGTCGTCGCCGTTGACCGCATCGACGGCGCTGCGCAGCATCTGCAGCAGCTTGGTGTCGCCTCGCAGCTCCTTGGCGCTGCGTAGCGGCGTGGTCGCGAGCTCGGCCGCCGGCACGTCGGCGCCCGCCGGTTGGCCCAGCGCTTCGACATAGGTGAATTTGGAGCAGGCGTTGACGAAGGGCTCGGGCGTCTTCTTCTCGCCGAAACCGTAGACCTTGACGCCGTCGGTGAGCAGGCGCATCACCAGGGGGGTGAAATCGGCGTCGCTGGAGACGATCGCGAAGCCGTCCAGGTTGCGCGCGTACAGCAGGTCCATGGCATCGATCACCATCGCCATGTCCGAGGCGTTCTTGCCCTTGCTGTAGGCGAACTGCTGGATCGGCCGGATCGCGTACTCGTGCAATACCGCTTCCCAACTCTGTAGATTGGAACTCTTCCAGTTGCCATAAGCGCGGCGCACGTTGGCGGCGCCGTAGCGCGCCACCTCCGCCAGGATCACATCGATCTTGGCGGCTGGCGCGTTGTCGGCGTCGATCAGCAGTGCGATGCGCTTTTCTTCCGTGGCGACGGCCATGGTATCGGTCTCCGAGGCCGCGGCCGGCCCCTTGCCGCCAGCCTAGCGCAACCGCCTGTGCGGCGCGTGTCAGAAGATAGGCCGGCTTCATCACCGCCCCGCCGCGATAGGCGAGAATGGCGGCGAATCCGACGACCAAAGAAACCCACCCATGACCAGCCAACTCGAACACCTGCGGACGCTGTCCTCGGTGGTCGCCGACACCGGCGACATCGAGGCGATCGCGCGCTTCCGCCCGCTCGACGCCACCACCAACCCTTCCCTGCTGCTGAAGGCGGCCTCGCTGCCGGCGTACGCGCCGCTGATCGACGCCGCGCTCGCCCGCAGCCGCTACGAATTCAGCGACGACCGCATCGCCGACGCCAGCGACCGCCTGGCCGTGGCCATCGGCGGCGAAATCCTCAAACTGATTCCCGGCCGCGTCTCCACCGAAGTCGACGCGCGCCTGAGCTTCGACACCGAGGCCACCCTGGCCAAGGCGCGCCGGCTGGTCCAGCTGTACGCCGAGGCCGGCATCCACCGCGACCGCCTGCTGATCAAGATCGCCTCGACCTGGGAAGGCATTCGCGCCGCCGAGCAGCTCGAACGCGAAGGCATCCACTGCAATCTGACCCTGCTGTTCTCCTTCGCCCAGGCCATCGCCTGCGCCGAGGCCGGCGTCTATCTGATCTCGCCCTTCGTCGGCCGCATCCTCGACTGGCATCTGGCCAACGGCATGAGCCCGCCGGCCACGCCGCAGGACGATCCCGGCGTGCAGTCGGTGACCCAGATCTGGCGCTACTACAAGGCCCTGGGCTACAAGACCGTGGTCATGGGCGCGAGCTTCCGCAACGTCGGCCAGGTGTTGGCGCTGGCCGGCTGCGACCGCCTGACGATCTCGCCGGACCTGCTGGGCGAACTCGAAAAGCGCGACGGCGAGGTGCCGCGCGCCCTCATCGACGACGGCGAACGCTACGAAGGCCCGCGCCCGATGAGCGAGGCCGAGTTCCGCTGGCTGCACAACCAGGACGCGATGGCCACCGACAAGCTCGCCGACGGCATCCGTCGCTTCGCCGCCGACCAGCACACCCTGGAAGACCTGCTGCGGCAGCGTCTGGAAGACTGAGGACGCGCGCATGAGCCATGAACCTCCGGGAGGCGGCAAGCGCGTCGCGCATATCGTGATCGTGGGCGGCGGCTTCGGCGGCCTGTGGACCACGCGCGCGTTGACCTCGGCCGACGTGCGCATCACCCTGATCGACCGCCGCAACCACCACCTGTTCCAGCCGCTGCTGTACCAGGTGGCCACCGCCGGGCTGTCCTCGCCCGACATCGCCGCCCCGCTGCGCCACATCCTGCGCGGCCAGCGCAACGTCGAGGTGCGGCTGGGCGAGGTGGTGGGTCTGGACGCAGCCGCGCGCGAGGTCGAACTCGCCGACGGCGACCGCATCGGCTACGACATGCTGCTGCTCGCCAGCGGAGCCTCCCATGCTTATTTCGGCCACGACGACTGGGCGCAGGACGCGCCCGGCCTGAAGACCCTGGACGACGCCCTGCACATCCGGCGTCGCCTGTTGCTCGCGTTCGAACGCGCCGAGGCGGCGCAGGACGAAGCCGAACGCGCGGCCTGGCTGAGTTTCGCCGTGGTCGGCGGCGGCCCCACCGGCGTCGAACTGGCCGGCACCCTGGCCGAGATCGCGCGCAAGACCCTGCGCCGCGAGTTCCGCCGCATCGACCCGGCCCAGGCCAAGGTGCGTCTGATCGAAGCCGGCCCGCGCGTGCTGTCCAGCTTCCCCGAGGAGCTGTCGGAGAAGGCGCGCAAGCAGCTGCAGAAGCTCGGCGTCGAAGTCGTCACCGGCACGCCGGTCAACGCGATCGACGAGCACGGCTACACCCTGGGCGACACCGTCGTGCCCGCGCGCACAGTGATCTGGGCCGCCGGCGTGGCCGCGTCCAAGCTGGGCGCGCTACTGGACGCGCCGCGCGACCGCGCCGGCCGGGTCCAGGTGCAGCCCGACCTCAGCGTGCCCGGCCATCCGGAGATCTTCGTCGCTGGCGACTTGGCCAGCGTGCAGCAGGACGGCAAGCCGGTGCCCGGCGTCGCGCCCGCGGCCAAGCAGATGGGCGCATACGTCGCGCGCGCGATCCTCGACCGCCTCGCAGGCCGGCCGACCGCACCGTTCCGCTACAAGGACTACGGCAACCTGGCCACGATCGGGCGCATGGCGGCGGTGGTCGACGTGCACGGCTTCAAACTCTCGGGCCTGCTGGCCTGGTGGTTCTGGCTGGCCGCGCACGTGTTCTTCCTGATCGGCTTCCGCAACCGCGTGATCGTGCTGATCAACTGGGCCTGGGCGTATTGGAGCTATCAGCGCCACGCCCGCATCATCCTCGGCGATCGCGACGACTAGCCGCGGCGCGGCGGACGCGCCCCGCGTCCGCCGCGCACTCGGATTCGAGGATCAGTCCACACGCGCGCGGCCGCCGGCCGCGCGCGCCGACGATGCGTTAGCATCGCCCGGACCGAGGCCCGCCTCCTCTCATCGCAGGGACGCCATGAGCGACGCACCGCACCCCAACGCCATCGCGAACCGGCCGCTCGCCCCGCTGCTGCTGGCGCTGGCCGCCTGCTCCTCCGGCGACGCGCCCAGCGCGCCCGCCGCCGCGGCGCACGCGCCGTTCGCGGACGCGGCCAAAGCCCAGGCAGCGCCCGCCAGCGCCGACGCGGTCGAGGAGTTCCTGCAGCAGGTCCGCGTCGAAAGCGACGCCGCCGACGCCCGCGACAAGCAGCAAGGCAACATGGGCTACACCGGCCGTCTGGCCGAAGCCATCGCCAGCGAAGTCGCCTATGCCGAAAAAGGCGGCGCCGCACGCCGCTTCGTGGTCGCCAACCGGCTATGGGCGCTGGCGCCGGCGACTTCGGAGCGACTGCATCGCAGCGCCGACGAACTGCTGCCGGACCAGCCGCTGATCGTCTATGAGCTGGCCTTGCACTACACCCGCAACGACGACTGCCCGCGCGCGCTGCCGCTATGGAAGCGACTGAAGACCGTTGGCGCGTTGCCGCCGCAGGCGACCTTCCTGTACGCCTACTGCCAACTCGCCACCGGCGACGAGCGCGGCGCCTACGACCTGGTGCAGGCCTCCAAAGTGCGCGAGTCGCATGTCGGCGCCGAGAAAATGTCCTACGCCGTGTTCGGCGGCACCGACTACCTGACGCTGCACGACGAGGACTACCGCAAAGCCGAAGCCGGCGACCGCGTCGCCCTGGACCGCGCGCTGGCGCGCGCCTTCGACTGGCGCAGCGACTGGTGGAACTACGGCCAGAACGCGGCCGCGCGCGACGCGCTGCACGACCTGATGGCGCGCCTGTGGTCCGCGCAGAAGCGCGAACGCGCCGAATGGGATTGCCTGTGGCCGCTGTTGATCGACAGCGAGCGCAAACTCGGCGTCGCCGACCTCGATCGCTGCCAGCTCCTGGTCGGCGCGCACTCCTATCCGGCGAGTTCGGCGCTGGGCCGGATCGTGCTCGGGCGTCTGGCCGCGGACGCGGAGGACGAACTCGACTTCTCGGCGTTCCACGCCCGCCACGCCGCGACCCTGCGCGAACGCGCCTACAGCAGCGCCGGCGATTTCGAGGCCCTGCGCGTGCTGGCCTTCCTGCAGCAGAGCGTCGGCGACGAAGCCGGCCTGGCGCAGACGGACGAACTGGGCTGGAAACGCTACCGCGACGAGACCTTCGCGCGCAGCCGCATCGAACATGCCCACCCCGCCCCGGGGCAAACGCCGGACGCCGCGTTCCGGGCCATGCTGCAACAGGCGATGCGCGACTTTCCGCAGGTGCCGCGCTTCATCCTGATCGATGCGGTCTACCGGCATCCGGATGGGGAACTGCCGGTCGCGGATCTGAGCCGCCTGCTGCAGGCCGAAACCCGCGACCTCAACCTCAGTCAGGGCCAGGCCGGCGTCCGCTCGTCCACGCAGTTGCTGTCGATGTATCGCCGCCTGGGGCAGGCCTTGAACGCGACGCCCTGAGGCGGCGCCCAAAACGAAACGGCCCGGTTTCCCGGGCCGTTTTGGTTGCGTTGGCTACCGCGGATCAGGCCGCGAACAGCGCCCGCATCTTCTTCAGCGCGTTGGCTTCGATCTGGCGGATGCGCTCGGCGCTGACGCCATATTCGTCGGCCAGTTCCTGCAGCGTGATCTTGCTGTCGGCGTCCAGCCAGCGGCGCTTGACGATGTCGCGCGAACGCTCGTCCAGGCCCGACAGGCCTTCGCGCAGCAGAGCGAGCTGGTTGTCTTCCTCGTCCTCGCGCTCGTAGCTCTGCGACGGGTCCTCGTCGTGCGCGCGCAGGTACGCGGCCGGCGACGGCGGCGCGTGGTCGTCGTCCTCGTCGGCCGGCGCATCGAAACCGACGTCGCGGCCGGACAGGCGCGACTCCATCTCCAGCACTTCGCGCTCGGAGACGTTGAGGTCCTTGGCGACCTGGCTGACTTCCTCGGCGTTCATCCAACCCAGGCGCTTCTTGCTCTTGCGCAGGTTGAAGAACAGCTTGCGCTGCGCCTTGGTCGTGGCGACCTTGACGATGCGCCAGTTCTTGAGGATGAACTCGTGCATCTCGGCGCGGATCCAATGGACCGCGAACGAGACCAGGCGCACGCCCTGTTCCGGGTCGAAGCGCTTCACCGCCTTCATCAGGCCGATGTTGCCTTCCTGGATCAGGTCGCCGATCTGCAGGCCGTAACCGTTATAGCCACGGGCGACGTGCACCACGAAGCGCAGGTGCGAATGCACCAGCTCGCGGGCGGCGTCGAGGTCTTCTTCGTCGCGGAAGCGACGCGCCAAGTCCTGCTCGTCCTCGGCGGTCAGCACCGGGATGCGGTGCACCGCGCCGATATACGCGTCCAGCGAACCGAGCGCGCTGGGCACAGGCAGGTTGTTGGCGACTAGGGCGTTCGAGAGGGGGATCTGGGTCATGGCAGCCATCTTAGCAGTCGGGGTCTATGACTGCTAAAGACCCCGGAAGTTCCGCAGTGTTGCGTGGATAGAACGAACGCCGATCCGGTCCGGGCCCGACACCAAGCCGCCCCCTGAACCGAGCGGCCCGGCCGCAACCGCACGGTCATCGCGCCCCTGTAAACGACGTGGGGCCGCACTAGGCGGCCCCAAGCCCTGACCTTCGGCAGGGGGGCCGGCCCCGTGGGACCGGCCCGCCGCCCGCTTACAGCTTCCAGGGCAGCACGTTCCAGAACCACAGGCCCCAGGCCGCAGCCAGGAACACCAGCAGGGCCAGGCTGTGGCGGATCTTGCGCCAGAAGCCGAAGTCCGGCGCGCGCCAGGCCGACCACAGCCGCACCAGGCTGAGCAGGCTCAGAACCAGCGGCAGCAGCGCCGACCACAGGGCCAAGAGTAAACAGGGGTCCGAGTGGACTTTCTAGAAAGCCCACTCTGACCCCTGCTTCTGGTTGCAATAAGGGCCGCGGCGCATGCCGGGTCGTTACTCCGTATGCATCACTGCCTAGGTTCTCTGTGAGCTGCAGCGGTTCCTGCGTGTCGCCGCGCGGGGCAGGCCCAGGTGCGGCGCGAAGCCAGCTTCTACTGAACCGGGCGCGAGACGCGGTTGAGCGACATGCGGGCCAGGCAGCCTTCTACATGGTCCACTCTGACCCTGTTTCGGGACTCACCGATCAACTGCCTTGCGCCCGCGATCACTTCCACTTAAGTCATCGCTTATGGCTGAGAGATGCCCAACGAGACCCAGAGCGAGCCAGGAAGCTCTTACAAGTTTGCTACATCACTCCGATTGCGAGCCAAAACATGGAGTTCCGGAGAGACGCCTAGCTTCAATGCTCGGACAGCTCTTAAGTTGGACTTGCGCATCAACATAGCCATTAGCGGCAGATTGCTTCAACCAGAACAGTGCCCTGATCTGCTTTGATCTTTCATCACTCGTACTCAATAGTGAGTACGCCTGGAACTGAGACTCTGCGGAGCCGTTCTCAGCACCGATCAGCGCCCATTCGAGCGCCTTTACCCGCATCTTTCGTTGTTGACCTTTCGTCAGATCATAGAAGTATCTATCTGAGAGCCTTATAGCGGCCTCCTTTGAACCAGCATTCGCCTGATCCGAAAGAATGGCCAACTCACTCTCAGAGAGGCTATGACTTTGGTTTGCCAGGGTCACACGATCCTGCGCACTCGCCATAGTCGCACCGAACAAAAACAAAGCCACGACCATTCCTTTCATACGCGCCTCCTAGTTCGGCGAGAAATGTACCCAATCGCCAACCTCAGTCGATGACACTCCGTCGGCCATCACTGCTCCTTCATCCGTGTGATAGTCGAGATGGTGAATGCTCGGAGCTATCAAGTACCAGGCAATGCCGAGTTCATTTTCTGGGATGAGCCACCCCCAATTGTTTGGCGCCCCTACCCACTGCCCCGTTTCCTTTGCCAGCCTCGCACCATACGCCTTCTTGCTTCCTTCTTCCGGTCGAACTCCGGTATTGCACGCATACAAGATGATGCGCTTATCCCGACAAGCAGCGTCATTGCTTATTCTATCCGCCAGTTGCGCAGGAGACTGCTTTGCTACATAGAACGGCGTCCCGTGGCCACCGACCAGGCATTCATCATCGCTGTCCGGAATCTTCTCAAACAGGCGCCAGGCACCGGTATTCGGCGGAAAAAGGTTCATTTTTGCAAGCCCGAGGGGATCGCTATAGGTCAACGGATCTGCACCAGCGTAGCCGTAGGTTGTGATCCCACCCCGCAAGCCGATCGGATCCGACTGCACGTACCGCCCACTCGCCGCATCGTAATCCCGGAAGTAGTTGTAGTTAAGTCCGCTCGCCATGTCATACCGCTGCCCCGGGAACCGCATGTCCAGCACGAACGCGGTGCTGTCCAGGTCCGGGTCTTGATTCGGCGGGCTGTTGCCGAACGCCTCGCCCTGTAGCGCCCAAGTCCAGATAGCGACGTCGCGGGTGCGGTCGATGACGGCGCGCGGGGTGCCCAGGTGGTCGGGTTCGATGTAATGGAGTTTCTGGTTGGCGCCGGCACCGGCCAGCAGACCGACCGGGAGGCCGTCCAACCAGATCGCCTGTTGCAACGCCTTTCCGGTGGTGTCGTAGTCGCCCAACCAACGGCCGGATTCGTCGTAGACGGTGTAGGTGTGGACGTCCGGTATGCCGCCGCTGCCGTCAGGGTTGCCGGTCACGCCCGGAACGATCGACAACACTCGCTCACCCAACGCGTTGTACGAGTAATGGCGCACGAACGTGCCACCCTGCAGCACGCTGCGCAGACGGTCGTCTTCGCCGTAGTTGAACTGCTTGGTCGTGCCACCGATGGCCGTGGTGTTGCCGACGCCGTCGTAGTCGCGCACCACGCCGTCCACCGAACTGAGTCGGTGGCTGTTACTGGCGTATGTGAACGGCTTGGTATAGCTGCCGTGTAACAGACTGGTGCGGTTGCCGATGGCGTCGTAAGTGTAGGTCTCGATCGGGACACTGCTAGTGCCGTCGCGCAGAATGGTCAGGCGCCCAAGGTTGTCGTAGTCGTAGCGGGCCAGGAACGCGCTTTGCAGCCCGTCTTTGAGTTCAGTGAGCTGGCCGGCGGCGTCGTAACCGTAGTGCAGCGACAGGCCGCCACTGGCGTTGTCCTGGATCGTGCTGGGCCGGTAGTCGAGATCGTGTTGGCGCGCCAAGGTGCGGCCGTTGCCGTAGACCCAGCCCACCGCGGGGCCGAACGGGGCGTAGCCAGTCTGGTTGAGCAGCATCGTGCGGCTGCCGCCATTCGGGGTCACGCCAACTTCGATGATGCGGCCTTGGGCGTTGCGCACATAGTCGACGACGGCACCGTCGGGGTAGTTGATCGACTTCACGTCGCCCGCGGCGGTGTAGGTGTAGTTCACCACAAAGAACCGGCCACCCACGATCTGCATCTTGGTTTCGACCTGGCCGAAACGGCCGTAGCAGTACATCATCGTGGCGCCGAAGGTCTTGGTGGTCCGGGTCATGTGGCCCTGCGCGAGCGAGGGCTCGCCGCCGCAGCCGGTATTGAAGCCGTCGTACTGATAGACGATGTCGTTGCCGCCGCTGGTGGCCAGCATCGACACCGAGGTCAAACGATTGAGCGCATCGTAAGCGTAGGTATGCGCCTGCGCATCGTTGGCGTCCTGACGGCTGCCGAGGTTGCCTGCGCTGTCGTATCCGTACTGAGTCACGCCCGTGTCAGGGCTCGTCAACTGGGTCACATCGCCGAAGCCGTTGTAGGTGTACCCGGTGTTCAAACCCTTGGGATCGGTGACCTGGGTAACCTGATCCAGCGCGTCGTACTGGTACACGGTTTCGGCGGCGATGCCGCCGGGGTCCTGCACGGTGCGCGCGATGCGGTTGAGCGGATCGTAGTCGTGGTCGACCACGCGACTGAGCGGGTCGGTCACCAGGCTGGGGTTGCCGTCGACATCAAAGGTGGTAGCGGTGATGTGGTTGCCGGCGTCCTTGTGCTGGGTTTGTTGGCCCAAGACGTTGTAGACACGCGAGAGCGTGCGGCGCAGGGTGTTACCACTGTCCTTGGTGTCTTCCTTGGTGCGGTTGCCGGCGGCGTCTAAGGTGTAATGAATGGTGTTGCCGGCATTGTCGGTGACGTCGGTCAGACGCTGGGCCACGTCGTAGGTGAACCCCAAGTAGCTACCATCGGGCTCGGTCGTGCGCTGGACCAGGCCGGTAGATTCGTAGATGACGGACGTGATCCGATCGTCCGTCTCGCTGCCGGCGTTGGGGCCGCGGACCTTGGTGGCGGTCAGCCAACCGCGCGGGTGGTACTCGTAGTCGGTGACCACGCCGTTGATGTCTTGCAGCGACAGCACGCGGCCTTGGGCGTCGTACTGCAGAATCTCGGTGACCTGGCCCAGCGCATTGGTCGTCTTCCACAAATCACCCTTGCGGTGCGGGCAAGTCGCGGGCGCCGACGCGCAGCTGGCGTCGTCGCTGGGGTAATAGGCGTAGGCGGTGACGTCGTTGAGGTCGGTGCGCGGGCCGTCCACCGATTTCAGCAGGCCCAGCAGCGGGCAGGTGCTGTTGCTGGCGGCGACGTCGGCTGCCTCGCAGTAGGCGTAGGCGGTGGTGCGGGTGGCGTTGGTGGTGGTGTCGCGCACGGTGACCGCGGTCGCCTGCTGGCGCGCGTTGCGGGTGATGCGGGTTCCGCGGTTGCCGGCCAGGGTCATCAGCAGGCGGTTAGTCGCCAGCTCCGTGCGCTGCTCGATGGTGCGCGCCTGCGCGGTACCTTGGGCCTCGGTGACCGTGTGCGCGCTGACCAACAGGCCGGAGACGGTGTCGGTGATCTCGGCGTACTGGTGCTTGGCGACCGTGCCATTGCGGTCGGTGACGGTGTCGAGGCGGCGGCGGAAGTCGGTGCTCTCGGGGTAGTAGGTGCGGTCGATCTGGCCGCGACTGTCGGACAATCCGGCTACCTTCCGTGGCACCCCGCTTCCTGCTGGGGTGGTCAGCGCGTATGCGGTGGTACCGCCCAGCGCACCGGTCACCGTTGCGCCGCCGGTAGGCGAGTAGACAAGGCCGACGCTATCTACGCCGCCGGTATGCTGACTTGAAACCGCACGCCCAGAGGCGTCGTAGGCAAACGTGGCGTAGCGCTGCCCATCTTCTCGGGTCACGCCGGTGAGGTGGCGCGGGAAGCGGCTGTCCTCGTAGTGATAGATGCGAGCTGCGCCGCCCGGGTAGATCGCGCTCTCAACCTGTCCCTGGGCGTTATAGGTGTAGGCGGCGAGCACCTGACCGGACGAGGTGAGCGCGACGATGGGCGCTTCGCCACCGGCGTTCTCATACTGAAACGTCACGACGCGGCCGCTGGAATGCGCGATCGAGGTCAGACGCGAAATGGCGTCGTACGCGTAGGCCAGCGTGCTGCCATCCGGATACCGCACTTCGGCCAACCGCCCTGCGGCATTGAACACCTGGATCCGGTCGGCCTGATGCAGCCACCAGTCGCTGCCGTTCTGGACGAGGCGGTCACCACTGCCGTCGACCGCCTCGTAAGCCGCGCCGACACTTTCGAAGGCGACATGCGATCCATCCGGCTTCAGCATTCCGCTCGGGGTGGAGCCGTCGAAGCTGAGTTTGCTATCGTGGTTGTGCGTCCAGCCGTGACCGAACCCGCCCGACACGTTGGCCGCGGCCGAATGGTAGCTGCGCTGGAGCGTGAACCAGCCCAGCGCGATATCCGACTCCTGCTGAAACTTGTCGCCGGTGGTCACATCGATGGGGTTGCCGACCAAGCTGCAGATGGCGCACTCCAGCGGATCCGACAACAGCGTCACCTCGTAAGAATTGTTGCTGCAGGTGTTGCTGGCGCTTTGCCAGGACAGATACTCGTTGGAGCAGCGCTCGCGCTGCCTCGTCGGGAACTGATTGCTGGTGATCAGGGAGCAATGGCCGCCCAATGCGGAATCGGCGCGGTACTTCAGCGTCACCTGCTGCATCTGCCTGCGCGGGACACCATCGTCCCAATCGGCCAGGGAGCTCCAACTACTCTGGGCGACAGTCGTGCCTACCGTACAGCCGTCCGCCGCGCTGCTGTTATTGGCTTGCGCGACCAGGGCCGCGATCAGTTCCGCCTCGGTATCGAAGGCGCCGACCAGGTCGACGTACTTCCAATCGCGTACGACTGAAGCCTCTTGACCCATCCAGTACGTCAGCTTGATCTCGTCCTTGGCAATGGAGACATTGCGGATGTACTTCACGTACTCGTAGGGGCCGCCGAACAGCGGAATAGCCAGTTCGGCGTCGCGCTGCGTCGGATAGATGGTGTTGTCCCCTCCGATCCACCAAGGGTGCTCGCTCTCCTGGGCCATGGCAGGCAGGGCCATCCCGAATAGCAACAAGCATTTCGCAGCCAGAGCAAGAACGACGGTGCCAATCCGAGCGCGGCGGCGCTCCACTTCCAACCACTGCATACCTTCCCCTTGGTGTTTGGCGACATCGATGCGGCGAGTATTGCGACGTCGTAGACAGGCAGCGACCGTGCCGTAAACGAGCGGCTTACGACTGCTTGTAATCGGAAATGAGGGCCTCGGCGCTGATTGCGGAAGGCAGACCACTATTAGCGGCGGCGAGCACCGGCTCTACGCCAGCCGATGGAAAGCGCCGACGGCGCCGACGGCTGCTGGCCAGCTGCCCCACACGTCCTATGTGCTTCACTGCCATGCGTCCCCTTGGCTTGCAGCGATTCCCGCGCGTCCCTGCGTAGGACAAAACTCCACGCGACGCGTCCCAATCCTGACTCGCGCATACAGCAACAGCAAGCTTTGTCCATGTCAGCAGGCGGCAGAACAACCCGTAGTCATGTCAGTGGTTCACTCTTCCACTGCTCTGTGCGGAAGCTAACAACTCTGTAGCCAGCTAGAAGGTTCATTAGGTTACGTAGCGCCGCACTCTTGCTGACTCTGTTAAGTACCCTCGACACCGGCCCGACACCAAGCCGCCCCCTTGCCCGGAAAGRCAAGAAATTAACATTTAAAATCGAACCGAGCGGCCCGGCCGCAACCGCACGGTCATCGCGCCCCTGTAAACGACGTGGGGCCGCACTAGGCGGCCCCAAGCCCTGACCTTCGGCAGGGGGCCGGCGCCGCTTCGGCGCCACGGTTTCAGAGCCGCAGGCTCAGGCCACCGCCAGCGCGCCCGCCGCAAGGCGCTTGGCCGCGCGCCGCGTTCGCCCAGCGCCTCCCCGAAAACGCAGCGGCCTCAAGATCGGCCGCCCCCCCAGCCCGCGCGAGCGATGCGCGACAGCGCCGTGCGCAGCCGCCGCCAACCGTGTTCCCACAGGCCGCTCAGCGCGCGCTTCGTGGGCGGCCGCGCATTCGCCGCCACCTGCTTGGCCAGCACATGCAGGCTACCGGTCGCGAGCTGGAGCATGGTGATCCTGGCGCCGGTCGCGGCTTCGATCCGTGCGACCGCCCGCATCGCCAACAGGGAATGGCCGCCCAGCTCGAAGAAGTTGTCGTGGCGGCCGACCCGCTCCACGCCGATCAGCGCCTGCCAGATGGCGGCGATCGTCTGTTCGATCTCGCCGCGCGGCGGCTCGAAACCGGAACCGGCCTGCGCGGCTTCGGGCGCCGGCAGGGCGGCGCGGTCGAGCTTGCCGTTGGGCGCCAAGGGCAGGCTCGACAGGCACTGGATGTGGCTGGGCAGCATGTACTCGGGCAGCGCCTCGCGCAGATGCGCACGCAGCGCGTTCGCGTCCGGCGCGTCCGCCGTCGGGACCACATAGGCCACCAGCCGCAGATCGTCCACGGCGTCCTTGCGCACCACCACGACCGCATGCGCCACCTGCGGATGGCTGAGCAGCCGGGCTTCGATCTCTCCGGGCTCGATGCGATGCCCACGCAGCTTGACCTGGAAGTCCAGCCGACCCAGATGCTCGAGCAGGCCGTCGGCGCACCAGCGCCCGCGGTCGCCGGTTCGATACAGGCGCGCGCCGACCCGGCTGTCGAAGGGATCGTCCACGAATCGTTGCGCGGTCAGCTCGGGGCGATCGTGATAACCCAGGCTGAGCCCGGCGCCGCCGATGTAGATCTCGCCCGCCACGTCGAGCGGGCACGGACGCAGATGGGCATCGAGCACGTGAATGCTGGTATTGGCGATGGGACCGCCGATCGACATGGCGCGCTCGGGCCTGACCTGCCAGCAGGTCGACCACACCGTGGTCTCGGTCGGGCCATACAGGTTCCAGGTTTCCGCGCCGCGCGCGAGCAAGGCCAGCGACAGATCGTCGGCCAGGGCTTCGCCGCCGACCAGAATCTTGAAGCGGGCGTCGCCCTGCCAGCCGGCCTCGATCAGCATCCGCCAGGTCGCCGGCGTGGCCTGCATCACGGTGGCTTGGCTGGATTCCAACAGGGCGCACAGGGCGACGCCGTCGGATGCGATCTCGCGGCTGGCGATGACGACCTCCGCGCCGACGCACAAGGGCAGCAGCAACTCCAGCGCTGCGATGTCGAAACTCAGGGTGGTGACCGCCATCAGGCGGTCGGACGCGCTCAGCCCAGGCGCCGACGCCATGCTGGCGAGAAAGTTCTCCAGCGCGCGATGCGGCACCACCACGCCCTTGGGCGTTCCGGTCGAACCGGAGGTGTAGATCACGTAGGCGGGGTCTTGCGCGCGCGCGTCGCGCTGCGGGTCCGCGCTCCATTCGATGTCGGCCCCGTCGTCCGACTCGGCGATCAAGTCGGCCAGATCCAGCCCGCGCTCCGGGGGCAGGATCGCCTGCCATCGTTCCGCGGCGCCCACCATCAGATCCAGGCCCGCGTCGCCGGCCATATAGGCCAGACGCGACCACGGATACTCGGGGTCGAGCGGCACGTAGACGGCGCCCGCCCGCAGGATCGCCAGCAGCGTCACCACCATTCCGGTGCCGCGCGGCAGGCAGACGCCGACCCGGGAGCCGCGCGCCACGCCGCGCGCGCGCAACCGATGCGCGGCGCGGTGCACGCGCGCGCAGAGCTCGCGATAGCTCAAGCGTTCGTCGCCGTAGCGCAGTGCCGGCGCATCGGGGCGATGGGCCATGCGGGCGGCCAGCTGGTCCACGACTCGACCGTCCCGCCCCAACGGGCGAGCGGTCGCATTGCCGTCGACCACGAGCCGCCGATATTCCTCGCCTGGCAGCACGTCGAGGGTGGCGATGTCGTCGTCGCCGCCGGCTTCCAAGGCCGACACCAAGGCGGCGATCGCGGTGGACGCGTAGGCGGCGATGCGCGCCGGATCGGCGCCGGCGATGCATTGGGCGGCGAGGACGAAGCCGTCGCCGGACTGGTCGACCGTCAGCGAGATCGGATAGTTAGTGCGTTCCTCGTCGGACAGCAGGGTGATGCCGGACAGGCGCGGATCGCGGGCGGCCCCGCTACCGGCGTGGAAATGCCCCGCGTCGCCATGGCGGTAGTTGAGCAGGGAGTTGAACAGCGGCGCAGGCGCCGGCACGGCGCTGCAGGATCGCGCCAGCACCAGCGAGGCGTGTTCGTGTTCCAGCAACTCCGCCAACTGCGCATGCACCGCCGCGACGGTCCGGCGCACGCTGCCCTGCGTCAGTCTGACCCGCAGCGGCAAGGTATTCATCAACAGGCCCACGCATCCGTTGGTCTCGTCGCCGGTGGCGAGGCGGCCGGAAAGCACGGTGCCGAACACGACGTCGTCGCGGCCGTCGCAGCGCGCGAGCACCATCGCCCAGGCCACATGGAACAGCACGGCCGCACTGACGCCCGCCGCGCGCGCCGACGCGGACAACCGCGCGCACATCGCCGGGTCCAGCCGGATCCGGCTTTCCGTCGCCTGGTGGCCATCGTTGCGGACATCGACCAGGCCGAAAGGGGTCGTGGGTTCGCACAGGTCGCCGAGCTCGCGTTCGAAATAGGCTTTCGCGCCGGCCTGGTCACGCGACAAGGTCTGGCCGACGAAAGTGCGGAACGACGGCACCGGCCCGGACAGGCGCTCCGGCGCGCCCGCCAGGATCGTCGCGACTTCGTCCCACAGCACATTCTCGGACACGTTGTCGTTGATGATGTGGTGCGACAGCAAGGCGAGCGTGCAGCCCTCGCCCTTCGCATCGCCCAGCATCACCGCGGAGAACAGCGGCGCCTGGTCCAGGGCCATGCGTCGCATCAGCGGATCGGTGCACGCCAGCAGGCGCGCGCGGCCATCGCGCCGGCCGCGCAGCTTGAGCACCGGCAGCTGCGCGCGACGCAATACCACCTGCACCGGTCGCGACAGGCCGCGCCAGAGTATCGCCGTGCGGAACGCATCGTGGCGATCGATGACCTGTTGCAGCGCGGCCAGGAACCGCTGCGCGCGCGCGCTCGAATCGAAGCCGAGCAAGCGTCGCGACAGATAGGCATCGCCCTGCTGCTGCAAACGGTGATGGAACAGCATCCCCTCCTGCAGCGGCAGCAGCGGATAGATGTTCTGGATGTTGCCCGCCCCGCCCGGCACCTCGGCCGCGATCCGCGCCAGTTCCCGCGCATCGAGATCGAGCAAGGGAAACATCTCCGGGGTGATGACGATCGCGTCTTCCGGCACGTGCGACACGGGCAGCGCGACGACGGCGGGTGGCCGCGTGGCGGTCATCGCGGCACACAGGCCCGCGAGCGTGGGATGGGCGAACACCATGTGCGCGTCCACCGTCCACCCGTGTTGGCGCAGCCTGTGCAGCATCGCGACCAGCAGCAGCGAATGCCCGCCGAGTTCGAAGAAGTGGTCGTCGCGGCCGACCTGCTCCAGACCCAGCAGCGACCGCCAGAGGCCGGCGACCTCCTGCTCGAGCTCGCCGCGCGGCGCATCGAAGGCCTGCTGGGCGAGGGACGCGCGCGACGGCGCCGGCAGCCGCGCGCGATCGATCTTGCCGCTGGCCAGCATCGGCAGCCGCGCAAGCAGCACGAAGGCGGAGGGCAGCATGTGCCCGGGCAAGCGCAGCCGCAGCGCGACACGCAGCGTGTCGGCCTTCAGATCCGCGCCCGAGGCATAGGCCACCAGCCGCGGCTCGCCGCGCGCATCCTCGCGCAGCACCACCGCGCAGTCCACGACCCCGTCGATCGCGGCCAAGGCCGACTCCACTTCGCCCAGTTCGATCCGATAGCCGCGCACCTTCACCTGCGTGTCGGTGCGGCCGATGAAGTCGAAGTTGCCGTCCGCGCGCTGGCGCACCCGGTCGCCGGTGCGGAACATGCGCGCGCCGGGACGCGAGGGATGCTCGATGAAGCGCTCGGCGGTCAGCCGTGGCTGGTTGCGGTAACCGCGTGCCACGCCCACGCCGCCCACGTGCAATTCGCCGACCACGCCCGGCGGCACCTGCCGTTGCTGCGCATCCAGCACTTCGCACCAGACGCGGTCGATCGGTCGGCCGATCGGCACCGCCGCATCGCCCGCCAGCTCGGCGGGCACTTCGTAATGGGTCGCGTCGATGGTGGTCTCGGTCGGCCCGTAGAAGTTGCCCAGCCGCGCGCCGGGCGCGATCTCGCGCAATCGGCGCGCCAGTTCCGCGGTCAGCGCGTCGCCGCCACAGGCCACGTAACGCAAGCTGGCCGGGGCCAGCGAGGGCTCGCCGAGCAGGCCGCGCAGAAGCGAGGGCACGCAGTTCAACAAGCTCACTTGCCGCCCCGCGATCAAGGCGGCCAGGTAGGGCATGTCCAATTGCCGCGAGGGATGGGCCAGCACCAGCGCGGCGCCGCTTTGCAGGGGCGCGAAGAATTCCACCAGCGTGGCATCGAAACTGATCGAATTGCACTGCAGGATGCGGTCGTCGGGAACGATGGCGACGGCCTCGCGCAACCATGCCGCATGACTGGCCAGTCCCCGGTGCAGCAACTCCACGCCCTTGGGCGGCCCGGTCGAGCCGGAGGTATAGATAACGTAGGCGAGTTGTTCTTCCGCTATCTCGATGTCCAGATCGCTCGCCGCCCACTGCGACAGCGCATCCCAGGCCGTATCCACGCATACGCATTCGACGCCATGGCTATTCGCAGGCAGTCGCTCGCGCAGCCACGACTGGGTCAGGACCACGGGCGCGGCGGTGTCGGCGAGCATGAACGCCAGCCGGTCCGCCGGGTAGTTGGGATCCAGCGGTACGAACGCGCCCCCCGCCTTCAGTACCGCCAACAGCGCCACGGGCAGATCCAGCGAGCGCTCCATCAGAACGCCGACGCAGACCTCCTCCCGGACGCCCAACGCGCGCAGGTGCCGGGCCAGGCGATTGGCGCGGGCGTTGAGTTCGGCGTAGCGCAGCGATTGTTCGCCGCAGAGCGCGGCGACTGCATCCGGCGAACACGCGGCCTGACGCTCGATCGGTCCGTGCACAGGATCGAAGCGCATTCTTTCACGCGCGAGCGCGACCTGTACTGTCGCCAACATGAGCCCGATGCCCCCTTCGTCGCACGCGGGACAGACGAGACGATGGCGATCCGCCCACGGCGAGGCCTGTTAGATCGGTCACGCCCAACCACCCGAGACGGCGACTCAATAAGCCTAACGACGGCCTTCGGGGAATCCGGTCAAATCGTCAGGCGAGACTCGGCGTGTTGCCGGTTGCGCCACCGGCAAAGCACGTGGGGCCGCTCTCGGCGGCCCCAGACCCTGGCCGTTGGCAGGGGACCGGCCCCAGGCAGGGCCGGCCGCCGGCTCAGACCCGCCAGGGCAGCACGTTCCAGAACCACAGGCCCCAGGCCGCGGCCAGGAACACCAGCAGGGCCAGGCTGTGGCGGAGCTTGCGCCAGAAGCCGAAGTCCGGCGCGCGCCAGGCCGACCACAGCCGCATCAGGCTGAGCAGGCTCAGCGCCAGCGGCAGCAGCGCCGACCACAGGGCCAAGCGCAGCAGCGGCGCGGGATAGCTGAAGACGGCGTCGTTGCCGGCCGCGGCGATCTGGGCGAAGGCCACGCCGAACAGCACCGCGAACAGCAGCCAGGCCACGGCGGTCCAGGCCAGCAGGCGTGCGCTGCCCTGCCCGGCCGCCTTGCGATCGGCGGCCGGACGCTTGCGCCGCAGCCAGGCGCCGGTCAGCACGCCCAGCGCGGCCAGTACCGCCAGGCCCAGCGCCGCGTAGAGCAGGTTGGGATCGTTGAAAGCGCCGACCCGGTCGAGCACGTCGTGGCCGTAAGGCGAGACGAAGCCGACCACCGCCCCGCCCTCGCGCAGGAACGCGAGCCGGCCGGGGCCGTCGACCGCGCGGAACACGTCCGGCTTCTCCAGCACCCAGCGCGAAGTCTCGCCGCCCGCGCTCAGGGTCAGATAGCCCTCGTCGGTGACGCCGACCTCGGCATTGGACGCGGTCAGCAGCTTTTCGAACGCGCGGTAGTTGCGGCGCTCGCCCTGGTACTTGCCCACGTAGGGCTGGGCCAGCTTGGCCGCGTCCTTGGACAGTGCCGGCAAGGGCCCGGGCCGCGCGCGTTCGAAGTAGCGCTGCAGCAGCAGCGCGGGCAGCTCCGCAGCCAGGCGCACGCCGGTGTCGGTGTTGGTGGACACGAACACGCCGAAACCCAGCTCCGGCACCGCGACCATATTGGAGTGGAAGTACAGGGTGGCGCCGCCGTGCTCCAGGCTGTGCACCTGTCCGTACTGGCGACGGAAATAGCCGTAGGCGAAGCCGGTCGCATCCGGCGCGGTGCGGAACAGCGGCGCGCCCTCCAGCTTGGCGAAAGCCGCCGCCGGCACGATGCGCTGGCCGTCGAGTTCGCCGCGGTTGAGCAGCATGCGCAGGTAGCGCGCCATGTCGGCGGCATCGCTGGACACCGCGCCGGCCGGGCCGACCTGGGCGATGTACTCGAAGCCCTCGGTCTTGTAGCCGCCCTGGCTGCGCAGGTGGCCGTCGGACCACAGGCCCTTGAAGGCCGGCCCGGCGTTGCGCGGATCCTGCGCGCCCAGCGGCTCGCGGAAGGTGGTGCGGTGCATGCCCATGGGCTGGAACAGGTCGCGCTCGATCAGGCTCTCGAACGGCACCCCGGCCACGCGCGACAGCACCAGACCCAGCAGGGTCACGCTGTAGTTGGAATACACCGCGTGCTGGCCGGCCTCGCGCACGCGCTGCGGGCGATGGCGCAGCACATAGTCGTGCAGGCTGAGCGCGGCCTTGGGCTCCTTGGCGAACAGGTGGCCGAACGCGGAGTCCTCGTAGCCGGCGGTGTGGGTGAGCAGGTGGCGCACCAGCACCGGGCGGTAGCCGTCGTCGGGCAGCTTGAGCTCGTCGGGCAGATAGTCGTTGACCGGCGCGTCCAGCTTGAGCTTGCCGGCCTCGATCAGCTTCAGCGCTTCCAGATAGGTGAAGGTCTTGGACACCGAGCCGATCCGGAACAGGCTGGCCTCGGCAGTGACCGGCCGCGCCGGGTTCTGCCCGGCCAGGCCATAGCCCTTCAACAGCAGCGGGCCCTGCGCATCGACCACCGCCACGGTGACGCCGGCGATGCCGTAGCGACGGCGGTAGGCATCGACGACGCCGTCGACATAGGCGGCGACGTCCTGCGCGTCCAGGCGCGCGGGCGCGACCTCGGCGGACGCTGTTGGCGGCGCTGGCGCCGGCGTTGGCGCGGGATCGGCATGGGCAATGCCGATGCCGACGACCAGCGCGGCGGCGGCGAGCAGATGGGTGCAGCGCGGGAACCTCATGCTTGTTCTCCGGTATCGATCGATGGATAAGGTTTTGGGATTGGCCGCAAACGTCCGTACAGCAACAGCCACAGCCCCCAGCTCAGCAGCGGCAGCACGTACACCGCCAGCAGCACGTAGGACAGGCCGCGATAGCCTTGTGCGATCAGCCCCACCAGGCCCACGTGGTCGGCCAGAAAGATCGAACCGGCCAACAAGGCCGTCGCGATCAAACCGCGTCCGCCGCGCGACAGATCGCTACCGCGACGCGCGTGCCAGGCCGTGGCGACGCGTTCGTTGATGGCGTGAACGGCGCCCGCGCCGCTCTCCAGCAGAGCGGACAAGATCATCAGCTGGAACAGGCTGTGAAACAGCGGCCAGCGCAATCGTTGCAGCAGGAAATCGGAAGGCAGCGCTTCGTCGGCGATCTGCGGGTAGTAGGCGATCATGCAGACGAAGAACGCGATCGCCGGCAGCATCGCCAACGGCCCGGCGATCAACCCCGCCACCGCCGCTTCGCGACGGCTGCGGAAGTGGCGCACGATCGGCAGGATCACCACCGCGCCGATGATGTTGTAGCCGGCGTAGGTCAGACCGTTCAGCGCCCAGTCCTCGGCAGCGGGGGCGCTGGCGAAATTGGCCGCGATGCGATCGCCGAAGCGCGACAACGCGAGCAGCAGAAACAGCGCGTAGATGCCGTAGAGGAAGACCGACACCCACTTGAACAAGCGCTCCACCGCGTCGTTGCCGAAGCTGACCACCGCGGCGATGGCCAGCATCAGACCGAGGGTGCCCAGCAGCGGCGGCCACCCGAACATGGCCTGGCCGATAGCCCCGGCGGCGGCGCCGAACACCGCCAGCAACACGATCAGCAGCGCCAGGTAGGCGAGCTCGAACAGGCCCCAGAACGGTCCCAGCAAGGCGCGGAAGAAACTGCGGTAGTCGTAGGTGCGCGCGGCATAGGCGAACGCGAACGTCGCCATGCAGATCGCGCTCCACAATGCCATCGCCAACAGCATGCCGGCGATGCCGCCCCAGGGACCGCCGGGCAGGAAGAACTCCGCCAACTCGCGCCCGGTGGCGTAGCCGCCGCCTATGACCACCGCCTTGAAAGCGAAGCCGGGCAGCAGATAGCGCTGGAACCACGACGCACGCGCGGTGTCGGTCATCGCCGGCCTAGCCCGAACGTCCGAGGCAGGAATGCACCAGCGCCTGCAAGGCGGGGCCGCCGCGGATCGGATCGGCCACCGGCAGACCCAGCCGCAGGCTTTCGCTGGCGATCAGCGCCTGCGCGGCGGCATCGTCCAGATGCGCGGTGTTGAGGCTGATGCCGGCGCAGCGGATCGCCGGATTGGTGCGTCGGCCCAGCAACAGATTGAGTTCGATGGTCTCCTCGATCGACGGCAGCGCATAGCCCGGATAGCCCAGCACTTCGCGCCGCCCGGGCTCGTGGCAGACCACGATCGCATCGGGCTGGCTGCCGTGCAGCAGGGCCAGCGCCACGCCCGCATAGGCCGGATGCGACAGCGAGCCCTGTCCTTCGATCACGTCCCAGTGCGCGGGATCGGCGTCGGGACTCAGCCACTCGGCGGCGCCGGCGGCGAAGTCCGACACCACCGCATCCATCGGCAGGCCACGTCCGGCGATCAGGATGCCGGTCTGGCCGCTGGCGCGGAAATCGGCATCCACGCCCAGCGCGCGCATCGCCCGCGCCAGGCTCAGCGCGGTGTACTTCTTACCCAGCGCGCAGTCGGTGCCGACGGTGAGCAGGCGCTGCCCGCTGCGCTTGCGGCCGCTGGCCACCGGCAGGCCCCGTGGTGGCTCGCGCACGTCGATCAGTCGCCGCCCATGCCGCGAGGCCTGTTCGCGCAAGGCCGGGATATCGGCCAGGCGCGCGTGCATGCCGGCGACCAGGTCCAAGCCCTGCGCCAGCGCCTCCAACAGCGCCGGCAACCAGTGCGCGGGGATCACGCCGCCGACGTTGGCCACGCCGATCACCATCGCGCGCGCACCGGCCGCGCGCGCCTGCGCCGGCGTGAGCGCGCTCATGCCCAGGCTCACGCCGCCGGGCAAGGCGTACTCGCCCAGGCAGCGTTCGCTGGCCCAATCGCGCAGGCCGAACGCGGTCTTGGCATAGGCCGGCGCGGCGGTATCGCCGAGAAACAGCAGATAGGGCTGCGGCAGATCCAGCATCGGCAGGGCATCGTTCGAACAGGCGTTAGCTAGCGACATGCGGGCATTCCGTTGCGAGACATTCCACGGGATCGTGCCGCGCGGCGACGCGCGGCACCGGTACGGGCGAGCTCAGAACCAGACATCGAATTCCAGGCCCACGGTGCGCGGTTGCAGGCGGACGGCCTGCCATTCGCGCAGATCGCCGGTGATACCGTTGAAGACCGGCGATATCGCGCTGTAGTCGCGGTTGTCGGTCAGGTTGCGCACGTACAGGCGCAGGGTCCAGCGGCCCTTGGACACATCGGCGTTGAGATTGAGTTGGCCGCTGCTGGCCAGGCTCACCGCCTGCGGATTGCTGTCGACGTTGCTCTTGCGCTCGCCGAGCCAGTGGTAGCTGCCGCCGACGTGGCCGGACATGCCCGCGGGCAATGCGAAGTTGTAGTCGGCGGTCGCGGCCATCGTCCATTTGGGAATGCCGGGCAATCGGTCCCCGGCCGCACCGCCCAGTGAATCGGCCTGGTCGCGGAGCTTCGCATCGGTATAGGACGCGTTGAAGCCGACCAGCAAGTTGGGAGTAAGCTTGAACGCAGACGTCAGCTCAATGCCCTCACTGCGCGCGCTTCCGGCGTTGGCGAAATAGCTCAGCCCATTAGGCGTCGACGCCGAGAGCTGCATGTCCTCCCAGTCGATCCGATACGCGGCCAGATCGATCGACGCACGCCCATCCAGCAACAGGGATTTCCAACCCAGTTCGTAGTTCACTAGGCTGTCGGCGTCCACAGTCGGCGGAACGCCCGGCAAGGCGATATTGGGCCCACCCGGCCGATAGCCGCTGGCTACGCGCAGGTACAGCATGTCGTCGTCGCTCAGATGCCAGCGCGAACCAAGCAGGTAGGTGACGACCTCCTCGGACGAGGCGCCCGGCGTGACCCCGACGTCGGCCAGGCTGCCGGCGCTGATGATTTGCTTGAAGCTCTGATCGTTGCTCGCATAGCGCAGGCCGGCGGTGACGTCGAAGCGCTCGCTGAACTTGTAGGTCAGATTGCCGAACAGTGCGTGCTCGCGATAGCTCGACGGCAGGTCGGCGACCAGCAACGGGTCCAAGGCGGTCGGTACGCCGGCCAGGGATTCGGAGCTCGCGCTTTGATGATTGGTGGAACGCTCGTGGGTATAGAACGCGCCCAACAGCCACTCCACCGGCCCCTCGGACTTGGACGCCAGGCGGAATTCCTGGGTCCATTTCTTCAGTCCCAGCGTCAGCGGGAATACCGACCGTCCCTCGGGCTCGCCGAGAATTGCCGGAATCACCGGGCCATAGGTCTTGCTCAAATCGTTGACCTGCAGCAAGTCGGTCTTTGAGTAGCTGGTGGCGGACACGAAGTCCGCCCATTGCAGATCCCAGTTGAGCGTGGCGGCGAGATAATCCACCTGCTTCTCGAAACGCTCGCGCACCGGCTTGCCGGTGGCATCGCGGCCGAAGCTGGGCTGCAGGGTCAGGGCATCGAGCGTGACCAGACTGTTGTCGTCGGCATCGATGCGCTGATGCAGCGCGGTCACCTTCAAACGCACATCGTCGTTGGGCTGCCACAGCACAGACGCCAACCCGCTGCGTTGGTGCGTGTCGTTGATGCCCTGGCGACCGCTGAAGTGGTTATCGACCCAGCCGGGGGTGAATTCGTTGGCGAACGACGCGCGCAAGGCGAGCTTGCCGGGAATCAACGGCGCATTGACGCTGGCCCGCGCGTTCCAGCCGGTGCCGTCGGCGCCCTTGACGTTGGACACGCCCACGCCGGCACGGCCCTCGTGGGCGTCCAGATCGGGATCCTTGAGCACGTACTTGAGCAAGCCGCCCATCGCGCTGGCGCCGTACAGCGTGCCTTGCGGGCCGCGCAGCACTTCCACGCGCTCGATGTCGTAGGGCAGCAGATCGAGCAGGAAGGCGCCCGAACGCGCGAGGTTGCCGCTGGAGCCCAGCGGGGTATCGTCGATGTAGGCCGCGACCACCGCGCTCGGGCCCAAGGTAGGAATGCCGCGCAACGACACGCTGGTCTGCCCGGGCGTGCCGCCGTCGTCGATAGTCATCGCCGGCAGGTAGCCGTTGAGGTCGGACAGCTGGGTGACGTGCTGGCTCTCCAGCTGCTGCTCGCCCACCACGCTGATTGCCGCCGGCACCTTGCGCTCGTCCTCGGCGCGCTTCTGCGCGGTGACGGTGACGGTTTCCAAGGTCGCCGAGGGTTTGCGCTGGTCCGGTTCGGCGGCGGCGTCCTGCGCCAGGGCGATGCCCGGCGCCGCGGATAAGGCCAGGGCGATGCACCAGCCCAGGGCATTGGGGTCGAGACGACGGCGATCTTGGTTGTGCATGAGTTCCCCCCCGGGAATGGAATGCGACTGCGGATGAAACACGGATGTTGCGGATCGATCGCTCAGCGCCAGACTTGGCCGAGCAAGCGACGGAAATTGCCGCCGAGCACGGCTTCGATGTCGGCGTCGGCATAGCCGCGCTTGATCAGCGCTTCGGTCAGCTCGTAGATCTTGGTCGGGCGGTCGAAGCCCTCGATATCGATGCGCTCGCGGAAGCCGTAGCTGGCCTTGTAGGCCGCGCGCAGGGCCTTGAGCTGGTCGGCCGGCATGGCGTCGTAGCCGTACAGGTCGGCGTCGGAGCCGATGCCCACATGCTCGATGCCGACCAACTTGGCGACGTGGTCGATGTGATCGACGATGCCGTCGATGGTGGTCGGCTCCTTGGCGCCGACGAACATGCGCACGCCGGTGATGCCCATCACGCCGCCCTTGGCCGCGAGCTTGCGGATCGCCTCGTCGGTCTTCAGGCGCGGATGGTCGTTGAGCGCGCGGCAATTGGAATGGGTGATCGCGATCGGCCCCTTGGCCAGTTCGATCGCATCCAGGGTGGTGCGCGCGCCGCAGTGCGACACGTCGACCAGCACGCCGACGCGCTCCATCTCCTGCACGATCGCCACGCCGTAATCGCTGAGGCCGCCATCCTCGCGCTCGGTGCTGCCCGAACCGATCAGGGTCTGGGCGTTGTAGGTCAGCTGGGCGCAGCGCAGGCCCAGGCCGTGGAAGAACTTGACGTCGTCCTTGCTGCGGAACTGCTCGGCGTTCTGCACGCCGGCGATCACCGCGATCTTGCCGTCGCGCTTGGCGCGGTCCAGGTCGGCGGCGCGGTCGACCAGCAGGAACAGGTCGCTGTGGCGGGCCAGGAAGCCGTGCCAGCCCGCCAGGTACTCGGCCACGCGCTCGCGCGCATCGGCGCCCTCCAGGCCCCAGGCGTTGTGGAACACGTCGATGCCGCTGGCGCGGAAATCGGCGATCTCGGCTTCGCTGAGCGTGCGCGTATAGACGTCGGGCCGCAGGTCCAGGCGCAGCGGCGCCAGCATGTCGATCACCAGCCCGCGTTCGACGACGGCGCGGGCGCGCGCCGAATAGCGCCCGGGATCGGCGCGACGCGGCCGCTTCGCAGCGGCGGCGCCGCGCAAATTCAGGGCCAGGGCGGCGCCGGCCGACGCCAGCAGCAGCGCGCGCCGGCTCAGGCGCGGGGACAGATCGTCGCTCATGCGATGGACTCCGTGGAGATCGGGGATAGGCGGGACGCGACGCCGTCGCCCCAGACGGACGCCGGGCAATGGATGCGCCCGTCGCGGTAGAACACCGCCTCGGCGCGGTCCTGGGCGATGAAGCTGGGGCCGTCGAGATCGACGTAGTCGCAGCGCTGCGCGAGCACGAACGCGGGCGCCGCCGCCCAGCTGCTGCCGAGCATGTTGCCGACCATGGTCTTCAGGCCCAGCGCGCGCGCGCGCTCGACCATCAGCAGGGCTTCGGTGAGGCCGCCGCATTTGTCCAGCTTGATGTTGACCACGCGATAGCGGCCGACCAACGCTTCGATGTCGTCCAGGCCCTGCACGCTTTCGTCGGCGATCAGTTCCAAGCCGCTGTCCAGCGCGTCCAGGTCGGCGTCGCTGCCGCGCGCGAACGGCTGCTCGAGCAAACGCACGCCTTGCTCATGCAACACCGCGATCAGCGGCGCGATGCTGTCCAGGCGATAGCCCTGATTGGCATCCACCGCCAAGGTCGCATCGGGTCGGGCCGCGCGGGCGGCGCGCACGCGCGCGCAATCGGCATCGGCGTCGCCGTCCAACTTGAGTTTCAGCACCCGCGCTTGCGCATGCGCGCGCGCACCGGCGGCCACGGTGGCGGGGTCGTCCGCGCCCAGGGTGAACATCGTGGTCAGCGGCTGCGGCGCGTCGATGCCGGCCAGCGCCCACACCGGCCGGCCGCTCAACTGCGCCTCCAGTTCCCACAGCGCGCAATCGATCGCGTTGCGCGCGCCGCCCGGCGGCAGCAGTGCGCGCAAGGCCTCGCGATCGATGCCGGACTCGATCGCCTCGCGTTGCGCAAGCACGCTCGCCTGCATCGTGGGCGGGTCGTCGCCGAAGTAATAGACGCCGCTGGCCTCGCCGCGGCCGCGACAGCCGTCCTGCTGCAACTGCGCGACCAGGGCCGGCATCGCCGCGAAGGCGTGACCGGCGATGCGCAGCGGCGTGCGCAGCGGCAGGGGTTCGATCGCGAGCTGCAGGCGGCGGGACGGTTGAGGCATGCGCGCTGCGGCTCCGGTGGCGGTTACAACCACGCGGACCGTGGTTATTTTCTATATTGGAAAGCTATTTTTTCCATTTCGTCAAGTTCCGTCCAGAACCGCTCGTCGGCACAGGCTTGCGCCGACCGCCAAAACCCCAATATGATTGAGTACGCACTCAATTGCTGCCCGACCATGGCCCGCCCCAAAAGCGAAGACAAGCGCAACGCCATCCTCGCCGCCGCGATCCAGGTGATCGCCGAGCTGGGCGCGAGCGCGCCGACGGCGAAGATCGCCCAGCGCGCGGGCGTGGCCGAGGGCACCTTGTTCACGTACTTCAGCACCAAGGACGAGCTGTTCAATCAGCTCTATCTGGAGATCAAGACCGAGATGCACGAGGCGATGCTGTCGACCTATCCGCGCGACGCCGCGCTGAAGGAACGCGCACGCCACATCTTCACCGGCTACGTGGCCTGGGGCGTGCGCCATCCGGCCAAGCGCAAGACCATCGCCCAACTGGGCGTGAGCGAGCGCGTGACCGCCGAGAGCCGCGCCGAGGGCATGCGCATGTTCGCCGAGTTCGGCGCCCTGCTCGACGAGAGCATCGCCGCCGGCGCGCTGCGCGATCTGCCGCAGCAATTCGTGGCTTCGATCATGGCGGCTTTGGCCGACACCACGATGGAATTCGTGGGACGCGAGCCCGAGCGCGCCCAGCGCTACACCGACTCCGGTTTCGAAGCGTTCTGGAACGCTATCACCCACTGAAACGCGGCGGCGACGCCGTGTTCGTTTGCCCGATTTAATGAGTGATTAAGCACTCACAAACAATCCATCCACCTCATCGCCCAGGTCCCCGCCCATGTCCTCCCAAGTCTGGTTAGTCACCGGTAGTTCCCGCGGCCTCGGCCGTCAGATCGTCGAAGCCGCGCTCGCCGCCGGCGAACGCGTGGTCGCCACCGCACGCGATCCCGACACCCTCGCCGACCTGGTCGCGCGCTACCCCGGGCAAGTGCGCGCGGTCGCGCTGGACGTCACCGATGCGATCGCCGCGCGCGCGGCGGTGCAGACGGCGATCGACGTCTACGGCCGCCTCGACGTGCTGGTCAACAATGCCGGCTACGGCGAGCTGGCACCGTTCGAACAAACCGACGAAGCCGCGTTCCGCGCCCAGATCGATACCAACTTCTACGGCGTGGTCAACCTGACCCGCGCCGCCCTGCCGGTGATGCGCTCGCAGCGCGGCGGCCGCATCCTGCAGATCTCCTCGGTCGGCGGCCGCATCGGCGCGCCCGGCCTCAGCGCCTACCAGGCCGCGAAGTGGGCGGTCGGCGGCTTCAGCGAGGCCTTGAGCCAGGAGGTCGCGCCCTTCGGCGTGCGCATCAGCGTGCTCGAACCCGGCGGCATGCGCACGGGCTGGGGCGAGATCGCCGGCCGCAACCTGCCCGAGATCTGGCCCGATTACCGGCCCTCGGTCGGCGCCTTGGCCGAACTGCTGAGCCAGTACCTGGGCAACGAGAACGGCGATCCGGCCAAGGTCGCGCTGGCGGTGCTCACAGTCGCGCGCATGGAGGATCCGCCGCTGCACCTGCTGCTGGGCAGCGATGCGCTGCACTTCGTCGATGCCGCCGAAACCGCGCGCACGGCGCAGGCGCAACGCTGGCGCGAGTTGAGCGTGTCCATCGATCATGGCGCGCCGGCGATCCCGTCGCTGCCGCAAGCCTGAGGGCGCCGTCATGAACGTGTTGATCTTCGGCGCCACCGGCATGGTCGGCCAGGGCGTGCTGCGCGAATGCCTGCTCGCCGACGACGTGAGCCGGGTGACTACGGTCGGGCGCAGCGCCAGCGGCCGGCGCGATCCGAAACTGCGGGAAATCGTGCACGCGAATCTGTACGACTACCGCGCGATCGAAGACCGCCTGCACGGCTACGACGCCTGCTACTTCTGCCTGGGCGTGTCCGCCGGCGGCATGAACGAGGCCGACTACAGCCGCATCACCTACGAGCTCACCCTGGCGGCCGCGCAGACCCTGGCGCGCCTGAATCCGGGCATGCGCTTCGTCTACGTCTCCGGTGCCGGCACCGACAGCAGCGAGCGCGGCCGCAGCATGTGGGCGCGGGTCAAGGGACGCACCGAGAACGCGCTGCGACGCCTGCCGTTTCAGGCGATGTATCTGTTCCGGCCCGGCGTGATTCAGCCGCTGCACGGCGCGCGTTCGAGCACGCCGGCCTACCGCTGGTTCTACGCCCTGACCCGGCCGCTGCTGTCGCCGCTGCGCGCGCTGCTGCCGAACCAGATCCTCAGCACCGAGAGCATCGGCCTGGCCATGCTGGAAGCCGCGCGCCACGGCGCGCCGAAAGCAGTGCTGGAAGCGCGCGATATCCGCGCCCTGGCCGAGCGGGCGCACGCGCATGGCTAGGCGCGGACCGCATTCGCGCCGGCGCGGCATGCGCGGCGGCCTGGGCGGACACGCGCTGCGCTGGAGCGCGACGATGCCGGCGCTGGGCCTGATCGGCGCGATGCTGGGCGCGCTGCTGCGCTAGCGCCGCCAGCCCAGCACCAACACGCCCGCGCCGACCATCGCGATGCCCAGCCACTCGCGCGGACTCGGCCGCTCGCCCAGGAACACGACCGCGAATACCGCGACCAGCAGCAGGCTGAGCTTATCCACCGGCGCGACCTGCGAGGCCTGACCGATCTGCAAGGCGCGGAAATAGCACAGCCAGGAAGCGCCGGTAGCCAGGCCCGACAGGATCAGAAAGGTCCAGGTCCTGGCCGACAGCTGGCTGGGATCGCTCCACTTGCCGGCATAGACGACGAACATCGTCAGCGCCAGCACGATCACCCAGGTGCGGATGAGGGTGGCGTAGTCCGAGTCCACGCCGCGCAAACCGAGCTTGGCGAAGATCGCGGTCAGCGCGGCGAATGCCGCCGAGCCCAAGGCCCACAAGAACCAGGTCGGTAAGGTGTTCATGCGCGGCCTCGCGGCGAGCGGTCCCGTCCCGATTCTGCGCCCGTCGCGACGAACGCGCAGCGGCTCAGGCGGGTCGCCCGCAACGCCCGAACAGATCCAGCTTGGGGTCGTAGACCGAGCTGCGCACCTGCATCAGGCCCAGCACCGAATGGAACAGGTTGTCGTGGCTGGCCGGTTGCCCGGCCTCGCGACGCAGGCAGGCGGTGTCGATGCCGCGGCTGGCGGCGAAGCCCGGCGACAGCCACATCACCATCGGCACGTGCAGCTGGGTCTTCGGCGCGATCGCGTAAGGCACGCCATGCAGGAACAGGCCGTTCTCGCCCAGCGATTCGCCGTGATCGGATACATAGATCATCGCGGTGTCGCGCCCGCTCATCTCGGACAGTTGGCGGATGGTGCGGGCCAGGAAATCGTCGGTGCCCAGCACCGCGTTGTCGTAGGCGTTGACGATCTCGGCCAGGCTGCACTGGCCCAGGTCCGAGGTCTCGCACACCGGCGTGAATTTCTTCAGCCGCTGCGGATAGCGCTTGTAGTAGGCCGGGCCGTGGTTGCCCAACTGATGCAGCACCACTACCGCATCGCCCGGTCGCTTGGCCAACTCAGCGTCCAGGCCCTGCAGCATGACTTCGTCCATGCAGCCTTCGGCATTGCAGTACGGCGTTTGCGTACCGTGTTCGAAGGACTCGAAGGCCAGACCGTCGCAGACGCCCTTGCAACCGGTTTGATTGTCGCGCCACAGGGTCTTCAGCCCGGCGTATTCGAGCACGTGCAGCAGGGACTGCGAATGCTTGATCCGGTCCTTGTCGTAACGGCCGCGCCCCCAGGGCGAGAACATGCACGGCACCGAGACCTCGGTGGCCGAACCGCAGGCGGTGACGTCGGGGAAATTGATCGGGCCGATCTTGGCCAGTTCGGGCGTGGTCTGGCGCGCGTAACCGTTCAAGCCCCAGTTCTGCGCGCGCACGGTCTCGCCGACCACGATCACCAGCAGACGCGGCTTCGCGCCGGCGGGCCGGCCCACGAGCTTGGCGTCCTGGCCGACCGGTTCGCGCGCGTGGTTGCCGCCGCTGCGGTCCTCGAACGCGACCCGCGCCAGCGACATCACATAATTGCCCGGCGTGATCAGGTGCCGCACCTCGCGGTGGTTGCGCATCAACGACGACAGGTTCTGGAACGACAGCAGCGCCGCGCCGCAGGCGATCGCGAGCGCGCCGACCACGCAGGCGACGCGGATCAGCGCCGCGCGCTTGAACGAGCGCGGCTTCAGGCGCACGCGCCAGACCATCAGGGACGGCAGCACGCCGTACAGGAGCAGCGACGGCAGCAACCGCCAGGAGATCAGCTCGCTCGACTCCTTGGTGTCGGTGTGCAGGATGTTGCGGATCATGTCGGTGTCCAGGTACACCGTGTACTGGCTCATGTAGCGCACCGCCATCGCGGTGGTCAGCAGCAGCACGATCAGCACCGGCTTGGCGATCGGCCGGTACAGCACCAGGCACAGCAGCAGCATGTTCAGCGCCGCGACCATCGCGAACAGACTCAAGGCGGTCAGCCAGCCGCCGGGCCCATGCAACACGCCGGTCTGGGCCACGGCGGTGAAGAACGAGCCGTTGCAGAACACGGTGAAGAACAGGCTGGCGATCAGCGCCAGCGTTTCCAGGCTCAGCTGCGGGCGATAGGTCAGCAGCGCGCTGGTGCGATCGGGCTGGGCGACCTGCGGCCGCGCGATCGCGCTCATGCGAGGTCCTGCCGGCGGGCGGCGGGCGAGCCGGCGGCGATGTCCGCGGCGTAATCGAAGGCCGCGACGTCGGCGCGCTCGCGCGCTCCGGCCCGTCCCCAGAACAGGCGGTACATGCCCAGCGCGCTCATCCAGCAGATCGTCACGGTCCACAGATCGTGCGAAAGGAAGTGCGCGCCGCGCAGCTGCTGGGAAACGCCGAACAGCAAGCCCGTGCCCACGCCGATCGCCAGGCCCAGCCAACGCAGCCGCGGACGCACCGCCAGGAAGAAGAAGTACAGCGCCATCCAGGCGTAGCCGCCGCTGGCATGGCCGGCCGGAAAGCAGACCCCGCGCGACAGGCCGATCGGGCGCAGCCCGAGCAGGCCGATGTAGGGCCGGTCGCCACCGTAGCGCAGCAGGTCCCAGGGGCAGTCCATGTTCGTCCAGGACTTGATCCAGGCCACCACCGCCGTCGCCAACAGAGTCGACAGCACCAGATACGCCAGCGGCTTGCGCAGCGGTGCCAGATCGCTGCGCAAGCGCGCCACCAGCCAGGCCACGACGACCGCCAGCCAGGCCGCGGTGCTGAGGTCGCGACCGCCGATATGGATCAGGGTCTGGGTGGCGAACGCGTTCTTCAGCGCCCAGCGATGGCCCTGCCAGGCGTACAGGCGGTCCGCCAGCCAGACGTCGCCGTGCAGCAGCATCAGGCCGACGGCGAGGATCGCGAAGGCCAATAGGGGCAGCCAGAAGTGGCTGAAATAGAAGGACTCGTCGCGCGCGGCGGCGCCCGCGATGCGGTCCAGGCCGGGATGGTGGGCCGGCCAGGACGGGCCGCTGTGCATGCTGTGCTTGGGTGCCGCGGGAGATTTCATCGAGTGCGGCCGGTCCGAGCCGGCACGAAGTGGAAGCTGCGGCGATGATCGGAACGCGCGTGTCGGAGAGCGGTAGGAGCCGAATTCGGGCTTCGTTAAAAACCGACTCCGCGGCGGCCCGCAGCTAAACGCCGGCTGACCGCGGGCGCCGCGCCGGGCGCGCGGGCGTAGGAGTATCGTTTCCGCCGTTCCTACGTCGTTCCGACGTGGCGGCGCGAATACTGGTCAGTCGGGCGCGCCTGGCGACTGGCGGGCAGGGAGAATCCGGACGTATGCGTGTGTTGGTGGTGGAAGACAACCGGAGCCTGGTGGCGAACCTGTTCGAGTACTTCGAGGCGCGCGGCTACACCCTGGACGCCGCGCCCGACGGCGCCACCGGCCTGCATCTGGCCGTGACCCAGCGCTACGACGCGATCGTGCTGGACTGGATGCTGCCGCGCCTGGATGGCCATGGCGTGCTGCGCGCCTTGCGCGACGCCGGCAATGAGGTGCCGGTGCTGATGCTGACCGCACGCGACGAACTGCCCGACAAGATCGCCGGCTTCCGCGCCGGCGCCGACGACTACCTGACCAAGCCGTTCGCGCTGCCGGAGCTGGAAGTGCGCCTGGAGGCGCTGATCGCGCGCGCCAGCGGACGCGGGCGCAGCCGCGTGCTGCAGATCGCCGACCTGCGTTACGACCTGACCACACTGGAGGTCAGCCGCGGCGGCCGCGCCCTGCACCTGTACCCGGCCTGCCGCAAGCTGCTGGAGGTGCTGATGCAATCCAGCCCGGCCGCGGTCACGCGCGAACGCCTGGAGCACGCGCTGTGGGGCGATAGCCCGCCCGACGGCGACATGCTGCGCTCGCATATCTACGAACTGCGTCGCAGCGTCGACGGGCCCTACCCGAACAAGCTGATCCAGACCCTGCCGCGGGTCGGCTACCGCCTGGCCGAAGTCGCCGCCGCGGACATGATCGAGGGCGCCCATGGCGGATAAGCGAAGCAGCCTGCGCCGGCGCATCCTGCTGGGCCTGCTCGCCTTCACCGCGCTGCTGACGGTGGCGGTGGTCGCGCAGGGCATCATCGTCAACGAGCATGTCGAGCGCCTGGTCTGGCAGACCCTGCTGGAATCCGAGCTCGACCATTTCGGCGAACGCAGCCGCGTCGACCCGAACTACCACTGGACCGACACCGCCAGCATCAAGCTCTACGACAGCCGCGAATCCGCGCGGGTGCCGGTCGAATTGCGCGGGCTGCCGCCCGGGGTGCACGACGAGGTGCTGGTCGGCGGCGTAGAGCACGTTGCGCTGGTGCGCGATATCGACGGCCGCCGGGTCGTGCTGTCGCTGGACATCAGCGACCTGGAGGCGCGCGAGTTCGACATGACGCTGACCATCGCCGGCGCGGCGATCACGACCCTGGTGATGCTGTCGCTGCTGATCGCGCTGGGCGTGGATCGGCTGATGCAGCCCTTGAGCACCTTGGCCGAGCGCATCGCGCGCCTGCGCCCCGATCAGTCCGGCCAACGCATCGACGTGCCGCACGCGGCCAGCGCCGAACTGGTGGTGATCGCCGACTCGCTCAACGACTACCTGCAGCGCAACGAACGCTTCGTCGAGCGCGAACGCGCCTTCATCGACAGCGCCAGCCACGAGCTGCGCACCCCGATCGCGGTGATCGTGGGCGCCACCGAGCTGGCCCTGGATCAGCCCGACCTGCCCGCGCCCGTACGCCACCAGCTAGGCCGCATCCGCCGCACCTCGCAGGACGTGGAGCGGCTGATCTCGCTGCTGCTGGCCCTGGCCAAGGATCCCGCGCGCCTGGCCCGCGCCAGCGACCGCGTCGCCCTGGACCAGTTGCTGCCGGAGATCGTCGACGACCATCGCCAGCTCACCCGCGACAAGCACCTGCGCCTGACCCTGGCGCCGTTGCCGGCCTGCGAGATCGTCGCGCCGCTGCCCATCGTGCAGGCCGCAATCGGCAACCTGCTGCGCAACGCGATCGAACACAGCGACCGCGGCGAAATCCTGATCCGGCTGCAGGCGCCGGCCACGGTGATCATCGACGACCCCGGCCACGGCATGAGCCCGGAAGAAATCAGCGCGATCTATGCGCGCATCGCGCGCGGCGGCGGCGACCGCGACGGCGGCGGCATCGGCCTGGACCTGATCTCGCGGCTGTGCGAACACCTGGGCTGGACCCTGAGCTTCGAGTCCGACGTCGGTCGCGGCACCCGCACTACCCTGGTGCTGGGCGGCCAAGGCGACGCGACCCGCGCCTGAGCGACGCGACGCGAGTCAGCGCGCCTGCGGCGCGATCGGACGCACCATGCGCGCGAGCAGATGATCGAGGACGCCCTCGGGCTGCAGGCAGCGCCCGGTGTGCACGGGCGACATCTGGATGATGGAACTGCGCCGCGCGGTCAGCCAGTGGAAGCGCGCACGCGCCGGCAGTTCGCCGATCGGCCCGGAGCCCGGACCGCCGCGGCAAATGCGTTCGATCGCGGCCAGGTGCGCGCGCAGCGATTCCAGATCCAGGTTCGGGTCCAGCGCCAGCACGCGCGCTTCGTCCAGCTCGATCCCGGCCTGGAGCAGGCCGGCGCCCGGGCACGACACCAGCACGCCGGCATTGACGAACTCGCCGCGCTCCACGCGCGGCACCACCCGCACCACGGCGTAGTCATAGGTAGCGCGATTGGGCACGCACGGCCTCCTCGACGAAACCGGCGCGCTCGGCGACCCGGCGCTGGAGATAGTCGGCATAGCCGCGACGCAGGGCATCGGCATCGGCGAAGCCGGGTTCGTCGCCCAGCCAGGCATCGGGCAGCAGGCCGACGACGCGCTCGATCAGCGCCGGCGTGAGCTGCGGCGCGAGCTCGGCGTCGGCGGCACGCAACTCGCGCGCCAGCGGCAGCAGCACGTGGTCCTGCACCTGCGCGAACGTACCCGCGCTGGCGCGTTGCGCGCTGTCCCAGTCATGGTGGAAATACAGCGCGGCGCCGTGGTCGATCAGATGCAGGCGGCGATGCCAGATCAGCAGATTGGTGTTGCGGGCGGTGCGGTCGACATTGCTCAGGTAGGCGTCGAACCAGACCACGCGCGAGGCCAGTGCCGCATCGGGCTGGTCCACCAGCGGGTCGTAATTGACCGCGCCGGGCAGGTAGTCGAGCGCCAGGTTGAGGCCGGCGCTTTCGCGGATCAGGTGCTGGATCTCGGGATCGGGCTCGGTGCGCGCCAGTTCTGGGTCGAGCTCGGCCAGCACGATCTCCGGCATCGGCAGACCGAGCGCGCGCGCGAGCTCGCCGCCGATCAACTCGGCGATCAAGGCCTTGCGGCCCTGGCCGGCGCCGCGGAACTTGAGCACGTACAGGCCGTCGTCGTCGCCCTCGACCACGGCCGGCAGCGAACCGCCTTCGCGCAGCGGCGTGACATAGCGGGTGGCGGAAACGGTTCTCAAGGTCGCGCGAGGTTCGATCGGCCGCGGGCGGCGGCGTGGGCCGCCCACATTAGGTGGCGCGCGCGGAAAATCAAAGCGCCATGCGCGCGGGCCCGGCTCAGGCCGCGTCGCGCAGGCTGCGGGCCGCCACCAAGTCCTCGACCAGCGCATCCACGCGCGCTTCCGCGTCGGCGATCGATGCGGCCAGACGCGCGTCGGCAAACTCGTCGTACTCGATCGCCACGCCGTGCGCGTCGACGATGCCCAGATAGCCGAACGCGGTGCGCACGCTGGCTTCGCCGTGGTTGAGATGGCCCAGGCGTTCGCCGTCGTAGCCGTAGTCGCCGCGCGAGCCCAGCAGCACCAGGGTCTTGCCAGCTTCGGCCAACAGCGGCCAGTAGGGCTCGGCGCCGCGGCTGCGGTCGAAGCCGAAGGTACGGCCGACCCGCACCACGTTGTCGATGTAGGCCTTGAACTGGGCCGGGACGTTGAAGTTGTACATGGGCAGGCCGACCGCGATCACGTCGGCGGCGATCAGCTCATCGACCAGGGCGTCGCTCTCGGCCAGGGTCTCGCGCATCCACGGCTCGCGCTGGGCGGCGGGCGTGAATGCGGCGTGGATCCAGGCCCCGCTGACCGGCGCCGGCGGCGACTGGCCAACATCGCGGTAGTCCACCGGATCCTGCGGCCGCAGCGCCTGCCAGCGCCGCACGAAGCGCGCGCTGAGGCGGCGCGTGTGCGAACCGTGGGCGTGGGTGTCGGAACCGTGGGGGCGGGCACTGGCATCGAGGTGGAGCAATCGGGTCATGGCGGCAGTCTCGGAGTGGCGCCGGAATGCATGAGCGATACTCATTGATAAGCATCGCGACTCCCGGCTTAGGCGCCCATTTGACGCGCACTATTGCAGGACGACAAACTCCGATTCCTCAGGCATCAGATGAATTTTTCGCATCCATGAACCCCCGTCGCCTGCCCCCGCTCGGCGCCCTGCGCGCATTCGAGGCCGCCGCGCGCCTGGCCAGCTTCAAGCGCGCCGCCGACGAGCTCGCGGTCACCCCGACCGCGATCAGCCATCAGATCCGCTTGCTGGAAGAACAACTGGGCGTACGCCTGTTCGAGCGCCGCACGCGCCAGGTCGCCCTGACCGCCGATGCCGCGCGCTTATACCCCGTGCTGCGCGAGGGGTTCGACGCCTTCGCCGCCGCGATCGCGGCGATCGCCGCGCGCCGCGCCCGTCGCGCGATCACCCTGTCGGCGACGGTGTCGTTCACCGCCAAGTGGCTGGTGCCGCGCGTGGCGGCGTTCCGCGCCGCCTACCCGGAATTCGATCTGCGCCTGCACGCGTCCGACGATCCGGTCGACCTGCTGGCCGGCGTCGCCGACGCGGCGATCCGCTACGGCCAAGGCCCCTACCCCGGCCTGGTCTGCCTGCCGCTGATCGAGGACCGTTTCGCGCCGGTGTGCAGCCCACGCCTGGGGCTGCACGCGCCGCAGGACCTGCGCGCCCTGCCCTTGCTGCATGTGGAATGGCGGCATCCCGCCGCGCGCACGCCGAGTTGGCGCGGCTGGTGCGAACGCGCGGGCCTGCAAGGCGTCGCGGTCGACGCCGGCCTGCGCTTCACCGACGACAGCCACGCCATCCAGGCCGCGATCGCCGGTCAGGGCGTGGCCCTGCTGAGTCTGTCCCTGGTCGCCGACGACCTGGCCAGCGGCCTGTTGGTGCAGCCGTTCGGGCCCACACTGGAAGGCTATCGCCACAACCTGGTCTACGCCGACAACGGGCCGCCCAGCGCCGAGGTCGCGGCGCTGCGTGACTGGCTGCTGGCGCAGATCGCGGGCGAGACCGGCTAACGCGCGGCCAGCTGGTAACGCCGCTCCTGGGTCAGGCCGCCGTAGCCGTAGGCGGCGGCGCGGGCGTCGATCACGTGGATGTAGGAAGTCGGGTGCAGGTTGCCGATCAGTTCCTCCATGCGCGCATACACCTGAGCCAGGTAACGCGCCTTCTCGGCCTTGGTGTTGGTCTCGTCGGTGATGCTGATATCCAGCTGGAACGCGTTGCGGCCGGAGTCGCTGAGCGGATGGCCGTCGATGATCCACTGCGCGGGATCGAGGTACTGCAGGGTCAGCGCGATCAGCTCGCGCGGCTTGCCCAGCACCTCGACGGTGAGGTCGGCGATCGCGGCCGCGACCGCACGCGTGAGCGCGGCGTCGGGCTGTCCGGAAATCAGCAGGGCGATGTGCGGCATGGGCTTGTTCCTGTGGCGGGTGTGGGATCACACTAGCGCCGCCGCTATTATCGGAATAGCGGGATTATTGAATGTCATCCATCGGATATTCCGATGGACGTCGCCTCGTTGGGAGCCGCCGCATTGCGCAGCCTGGACCTGGAACAGCTCCGCTCCTTCGTCGCCGTGGTCGACGCGCGCAGCATTTCCGGCGGCGCCGCGGTGGTGTTCCGCTCGCAATCGGCGATCAGCGAGCAGTTGCAGAAACTCGAAGCCGTGGCCGGCGCGCCCCTGCTGCTGCGCTCGCGCGCCGGCGTGCGCCCGACCCCGGCCGGCGAACGCCTGCTCGCGCATGCGCGCCAACTGCTGGCGATAGGCGAACTGGCCCTGCGCGACGTGCAGGACCACGCGCCCGCCACCGAAGTGCGCCTGGCGATCAGCGACTACTTCCGCCCGTCCGAGGTCGCCGCGCTGCTGCGCCATGTCGCGCGTGCCTGCCCGCAGTTGCGCCTGCGGGTGACTGTGGGCCAGAGCGCGGCCCTGGTCGAAGGCCATGCCCGGCGCGACTACGATCTGGCCCTGGTGATGGAGATCAAACCCGGCCGCGCCGGCGGTCGCGCGCTGCGCCGCGAAGCGCTGTCCTGGCTGGCGGCGCCGCATTTCCGGCCGCGCCCGGGCGAACCGCTGGCGCTGGTGCTGTTGCCGGACAGCTGCGCCGTGCATCGCAGCGCGGTGCGCGCACTCGAACAGCGCGGTATCGCCCACACCGTCGCGCACACCTGCAGCGGCGTGGCCGGTCTGCAGTCGGCGATCGCGGCCGGGCTGGGCGTGGGTTGCCTCAACGCCTCGGCCATCGTCGACGGCCTGGTGCCGGCGCCACGCGCGCTGCGCCTGCCGGCCCTGCCGCCGGTCGCGTTCCGCCTGCTGGCGCCGCCGCGCGGCGCGCCGGCCGCCCTGCTCGAAGCCGACGCGGTGCTGCGCGCCCACTTCCGCTGAGCGCGGCGGGTGCGGCGTTTTGCCGCATCGGCAGCGCGAGGCGCGCTGCCTAGCATGGTCGGCTTCCGCGCTTCAGGAACGCCACCGCATGCCTCGCGTCGCCCGCCCAGCTCTGCTCGCCCTCGCGATCGGCCTCGCCCTGCCCGCGCATGCCGAGGACGGCGATGCGCCGACCCTGGCCCGGGTCGAAGTGCATGGCGTGGCCGCGCGGCCGGACACGGTGGACGACATCGAACGCGCCCGACGCCGGCTGGACGAGCGCCCCGGCGCGACCGCGCTGGTCGATGCCGAGCGCTATCGCGAAGGCCGCGTCGGCACCCTCAGCGATGCGCTGTCCTACGCGCCCGGCGTGTTCGTGCAACCGCGCTTCGGCGCCGACGAAGCGCGGCTGTCGATTCGCGGTTCCGGCCTGCAGCGCAGCTTCCACGGCCGCGGCCTGGAACTGCTGCAGGACGGCAGCCCGCTCAACCTCGCCGATGGCGGCTACGACTTCCAGGCGGTGGAGCCGCTGTCGGCGCGCTACATCGAGATCCATCGCGGCGCCAACGCGCTCGAGTACGGCGCGGCGACGTTGGGCGGCGCGATCAACTTCGTCTCGCCCACAGGCTATGACACGCCACCGATCGTGCTGCGCGCCGAGACCGGCAGCGACGGCTATCGCCGCGGCCAGGTCGCGGTGGCCGGCGTATCCGGGCGCGCCGACGGCTACCTCAGCCTCAGCGGCGTGCATCAGGACGGTTATCGCGATCACGCCCGGCAGGAGAACTACCGGCTGTTCGGCAACGCCGGCTGGCGCATCAACGACGAGCTGGATGCACGCGTCTACCTCACCCATGTCGATACGCGCTCGCAGCTGCCCGGCAACCTGACCCTGGCCGAAGCGCGGCGCGATCCGCGACTGGCCGCGCCCGCCAACCTCGCCCTGGACCAGCGTCGCGACTATCGCCTGGACCGGCTCGGCGCACGCCTGGCCTGGACACCGTCGCAAGGCCGCAGCCTCAGCGTATCGGTCTACTACGCCGACAAGGCGCTGGACCATCCGATCTTCCAGGTACTGCGGCAGCGCTCGCAGGACTACGGCCTGGACCTGCGCTGGCGCGCCGAAGGCGAGCTCGCGGGCTGCCGCAACCTGTTCGTGGCCGGCTTGGGCTGGGCGCAGGGCGATACCGACGACGATCGCTACTTCAATCTGAGCGGACGAGCGGGCGCGCGCAGCAACCGCTTCGACCAGCGCGCCCGCAATCGCCGCCTGTACATCGAAAACCAGACTTGGCTGGATCCGCGCTGGGTGCTGGCGCTGGGCGCGCAGGCCATGGACGCGCAGCGGCGTTCGCGCGATCGCTACATCAGCGGCGGCCGCGACGAGAGTTTCGACGTCGACTACGACGGCCTCAGTCCCAAGCTCGGCCTGCGCTATCTGATCGACGAGCGCGCGCAGGTCTACGCCAACCTCAGCCGCAGCCTGGAGCCGCCCAGTTTCGGCGAGCTCACCGGCGGCCCGGGCGTGAGTCAGGTCGATCGGCAACGCGCAAGCTCGGCCGAACTCGGCCTGCGTCTGCAGCGCGAGGCGCTGTCGCTGGACGCGGCGCTGTACCGCGCCCGCGTCGACGGCGAATTGCTGTCCTTGAACGACGAGGCCGGCAATCCGCTGGGCACGATCAACGCCGACCGCACCCTGCATCAGGGCCTGGAACTGGGCCTGAGCTGGCGCCCGCATCCGACCTGGCTGCTGTCGACCCACTACCTCTATAACGACTTCCGTTTCGACGCCGATCCGGTTTACGGCAACCGCCGCCTGGCCGGCATTCCGCGCCAACAGCTGCGGACGCAATTGCGCTGGTCCACCGGCGAACGTCTGTATCTCGAGCCCAACCTGGAATGGGTGCCGCAAGGCGCTTACGTCGATCACGCCAACAGTTATCGCGCGCCCGGTTACACCCTGCTTGGCCTGCGCGTCGGCGGCCAGATCGACGGCGCTTGGCGCTGGTTCCTCGACGCCCGCAACCTGCGGGACCGGCGCTGGATCGCCAGCACCAACGTGATCGCCGACGCGCGCGGCCAGGACGGACGCAACTTCCTGCCGGGCGACGGCCGCTCGTTCTATGTCGGCCTGGAATGGCGCCCGCAATGACGGGCCACTCAGCTACCTCGGGAGAATCGCATGCACGCATTGCTCGCCTTCGTCGGCGCCTTGCTGATCCTATGGGGCGCCTTGCTGGCGCTGTTGATCGCGCGCGGTCGCGATGGCGCCGCGCGCACGCTGACCCTGCTGGACCGGATCGAGGTGGCGTTGTGAGGCGCTGGGGTCTGGCGCCGGCGGCGCTGCTCGCCGCCGGCTTGCTCGCAGGCTGGGTCGGCGAAGGCCAGCCCGTGGGCGCGCTGCGCGTCGCCGACGCCTGGTCGCGCGCGACGCCGCCCGGCGTCGGTGTCGCGGTCGGTTTCATGCGCGTGATCAATGCGGGCAAACGCAACGACCGCCTGCTCGAGGTGAGCAGCGACGCGGCCGAGCGCGTAGAGATCCACGAAGTCAGCCACGATGGCGGCGTGATGCGCATGCGTCAGCTACGCGACGGCCTGCCGCTGCCGGCGGGCGCGACGGTGCGGCTGCAGCCGGGCGGTTACCACCTGATGTTCATCGCCCCGAAACGTCCATTCAAGCAAGGCGACACGGTGAGCGCGCGACTGCGCTTCGAACATGCGGGCAGCGCGACGGTGCGTTTCCAGGTGCGCGCGCTGGGGGCTAAGACGCACGACGGTCGCTGAGGATTTTTTCGTCGGTAGGGTGGGAGGACACAGCCAAAGCAAATCCCCCCTAGCCCCCCTTTTTCAAAGGGGGGAATCGTTTGCGTTGTTTCGTGGGGCAGCCTGGCGGGCTTTCGAGTCGGGGCCTGATCGTCCTACGTCGATGCGCTGTTCGCCGCCGTTGGAACGAACCTACGGTGATAACCGCGCGCTCTCGAATACCCCAAAAGCGACCGCTCTAATCGCCCCCTTTGAAAAAGGGGGGCTAGGGGGGATTTGCTCTTACCGCCCCACCCATCCAAGCCCCACCCTCAAAGCCGCTCACGCACCGGCCGCTTCGCCAGCCGCCGTTGCAAGGTGCGCCGGTCCACCCCCAGCACGCGCGCCGCCGCGGACACGTTGCCGCCGCAGTCGGCCAACACCCGCTGCACATGCTCCCAACCCTGACGCCGCAACGACGGCGCCTCGGCGGGCGGCGGCGCCTGCTCGGGCGCGTGCTCGAACGCGCGCGCCAACGCGTCGATGTCGAAGGGCTTGGGCAGATAGTTCCACGCTCCGCGTCGCATCGCATCGACCGCGGTGGCGATGCTGGCATAGCCGGTGGCGAGCACGATGCGCGCGTGTGGACGGCGTTCGCGCAGGGCCTGGATCAGCAGCAGGCCGTTGTCGGCGCCCAGCTTCAGATCCAGCAGCACGCCGTCGGGCCTGAAGGCCTCGGCCGCTCGCAACGCCGTGCCCGCGTCGTGGGCGAGGCAGGTATCGACCTCGCAGCGCTGCAGATGCCGCACCAGGATGCGGCAGAACGCCGCATCGTCGTCGATGACCAGCAAGCGCGCGGGCAGACTCAAGCGTATTCCTCCGCCGGATCCAGCAGCGGCAGCTCGATCTCGGTGATGCAACCGCCGCCCACGCGCGCGATCCGGCGCACCCGGCCGCGACTGCGCTCGATGCTGGCGTTGGAAATCAGCAGACCCAGCCCCAAGCCCGGTCCATGGCGGTCGATCGAGACCGCGTCGGTGGCGCGCCCGGGACCGTGGCCGCGATCGGCGATGGCGATGCGCAGCCAGTCGCCGTCGCATTGCGTGCTCACTTCGATGCGCGCCGGCGCGCCCGCGGCCTCGTTGGCGTCGGCGGCGTTGTTGAGCAGATTGAGCAGGGCCTGCGGCAGGCCCGGATCCACGCGCAGGCGCCGCTCGCCCGCATCCAGCGTCGTCGTCACCTCGACGCCGGGGCGCAGCAGCAGCCAGCGCTCCAGGCCGTCGCGCACGAACGCGTCGGCGCCCTCGATGGTGGCCTCGCCCAGGGCGCCGCGTCGCGCCAGCGCGGCCAAGGCGCGCACGTGCTCGCGACAGTGAGTGAGCTGGTCGCGCATGCTGGCCAGGTCGTCGGTGCTGGGCGCCTGCGGATGCCGCGACCAGTCGTCCAACAGCAGGCCCATCGTGGTCAGCGGGGTATTGAGTTCGTGCGCGGTGCCCGCGGCCAGCGAGCCCAAGGCCAGTAGCGATTCGTCTCGCATCGCGCGTTCGCGCGCGGCCGCCAGGCGCCGGCGCTGATCGCGCACGATCGCCATGAAGCGTCCCAGCACCACCGCCATGATCGCGGCGCTGAGCAGGAAGTTCACCCACATGCCGGTCACGTGCAGGCCGAAGCCGTCCTCGCCATGCGCGTGCGGCAGCGGCTGATGGTGGCCGAGCAGCCAGGTGTAGAGCGCGGCGGTCAGCACGGTCAGGCCGATCATCGGCCCGATCTCCAGCGCGATCGCGGCCAACGCCACCGGCACCAGGTAGAGCGACACAAAAGGGTTGGCCGGGCCGCCGGACCAGTACAGCAAGGCGGTCAGCGCCAGGGTATCGATCAGCAGTTGCAGCGCGAGCGCACGCGCGCCGCCTTCGCCATGCCGCCTCAGCCAAAGATGGCTGGCCAGATTGAACGCCAGCAAGCCCAACGATATGCCCAGCAGCGGCGCCACCGGCAGGGCCAGGCCCAGGCGCTGAACCACGAACGCGATCGCCAGACACTGACCGGCCACGGCCAGATAGCGCAGGTAGACCAGGATTTGGATCACAGCGGGACTTGGATCACGGCGAGGCGGCGATCACGGCCGGATGCGCGCTAGCGGGATGCGCAGGATACGGCACCGTGGCCCGCGGCGGCCCCGACGACGCGCACGCAGCGGTTGCGGCACAGGGGGTTGTCGTAGAACCCGCTGCGTCCGCCAGCCCGACGCCGTCGCCGGCCGGCTGTAAAACCCGGCCGTAGCGGCCGGTCCAACGCTTCCGCGACCGGGCCCGCGATCGGGCCTGGTCTGCTTGCTCCGCGAGCGGCCGCCGTGAGCGACGTCCGCCGCCGCGTATCCCTATCGGTACGCGCTCGTCGATCGATGGGCTGGCTCCGCGGCCGTGGATCGACGTGCGACGGGAACCGACGAGTATCCCTGTCGCACGCCTCGCGAAGCGCGCTCATAAGCACACTAGAGCAGCATCAGCTCGGATCGCTCCTTGGTGGCGCCGTCGACGAAATAGAGCTTCTTGCCCGAATCGACTCGGTCTTCGACTACTTGGTACAGGCGCAAGGCCTGGCGGATCGCGGCCGTCTTGCTGACGCCCTTGCGCACGCACAGATCCTCCAGGAACTGCATCTCGGTCCCGGCGAGATTCAGCGTCATCCTACGTCTGGTTTCCTTCATATCGCACCTCGAATGGAAAGTTGATTACGAATGGAGCAAACGACGCGCTTTCGCTTTGTAGTTGTCGCGCGTCGAATCACTTGCAGCGATCCTTGTTGTTGTTTGACGTTCCTGTCGGTGTTGCTTGTAGCCGCTGTGTAGCCATCCCATGGTTCGCGCCGTACCGGCCGCATCCACCGGGCGCCACGGCCGGTCCTGGCCGTGTTGCCCTTCCGAAAACCCGGCCGCTAGGGGGCGGTCGGGTCGCGGTATCGCTGCATTCGCATTCGGTGAGCTAGCGCCGAATACAACGCAATATCGTCAATAACTCCCCACTAGGTTAAGAAACCAGCCTTTGTGGTCGTAATCGAAGTCGGTCAGGTCGTCGCTGAACTCGGTGAAGTTGTAGCCGACGCCGACGCGGAAGTTCCGGCCCACGTCGCGGTCCACGCCCAGCAGGACGCCCTGGCGGTCGCCGCCGTCCTTCACGCCCAACCAGCGGTACTCGGCCAGGCCGTGCCAGACCTCGTCGAGTTCGTAACGAACCTGAACGGCTCCGAAGGTCGCCGAGGAATCGGCCCACTCGCCTTGCAGACGTCCGTAACGCACGCTGCCCTCACGGCGCGCCAGCTTGCCGGCGAACTCCCAGTGATGGTCCGGGTTGTAGACGCCTTCCAGGGCCAGCACCTGGCTGCGCTGGTCGTAGCTGGCCACATTGGGGCCCACCTGCGGCAGCGAGGACACGTCGTAGAGGTAGGTGTACTTGCCCAGCAGCGCCCAGCGCGTGCTGTCGTAGGGGCGCCAGGCGAAGCCGGCATTGCCCTCGACGAACTTGGCCCCGGCCTCGGCGTTCAGCTGATCCTTGGTCTCCGAATAATTGAAACGGCCGGCGACGCGGAAGCTCTCGTTGAACTTGTGCAGGTAGCGGTTGGTGGTCACCCACTGCTCGCGGCGCTCGGCCCCGGTATCGCGGCGCCATTCCAGCTTGCTCTGCCACTGGGTGTCGACCGAGCTGCGCCCGCCGTTCAGGCTGATCGCGCGGCGGTCGACCTGGCCCAGGTTGAGCTCGCGGTACAGGGTCGCGTTCTGCAGGGTGAAGCCCAGGTTCCAGCCCTCGCCGGGATAGAAATCCATGCCGAAGGTGTGGGCCAGGCCGGACTCGTCGGGCTGCTTCAGGAACTGGCTTTCGTTGAACATGTTGACCTGGTTCGACAGGCGCCAGCGCTGGCCCAGGGTCCAGCCGCCGTTGACGCGGTCGCCGAACAAGGGGTCGTAGTCGCTGCGGTCGGTCGAATAGGTGTAGCTGCCGTAGACCGTGTGCTCCGGATTGATGCGGTACTCGGCGTCGATCTTGGCCGCGTCGCCGCGGTCGCCGGTGGTCAGCTCCGCGCCGATGCTGGACAGGTCGCCGAACAGGTACTTCGCGCCCAGCGAGTAGGCGTTGTTGTCGGCGTACTTGCCGCCGTCGTCGTCCAGGGTGAGCTGGGCGGTGCCGAACAGCTCCAGCTGGGTGCCGATGCGTTGCTTGTACTGCAGCGCGGCGAGCGTGCCCACGGCGTCGCCGCTCAGGCGCTGCTCGTCGACGCGGCGCAGCTCGGCGCTGAGGGTGGCATCGTCGTTGAGCCGCCACTCGCCGGTGAGCTGGGCCTGGGTCAGCGACTCCGGCCCGCGCTCGGCGATCGAGTAGCGGCCGAACAGACGCACCGCCGGACCGAGCTGGCCCTGGAACTCGGCGCCGCGTTCCTCGATGTCCTCGCCCGTGCTCAGGCGCGAGATCGAATAGCCGTCGCTGACCCGACGCCACCAGGCGCCGACCGTCCAGTCGTCCTGGCTCCAGCCCAGTTCCTTGAAGTTGACCCGCGCCTCGACCGACTTGGCCTCGCCCGAATGCGCGCCCAGGCCGGAGGTGATCTCGGTGAAGCTCAGGCCGCCGTTGTCGGAACGGAAGATCGGCGCGCTGTTGGCTTCGGTACGGCTCTGCTCGAGCTTGAGGTAGGTGCCGCGACCGGCTTGCAGGGTCAGATCGGCGCCGCGCAGCGAATAATCTTCGCCGGCGCGGTTCTCGTCGACATAGGTCGCGCCGACGGCGACGTGCTCGCCGAACCAGTGCTTGCCGCGGAAGCCGAGGGTGAGCTCGTCGGCATCGAAACCGCTGGGCACGAATTCGTAGTCGACCAGCAGCATCTGCGCATAGCCGTCCAGCGGCGTGTCGCGGGTCAGCGTACGCACGTTCTCGCGCGTGACCTGGGCCAGCGGACGCGAGAGCAGCAGTCGGCCCTGCAGCTCGTCGATCTCGTAATCGGCGCCGCGCACCAGCTCGACCCGGTTCTCGACCCGGCCAGTGGTGAGGTCGCGAATTTCCAGCACGACCTTGTCCGAGCCCGGCAGCACGTCGGTGTGCTTGAGGTAGTACAGGCTGCCGCCGGTGCCGACGAACTCGCTGTGACCGGGCGCGGACTGCGCCTGCGAACCGAACGCACGCAACTCGGTGCCGGGTTCGCCGACCTCGGTGGTGCGGCGGCTGCGCCAGGACACGGCGCCGCCGTACAGCGAACGGCTGTACTGGCCGTACTCGGTGCCGGTGATGCCGGTGTTGAAGTTGCCCCACAGCGCCTGGTTCTTGTCCCAGTCCACGCGCAGATAGAGCCGGCCCTGCGTGTCGACGTCGCGATAGGTGGTCGAATCGTCGCCGTAGACCGGGTAGTACTGGTCCGGATCCAGGCGGCGGAACACGTCCTGCGGATCGGCGTCCCAGAAGCCGTTAAACAGTTCGCTGACTTCGCGTTCCTGGGTGTCCGCCTGCGCGGTCACCAGATACTTGCCCTTGATCTTGCCCTTCAGATAGAACGCGAGGCGGCCCTCGAGCAGGAAGCCGTCGTCGAAGCGATCGTCGGCGGCCAGCGGCTCGATCGAGCCGGACACGCTGGTCTTGGACGCGGTCAGGTCTGCCAGCGCGACCGCGAACATGTAGCGGCCGGTGACGTCGATATCCAGCTCCTGGTGCGAGGCCTTGCCCGCACCGCCGCCGACTTCGACATCGAAGCGATGCTTGCCGACCGGCACCAGGTACTCGGCCACCATCTTGCGCTCGAGATCGATCGGATGGCTCTGGCCGTTGATCTTGAGGGTGTAGCCGGTGGGGATGTTGCGGCCCTGGATGCGGATGCGCGAGCCGTACACCGCGATGTTCTGCTGGCGCAGGCTGTTCTCGCCGAACACGCCGTCCAGCAGACTGCGCTGTTCGGCTTCCTCGGCATCGAAGCTGCTGCCCAGTTTCTTCTCGACCGAATCGCGCAACAGTTGCAGGCCGCGCTCGGCTTCTTCCGGGCGCACCAGCTGGAAGCGGCGCGGATAGGTCTCGTCGTAGCTGCCATCGGCGCCATGCGCGCGCACGATGTAGATCAGTTCGTCGCCGGTGCGCAGTTCCAGCCCGGACGGCAAGGCGCCGTCCCAGGTCGCCTCACTGACCGAAGCGGTCGGCAGTTCGACGGTGGCCAGCGGCGTCACCAGGTCGCTGTCGCTGGCGCGGTAGATCAGCACCTGCGCGCGCTGGATGAAGGCCGCGTAATTGCTGTAGGCGTAGAAGCGCACCGGCTTGACCACGCGGGTGCCGTCGTAGGCCAGCAGCGAGGGCGCGGAGACGTTGAACTGCGGCTGGCCGAGGTTGGGATCCTCGGTCGCCCAGACCACGCCGCCGCCGGGCAGCTGCAGGGACCACTTGCCGATCGCGACCGCCTGGCCGGGCGCCAAGGCGTCCTTCCAGGTCGAGCGCGAGTCCTCCACCTCCACCGACACGCGACGATCCGGCTGCAGGGTCTGCGAGCTGGAGCCGTCGGTGGTGCCCTGGGTCACCGGCTGCCGCTCGCCGCGCGTGCGCAGCTCGAACAGCATGCCGTCTTCGCTGCGGCAACCTTGGTCGCCGCAATCCAGACTGGCCGCCTTCGCCGGTTCCGGCGCCTTCGCTTCCTGTGCGGAAGCGACCGACGCCAGGCCGGCGAGGATGCCGATGAGGGTGTAATCGAGCAGTTTCATCTTCATGGCATCCCCCTTCACTTCTCGGTATCGCCGGCAGGGGCGGCCGGATCGTTGCTGAGATCGACGCGGAACGTGCGCCGCAGCTCCGGACTGATCTTGGCTGCGATAGCGTCGTAGACCGCCTTGGCGCGGCGCATGCCGAGGGCGACGTTGTAGTCGTCCGAAGCGCGCTTGTCGGTGTGACCGGTGATGACGATCCGGGTCGAGCGCATCTGCTCGATCGCGACAGCCATCTTGTCGATCAGCGGCAGGTACTGCGGCTTGATCGTGCTGCGGTCGGTGTCGAACAGGATCTCGCCCAACAGCGGCCACTCGGCGAAGCCGACCACGATCGACTCCGGCCGCTCGGCCTCGGTGCGCACGCTGACCGTCAGCGCCTTGAACTGCTCGGGCGTCAACATGTCTTCCAGCGCCTTGCGCACCGCCAGCGCACGATCCATTGCCAGGGTCTCGTACTCGCCCTGGGCGACGATCACGACTTCGCCGCTGCCGTACTCGCGCACCTTCTCGGCCATCTTCTCCACCGCGGGCAGGTACTGCGGCGTGACCGCCGCACTGCCCGGGGCGAAGAAGACCTCCCCTATCCGCATCTCGACCTGCTCCTTGGCGCCCGGGATCTCGCCCGGGGGCAGGCGCACGCCGAAGTCGAAGCGCACCGGCAGGCCCGGAGTCACACGGCGCACCACCGGGTTGTCGGTGGTGAACACGCTGCCCGGAGGCAGGGTGGCCGGATCGACCTTGAGGATGAAGTTGCGCCCGCGCTCCCACGGCCCGCCGGCCACGCCCTCGAGGTGGTAGCGACCGAACTGATCGGTTTCGATCAGCAGGCCTTCCACCGACGCGACTCGCACGCCCGGGATGCCGCGTTCGTCGACACCGGCATTGCTGACGATGTAGTCGACCCGATAGCCGCCCTCGACCTGGGCCACGCGGCGCTCGACCTTGGGATCGGCACCGGTCAGACCCTTGGCGGCGTCGCCGCTGCGCTCGACGCGGCTGTTGCCGGCCTTGTCCATGCGCACCGTCAAGCCCTCGGCGGTGGTCAGCGCGAAGCCGTCGTCGAAGTCCAGCGCGTTGAGCGTCTGGCTGATCACCACGCGGTGCGCGGCGATCGGATCGGCGTCGGACTGACGGGCGGAGATCGTGCCCAGCTCGATGCCATGCAGCAGCGGCGAGCTCGCATCGGCTTCCGGCGCAGGGCCGGTGCCGCGATCGACCGTGGTCGAGTTGGCGACGTAGGCGCCCGGGGCGAAACCGCCCTGGATGCGGATACCGCTGAGCCCGGCCGGATCCTGCCAGCCGTCCTGGTCGCGGTCGTCGAACACGGTGCCGATGATCAGAGACTCATCCAGCAGCGGATCGGCAACCAGTTGCACCTGCGCGGTGGCCACGTTCGAGCGCACGCCGTTGTCCTCGGCGAACACGCTATTGACGTGCACGCCCGGCCGCACGCCGGCGCCGACCTTCAGCAGGTACACCAGGGTGGCGCGCCCGCCCGCGACGATGTCGACCTGGTCGACCCGCACCGGGAAGGTACCCACCAGGCGACCGGCACCGTCGGTGTCGGCGACCTGCAGGCTGTTGGCGACGTAGCTGAAGCCGGCCGGCGGCGTATCGATCACCGTGACATCGGTCGCGTCGACCCGACCGGTGTTCTCGATCGTCACCGTGTAGCGGACCAGGTCGCCGATCTTCACGTCGCGCGGATTGGCCTGCTTGCTCACGCGCAGGGTGGTCGCCAGCGGCTCCACGGTCACGACCGCGGTGCTGGTGGCGGTAACCGTGGCGGTCTGGCTGGTCGAGGCGTGGGTGCCGGTGGCGACCACGACGTTGTCCAGGGTGCCGCCCGCGTTGGCTTCGGCCTCGGTGATGGTGTGCGTGTAGCTGTTGCAGGTGGCCATGGCCCCCGGCGTCAGCGTGGTCGGCGCACACGTCAGCGTGGTCGGCGTGCCGTTCTCGTAGGTGTCCAGCGCGGTCAGGTTGGTCAGGGTGACATTGCCGGTATTGGTGACCGTCACCGCGTAGGTGATCACGTCGCCGGCATTGCCCGTCCCGACCGTACCCAGGTCGGTGGTCAGCGTCGCGGTCTTGGTCGCGGCGATGGCCGGACGGCCCTGGATCACGACCGTGAACGTCGGGTTGCACTCCGGCGCGGCCGAACCCGCCGGGCAGGCGCCCGGCGTGCTGGTGGTGACCACGGCGGCGTTGAACACGCTACCCGCGTCGACGTCGGCCTGGGTCACGCGGTAGGTACCGGTCAGCACGCAGGTGCCGGCCGGCGCCACGCTGGCGCAAGTGACGGTGTTCGGCACGATCTTGCTGTCCGTCACCACCACATCGGTCAGGGTCACGTTGCCCGTATTTGTCGTCGTCACGGTGTAGGTCAGGGTGTCGCCCGCGCTCACCGCACCGTTGCGGTCCTCGTCGGCGTTGCCGGTCATGGCCTTGACCGAGCTCAGCGCAGGCGTCTGGATCACCGGCACGGTCACGGTCGGGTTGCACTCCGGCGCGGTCGAGCCCGGCGGGCAGGTGCCCGGCGTGCTGGTGGTGACCACGGCGGCGTTGACCACGTTGCCGGCATTGGCATCGGCCAAGGTGACCCGGTACGTGCCGGTCAGCACGCAGGTGTTACCCGGCACAACGCTGGCGCAGGTGATCGAAGCCGGGGTGATCTTGTTATCGGTCACCACCACATCGGCCAGGCTCACGTTGCCCGTGTTGGTCATCGTCACGCTGTAGGTCAGCGTGTCGCCCACCGTCACCGTGCCGCTGCCGTCTTCGTCGGCGTTGGTCGTCATGGCCTTGGTCGAGGTCAGCTGCGCCGTCTGGATCACCGGCACGGTGACGGTCGGGTTGCACTCCGCCGCCGTCGAGCCGGCCGGGCACACACCCGGGGTGGACGTGGTGACCACCGCGGCGTTGACCACGTTGCCGGCATCGGCATCGGTCTGGGTCACGCGATAGGTACCGGTCAGCACGCAGGTGCCGGCCGGCGCCACGCTGGCGCAGGTGATGGTGTTCGGCGTGATCTTGCTATCCGTCACCACCACGTCGGCCAGGCTCACGTTGCCCGTGTTGGTCATCGTCACGGCATAGGTCAGTGTGTCGCCCACCGTCACCGTGCCGCTGCCGTCTTCGTCGGCATTGGCCGTCATGGCCTTGACCGAGGTCAGCGCAGGCGTCTGCGTCGCGTTCACCGTCACCTGATCGGTCGGCGACGTCGTGCCGTCCGCCGTCGCGCTGGCGATGTTGGTCACGCTGCCGCTGTTCAGATCGGCCAGGGTCACCGTGTACGTCGCCGTACAGGTCACCGACTCGCTCGGATCCAGTTCGCCGTCCAGGTTGCCGACCGTCGTCACCGCCGGGCAGCTCACCGTCGTCTTGTCGTCCGCCACCGTCACCGGGCCCGTCAGCGACACGTTGCCGCTGTTGGTCACCAGGTAGCTGTAGCTGATCGTGTCGCCCACGGCGGCGTAGTTCGCCGTTGTAGTGGTCTTATCGATCGTCAGCCTCGGATCCGGCGCCAGCGGCGTCGTCGTCGTGTCCGGCGGACTCGTCACAGGCGGCTGGCCGCCCGGCGGGGTGCCGGTCGCCGTCGCGCTGTTGTTCGACGTACCCG